>PLUM01000098.1 GCA_003165465.1 Acidobacteriota bacterium
TATTGAGTCCACTGGAACCCAGTGGACGAGTAGCTAACGCCATAAACTCTCCTTTAAATCATAAGATAGACCGCGAATCCCGTGTAATAGAGGCATCTTGAGTGCCAAAACCTGGCGAAAGACGCCAGTAGATAGGCACGGCATTGAAACATGGCGGTTTATTCTCGTCGGGCAAATGTTTTGGTTTGACTGGGGCAGCCTCACAGTCCTTCCGAAGGCTTCGCTATTCTGGACACGTGACCACATGCCGACACNNGACATGCTTACGTGGATGCTTGGAACGGATGGAGATTGGGTAATCACAATCGCGCGGATTGTCCTGGGAGTTGTGTTTTTCGCTCACGGAGCACAGATGGCATTGGGTTGGTTTGGCGGGTCAGGACTGCAAAGCACAGTGCGCGTATTTCGAGAGTCCTTGCGAATCCCGGCGCCGTTGGCGGTGTTGGCCGTCGCGGCAGAATTCCTGGGCGGTTTGGGCTTGATTGTTGGACTGCTAAGCCGGGTCTCAGCTCTTGGCATTGCGGTGGTCATGAGCGTCGCGCTTGTTGCAGTTCACCGTAAGTTTGGATTTTTCATGAACTGGTACGGAGACCAACAAGGCCATGGAATTGAATACCATATCCTGGTTCTCGCTCTCGCGCTGGTCGTGATCATCAAAGGAGCTGGCTCATTCTCATTGGATCAAATCGTATATGAGCATGTGTCCACTCAAAATCGCGTTACCTTGGGAGCCGGAACTGAGAGAGGGCAATGACAATGCATTCTATCGCTCAGGATCACAACAAATTCGGATCTATTGCGCGGATGACTCGCGCTATTTTCGTGAACGAATTTGAACCGGCATAAAGAGAGTGGGCATCCTAAACTTGGGAGCCGACGCGCGGCATCGTGAGGTCGCAAAGATGGGATGATGAAAACAGCCATTCGTACGGAGGACAATTCATCTGGAAAGGATATTCGCAATGCAGAATAACGTAAGAAATGGAATGCTCTTGTCAGCTCTCATCGTGATCTCAGGGGTGTGCACAGGCAGCCCATTAGCCCTGGCTCAAGACCCACCCAATCCGCCTGCCAAAGCCAAGAGCCAAGCCTGCCCGAACGATGATGCCGGGCTGAAATTACCCGCCGGTTTTTGCGCAACGGTGTTCGCCGACGGCATCGGTCACGCTCGCCACATGGTAGTTGCTCCCAATGGAGTTCTGTACGTCAACACCTGGTCGGGCAGGTACTACGGCAGTGACACACCGCATGCGGGCGGTTTCCTGGTGGCCCTACAGGACAAGAGCGGCACGGGAAAGGCCGATGTGATTGAGCGATTTGGCGAAACCGTCCAAAGTGGCGGAGCAGGCGGTACGGGGATCGGCATGTATAAAGGATCGATCTACGCCGAGATCAATGACCGGATCGTGCGATATTCGTTGCCCGCCGGTTCCATCGTGCCGAGTAGCCCTGCCGAGACAATCGTCTCCGGATTGCCCCTGGGCGGCGACCATCCCATGCATCCGTTCATCATCAATGCCGAAGGTGCGATGTACGTCGATATGGGCACCGCGACGAATTCCTGCCAACTGAAAAATCGGACACTCAAATCGCCCGGCGCCGATCCCTGCACGGAACTTGAGACTCGCGGCGGCATCTGGCTCTATGACGCGAATAAAACGAATCAATCTTTTTCACGGGCGGAGCGCTTCGCTACGGGAATCCGCAACGCGGAAGGTTTTGCCATCGACCCAAGCGGGCGAATGTTTGTAACTCAACACGGACGGGATCAGCTGCGCGCGAATTGGCCCGACTTCTATAAACCTGATCAGGAGGCAACCCTGCCGGCCGAAGAGTTGTTGCTTTTGAAGGCAAGCGGGGACTACGGCTGGCCCGAGTGCTACTACGATTCTTTCGCGCAAAAACTGGTTCTGGCGCCGGAATACGGCGGCGACGGTGGCAAGACGATCGGCGTATGCGCGAGCAAGATCGCTCCGATTGCGGCATTTCCCGCCCACTGGGCCCCGAATGCAATGGTGAGGTACGACGGGAAACAATTTCCGGCGCGTTATCGTGACGGCGTCTTCATCGCCTTCCACGGGTCATGGGATCGGGCGCCCTATCCGCAAAGCGGCTACAACGTGGTTTTTCAGCCGGTCGCCGGGGACCGCGCATCCGGCTCGTGCGAAATTTTTGCGGATGGTTTCGCAGGAGAGGTGAGATCGCCGGACAAAGCCGAGCATCGTCCTAGCGGCTTAGCGGTTGGACCCGACGGTTCGCTCTACGTTTCCGACGATATACGCGGACGTATATACCGGATCGTGTATCGTGGCGGTCTCGAAGGCGGCGCTGCGAAGATCACGCCATGCCCGAGCGCAACCGCTCCGGCCGGAAATCCTGTTGACGAGGCCGCGCAACCACCAGAGGGTACGCATCCCGATGCCGGTGCGGCGGCAACAAGCAATCTTCCCGTCCCAAGCGGCGCGACACGAGAAATGGTTGCGCTCGGTGGGCGCATCTACCACGGCCAAGTGGGCGGAGCAGCATGCACGGGCTGCCATGGTGAGAGCGGTGAGGGTACGCCGCTGGCGCCCGAACTTGTGGGAAGGAATAAGAAATGGCTATGGAGTGACGGCAGCTATGCCGGAATCGCAAAAACGATCACGGAAGGTGTGTCGCAACCGAAGCAATATCGCAGCCCAATGCCGCCGATGGGTGGAGCACAACTTACGCCCGATCAGTTATCAGCAGTCGCAGCATACGTGTGGGCCCTGAGCCATCGCGCGTCGTCCAATCAGAATTAATTGCCTAATTCTTGGTAAGCCTATTATCAGACAATTGATTTCAAAGTCGAGGTGGATCAAATCCTATTGTGAAGTCTAAGCGCCATCGTTGAGTTCGGCTAGTCGCCTACCCCCCATTTCCTATAAACACCTACTCACGAGCGGCAAAGTCCTACTATAAGACCACGACTCAAGTGCTGTAGTAAATGTAGTAAGTAAATAGGGGGTGGAAGGACTGTCTGGCCATTCTCACGCTCTCTTTGCCCTTCCCCTCCAGCGCCTACTACAACTACTACACGGGCCATTCCGAGTCATCCCCCATAGTCTAGTGGTATTATCCGTTCGTGAAGCGACGCCAGAGCCCTGCGCTTCGCAACTGTGGAGACCCCCGGCTGGAACTAGTACTGTTCGGCGTGGAAAGTGAGTCTGATCAAGGGAGCGATATGGCGGAAGAGAATCAATCAGCATATGGTGAGCCGGAAGAAGGCATGAAGATGAAGCGTAAATGGACGATCGCATTGCGACCTGCGGTCGGTCTGGGACCTCGAAAGATTACTAAGATCATCGGCCTAAATGGTGACGGCTTTTCTGTTCTTACGCCCTACCACAAATCTCGAAGCGGGTACTTGAATAAGACACCTATAGACCCAAATATCCAAGGAAAGTACCGTGTTCCGTGATCAAAGGGTATAGGTTTCACTGTCGAGGGCCGCGCAAAGCTAAGCTACCACACCGATGGATTTGCCCAATTTTCAAGCGAAGCGCCCGGTCAAATTATTTCAGGCCGTGATCCTGACACCGGAGAACCGAAAGGTCTTGGCCTGTTTACGAATGCGCTAAAGAATCCGATTGCCAGCGGTGCGAGTGTGGGTGTGACCGTGTGGGGATTAGATGATTTCGAGGAAATTCAGGATGGTGACGATCCACTCATATTTGAACCGGACGATTGTTATTACCGGGAATGCATGCCTGACGAGGCGAATGGGTGGCACCTATCAATATACGCCTTCCCCAAAAATGTAGTTCCACCTCTGCGGTTCCGTAAAGGGGAAGCTGTACTTGAGGTTGTGCTGGAACGCTTGAACGGTCCTCTGGTTTCCATAGTGCAATTGAAGGTTATCTACCTTCCGGGAGAGGCGGTTTTTTTAGGTCTTTTCGTGAATCGGGTCATCACAAACTTTCCTTCAAAATCTGGGTGGACGTTGAACGGACCAGGAGATTGGACGACGAACCGAAGGGGATACGTTCTACACGGGACATATCCCCGATTAGGCATTCCTGTGCAAGGAAAAGGATCATTGGATCGAACACCATCAGAGGGCTCGACAAATGAGACAGCAAAATGAGGTCATAACGAACTTAACAAATCCAGACGGCTACGGTTGATGACGTTCGCCGGTCCCCGCATACCATCCTCTGAGCTATTTTGAGTCCCAGGGTGCCTGCTTCCCCACCGCTAGATTAGGAAATAGTTTCGATTAGCTTGGCAGGTCTAACAGCAAGGGCATGAGCCAGCTTGACGATGTTCACGAGGCTCGGGTTCCGCTCGCGAGGCAGGACCCAGGGTTCGGCCGGAGGCAATGCTGCAAATGAGGATTTTTGGGCTCATACGTGGGCAGGGCTCAAAGACTGTGCGCACTCCGGAAGGCGCGGACAACGGCCGACGGGTCGCGCTGCTCGCCATCCACTGCATAGTTCATACGGCGCATTTCTTCTTCAGAGATCTTCCCGCCGAGTGCGTCGAGAGTGCCGCGCAATTCCGGATGCTCGTGAAGCGCGGCGCCGCGCACGATAGTCACAGCTTGATAGGGCGGAAAATATCCGCGATCGTCTTCGAGGACGACCATGCCGAGTGCGGCAATCAAACCGTCCGTGGAGTTTCCGGCGACGACATCCACTTGTTTCTCTTCCAGCGCACGATAAAGCAAGCCCAGGTCCATGATGCGAGGCTCGGAAGCGAAGCGCAGCCCATAGGCTTGGGCCAGACCGCGATAGCCGTCGGGCCGTTCCATGAACTCGTATCCGAAACCTGCGCGCCATTGGCGCGCGTGAGGAACCATGTCGGAAATCGTTCGCAGATGAAGCTGCGCGGCGTCATTACCACGCACGACGATCGCGAAAGTGTTGTTGAATCCCAGGGGTGGCCCGACCTCGAAGCCGAAGCGATCGCGGTAGTCATCGCGAACGTTCCGGTAAACGGCAGCCGCATCGCCGGATGGCTTCCTGCCGAGAATGGCAGTGAGGGCCGTCCCAGTGTACTCGGAATACAGATCCAGCTGGCCTGCCAGAAGCGCCTGATGGCACAGAAATGTGCCGCCGAGATTGAGCCGCCGATCTACACGCAAACCGGTGTGTGCCTCGATCTGTTGCGCCAAAAGCTCCCCGAGAACGATTTGCTCGGTAAAATTTTTCGACCCGACGACGACCGTACTTCCCCGAGAACCGCGGCACGACGCGAGCGCCAGCACTCCCCCACCGAGCAGTCGAAAAGCGTCGCGCCGTTTAATCGGGGTGTTCGTCATTTGTCGCGGCCCTATCGCGGTGTGAGCCTGCGCTCCAGCAAGCCAAGGAGCAGATCGGCAGCGACCGCCAGAAGGGCAGCGGGCATTGCCCCGGCCAAGATCACCGGATTGCTCGCCATAGCTACGCCGCGAAAAATGAAGACGCCCAGTCCGCCTGCTCCTATTGCTGCAGCGATGGTCGCCACACCAATGGTGACTACTGTTGCCACGCGGACGCCGGCCATGATGACACCCATCGAAAGCGGTAGCTGCACCTGCCAAAGCGTTTGCCGCGGCGTCATGCCCATCGCGCGCGCGGCCTCCAAGACTGCGGGGTCCACACCCGATATGCCTGCATAGGTGTTGCGCAAAATCGGCAGCAGGGCGTAAAGAGTAAGCGCGACAATGGCCGTGGTAGCGCCAATGCCTCCTAGCAACGGCACCGGAATCAGAAAACCGAAGAGCGCCAGGCTGGGAACCGTTTGAATTACGTTGGCAGCTCCGAGCACCCACCGGCGCAGCGCTCGCCGCCCTACCAAGGCGATTCCCAGGGGCATCCCGATAGCGACGGCGATCGACATAGCTGCTACCACCATCCACAAATGTTCCAGCGTTCGGATCAGAATTTCGCCGCGTTGCCGGATCAAAAAGTCCAACAGACTCATGATTTACCTCCCTCTGCCGATAAGCTTCGCCGATCTCCTATACCGGAACTAAGGGATGCGACGAACGCGCAAACCTCGGGGTCAGAGGAACGAAGAAACTCCTCAGCGCGGTACACGCCCACCAGGCGGCCTTGGGCGAGCAGTCCGATGCGCGTCCGCAGCAGCAGGGCTGCGCGAAGGTTGTGCGTGACGAACACAATCGTTTTGCCCAATCGTGCTGCCAGCGTGCGGAATTCACCCTCCAGCTCCGCCCCTGTCACCGGATCGAGCGCGCCAAACGGCTCGTCCATCAGCAGAATTGGTGGGTCTGCGGCGAGAGCACGCGCCACACCGATGCGCTGGCGCTGCCCGCCGGAAAGTTCGCGAGGAAATCGCCCGGCGAACTCGGCCGGGTCGAGGCCGACCAGGCACAACATTTCTTGAACGCGATCGCGCACACGCTGCTCGGGCCACCCTTCCAGGCGCGGCACCAACGCGATATTCCGCTCGACCGTCCAGTGGGGAAACAGCCCTACGTCCTGCATGACGTAGCCAATCTTGCGGCGAAGACGGATGGGGTCCCATTCTGCCTGGCGGCGGCCCTCGATGAAAATCTCCCCAGCGTTTGGCTCAAGCAGCCCGTTGATCAGCCTGAGCGATGTGGTTTTACCTGAACCGCTGCGGCCCAGCAAGATCAGCATCTCTCCGCGCTCAACAGCCAAATCGAGATTGTCGATAAGAGTGCGGCCGTCTCCGAGACGGTAGGTGACGCCCCGCAGCTCGATGGCCAAGCCCTCCGATGCGCCGGGATGAGTCACCCTCCGTATCCCCGGGCGCGACTCACCGATTCCGAAAACAATAGATTGACTTCACGCCGCAAAACCACTAGATAGGAGCCTTCGATTTCTCGTTGCATCCCGCCCCGAGCGGAATCTGATCGTGCGCCGCCGCATCGAATCATTGGGAGAGTGATATGGGAACCACGGCGAACGCAGTACACACTCCGCATCTTCTGCGAAGACTCGCTGCCGCGCGTGCGCGCAGCGACGAGCTGTTCTCGGTCATACGCCCCGAGGCATTTTACAATCGCCCCATCCCCGAACGGCACCGGATTATCTTTTATGTCGGCCATCTGGAAGCTTTTGATTGGAACCTCCTCGGCCGCCGCCACTTCGCCCAGCCTGCATTCGACCCTACATTCGATCAGCTCTTCGCGTTCGGAATCGATCCGGTGGGCGGCGGGCTGCCGACCGATTCACCGCAGGATTGGCCGGCCCGCGCGCAAGTCGCTGCGTACAACCAGCGCCTGCGCGACGCTCTCGATGAACGCTTGGCGGCCTCGTTCGATCCATACACCGAACGCCCCCTCGAGACAATGCGATTGCTTCACGTAGCCATCGAGCATCGCCTGATGCACGCCGAAACGCTGGCCTACATCCTGCACCAATTGTCCCGCGACCGCAAATTCCCTCGCCAGGATTCACCGGCGCCCCCCGCGCCGACGAACGCCTGCTGCGCCAACACGCAGAAGCGATGGTCCGTCCCTTGTTTCCCGCGCCGGTTGTGGTCGCCGAGCTCGGCAGTGGCAACGGGGAAAAAACGCGCTGGATTCTCCAGGCGCTCGCTCGCCACCAGCGGACCACTTACTATCCTATGTGACTCGGCTATGGACGGCTCCTTAGCGATAGTGAGAGGAAAAAGATCTTAATGCACAAGCATGCGATTATGTTTCTGATAATGTTCTCGATAGTTGGAACCGCGGCCGCTGGAACTGACGCTGCGCTTAATCAGAAATTAGAGACTACGATTGCGGCGGTACGGTCGACGGAACCCTCGGAGGCACGATTCAATGCTGCAATGCAACTTGCGGATTTGACTCACAAAGTTCGCCTTGCTTCCATATCCGATTCCACCGTAAATGACTTAGTTTCTCTCTTGGATGATCCAGATGATGTGGTTCGTTTGTGGACGGCTGTGGCCTTGGGGAACCTGGGGCGTCGGGCAAAAGTGGCGATTCCGAAACTCTTGGCGTTGTTACCTGAAGCAGAGTGCCAAGATGGAGATTGGACGTCTGCTGCTACTGTTCGCCCCGCCTTGAGGCGTATGGGGGTAAGAAAATTGCCGCCCGCGCCTTCTTACGACGATTGCCACAAGCAGAAGTGAAGCATTCGGAGGTCGCGAAAGCTATGAACCCAGCCTCTAGTCGGATCTATGGTTCCCGCGTTTGCATGGTTCTCGTGCTCCTCCTCACATGGAGCGGCTGCGCGTTGTGCGGAGAGATTCATGAAGCAGTAAAAAAGAACGATAGTGCAAAAGTTAGGGAATTGATTAAGAAGAATCCTAGTCTGGTCTCGAGCAAAGATGAGGATGGTTTTACACCGCTACATCTGGCCGCGATTAATAGCTTCAAGGCTATGGTTGAGTTTCTACTAACCGCCAAAGCGGACGTCTCCGCAAAGGATAACGCTGGGAGCACACCCTTACATCAAGCGGCAGCAGGTCGGGGTTCTTATGCTGTTGATACCGTGGAAATACTGCTAGCCCACAATGCCAATGTCAATGCCACAGACAAGCACGGGTTAACACCCTTGCATTACGCGACACTGGCCAACCACAGCGATGTGGTCAAATTACTGTTGACCAGCGGCGCCAATGCCAACGCCAAAGACAACGAGGTTGGTGACACTCCATTGATTTTGGCGGCAGGAGAGGGCTATTTGGAAGTGGCAAAACTGCTGTTGGCGCATGGAGCCGACGTCAATGCTGCAGACGATGAAGGCACGACTTTGACGTGGGCAATGAGGAATGGTCATGCTGATGTTGCAGCGCTGCTTCGTCAGCATGGTGGGCACGAATAGCCCGAACGGCAAGAACAGGGCGTTCCGATGTCTGACAAAATATACAAGATCAAACACGAAGCTGCTGTCACTCCTCTGGATGCGATTGTCAAATGGTCGAAAAGAATGGTTGGGGTGCATGCGCGCCTACCTGTCAACCTTTCAGATAAACCGAGTCGGCGCCGTCAGGACGATAAGCATGCTCCTTCGCTCACGTTGAGATCTCGCCTGCTGCACTTTCGCAGTGCACCAAAGAGCTGGGTCAACTGGACCGCTGGCGCGGATCAACCGTGAGTTGGGAGACGACTTTGACCTCAGGGCATTCGGCCATTTGGCGCGATACAACGAGTTCGAACGGCGCATTGAGATGCACCTGCTTTCGCGATGTCGCCAGGACGTGTCTATTCCTGGAGCTGGCTGCGGTGTTTTTTCATCAGTGGCGAGACGATCTGGACGGAGAGCTCCTATAAATACTGAATCAATGAAATAGTCCAAATGGCTCAAAGCTCCGGTTCTCGCTCGGAGGCCCAATGGGTGGACGAGAAATGGCCGTTTGCGGAGAGCCTAGTGATCGCTGGGTGAGGGCTGGTAGAATGCACCTGGACATTTTCAGAGCCCGCAACGGCTCATGGGCCAGCCAAAAGGAAACAAGATGCCAACCATCGAAGACCGCTGGCCCGCACTGCCCCTAGCCGAATGGCAGGACACCTTTGCCACTCTGCACATGTGGACCCAGGTTGTCGGAAAAGTTCGTTTAGCGCTTAGCCCTCGGATCAACCATTGGTGGGGATCGACTTTTTTCGTCACCGCTCGCGGTTTAACGACCTCGCCGATACCGTACGAGAAGGGAGTTTTTGAGATTAACTTCGATTTCACAGCACACACCTTGGAGGTCACTACCAGCCGCGGCGAAAGCAGGGCTTTTCGTTTAATCCCCTGTACGGTTGCCGAATTTTATGCGGAACTCATGGGCGCGCTGCATTCACTTGGCGTCAATGTAAAAGTGTGGCCCATGCCCGTGGAAGTACCCCGGCCTGTTCGGTTCGACTTGGATGAGAGTCACGCGGCTTACGATAGTGAATATGCGCATCGTTTCTGGCAAATTCTCGTCAGCGTGAGCACCGTTTTCTGGGAATTTCGCTCACGATTCATTGGCAAGTCGAGCCCCGTCCATTTCTTCTGGAGCAGTTTCGATCTGGCGGTTACTCGCTTCTCCGGCAGGCGCGCCCCCGAGCGTCCGGGTGCCGATCCTATTACCATAGAGGCCTATTCACATGAAGTTATCAGTGTGGGATTTTGGCCCGGCGATGGCGAGATTGTGAAGGATGCAGCCTTCTACGCGTACGCCGCGCCGGAGCCGGCTGGGTTTAAGGAACGTTCGGTGGACCCCGCAAAGGCTTTCTATAGTAAGGAGAAAAACGAATTCTTTCTGATGTATGACGACGTTCGATTGTCGGGCTCTCCTAGGCGCGCGCTGCTGGATTTTTGCCAGAGCACCTACGAAGCAGGAGCCACTCTAGGAAATTGGGATCGTCGACAGTTGGAACGACCGGCGTAATCGGCTAACCATTCCCGATTTTGCTAGGTCATGGGAGGAAGTGATGGTGCTGAAATGCATACACCTAGATCAAGTTAAGTTCACCGAAACCAGCAAACACATTTGCGAAGACTGCGCAAAAACGGGAGATACATGGCTCCACCTGCGAATGTGTCTCATTTGTGGGCACGTCGGTTGCTGCGATTCATCGAAAAACAAACACGCCACCAAGCACTTCCACCGGACTAAGCACCCTTTAATTCGATCCATCGAACCCGGCGAGACATGGACTTGGTGCTATGTGGATGAAATCGAGCCAGTCGAGCTTGGAGCTTGAGCCTCGCCCCACGAAACCCGTCTCCGAGCCACATGAGATTCTCCGTGCCGAAGGAACTTTTCGATGCGCGCGGACGATCAATATCAAGCAATCATTATCGGTTCAGGCCAGGGTGGAACTCCGTTATGGATGGCGCTCGCGGCCTCCGTGTCCTCGGGCTGGAAGGTGACGAAGTCATGTCTATCTTGCAGTTAGCGATGATGGGTAAACTACCCCACACCACTTTGCGCGATGCCGTCTTTGTTCAGCCTACGCTTGGCGAATCCTTCAACAACCTCTTCACGCGTTTCGATTCGTAATCGAAGTTGGGCGCACTCACGAACTACTGCCAGGACCCGAGCAGACCCCGCAGTAGCACGAGTGCTCCCAAATGGTATGCGTTGTGATCCGCCACGAGCAACGCTTCGCGCAGAATCGTTTTCCCGTCGCCGTGCGGAATGGGAGCGAGCAAATCGATCGATTCGTTCGCAACCAGCTCACACATCGCTTTAAGGTCTGCGCGAAAAGCGGACGGCCCCTCAATTTAGCCAACCTCGCCCGTCGCGTCATAGTTCCCAATCTGCGCACAGATGGGGTAGAATGTTGGTCAGGTTGGCACGGGTTTCGTCGCGGATTGGCCACAAATCTTTTTGAACTTGGTGAAGACGAGGCGACGATCCAAGCTATCCTGCGGCATGCTGACGTAAGGACCACTCGACGCCACTACATCAAGAAGAACGTGGTGTCGGAGGAATCGAAGCACGCAATGAACCGGCTCGCAAAAGTCTTCAGGAAGATGCAGAAGCCAGCGCGTGGCCGTTCAGCTTTGGGTACAAGCGTGGGTACGCCGAGAAATCGAAAGCCTCAGAAAAGCCAATAAAACATTGGCGATGGTGAGCGTAGCTCAGCTGGTAGAGCATCGGTCTGTGGCACCGAGGGTCGCGGGTTCAAACCCCGTCGCTCACCCCAAATTTTCTTCCATTGTTTTTTAAAAAATCTTCCAATTCTAAAAATTACGGCGATGCCGGTGCGATGCGCGTCTTCGTTTGCGGCGTTTGCTTTGCGGCTTCCCATCGGCGGGGCGATGAGTATAATGCTCCGGCAGAAGACGAACTTCGTGCGGGCGCGATCCAACTGGCGGGGCGATGCACTTTGTATGCAGACAGCGGGCGCTCGAATCCCATCGCTGGGATCTCATGAGGTAATCCATCCATGGCATTTGAAGAATACCAAGGGGCGATGTTCAGCCAGCAATGGAAAGCTTCCGCGAGAAAATATCAGGTTGTGGCTGACGAGGACGTAAAGATCGGCATGACCGATGGGACCAAACTCAGCGCCAATGTGTGGCGGCCCACCGGCGACGGAAAGTTTCCGGCCATACTCAGCTTCCACTGTTACCACTCCGACGGGCAAACCGGGCCGATCAAGCCGGCGGCATTATCCACGGCGCAGTGGAGAAATCCCGGACAGGAGCGCACGAACGCTTCGCTCGAATCGGGCGATCCGCTATTTTTTGCCCGGCGCGGGTACACGCATGTGGTGTGCAATGCGCGCGGCACGGGAAAATCGGAAGGCCTGTGGGACTTCTCCGGCCCACAGGAAGTACGCGATGTATACGACACCATCGAATGGCTGGCGGCGCAGCCCTGGTGTGACGGCACTGTGGGGATGTTTGGAGTTTCGTATTTCGCCTGGATCCAATTGTTTGTCGCGGCGCTCAACCCGCCGCATCTGAAAACGATTTTCTGCCCGTGGGGCTCGACCGATTTCTATCGCGACTTTATCTACCGCGGGGGAATTTTTTCCTACAAGTGGCCCGCCGGTTGGTCCGCCACGTCGCTGACATATGGAAAATGCAGGCCCGCGAATGTCTCCAAACAAAAAATGGGAGAGAAGAAATATCGCGAGGCCATTGCGCGGCTGCTGGAGGACGACGATGTCCGCGACATCCCCGAACTGGTTGCCGCGCTGAAGGATCCGGAAGCGGGCGTGAATCCGTTCCTTGTGGACCTCGCGCTGCATCCGCTATACGACGAATATTGGAAGGAACGCACGGTGGATTACAGCAAGATCAAGATCCCCGCGTATATTGGGGGATGCTGGGGAATGTTCGGCATTCACACGCCGGCGGCATTTCGCAGCTGGGAGCAATTGAATGTGCCCAAGAAAATGATTCTCGGCCCGAAAGTTTATCTCGACCGCCCGGTCTACCAGTTGCAGCACGAGGCGGTTCGCTGGTTCGATCACTGGATCAAGGGGATTAACACCGGGATCATGGACGAGCCGCCCATTCGGATTTTTATCATGGGCACGGGCGAGTGGAAGAACACCACGCAATGGCCGCTGCCGGAAACGAAATGGACGCCGTTTTATCTGCACGAAGCCGGGCTTCTCAACGAGCACGAGCACTGGAGCCATGAAGGAAGCGATTCGTTCGAGGATTCGCCATGGATGCGCGGGGCTTTGCAGTACGCGACGCCGCCGCTCGTGGAAAACACGGAAATCTGCGGCCCCATCGCATTGAAGCTGTACGCGTCCACCACCAGCACCGACATTCATTGGATTATTTCCCTGCTGGAAATCGACGCCGAGGGCAAGGAGCGTTTCCTCACCAAGGGCTGGTTGAAGGGATCGCACCGGCAACTGGACCTCGAAAAATCGAAGCCCTGGGAACCGATTCACAAGCACACCGCGCCCGAGCCACTCACGCCCGGGGCAATCCACGAATTCGACATCAAACTGGTCGGCACCGGAAAACTTTTTTCCGTCGGATCGAGGATTGCCTTGCGAATCCGCTGCGTCGACGACGAGCCGAAGAATCCGTTTGAACTCGCCGGCAGCGGCAGCATGAGGCGGACGGCCGTCAGCCGCGTGACCGTTTTTCATAACGACGAGTATCCGTCCGCGCTGCTCCTGCCCGTTACACGCGGCAATATACTGAACACATTTTTTTCGGGCGGCGCGCTCAACGAATAGAGGATGTACTGTTTCTATTTTTTCTGGGCGGGACGCGGGCGGAAAAACTCCGGGTCTGAAGACCCGGGCTACAGGATTTGCGGGCTCCTGTAGCCCGCCTCTTCAGAGGCGGGGCCTTTCGCCGGGTCATGCGACACGTTCGCGCACTTTGAAAACTATTATCACGCCAGGAAAAGCCCCGGCGAACTCAGGAGACAATGCCGATGAAGCGTCCGAATGTGTTCCTCGATAGAAAATCGCTCAATCTTACGTCGAGCGAACGAAATGTATCGCGTCGGAAACTTCTCGGCATGATTTCGGCGCTTAGCGCGGGGATGGCCGTGGCTCCCCGCTCGTTCGCTCAGAGCGTTGCCGCCGGGCCTAGCATCGGACCTCGCATCATCGACACGCACCACCACATCTTCCCTCCCGCATTCACGGCCAGGAATTTGAAGCGCATGACGGACGACTCTCCGACGTTTCCCGGCTCCTTCTATTCGAATTGGACGCCGCGCTACTCGCTCGAACAGATGGACCAGAATGGCGTCGCCACGGCCATCGGATCGATGACCAGCCCCGGCATCTGGTTTGGAAATAACGAGGAAGGGCGCAGGAACGCGCGCGACTGCAACGAATACGGCGCCAAGCTAACGCAGGATTATCCGGGGCGCTTCGGGATGTGGGGCGCGATTCCCCTGCCGGATACGGACGGCAGCCTGCGCGAAATCGAATATATTTACGACCATCTGAAGCTTGATGGCGTTGGCCTCTTGACGAGCTACGACAACGGAAAATTGCTCGGCCATCCCAACTTCGCGCCGGTTCTCGAGGAACTGAATCGTCGCAAGGCCGTCGTCTTCGTCCACCCGACAATCTCCTGCTGCGCCATGCCCATTCTCCACGTGAACCGCGTGCAGATCGATTTTCCGACGGACACGACCCGCACGATTACGGACCTCATCTACAGCGGCTCGCTCATACGCTTCCCGAACATTCGCTGGATTTTTTCACACGCGGGAGGAACGATTTTGATGCTGACGCCTCGCCTCGCCGGCGGAGGGCTGACGCCGGAAGAGCGCGCGGCGACGATTCCGAACGGGTTCGAACACGAATTGCAAAAGCTGTACTACGATGTCGCCAGCGTCGCGCTCAGCCCCATCCCCATGGCGGCCGTGTTCAAGGGCATTCCCATGAACCGTCTTCTGTTTGGATCGGACATACCGTTCTTCACGATTGAACGGCTCGCCACGGCCGTGAATAAATTTGAAATACCCGCCGCCGATCTTCGCATGATCCAGCGGGAGAATGCGCTGCAATTGCTGTCGCGCCTGAGGACGTAATAGGCTGCATAAAAAATAATTTATTTCTTCATCGCGGCCGATCGCGATGCATCCGTCAAACAGCGACACGTTTCAGTAGCACAAGCTTCAGCCTGTGTTCTTTTGACTTTCGCTTGCCACAAATCAAAACCACACAGGCTGAAGCCTATACTACTAAAAACATCCCTAAGTGGAAACGCAATCCAGCTCATCAAGATCGTTTTTCAGAACGAAGCCAGAAAACGAAAGGGCGTGAAAGCAGATATCGCTTCCACGCCCTTCGATCAATCCAAAAGCTAAATTACTGAGACTGTTCGTAAACCCGCAGCACTTCGCCCGCGACGTTGTTGGGATTCGGCCAGTCCGGGTACTTCGCCTTCAGTTCCGCCGTGATGGTTTTCCCGGCATCTTCGGCCGAGACGCCTTGCTTCTTGAGGTCCAGCGCGCGCGCCTGCAGCGCCAGGAAGTACGTGCGCACCACGCCGATCTGCGAAGCGTCCACGATGGCCGGGCCGTGATCGGGCACGATGAACTTCGGATGCAGCGCCTCGACCTGATCGAGAATGGCAAGCCATCCTTTCAGGCTCGCGTCCGCGTTCGGCATGATTGGGAAAATATTTTTCTGGACGATGTCTCCGGGGATCAGGACGCTGTCCTCCTCGACGAAAATCAACTCGTCACCCTTGGTGTGGGCCGGGCCAACGTAAAACAGGCGGGCGGTGACGCCGCCGAGATCGAGTTTTGCTTCGCGGTCGAAGAGGACGTCCGGCGGGCGAAACTTCACATTCTGGAGCAAGTCCAAGTTTTGGGCCGACATTTTCCTGAAAGCGTCCATATGGGCGCCTACACTCTTATTCATTTCCTCCTGTTGCACGGTGTTTCGTATGATGATCGCGCTCGCCGGGAACGCCTGTTCGCCCGTCGTGTGTTCGGAATGGTAGTGCGTGGTCGTGAGATAAAGAATCGGGCTTTTGGCGAGCTTTTGCTCGGCGTGCATGACGGTGACTCCATTGCGCTCGCCCAGCCCCGTGTCGACGACCAGCGTCGCGCGAATTCCGACCACGATTGCGACGTTGGGAAATCCTTCGATCACATACACGTGATCGGACACACGCTTCAGATCGTTTTCCGACAGGAGCGGCTGCTTGAGCTGAGCCTTGGCGAGCGCGGGCATCAAAGCCGCTCCCGCGACAATCAAGAAAACCGCTAACCGCTTATTCCATATCGACATCGTGCATCTCTCTTTCGTGAGCCAGAGCCGGCGAGACGCCAGCGCTACTAAAATCTTTGTGGGACATCCTGGCAATCCGGGCTTAGCTCGGCAGATGCGGCACGACCAGTTGGAAAAGCTTCAGGAGAGCCGTGCCGGCATGCTTGATGGCCACGGATTCCGAAGGCCCGACGTACACGCCCGCGCCCTTTTTCACGCCGTGATCCTTGGAGTTCATCGTGATGGTGGCCTCGCCCTCCATCAGATAGACCAGTTGATGCGTATTGGCGTCGGACCGCACATCCAGTTTCTCGCCGGCATTCAGCCAGCGAAGCGAGCCGACCACGTTCTTCGCGCCGCAGAGCCGGCTGTTCAGAACTTCCGCGAACTCGCCCGCGCCGGGAACTTTGACATGCGAAATCTTATTGGTATCGATAAATGTCAGTGACATTGCGGATCAATCCTTTCGATCGTCGATCAGGAATTCGCCGGCATTCAAATTTGCCGATTCCCACGGCCCATTTCGACAGGCATTTCGCCTGGCCGCGCGATTAACTCTGCAACCACACGCCGCCGTCCACGCGTTCCCACTTCAGGTCGTCGGGCGTGCCTTCGAGGATGGTGGTCTGAAAGCGGTTGGGGGCCTGGAACTCGAAGTAAAAGAGCGGCTCGAGCGCCCGCAGGCGGTGCTTCTCTTCCGCGGGAATGAAGACCATCATGCCGGGACCGATCTCGCGCGTTCCTTCCTCGTCCTGCACGGTGGCTTTGCCTTCCATGATGAAATAAAAATGTTCGCAGTTTTTGTGCATGTGATAGGGAGATGCGGCGCCCTGCTTGTAGTGCATGATCCCCGCCAGCATGTCGTCTATCTTGGTGAGCTCCTTATTGACGAAAAAAACGCGCTCGCGGCCATTGGACAGCAGCCTGGGCAGTTGATCTTCGTTGAAAATATATGCCATTACTCGGCCTCCCATTTGAATCGGAAAACACGGGGCAGACGGCTCCACGCAAACCACGCCATCGCCCGTATTGCGCCATCTTCATTTGCAACAGCTTGCAACGATCGAAGGCGCACATGCTAACAGTTTTTGCGCGGCACTTCCAGATGCGCGCGCGTCTCGGCACCCGCCGCCGGAGCTACTTTTTCGGAAGTCCGAAAACCGTCACCGTGGGATTGCCGCCGATGACTTCGGGAAAATTCTTATGGCCAATAACGTTGCCGTCGCCGGAAACGACCGCGACATATTGAATGTTGTGCGCGGAATAGGTGATGACTCCGCCCTGAATCGAGTCGCCCATATCGTAGTGCAGCAAAACTTTGCCCGATGGCGCGTCCACCGCGTCGAAATAGCCTCCGACTTCTCCCGTAAAAATAAGGTCGGAAGCCGTAATCGCAACGCCGGCGACGAGCGGCGTGGGCGCTTCGTATCTCCAGCGCTCTTTTCCGGTCGCGGCGTCGAAGCCCGTCAAGCGGCCGCGCGATCCGGTAAAAGCACCGTGATCGATGGGCCCGCCAAAGTAGCTTTTCTCGCCCGTATTCGCCTTCTCGATGCTGGGCGGCTCCTTATCCTTCATGTTCATGGAGCACCACTGGTCGTTGGCCGGCACAACGATCAGGCTGAGCTTGGGGCTGAATGCCCCGCTGTTCCACTCGTTTCCTCCCAGGATTCCTGGGCAGACTTTGATCGGCGTGTTGGTGAGCGGCGTTTCCGCGTTCAGCTGCATGGTGAAGGGAACGCTGTAGACAAGCTTGTGCGTTTCGCCATCAACCACGCGGAGAATGCCGTCCTTTCCGGACGAGGCGATCATGGTGCGAGAATTCACCTTGAAGATCGGATTGACATGCGTGATGTCGTAGTCGTCCACATCGTGCGGAATAAACTGGTTATACCAAAGCAAGTGGCCGGTCTTGCCGTCCAGCGCGATGATGGAATTCGTGTACAGGTTGATGCCGGGCCGCGCGTCGTCATAAAAATCGGGCGCCGGATTGCCGCCCGCAACGTAAAGAATTCCCTTCTCCGTGTCGTACGACTGCGGAGTCCACAGCGCGCCGCCCGCGTGCTTGCGCGCTTCCGGATCGGGGCCCCAGGTATCCGCGCCCGGCTCGCCGTCCCGCGGAATAATGTTGAATTTCCAGACCGGCTCGCCATCGCTCAATTGGAACGCGCCAATCCATCCGCTGCCAGCCCGCTCCGAACCCGCGGGGCCGATGTAGATCGTGTCGCCGGTCACGAGCGGCGGCATGGCGATGAAAAAGCCTCCATTGGGATCGGCGATCTGCTTGGCCCAGAGAAGGCTCCCGCTCTCGGCATCCAGCGCGATCAGATAATTATCTCCGGTGCCGCGAATAATTTTTCCATTGGCGAGGGCCGCGCCGCGATTGGGATGAACGCGATCGATATCGCGCGGCTTCCATTCGTAGGACCACAAAACATGGCAGTCGGCCGCGTCCAGCGCGACGGTGTAGTGGTCGCTCGTCGCGTACAGGACGCCCGCGGAAACGATGGGCGCGGATTCGGAAGGCACTTTTTCCGGAAACGTGTACGAGCAGGCCTTGGCGAGCCGATTGACATTGCCCGGCGTGATTTGATTCAGCGGGCTATAGCGCGTTCCGTTTAAATCGCGATCCGCGTAAATCCAATCGCCATTGTTATCGGCCTGCGCGGGACTCGCGGAAACCGTCAGCCCGCGAACATGGCCGATTGTGCCAAACGAGATCGCCAGCGCCAGCGCAAAAAAAGAGATTGCCGCGACCGATCGCACGGCTGTTGCTCGAACGTGGGAAGCGTTCTTCGTCATTTTATTGCTCATTTAATTGATCCTTTTATTGATCCTAGTATCGGAAGCTGGAAGCGTGAATAAATCCGCCGCGGTCACTTTCTTTCGATTGCGGCTGTTTGTCAAGCATTGTCAAGCGTTGTGATGATCAGTTCGCTGGTTTTTCCGTTTGCAGGATAAGATATGCGGGGGAACAAGCCCCCGCGAGATTCGAGGGCGGATCGGAACCGGCAACCATGGAGAATTTCCGTCTCAAGGTGTTCCGCACCGTCGCGGAAAAACTAAGTTTTCGCGAGGCCGCCGAGGCGCTCCTGCTGACTCAGCCCGCCGTCACTTTGCAAATCAAGGCCCTCGAAGAAGAACTCGCTATCCGGCTCTTTGACCGCAGCGGAAGCCGAATCGTTCTGACCGAAGCGGGCAGGCGGCTCCTCAAACACGCAAACAAGCTGGCGTCTCTGGCCAAAGAAGCCGACCGGGATCTGGCGGAACTCAGGGGAGTGGAAAGCGGGACGCTGCACATCGGCGCGTCCACGACCATCGCGCAGTATTTTTTGCCCCGGCTCCTCGGAGAATTTGGCAGATTGAATCCTCGCACGTCGGTTTCCGTGGTAAGCGGAAACACCACGGAAATTGTGGAAGCCCTCGTGAAGGGGACTATTGCCCTGGGGTTGGTGGAAGGCCCGGCGCTGCGCCGCGGAATACGCGTTGAACCATTCCTTGCCGACGAAATTGTGATGATTCTGCCCGCGCTGCACGAGTGGGTGGGACAGATCGTTCCCAAGGATCAGTTGAGCCGGGAGCCGCTGATTTTTCGCGAGAAGGGATCCGGCACGCGCCACGTGGTGGAAAGCGCATTGCGCCGCGCAAATATCCCACTCAAGAAATTGCACATTGCCATGGAACTCGATTCGACCGAGGCCATCAAGGAAGTCATCGAAGCGGGCCTCGGCGTCGGTTTCGTATCGGCGCGAGCGATTCAAAAGGAACTCAAGCTGGGAATACTCCGCGAAGGCTCCGTCGAGGGATTGCGCATCGAACGCAACTTTTCCATTATCCGACTGCCGGGGGCGCAAGCATCCGGCCTGGCGGGGGCTTTCCTCCAGTATTTGCGCGATGTCTGTGAACGCTCCGCCCTCCGCACGCGTCCCGTCCGATAAGTCCACCCGATAAGTCTAATTGAAGGCTCATAAGAATTGCTGCTTGGACCCGCTTCTCCGCGCCCGGCCATACTGTTTTTGGGTAAGGAGGAGGCAAACGTGCCCAGCCACTCCGCCCCCTTGAGCACTCATTGATCTCGTATTGAGCACGCAGGGAAACCATGCTGAATACCAAGACGCTCTTTTTTGTGGGATTGATTCTTTGCGCCAGCGGCGTCCTCTCCCCGCCCGTTGCCCTTCTCCTGGGCCTGTTCTTTGGATTTTGGTTCGCGCATCCCTATGACGCGGATAGCCGCGCCCTTTCCAAATTTCTCCTGCAAGCCTCGGTCGTGGGCATGGGCTTCGGCATGAACCTGCACGAGGTCATACGCACGGGGCGGAGCGGCTTCCTCTACACGGCCGCGGGAATCGCGTTCGCCCTGACGGCTGGGCTGCTCGCCGGGCGTTTGCTGAAAGTGAAGCAAAAAGCGTCCGCACTTATTTCCGTGGGCACGGCCATCTGCGGAGGAAGCGCGATTGCCGCCATCGCTCCAATCCTCCAGGCCAACCAGGAAGAGACCGCCGTGTCGCTGGGCACGATTTTTATTTTGAATTCCATCGCGCTGCTGATTTTTCCGCCAATCGGACACACTTTGCACCTTTCCCAGCAACAGTTCGGGCTTTGGTCCGCGCTGGCGATCCACGATACGAGTTCGGTCGTGGGCGCGACTTCCCACTACGGCCCCGAAGCTCTCGTTGTCGGCATCACGGTCAAGCTGACGCGCGCGCTCTGGATCATCCCCGTTGCACTGGGCGCAGCCGCGGTGCATCGCTCCAAGAACCGCATTCAGTGGCCGTATTTCATTCTCCTGTTTGGTCTCGCAACCATCGTGAACTCTTACCTTCCATCGCTTGCAGGATTTTCCAAAATCCTGAACAACCTCGGAAAGCTGGGCCTTACCGCCACGCTCTTCCTGATCGGAACCAGTATTTCGCGGGCTACCTTGAAGCAAGTGGGAGTTCGGCCATTGCTGCAGGGTATCTTTCTGTGGATCCTTGTGGGGACCGTGTCGCTGTGGCTGATCGTTATCGGCGTTGTTTCTCTGCACAGCTAGTGAATGTCGCTGCGGTGCGTGGCCTGACAAAGATCCCGCCTCTGAAGAGGCGGGCTACAGCATCTCGCCCCCACGTTCGCAAATGCTGTAGCCCGGGTCTTCAGACCCGGGGCTTTTGCTGCGTTCGAGAATCACCTTCTTTAGGCGATCATCTCCAAAATCTGCCGATGGATTCCAAATTGAGGGATGCAACAGCTTCCACTCACATTTGATATTTGAGCATCGGCGCATATAATGCCTCAGGACTTCACGAAGGAACTGCGAATCTGCCACGAAAATATGGAGAAAGAAAGGGTGAAACTCATGGAAGAGCCGAAAGAACCAAAAAATTCCGACCCGAAGGCGCTTGTGGACCGGCGCGATTTTATCGGCGGAGCGACCGTGCTGGCGGGAACCTCGCTGCTCGGGCTCGCGCCCGCGGCACGCGCCGAGGCTGCCGAAGGCGTGGCGGACCGCATGCCTCCGATCCCGGCGGACAAATGGACGGAAGCGCAAAAGAAGGCCGCCGAGGAAATCACTTCGGGGCCGCGCAAAGAACTGGTGGGGCCATTCATCCCGCTCTTGCGAAGCCCGGAGTTCATGAGCCGGCTGCAAAAAGTGGGCGAGTACCTGCGCTACAACACCAAACTCGGATCGAACATCAGCGAGTTCATCATCCTGCTGATCGCGCGGCAATGGACGCAGCAATTCGAATGGTATTCGCACGAAGCGCTGGCCCTGAAAGCGGGGATTAAAGCGGAAACCATCAAGGCCATTGCCGAGGGGAGCCGTCCCGCCGCCATGACGCCGGACGAAGATGCGATCTACGAATACATCGCCGAGCTTCGTTTACACCAGAGCGTGAGCGATCCGGTCTACGCGCGGATCATGAACCGGTTCGGAGAGCAGGGAGTGATCGACATTACCGGGTTGTGCGGCTATTACACGCTACTTGGCATGCTCATGAATGTGGCGCGGACTCCGTTGCCGGCGGGAAAAACGCCGCCGCTCGCTGCGTTTCCGCAGTGAAGTAGCACAGGCTTCAGCCTGTGTTCTTTTGACTTTAGCCCGCGCAAAATTCAAACCCACACAGGCTGAAGCCTGCGCTACGCGAGCAATCTGAGTTAACACATGCGGTTGGTCACATTTCAACATCACGGGTTACAGGAAATCGGCGCTCTTGTGCGCGAAGACGCGGAAATAGTCCGTCTGCAAGCCGCCGAACAACTTCGCGCCGGCGAAGAAAATCCTCATCTGCAAACGATGCTCGCATTTTTGCGCGGCGCGAGCGAGGCGCGGGACGCGGCGCAGAGAGCCGTCGAGTTCGCTTTATCGCAGCGGCCCGACGGTGTCTCGATCAAGCGAGCGGACGCCGAGCTGCTCTCCCCTGTTCCCCGCCCCGAATCGATTCGGGAATTCATGGTGTTCGAGCAGCACGTGATCAACTGCACGCGCCGCTTCGAGATGCCTCGCTGGATGGCGGCGGCAGATCGCCTGGTGGAGAAGATACTCGGCCGCAAGGCCACGCTGGCGTACCGCAAGGCGCGGCCATGGTACGAGCGGCCCGTCTATTACAAGGGCAACCGCATGAGCGTGATCGGCGACGGCGCACGCGTGACGATTCCCCGTTACACGAAAACGTTCGATTGGGAACTGGAGTTCGGCATTTTCCTGTGCAATGAGGGACGCGACATTCCCCGGGAAAAGGCGCGCGATTTTATCGGCGGCTACACCATCTTCAACGATTTTTCCGCGCGCGACATTCAAAAACGGGAAATGGGCGGGCGGCTCGGCCCCGCGAAAGGAAAAGATTTCGATGGCGGCAATGCGATTGGCCCCGTGCTCGTCACGCCCGATGAAATTCCCGATCCCTACAATCTGGCGATGCGAGCGCGCGTGAACGGAAAAGAAGTTTCGTACGGACACACCAGCGGCATGAGGTGGACGTTCGAGGAATTGATTGCCTACGTTTCTCGGGACGAGACGCTGTATCCCGGCGAATTTTTTGGCTCGGGCACGGGAACGGTTCCGGAATCGGGAGCAAACCGCTGCTGCTGCGGACTGGAAATGGGACGTTTCCTAAAAGCCGGAGACACGATTGAACTGGAAGTGGAAAAGATCGGCAAGCTGACCAACTTCGTTGCGGGCAATCCTGGCTCCTAGCACGACGCGCGGATTACCGAGCAGTGCAAACCTCCAGCGAAATGGAACCTTCCCAGGCCTGAAGCGATTTTTGTCCTTCCGTACTGATTTCGTCGACCGTACGAGGACGTCTATTTCCGGAGCCTGGAAATACGAGATATATAATGCCTCTCCGTGCGCCGCCATTTCGCGCGTCGGATCGGATGCCCAGATTTTCAGCGAGCGCCATCGAGCCTTCTCCGATCCGGTCGAACGGGCCGACATCTCCAAAAATTGCGTACGAACTTTTGCCGTTTCGCCGATTGAAAACGACCGCGAAATCTCCGGGGCGCGCTCCCAGTTGCCGCGCGAGCCTGCCGGGCAGCACGAGGAAAGGAATCTTCGACGCATCCACGTAGCGCGTGGGATCGTTCACGGGCTTGGCGCGGTCGGCCAGCGCCGTAGCGGAAACGTAGTAGCCGGGAAACGGATCGTCCGGCCCCTGGATGATCGGCGCGCCGCCCGAATCCTTGGCCAATCCTTCCCATATTCCGGGCATGCCCGCGTTCGCGAGATCGTCCAGGCCCAGATTGTCCGGATGATAGGCGTTCGGCGCGCCGTCGGCGTCAATGGTCATTCCCGCTTCATAAAAAAAGGCCGAGGTTCCGGGAATGCGACCGATCGGAATATCACGTTCCGGCTCTCCGTCATGACGCATCTCGAAATTAAAAAACAATTGGGCAGCACAAGCGCCCGGCAAATCCCGCGACGACCCACTCTCGCCGGGCGCGGGAATACACTGAGCCAATTCCGCCAGCCTTTGATCGAGTGTTTTCAAATCCTGTTGAAGATCGGCTGCGATGGGAGGTGCATCCTTGGTTTCGGGCGAGCCAGACGAGCCGGGCTGTCCTTCGCTCTGGCGCTGGGAGCTGGAGTCAGCGATGCAATTGAGCGCTGAGCTTGCCGGGATTGGGTTTTCCGATCGAGAAGAAGCTTGGGGCGAGGATGCCTGATTACACCGCGACACGGCCGGGAAGCAAAGACCGAGGAGCATCTCCAGGAACACCGCCAGGAACATTGCATTGCGCCGCATGGCCCGAACTCCCCACTCCATCTAGCCTTACATCATAGAATAAATTGGCCAAAGACGCATTCACGCGGGAACGATTCGCGCCCGCTCCAAGCAATCACCGCTTGCGGTAATTGTTCGGAGCGGAACGCATGGAACTTATTGCGCGGGAATTGCCGCGCTCGCGCTGGTCGCACCGTTGCCGATAGCATCGCCGGTCACGACGATTTCCACGCGCCGATTTCGCTGGCGTCCCTCAGCCGTTTCATTTCCGGCCACGGGCTGCGTTTTGCCGTATCCCCGAGCGCTTGTAGTGGTGGGTTGCACGCCCTGGCCGATCAGGAACTCACGCACCGAGGACGCGCGATGCTCCGATAGCTGCTGGTTCAAATCGTCGCTGCCCACGCTATCGGTATGGCCTTCAATCTGTAACGTGAGGCCGGGATGCGCGATGACGATGCCGGAAACCTTTGCCAGCTTCTCGCGCGCGCCGGGCCTCAGCGTGTAGCTGCCCGTATCGAAGAGCACATCGGACATGTTGACGATCAAACCGCGCGCGGAGTCCCGCGTTTGCAGGACCGCGTTCAATTGACCGAGGAGTTGCTGGCGCAGGGCGGCTTTTTCCGCTTCGGCCTGCGCGGCAGCGGCGCGGGCCTTGGCGGTTTCGGCCTCGGCGGCGTGTTGCTGTGCGATAGCGGAAGCCTGGGCCTGCTGCGCGACGGCGGTTTGACGCGCCGCATCGCTCGCGGCCTGTTCGGCTTGCGCTCGCTGGCGCGCTGACTCTTGCGAAGCCTGTTCGGCGGCGGCTTGCTGGCGTGCCGCCTGCTGCGCGGCTTGCTCCGCGGCGGCTTGCTGCAATGCAGCTTGCTGCGCGGCCTGCTCCGCGGCCGCCTTCTGGCGTGAGGCTTCCTGCGCGTTCAACTCCGCTTCGTGCCGGATGCGTTCCGCATCCATTCTGGCCTGCTCGGCGGCTATGCGCGCTTGTTCGGCTTCCTGACGGCGGCGCATTTCATCGGCCGCGTCGGCGCGCGCTTTGGCTTCGCGCTGTTCCGCCGCTAATTTTTCCGCCAGCGCCGCGGCCTGTGCATCGGCCTCGGCCTTTTGCTTGACGGCCATCACGCGCGCTTCCTCGGCCGTCTCGACCACATCGCGCGCCGCCGATCCCACGGCTTTCTTATCCGCTTTGCGGTGATAAGCGTCTTCGGCCGCCAGAAGCTGCTGCTCGGCCTTGGCCAGCATGGTTGGCGCGTACTTGTCGGCCTGCGCCACGCGAGCGATGCGCACGGCATTGCGCGCCTCGAACAATTCACGCGGCGTCTTCGGATCGATTCCGAAAATCGCGTTGTCGATTCTCGTATTCGTCGACGAATAGGCGCCCGGCCCCAGCAATTCGTATTTCGCGTCGATGTTCTCCACGCCGCCCGTGTTGAGCGCGCCGAACACGTTTTCCATGACCACAAGACTTCCGGGCTGCGTCACCGCGAAGTAAGGCTCGGCGGTCACCACCATCCCGAACGTCTGCATGGTCGTGATCGCTTTCACTTCTCCCGCGCCGTTCTTGAGGATCACTTCGCCCAGGTTTTCCGCCCGGCCCTCGGGCGAAATGCTCCACATCACGTAGGTCAGATATTCCAGACCGAATTTGGTCGCGTCCGGCAGGCCCGTGAATTGCGCTTCAATTTCGATGCGATTGCCTTTGTTGGCCACCTTGGCTTCGCCCGCCGATTGCGAGAGCAATTCCGTTCCGTGAAACGAAACTTTGGTGTTGCTGCCCGCGCGCCGGTAATTTCCGGCCTTCGTCGTGCGAGACACAACTTTACTGACGCTCGCCGGGCCTGTGGGCAACGCGCTGCTGGCCGGGGCCTGCACCGCTGCTGGCGCCGCCTGAGCCGCCGCTCCCGCCGGTACCGCCACGCGCGGCTGCACTGGCGCGCCAGCCTGCGCCGCTGCGCCCGTCCGCGCACCCAGAACCATTCCCGCGAGTCCCGCCAGAATCACAAAATATTTCGTCGTAATCTTCATTGTTACGCCCTCCTGTTGGGCCATTCTTACGATTGCCTGTACATCCGCCACACCTGCCGACAACCGCGATAACTTCGGCGATCATGAGCAATTTCCCCTGCTCACTTGCCGGCTGTTGCCATAATTAAAGGAGCAAAATGCCCTGGCAGCCGGGCAATCGCCCCTCAATCCGCGTAGATTAACGATACATGGAAGAACTGCCGTAAAGAAGGTCCGAGGCTCCCGGCTGTACTTAAATATCAATACTCGTTAGTTCACCAAAGTCCTGCCACTTCATCGGGTTCCGGCCAAGCTCCATCGTGTACGGGCAATCCCTACTCCACATCGGAACCGACTGATTCCATGCAACTTATTCTTGCACCTGTTTATGGAGTGAAATCCTCATGGTTTCAAAATGTTCCAGAAATTCCAGACCGCAGGAGGGTTAGGGATTCGCGGACGCCGCAAAAAGGCCCCGCCTCTGAAGAGGCGGGGGTTTTCTGTCAAGTTAAGCAACCCATTCCAGGAAGCGTTCAGCCCAGCGCGCCGCCTAAAACAAACTGAGCGGGTCCACATCAACAAGGACCGCCTTCTGCGGAATTTCTTTTTCTTCGCTGAAGGCCAGCAATTCGGCGACGACGCGCGTGAGTTGCGCGCGCTTGGGCGCTTTCAGCAAAAATTGAAAACGATACTCGCGCTTCAGCCGCGCGAGCGGCGCGGCGGCCGGGCCCAGCACCTTCACGCCGCGCGATTCCTGAGGGGCCAAAAACGCGGAAAGCTGGCGCGACCAGCGTATGGCATTCTCGATCTTCGTATCGCGCACCAGAATGCTGGCCAGAGCCGTAAACGGCGGATAGTGCAGCAAGCGGCGGAATTGCACTTCCTTTTCGAAAAACGAGAGGTAGTCCTGTCGCGCGGCCAGTTGGATCGCGTAGTGCTCCGGATAATACGTTTCGACGAGCACTTCGCCGGGCAAGTTGCCGCGGCCCGCGCGCCCCGCGACCTGCGTGAGCAACTGAAACGTGCGCTCGGCGGCGCGAAAATCCGGCAAGCTGAGCTGCGAATCCGCTGAGATCACGCCGACGAGCGTGACCCGTTGAAAATCATGGCCCTTCGCGACCATTTGCGTTCCCACGAGAATGTCGATTTTCCCGGCCGCGAAATCGCCCAGCACCTGCTGGTAGGCGCGCTTGGTGCGCACCGAGTCCCGGTCCAGGCGCGCGACGCGGGCGCCGGGAAATTGTTCGCGCAATTTCTCCTCGAGCTGTTCGGCGCCGGCGCCAAAAAAATAGATGTGCTCGGAATTGCACTTCGGGCAGGCCTTGGGCACGGCCCGCGAAAATCCACAGTAGTGGCATTCGAGCCGCTCGCGCTGCTTGTGATACGTGAGCGAAATGCTGCAATTCTCGCACTGCACGCCCACGCCACATGACCGGCAGATCACGAACCACGAATATCCGCGGCGATTGATGAGAATCAGCGATTGCGTGCCGGCCGCCAGGCGCGCGGCGATGGCCGCGCCCAGCTTCGAGGAAATTGGCTCGGTACGATGCGTGGACTTGAACTCCTCGCGCAAATCGACGATTTCCACCGGCGCGAGAGGGCGGTTTTCCACGCGCGAATCGAGTTCCAGAAGGTGATATTTCCCCGACCGCGCATTCTGAAACGTTTCCAGCGACGGAGTCGCGGAGCCGAGCAGCACAACCGCGCCTTCGAGTTTTGCGCGCACCACGGCGACATCGCGGCCGTGATAGCGCGGCGTCTCCTCCTGCTTGTAGCTCGCCTCCTGCTCCTCATCGACCACGATCAATCCCAGGTTTTCGACCGGCGCAAAAACGGCCGAGCGCGTTCCGACCACGACGCGCGCCTCGCCCCGCCGCACGCGCCACCATTCGCGCGCGCGCTCCACCTCGGGCAGAGCGCTGTGCAGCACGGCAACGCCCGCGCCGAATCGCGCACGGCACAATCTTCCAATCCAAAGCGTCAGCGCGATCTCCGGAACCAGAATCAGCGCGGTCTTGTTTCGCGCCAGCGCAGCTTCCACGGCTCCGAGATACACCTCGGTCTTGCCACTCCCGGTCACGCCATGGAGCAGCCCTGCCGTGAATACTCCCGCATCCAGCCAGCCGCAAATGGCGTCCAGTTCCCGCTGCTGATCCTCATTCAAAATATTCGAAGGTGGAGTGTAATCGGCATCGAACAAATCTTCCTCGATGGCGATTGGCTCTTCCCAGCTTTTCAGTTTTTCCTCGCGGATCATTCGCTCGACAAGCGGTCGCGAGACGCGGGCGAGTTTTGCAAGTTGCGGAAGCGGCAGAGGGCCACGCTCCTCGGCCAGAACATGAAAGACGCGGGCCTCTTTTTCGGGGAGCGAAGCGCTCGCAGCTTCCGCTGACGAAGGCCCGGCGTGCGCCGCGTTCCACGCGACGATTTTCTGCACGCGCGCCTGCCGCCGCACGGCCACTTCGCGCGATTCGAGCTGCTTGCGCCGCAGCAGGCGCTCGGCCGCGGCTTCGCCACCAGGCAGCTTGTGCAGCCGGTCGGCGCGCACCGGGCGGCCTTCGATTTCCATGAGCGAGAGCAACGCCATCTCGGCAACTTCCGACTCGCTGCGATTTCCCGCCGCGTCGAGTTCGGAGCGGCGCGCGCGCCCCGCATCCGTCAGCAGAAATTCGCGCTCGTGCCGCAGATCGATCTGCGGGGGAAGCATGGCGCGAAACACTTCTCCGAGCGGCGCGACATAGTAGCCGCCGACCCAGCGGCCCAGCTCCACGAGATTCGGCGGCAGCGCGGGAATCGAATCGAGCACGTCGACAATTTCGCGGATATTTTTTACGCGCGCGGGATCGGGCCGCCGCACGGACGCCTCGACCACCACTCCGGTCATGGCGCGATTGCGAAACGGTACAAGGACGCGGCTGCCGGCGTAAACAGAACCGGCCAGGCGTTCCGGAACCTCATACGTAAATAGAGAACGCATCGGAACCGGCAGCGCGACTTCGCAATAAGTAGGGGACATGTGCGAGGAGTAGTGTAGTAGCACAGGCTTCAGCCTGTGTGGTTTTAATTTTTGCGCGCGGCAAAGTCAAAAGAACACAGGCTAAAGCCTGTGCTACAAAATCTCCCTACGCGGGAACGGGCCATCACTTGGAAACTTTCTTCGCCTTCAAACCCAAATGCGCCATCACCTTCTGCAGATCCTTCCAGACTTCGCTTTTCGCGGCGGGGTTGCGCAGCAAATAGGCGGGGTGGTACGTGGCAAGCAGCTTCGTATTCCGGTAGTCAAACCATTCGCCGCGAAACCGTGAGATTGGATCGCTGGTTTTCAACAGCGCCTGCGCGGCGGTTGCGCCAAGGCAGACAATGGCTTTCGGCGCGATCGCGTCCAGTTGGCGGTACAAATAGGGCGAGCAGGTGGCGACCTCATCCTCTTCCGGCTTGCGGTTTTCCGGAGGCCGGCATTTCACGACGTTGCAAATGTAAACCTGATCGCGCTGCAGGCCCATCGCCTCGATCATCTGCGTCAAAAGTTTTCCGGCGCGGCCCACGAACGGCAGCCCTTGCAAATCCTCGTCATGGCCGGGGCCTTCGCCGACAAACACGAGTTCCGCGCGCCTATTTCCCGCGCCGAAGACAATTTTATTTCGCTGCTTGTGCAGGCGGCAGCGCGTGCACTCGCCCAAATCGTCGCAGATCCGTTCGAGCGTATCGTTCTCGACGCGGTCGATGACATCGAGCAGGGACGCCGCATTCACGATGGGCAGCGCGGCAGCGGGCCGAGCGGCCTTCGCCGGCACGGTGGTCATCGCCGGCTGCATTTCGAGTAGCGCGGCGGGCGCGCTTATCGGTTTCGGCTTGATCGTGCGTTTTCCCATGGTTCTCCGGTCGGTGTAAAACGCACCGAGATTCAAATCGTCGTAATAACGAAGCCAGTTTTCCAGTTTTTCGCGTGGTGTTTGGGAATCCATCGGCGGATCAGCGCGCGCGCCGGGTTGCGGCCGCTTGCCCCACCGGCTGCCGCAAACCGCGCAATTCGTCGAGAATGCGGTGCGCCGCGTCGATCTTCGGCATGCGCGCGAAAGCTTTCTCGCTTCCATCGCGGAAATACAGGGTAATGATATTCGTGTCGTGATCGAAACCCGCTCCGTCGGCGGTCACGTCGTTGGCCACAATCAGGTCGGCCTGTTTCGATTCCAGCTTGGCGCGCGCGTGCGCCGCCACGTTCTCGGTCTCGGCGGCAAAGCCAACGATTGCGCGATTGCCCTTGCCGCGCGCCATGTCCGCAAGAATGTCCGGCGTGGACTCCAGTTCCAGATTCAGGCGGCCATTCGCGCGCTTGATTTTTTTGGTCTGGGGCGAAACGGGCCGGTAATCGGCCACCGCCGCCGCCATGATCAGCGCAGTCGCGGACGGAAAATGTTCGAGCACCGCGCGGTGCATTTCTTCGGTGCTGCGCACGGCAACAAATTGCACGCCCTGGGGAGGATCGAGCCGCGTCGGACCGCTGATCAAAATCACGCGGGCGCCGCGCCGGGACGCGGCCTGCGCGAGCGCATAGCCCATCTTGCCGGAGGAACGATTGGTGAGAAAGCGTACAGGGTCCAGGTCTTCGCACGTGGGGCCGGCCGTTACGACAATCGTTTCTTCCTGAAGGTCGTGCGCAATTCCCAACCGGGCGCATACGGCGCCGACGATGGATTCGACGCTGGCGAGACGCCCCGCGCCGGTCATGCCGCACGCCAGATAACCTTCCTCCGGCGGGACAACGTGAACGCCGCGCGCGCGCAACGCCTCGACATTTTCGCGCGTCGCAGCGTGTTCCCACATGTTGACGTTCATGGCGGGAGCGACGACCACGGGAGCGGTGGTTGCGAGATACAGTGTGGTCAGGAAATCGTCGGCGACGCCGCGAGCCATTTTCGCGATGACGTTCGCGGTTGCGGGCGCCACGACCAGCAGGTCGATTCGCTGGGCGACGGCAATGTGCTCGATGGCGCTTTCCACATTCGCGCCGCCGGATTCGCCGTCAAACATTTCGGTGATTACTTTTTGCCCGGTGAGCGCCGCAAAGGTGAGCGGCGTGATGAATTGCCGCGCGCTTTCGGTCATCACGACCTGCACGTCGATGCCTTCCCGCTGGAGCTGGCGCACCAGTTCAGCCGCCTTGTAAGCGGCTACTCCTCCGGAAACACCGAGTGCCACGCGCATATTCGTTCGCGGCTCTAACTCTTGCGCCGCTTCCCATCCTTGTCGACCGCGTCGCCGGGGATTTCGGGCAACTGATATTCAAGCACGCCCGCTCCCAGCTCCTCGATCGCCACGCGAGTATACTTATGCGAACGCGGGTTGGCCACAAGCGGAGACGCGCCAAGCATCAACTGCCTGGCTCTTCGCGCCGCCACCACTACAAATGCAAACTTGCTGTCCGGTGCCTGACTCTCAGCCGTCATGAGATCGTTACCCTCCAAAAGATTCCAGTATCTTGCATGCGCGCTCGCTTAAGCAACCGCGAAGGCAGCGCGCGGCCACCGTAATTGCCTGAATTTCGCGGCCCGCGCGCTCAATATCGTCGTTCACCACAAGAAAATCGTACTCCGTGTATCTCTGCATTTCCTGCCGGGCCCGTTCCAGCCTTCGCCCGATCGCTTCTTCCGAGTCCTGCCCTCGGGCGCGCAATCTCCGTTCGAGTTCTTTCTTCGCGGGCGGAAGAATGAAAATGGCAACCGCCGCAGGCAGCTTCTCTTTTACCTGTTCGGCGCCCTGCACGTCAATTTCCAGCACCAGGTCCAGGCCCTTGCGTTGCGCCTCATCGATCCACCGGCGCGGGGTGCCGTACTGATGCTTTCCGAAGACGCGGGCGTGTTCGAGAAACTCCCCGGCGCGCACCCGGCGATCGAATTCCTCCTCGGATATAAAATCATACCATTTTCCGGCGCTTTCCGTGACACGGGGAGGCCTCGTTGTGCAGGACACGGAAGAAATCGTGCCGGGAACCTCCAGCATTTTTTGTACCAGCGTGGATTTGCCGGATCCTGAAGGCCCGGAAACGATGAACACCAGAGGCTGCTGTGCGGCTGCGAGCGTCATTCGACATTCTGCGCCTGTTCGCGCAGCTTCTCGATATCGGATTTTACTTCCAGCGCCAGGCTCGTGATCTGGAGCCCCTCGGACTCCACGCCCGGCGTCTTGGACAAGAGCGTGTTTGCTTCCCGCTGCATCTCCTGCAAAAGGAAATCGAGTTTCTTTCCCGCTTCGCCCGCGCCCGCGAGCAATTTTCGAAACTGTTCCACGTGGCTGCGAAGGCGGGCCAGCTCTTCGCTTACGTCGCCACGCTCGGCCAGGATCGCGGCCTCCTGCGCCAGACGCAGGGGATCGATCTGCGCGCCCTTCAGAAGCTCTCCCAACCGTTCCTCCAGGCGGCGCGCAATGATCGGACGCACTCGCTCCGCAAACGTTTCGATCTCCGCCGTCCTAGCCGCAATCCGCTCCAGGATTTCCTGCATCTCCGCCGTCAACGACTGCCCTTCGGACCGGCGCATGCTCTCCAGTTTTTTCAACGCCTGCTCCAGGCACGCATCCACTTGTTCGCCAAGCTGCTCCTGCTTTTCCTCGCTCTGTAACTGGTCGGCAACCCCGGGCGCGGCAACCACGCCGGGAAGCCGGAGAAGCGCGACCAAGTCCGGCTCGGCCTTTACGCTGAACTCGTGGCGCAGCCGCTCGACGGCCTTCATATAAGATTCGGCCAATTCGCGATTGACTTCCACCGCGCCGATCCCGCCAGCCTCATAATAAACATTCACGTCCACATGGCCGCGCCGCAAGCGGTTTCGAATGGCCTGCCGGATGCGCGATTCGAACACTTCAAACCCATCCGGCATCCGCAGATGAAGATCCAGGAAGCGGTGGTTCACGCTCTTCAGGTTGATCCGCACGGTGCTTCCGTCGCGCTCGACGCGCCCCTGCGCGAAGCCCGTCATCGAATAAATTCCGGCAAGTCCCGTCGTGGCCTTCATCGATCCGCCTTTGGCGCGGGAGCCGCCTCGTCCATATCCGCGAATTGCATTTCGTACAAGCGCGCGTAGATTCCGCCGCGTGCGAGAAGTTCCTGGTGCGTGCCGGTTTCGGCGATCGTGCCGTCATCGAGCACGACAATCTTGTCCGCGCGCCGAATGGTCGAGAGCCGGTGCGCGATGACGAACGCGGTGCGGTCCATCATCAGATTCGAAAGCGCGCGCTGCACCAGCATTTCGGACTCGGAATCCAGCTCGGATGTCGCCTCATCCAGAATCAGGATGGGCGAGTCCTTGAGGATCGCGCGTGCGATGGCGATGCGCTGCCGCTGCCCGCCGCTGAGGCGCTGCCCGCGGTCGCCGAGTATCGTCTGATAGCCCTGCGGCAATTCCAGGATGAATTCGTGCGCCAGCGCCGCCTTTGCGGCTGCTTCCACGCGATCCTTCGGCAGTCCCGGCTGGCCGTAGCAGATATTGTTCCATACCGTATCGTTAAACAGAATGGTTTCCTGAGTCACGATGGCCATCTGCTCGCGCAGGGACCGCAGCGTCACTTCGCGCACGTCGACTCCATCGATGCGCAGCGCGCCCGACGTCACCGGATAAAATCGTGGCAGGAGATTCACCAGCGTGGTCTTGCCCGCGCCGCTCGATCCGACAATCGCGATCACTTCCCCGGCGCGCGCCTCGAACGAAACATCGCGCAGGATTGGCGTTCCATGATCGTATTCGAAACCGACGCGATCGAATTTCACGATTTGCGAAAATGGAGGCAGCGCGCGCATCCCCGGTTCCACCGCAGGCTCTTCCGCGCGGCCGATGTATTCGAACACCTTGGCCGTCGCCCCGAACGCCAGCTCGAATTGCTGGTAGACCGTGCCCAGCCCTTTCACGGGTTCGTAGGACTTGAACAACGCGTATACGAACGTGACGAATATCCCCGCCGTCATCGCGCCCACTTTAATCTGCACGCGAGCGTACATCAGCACCAGCACGATCACCACAGCGCCAAGCAAATCCATGGCCGGAGAAGTGGCCACCGCCGCGCGAATCCATCGCATGTTCTCACGCAGCAAGTGTCCGGCCGAGGCGCGAAACTTGCCAATTTCGAAATCCTCCATCCCGAAGGCTTTTACCACTCGGTTGCCGCTGACCGTCTCTTCCAATATCTGCGACAACTCGCCAATCCCGGCCTGAACTTTTTCCGTGGAGCGCCGTATGCGCTTGCCCAGCGTCCTGACCGGCACAACCACCATCGGCAGGAGAACGATCGAGCCGAGCGTCATCTTCCAATTGGTTGCAAACAGCACGGCGAGCAGGAAAAATAGCGTGAAGATGTGGCGGAAGCCGAGAGCCAGATATTCGGAAAACGCGTTGCGGACGCGCTCCACATCGTTGATGACGGTGGACAGCAAACGCCCGGTCTGATGATCCTGAAAAAAGCCGATGGGCTGCCGTATGACTTTTGCATACACCTGATTCCTGAGGTCCGTAACGCCCGCAATTCCCGCGTACTGCACCAGAACGTTGCCAAGAAATTCCGCGACACCCTTGCCGATGAAAACGGACAATATCGCAATCGCGAACAGAGTCCCGACACTGTGAATCCGCGACGGAAGAAAGGAGTTCAAGTAAATCGCCTGGTGGGTAATCGGATTCCGAAGCAAAAGGAGCCTGGAATCGGGAGCCGCGGGATTGAGAACCCGGTCAAAAATCGGGGTGATCATCAGCGCGATCAGGCCTTCCGACAAACCAACCACGGAAAGGCACACGACGCCCGCCGCGAGCCGCATCTTATAGGGCTTGACGTAACGCAATAAACGGCCGAATTCTTCGCGTTTCCTCAATGAACTTTCAGATCCCCCGTGAGAAGAACGAACGTCGCGAGCTTTGGTACGCTACGAATCGCCCGCGCGTTTGTCAAGCCGCCGCGCCCCCGAAAACCATCCACAACGGACGATCGCAAAATTCGGGCAACCAAGCGTAGACCTGTCACGGTAGGGGCACGGCATGCCATGACCCTACCGCCGGCCCGCGGACTAGAAGCCTCAAAAACGGCCATGGTTCCAATCCAGGATGCGCATCCATCGTTCATGAGAACGACGCGCTAAAAAAATCCGGACCGTTTTTCCTTAACTTTCTTTGCGTCCTAAACTTCCTCTATTTCCTTATTTCGCCAGGTCGCGATGCAGGACTTTGGAGGCGTATCCTTTTTTATGCAGCGCCTTGCGCACCGATTCCGCGAGCATCACCGAACGGTGCCGCCCGCCCGTGCATCCAAAAGCAATCGTCAGATAGCTTTTCCCCTCGCGTATGTAATGCGGGATCAAAAATGTCAGCAAACCCTCGACGCGCCGCAGGAATTCTCCGGTCTGGGGAAACGACTGGATGTAGCGGGCCACGCGTGGATCGCGCCCCGAATACTTGCGCAGCTTGGGAACAAAGTGGGGATTCGGCAGGAAGCGCACATCGAAAACGAGATCGGCGTCGGACGGAAGCCCGTACCTGTATCCAAAGCTCACGAGCGAGACCATCATCGGACGGCGATCCGTTTTCTGGAAGCGCTGGATAATGCACCGCCGCAATTCGTGGACGTTGAACTTGGTTGTGTCGATGACCACATCGGCGAGCTTGCGGATCGGCTCCATCAGCACGCGCTCGCGGCGCAGGCCGTCGAGCACCGGGCGGTCATGCCCGAGCGGGTGCGGCCGCCGCGTCTCGCTAAAACGCCGCAGCAATGCGTCCTCGCTGGCATCGATGAAAACGAGCGTCACCAGATTCTCGGCGCGCAGTTGCCGCAGGATGGCGGGAAATTGTTCCAGCTGGCCGCCCTCGCGAGCATCCACCAGCAGCGCCGCGCGCTGGATTTCTCCGCCCGCCTGCATGTGCAATTCACTGAATGTGGGAATCAGCGCGACCGGAAGATTGTCGACGCAGTAAAAACCAAGGTCTTCGAACGTTTTGAGGACGGTGCTTTTGCCCGATCCGCTGAGACCGGTGAGAACCACCAGTTGCCGGGCGTCGCGCACGGTTCGGCGCTTCACGCGGGCCGGCCTACGCCTTGACCCGGCGCTGGTGCGTGCTTGGAATGCGGAGGTCTTCGCGGTATTTCGCGACGGTGCGGCGGGTGACGTGAATTCCGGCATCATCGAGCTTCTTGGCGATCAGGTCGTCGGTCAGCGGGTGCGCGGTGTCTTCCTCGTCGATCATTTTTTTCACCAGCCGCTTCAAGGTTTGCAGCGACATGCTGTCGCCTTCTGGGCCGTTGACCGATTCGGAGAAAAACGACCGCAGCTCCAGAACGCCCTGCGGCGTGTGCGCGTACTTGCTCGAGACGGCGCGGCTGACGGTGGACGGATGCACGCCCACTTCCTCGGCCACTTCCTTGATCATCATGGGCTTCAGATGGTCGGCGCCGTGATCCAGAAATTCAAATTGCCGCTGAATGATGATCTGGCAGACGCGCAGGATGGTGTGCTTGCGCTGCTCGATGCTCTTCATCAGTTGCATCGCGGCGGTTACGCGTTCCTTGACGTACGTGCGGACCTCGCGGTCGGCCGCATCGCGGGCCATCAGGCGGCGGTAGATGGGCGAGAGCCGCAGTTGCGGCACGTCATCGTCGTTCATGAACACTTGCCACTGATCGTCCACCTTGCGGAAGTACACATCCGGCTCGACCAGGCGCGGCTGCGTCTTGTTGTAGCGCAGCCCGGGGCGAGGATCGAGTTTCTTGATGACTTCCACGACGCGCTTGACGAGCTCGACCGGGCGGTTCAGCGCGCGCGCAATTTCCTTCAACTGGTTGGCCTGCAAAAGCCGCGCGAGCGGCGTCTCCGGATTCAACTCCTCGGCTTCGCTCGCCGCCAGGGGACGCTTCGGCAAGCATTCGGACACGACCTGAGCGGCCAGCGCATTTTGCCCGTCGAGCGTGCGGAGCTGCGTCAGCAGGCACTCGCGCAAATTCCTCGAAGCCACGCCCAGCGGATCGAATTCCTGCACCACCGCCAGGGCTTCCTCGACATCTTCCAACGAGTATTTTCCGTTTTGCGAAATTTCCTCGAGCGAAGCGCTCAGATAGCCGTTCTCATCGAGGTTTCCGATGATCGCATCGGCGATCTCGCGCACGACTTCGTTGCAAACCGTCACGCTTAATTGCCATGCGAGATGTTCGGTAAGCCCCTGCGCCGAAGAAAGAAACTTGTCGAACGACGGCCGCTCGATGACCTCATATTCGCCGCGTTCCGGATTCCCGCCGCCGCTATTGAGATACTGGTTGAAGAACGAGGCGACATCGAATTCCTCGAAGGGATTGACGGGCTCGGTCGTGGGAAGCTTTTCGGTTTCGGCCTTCAGGAAGGTTTCGGCGCTGTAGTCTTCGGGAGTGACGCTTTCTTCGGACAGCTCCTCGAGCACCGGGTTCTCAATCATCTCCTGATTGATCATCTCGCGAAGCTCGAGGCGGTTCAGCGCCAGCACGCTCACCATCTGGACCAGGCCAGGCGTGAGGATCTGCTTCTGCGCGATCCGTAGATGAAGTTTTGGCTGTAGCCAGCTCATAGGCGTCAATTCAAACGGAAATGATCTCCTAAATAGACCCGGCGAACTTCGGCGTTGCGGCTGATGTCGTCCGGCGTGCCCGCGGCAAGCACTTTGCCGTTTTGTACGATGTAGGCGCGATCGGTAACGCTCAGCGTTTCGCGCACCTGGTGGTCGGTGATCAGGACTCCGATTCCCTCGCGGCTCAAATCGCCGATAATTTTTTGAATATCCACCACGGTCAAAGGATCGATTCCCGAAAATGGCTCGTCCAGCAGGATGAAGGCCGGCTCCAGAACCAGCGACCGAGCGATCTCCAGCCTCCGTCGCTCGCCGCCCGATAGCGTGTGGGCGCCGTTGGATCGAACCGTTTCCAGCTTCATCTGCGCCAATAGCTCCTCAAGACGGTCGCGCTGCTGCTCCGAGGTCAGCGGCATTGTTTCCAGGACCGCAATCAGGTTTTCTTCCACCGTAAGTTGCCGGAAAACCGAAGGTTCTTGCGGCAGATAACTGATTCCACTGCGGGCCCGGAGGTACATGGGGAGGTCGGTAATATCGTCCCCGTTCAAAAGGACGCGCCCGGAATCCGGCCGGGCTAAACCTACCAGTATGTAAAATGTTGTTGTCTTCCCAGCGCCGTTAGGCCCCAGAAGTCCTACCACTTCTCCTTGGCTGATCTCCAAGTCGAGGTCATCGACGACTTTTCGACCTCGGTATGACTTACTTAGATCGACGGCCTGGAGCTTGAGCATGCCACGTCATTTCTCGACCTGGTGAAGCGTCACTGTTTTCGAACCATCCGCCGAGTCTACAACGATCCTATCATCCGCAAAAAAGAAGGTCAATTGACGCCCCGTGGTTGTGTCGCCAGTTGAGCTATAGAGCATTGGGTTACCTTGCGAAAGAACAAACTTGCCTTCCGACGCCGTGTACTCGGCCCGGCCCGAAGTTCCCCGACGATCTTCCTGCCGGACGACAACATTTCCATTTGCATCCGCTCGTGAGAGTTGTTTGGTGCCATTGGCGGCGCCTGCGTCGGAAAAATAGAGATCGATGCGGTCGGCTTGGATGGACCCTTGCTCGGTATCGACTTCCGCGCCCTGCTCGATTCGGGCGCGTGACTCTCCCTCCCAATAGGTTAGCAATCCGCCGCGCACGCTCCCCAACTGCGGCCCGGCCGCCTTCGAATTGGAGGCGGCTTGTCCCGGCGTCCTGTTCGATGGCGGCCTCGTGCTGGCCGAAAATGGCCCGGCCGCATCCGCGGGCCGCGAATTCCATGCTGCCTGCGGAAATACTCCGTGGACTTGCCCTTTCGCCACGAGGCTGTGCGTCGGATTGTCCAATTCAATGGTGTCACCTTCGATCACCGACGGCCCCTGCCACAATCTTCCCTTGCCGGAGTACACCGCGTGGCCGCGCGCGGTGTCCACCACCAGGTGCTCGGCCGAAATGTGCGCGGGTTCCTGCGCGAGATTCGAAATACTCGCGACCGCCGGACGCAACTCCGTGGTCAGCACGTGGCCTTCGGCGCGCAGCGTGTTCGCCGCTCGATCGAAAGACGCCGACTGCGCGGTGGTCCGCGTCGCGGCATCGGCAAACACCACGTTGCCATCGAGCGTGACGCCATTCGTGGCGCGCTCCACGTGCGCGCGGTCGCCCTGGCCCGTGCGCTGCCCGTCGGTAAAATGGACATCGCCCGTTTGGTCGATGGCCGTCCATTCGCCCGCACCATCAAATTTTGCGTTCAACTCGCGCGATGTGGTGGTCTCGTCCGGCGCATCGCCCAGCTTGCGCGTCACGGTCACGCTGCCCGTGCTCACCAGTTCCTGCAAAAGGTTCCGCGCCTGAAATTTCAAGCGTATTCGATTGCCCGCCATGCGCATGGTTTGCGGGACGGGTTTCCCTTTTACGATGGACACGTTTTGCCAATCGACGCGCGCCGGAGCCAGCGTATTCACGCTTTCGAGAGTGTTTTGTCCTAGGCCTAGGCCGGAGCCGCTCGAAAAATGGATTTCCAGTGCGTCGCTCGCGACGTGGCGCGTTCCGCCTTGCTGAGACGCACTCGTGGACGCGAGCGTGACGCCTTTGCTCGCCGTCATCAGTTGCGGCGCGTTATTGCGTCCCGCGAAGTCCATCTGTATGCGTCCCGCGTCGATGGCGTCTCCGCCCACGGGAGTGTTTCGCGTGCCGTGCACATGCCCCGATGCGGCGATGGATTCGATCGAGCCGTCCGGCCGCAGGGCCGAAACCATTTCGTCGGCGCTGAGCGCGAGCGGGCTTTGCGAAATCAAATCGTGCAATTGCGGATGTCCGCCGGCGACCATGAGCTTCGCGTGAAACGCGGCATCCAGCCGCAGCAGCAATCGTTGCGCGGAAAGCTCGTGCGTCGCCTGCCTCGCGAGGACATCCCCTTTCAGCAGCACGGCTCGCGCTTCGCGCTGGAAGACCATGCTGTTGCCCGACACGTGCGCGGCTTTTTCGCCGGTCGCGCCGGTTGTATCGGTTGCGTCGGTTGTTTTTTCAGGGAGGGTTGGAGCCGGTGAAGAAAGCGTCAATTCGACGGCATGAGCCAGGCTCAGCGTTCCGCTGTTCGAATCGTAGTTCACGCCCACGCCGCGGCCCTTTCCCGACGGCCACTCGAAGGTGAGCGGCTTGTCCGACCGCGCCGCGCCCGAATCCCGGTCGAACGTGATCGCCGACGTCGCGACCTGTATGGCGCGAGCGTCCACCTGCGCCGCGCCCGCGGCCCGCAGGCTGAATTGCACTTCCCCGGCGCAACTGATTTTTCCTGTTTTCGAAATGAAATCGCACGCGCGTGTCCGCAGCGTGTCGTTGCGCTCGCCTTTTTTTCCGTACACGGCGATGTCCACGTCCTCGAGAAGGCTGCGGCCGCCTTCCTTGAATTCCGTCGCGCGCGATGCCCGCACCGTATAAATCGTTCTCTGCCCCTCGACCTTCGAAAACGAAAACTCGTTCGAGCGCTGCTCAACGGTCGGCGGCACGGCCGGCGGCGCTTTTTTCTCCGCCTGACGCGCCACCCAGACGTTGCGCACATACACGCCTGCGACGACCGCGGCAAGCAATCCAGCCGCCGCCAACGACCACCGCGCATATCGCTGCGCCTCGCTGTTACGCATCTATTCGCATCTACCGGAAAGCCTCGCAGACTTAGAAGCCGAGTATAGGGGACGAGTTGGCAGGGGACAACTGCGGGAAGGGACAGGAGATAGAGCGCTTGGAAACTGCCCCCGCGTCCGGATTATCCGTCACGGTTCAATGCGCTGTCGTGGATCATTAGCTAGGGTAGGCAGACTAATCCTCGAAAGCCACATTCCGAGAAGACGTGCCA
>PLUM01000047.1 GCA_003165465.1 Acidobacteriota bacterium
TCATGAGACTGAACACTTCAGCCTGCGGGGTTTGGTTCCGGCAAGCACCAACCCCCGCAGGCTGAAGCCCGCGCTACTAAATCACGGATGTCGACCGAGTCTTCGATGAGCCAAAATCAAACCATGCGCGCGATGATTCTCGAACAAACTGGAAAACCTCTGGTTCTCCGCGATTGGTCCGTGCCGGAGCCTCGCGGCCGCCAGGTTCAACTCCAGGTGCTCGCCTGCGCCGTTTGCCGCACCGATTTGCATGTGGTGGACGGGGAATTGCCGAATCCGAAGCTTCCCTTGATCGTCGGCCATGAAATCGTGGGTCGCGTAACGCGCCTGGGAGAAGGTGCGAGCCTGCTTTCGTTGGGGCAGCGCGTTGGCGTGCCGTGGCTGGGCTGGACGTGCGGCGAATGCTCCTTTTGCCGCGCGGGCAGCGAAAATTTGTGTTCGAACGCGCGCTTTACCGGCTACACGCTCGACGGCGGCTACGCGGAATTCACGGTTGCCGACGAGCGCTACTGCGTTCCGATTCCCGATTCGTTTTCCGACGCCGGGGCCGCGCCGCTGCTCTGCGCGGGCGTGATCGGCTACCGTTCGCTCGTGCGCGCGGGCGACGCGAGACGGCTGGGCATTTACGGATTCGGCGCGGCGGCGCACATTATCGCGCAGGTGGCCATCTATCAGGGCCGCAGCGTCTACGCCTTCACGCGGCCCGGCGATGCCGAGGCGCAGCGCTTCGCGAAGAGGCTGGGCGCGGCCTGGGCGGGCGGATCGGACGAGCGCCCGCCGGAGGAACTGGACGCCGCGATTATTTTCGCTCCCGTCGGGGCGCTGGTTCCCGCCGCACTGGCCGCCGTCAGCAAGGGAGGAATCGTCGTCTGCGGCGGCATTCACATGAGCGATATCCCCTCGTTTCCCTACGATTTGCTGTGGGGAGAGCGGAGTGTCTCTTCGGTCGCGAACCTGACGCGACAGGACGCCGCCGAATTCATGAGTATCGCGCCCAAAATCCCGATTCGCACGACAACTCGGCCGTTCGCGCTCGCACAGGCCAACGAGGCTCTGGATCGGTTGCGGAGCGGAAAGCTGCAAGGCGCGGCGGTACTGATGTGCGAGAGGGCTCACTGAGTCCGGGGCGCGTGAGCGTGAGAATGTCACGCCAATCGAGACGTGCTATACTTTTTCGCGAACAGAAAGCGGCTTGTGCGCTTGCCGGTTTAATGATATAAACCGATGCTTTCCAAGCAAATGTAAGAGAGTTTCTGTTTTTATTGGCTATAGATATCCCTCGAAGGAGAATCTCGATGGCGTACATAATCGCTGAGCCCTGTATCGGAACGAAAGATACCGCGTGCGTTGACGTTTGCCCCGTCGATTGCATTCACCCTCGGAAAGACGAACCTAAATTCGAATCCGAGACGCAACTCTACATCAGTCCCGTGGAATGCATCGACTGTGGCGCCTGCGTCCCAGTCTGCCCCGTGACTGCGATTTTCGTTTTGGAAGATCTGCCGGAGAAGTGGGCTCAATTTACGGCGATCAACGCGGACTGGTACACCAACCAGGCCTGATTCAGGCCGCCGGAAGACGGTGGCTGAGCCAAGCGTGTTCTCGCGAGGCGCTCCCTTTTCAAAAAAGCGAGCGCCGTATTAGTTTGCGAGCCTCGATCGCGTCCTGTCGCGGTAGATGAAAGCCAGTGGGGTTGCGAGATTTTCTCGTTTTCTCAGGATCCTTCCGATAAGAATCTGCATCCCACCACCATAGTTCAGAAACCGGAGCCGTGTATTTCTGTCTTCCAAGAATGCTTGAACGGAGCCAGAGGAGCCACCCATTGTCTTCCACACGAACACCAAAATATCTACAGGTAGAAGAAGCCCCGGCAATCCGCCAAGCGCCGGGAATCGACATCAAGGGGAAAATTGCGCCTGCCGTGGCTACTATCGCCGGGACCGCGACGGCAGTACCGCCGCATGTCTTGTCCCGTGAAATCGTGAAAGACAACATCGGCGGCATTTTTTCGCTCGGCGCCGCAAAGTTGGATGCCATTCGCAAAGTGATCGACAATTCGGCGATCGATCAGCGTTACAGCGTATTTCCCCTGGAATACACGATTGAGCCCCGCCCGTTGGCGAAGATCAACGCGGAGTATCAGGAAAAGGCCGTCGAACTCGGTCTGCAGGTGGCCGAGCGCGCGTTGAAGCAAGCCGGCATGGCTCCCACCGATGTGGACCTGCTCATTACGGTATCGTGCACGGGCATCATGATTCCTTCCCTCGATGCGCATATAGCGACGATTCTGGGATTTCGCCCCGATGTGCGGCGGCTCCCCATCACGGAACTGGGCTGCGCGGCGGGCGCCGCGGGCCTCGCACGCACCTGGGAATATCTGACCGCCTTTCCGGATCGCACGGCTTTATTGATCGCGGTCGAGATTCCCACACTCACCTTTCAGCGCAAGGATTTCTCGCAAGCCAACTTGATTTCGGCCGTGTTGTTCGGAGACGGCGCGGCGGGCGTGGTGGTCACGGGCCGCGAAGCGTCCGGGCCGCGCATTTTGGCGTCGGAATGTTTTCTATTTCCCAATTCACTCGGCGCGATGGGATTCGAACTGCATGATTCCGGCTTCCACATTGTACTTTCCAAAGATGTGCCGGAGCTCATCCGGGAAAGGGTCAAGGACATCGTGGAAGGTTTCCTGGGGCGCCAGGGTTTGCGGCGCGAAGACATCGCCGCTTTTCTGCTCCATCCTGGCGGACAAAGACTACTGTCCTTCATGCAGGAGGAATTGGGCTTGAAACGGTCCGACACGGAAATTTCCTGGGACATTTTGCGCCGGTACGGCAATCTTTCGAGCGCCAGCGTCCTATTTATTTTGAACGAATGGCTTGTTCAAAAAGAAATGCCCTCGGGAAGTTACGGACTCATCATGGCGTTCGGGCCGGGATTCACTGCGGAAATGCTCCTGCTGCAATGGCCATGACCATCGCTTATCTTTCCCTGCTTGTGCTCGTTGGGATCGGGCGGCTTGCGGAGTTGGGGATTTCACGCCGCAACCAGCGGCATCTCGAAAAACAGGGCGTTCGCAAAATTCCCGAACCACATTTTCGGTGGATGGTGTTTTTGCATGGCGGCGTTCTCGTGTGCGCGGGCGCCGAAGTTCTGATCCTTCATCGTCCCCTGATTCCGGCGCTCGCCATCTCGATGGCAGTCCTGTTTGTTCTGGCGAATCTTCTCCGCTGGTGGGTCATCCGCATTCTGGCGGAGCACTGGAACGTCGAAGTTATGGAATCGTCTCGAGTGGGGGTAGTGAGCTCCGGTCCATATCGCTGGGTGCGGCACCCGAATTATGTGGCAGTGGTCGTCGAAATATTTTCGCTGCCGATGATCCACGCGGCATGGATTACTGCGATTGCCGGGACACTGGGAAATCTGGAGATTCTGCGGCGCAGACTAAGAGTCGAAGATGGCGTTCTCCTGTCGAACCCTGCCTATCGCTTGGCTATGGGCGGAAAGCCCAGATTTTTCCCGCAGTGTTTAAGCGGCATTCGAAAGCGACCGGGAAAGGGAGCGGCTTGAACTAATGGGGGCGGTTGGTTTCGCTATGGCGTCCGATTCGTGGCGGCTTGCCGCTTTCGGGAATTTTCCCGGCGTTGAGCGCGGCGAGCCATTTGCGGACGGCTTCTCGAAGCGCCTCAACTTCAATTCCGCCATGCACTTCCGGAAAGCGGTCGAGTTTTAAAAGTCCGGCCTGAAGCAAGTTCCGCGTCCCCTGCAAATTCGCGCGGGAATAGTGGTGAAACGCCGCCGCCACCTGAATCAAACCTTGGAGAAACATTTTTTTTGGATTTGGCGTCTCGAGCCACAATTCTTCCCAATGCTCATGGGCGTCGTAGAAATGCGCGGAATTAAACGCTTCAAGTCCCTTTTGAAACAACCGATCTTTTTCTTGTGAATCCATGCGCGTTTGCGGGCCTGGAGGCATTTGCGCCGGCAAGCACGGCATCATAGCAGACGTTAGCCGATGCCGCCCGGTGCGCCAGCGTTGCAATACGTGATCGTGGCAATCGAGCATTTGGATTTCTCTGTTTGCGACTACCCGCGTTATGATGAATTCCTGCGCGGTCGCGAGGTTCTGGCGTGTCGAAATTCAATCTGGTTCTGCTCATTCACGCACATCAGCCGGTCGGAAATTTTGACGATGTCATGGAACGCACCTATGAGCGTTCGTACCTGCCGTTTGTGGAGTGCCTGGAGCGCCACCCGCTCGTCCGTTTAGGGCTGCATTATTCGGGTTCGCTGCTCGAATGGCTGGCCGAAAAACATCCCGAATACCTCCAGCGGATTGGCGCGCTCGTCGCTCACGGCCAGGTGGAGATCGTCGGCGGAGGATTTTACGAGCCGATCCTGATCGCGATTCCGTACGAAGATCGAATCGAGCAGATTCGCCGCCTGGGCCATTTTATCGAAGACCGCTTTGGGGAATGGCCCTCCGGCGCATGGCTTGCCGAGCGCGTGTGGGAGCCTCAATTGCCCGAGGCGCTGGCCGAAGCCGGAGTGGAATACACGCTGGTGGACGACAGCCACTTTCTTATGGCGGGGCGCGAGATTTCGGAACTGTTCGGCTACTACGTGGCCGACGAATGCGGCAGCACGGTGAAGGTAATACCCGGCCTGCAGGAGTTGCGCTACCTGCTGCCCTTTGGCAGCGTCGAAGATGTCGTCGCGTTCCTTCGCCGGTCCGCGGGCGAGCACCCCGGCGGGATGGCCGCCATGGGCGACGACATGGAAAAATTCGGCGCCTGGCCGCACACCTATGACCATTGCTTCCGCGACGGCTGGCTGGACCGTTTCTTCAGCGCCATGGAAGCCAATCACGACTGGTTGGAAATGGTTCCTCCGGGCGAGGCGCTGGCATCGCGCGCCCCGCTGGGCCGCGTGGACCTGCCAACGGCGTCGTACACGGAAATGATGGAGTGGGTTTTGCCAACCCCGGCGCGGCAAAAATTTCACGCGCTTCTCGATGAATTTTCGGCGCGACCCGATGTGCGGCGATTCCTGCGCGGCGGATTCTGGCGCGGTTTTTTCACGAAATATGCGGAAGCCAATCTGCTGCACAAAAAAATGCTGCGGGTTTCGTCGAAACTGAGGGAGGGCAAGGGACGGGGCTCGAAAAAAACCGCCAAGGGTGCGTTGCGGCGCGCCAAGGCCATCACGCATCTGATGCGTTCGCAATGCAATGACGCGTACTGGCACGGAATTTTCGGCGGGCTGTACTCGCCGCACCTGAGGACCGAATTGTGGCGCGAACTGATCCGTGCCGAGACCATTGCCGATTCCCTACATCACGGAACAAAGTCCTATCAGACGATGACGCGGCTCGATTTCGACGCGGATGGACGGGAAGAGATCGAGATTACGGCGCCGAAATTCGCGGCCATCGTCAAACCTTCCTGCGGAGGCACGCTGGAATCGCTGGATTTTCGTCCGAGTGCCGTGACCTTGATCAATTCGCTCCAGCGGCGCGTCGAGGCCTACCATTCACGATTACAAAATGCGGCCCAGTCCGCCGGCAAAGTCGCCTCGATTCACGATCAGACGCTCGTCAAGGAGCCGGGGCTCGAAAAACGGCTGAAATACGACCGTTGGGCGCGGAATACGTTCCGGCTTCTGCTGTTTGCGCCGGGAAAAACACACGCAGATTTTGAAGCCCTGCGCCTCGACGAGAGCGGCGAATTTGCCGGAGGCGATTACCGGATCGACCAAGCGGCGGCGGAGGAGATCGCGCTAAGTCTGGACGCGCCGCTGAATCAGGTCGTCGCCGGGGCCGATCCGGGATGCGTCCTGGGCGCGGTAAAAGTGCTGCATTTCGAAACGCGCGGAGAGGGCGTTGACGTTCGCTGCCGCATCGATCTTGCGCTGAAGGGATCGGCAGCTCCCGGCACGGCGCAATTTACCGTGGGGCTGGAGATGGTGCTGAATTTTCTCGCGCCCAATGTGCCGGACCGCTATTTTGAATTTGCGGGCGTCCGGCAGCCTCTGGAGTGGAGCGGCGTGGTCGAGGGGCCGCGCGTGCGTGCCGTGGATGAATGGCAGGATGTGGCTGTGGAGATCGAAGCGCGTGGGGCGCACGAATTGTGGATCGCGCCAATCGAAACGGTTTCGGAATCCGAGGAAGGGTTTGAGCGCGTCTATCAGGGATCGCAAATTCTGGGCGTGTGGAACGTGACGCTGGCCGCAACTGAAACCTGGAGCGCGGAAACTGTTTTGCATGTGTCGAAGGCGCGAAGGGCCTGAGCGCCGCGCCATTCGTGAAATGCCGTTATGAGTCCCAGGTTTTAGTGGCACAGGCTTCAGCCTGTGTTCTTTTGACTTGAGATCGCGCAAAATTCAAAACCACACAGGCTGAAGCCTGTGCCAGTAAAACCTGAAACGATTTTCTTTCCAATTGCATGTAGGAAGTTGCTCCCGGCAAATCCTCTCTGCTAGAGTGCGTGCATATGGCAAACACCATGTTTCAGCAATGCCGGAGCGGAACAGATCGAAGCCCGCGGGCGATTTTTCAATGAAGAAGAATATGACCATCGACCATCGAGCACTCACGCGGTTGGTAAAATCCCTTCGCGGGCGGCGGATTGGCGTGGCGGGCGACTTCATGCTGGACCGCTATCTGTGGGGTTCCGCAGCGAGGCTCTCGCCCGAGGCTCCCGTTCCCGTCGTGGACTTCGCGAACGAGAGCCAGGTGCTGGGCGGCGCGGGAAACGTGGCCAGGAATCTGGCCGCGCTGGGCGCCACGGTTTTTCCCTTCGGCGCGATTGGCGAGGATGAGGAAGGGCGCGCGATTCATTCGCTCCTGAACGCGGAGGGGATGTCCACGAAAGGCGTGGCGGCGGACGCGTCGCGCATCACGACCGTAAAAACGCGCATCGTCGCGCAGCATCACCAAATCGTGCGCGTGGATCGCGAGCGCCGCGAGCCGCTCAGCCGCGCGCTGGAAGACCGGCTGGTGCGAGCCATTAAGGCCGCGCTCCCGCGCCTTGATGCGCTGGTCTTGTCAGACTACGCCAAGGGCGTGATTACCGACTCGCTCGCGGACCGCGTGCTGAGCGAATGCCATCGCCGCGGCGTGCCCGCGCTGGTCAAGCCGAAGAAATCCAGATTGTTGCTCTACCGCGGCGCGTCCCTGATTGTGTGCAATGCGAAGGAATCCCGCTTTTTTGTTCCTCCCTCGCACGATGACGATGGATCAGTCGAGCGGGCGGGGCGCGCTCTGCTCGCGCATTTCGGATGTTCAACCGTGGTGATCACGCGAGGCGCCGAGGGGCTGAACGTGTTTGACGACGCATCGCCGAAAAGTTTTCATATTCCGGCGACGAGCAGCGAGATCAGTTACGCGCGCGTGGGGCAGGCGGGAGCCGATCGCTCGGCGCACGGGCGCCAGGTGTTCGACGTAACCGGCGCGGGAGATACGGTGCTCTCGGTGCTTGCGCTCGCGGTCGCGAGCCGCGTTCCGATCCGCGATGCGGCCATTCTGGCGAATGCTGGAGCGGGCGTGGTGGTGGGAAAACTGGGCACTTCGACCATTACATCCGGAGAACTGTTCGCCGCGGTGCGAGATCTTAAGTAGCGTAGGCTTCAGCCTGCGTTCTTTTGAATTTCGTTGGGCACGCCAAAACCACACAGGCTGAAGCCTGTGCTACGGAGCGCTCTATGGCGGTGGAAAGCTCATCGACTGGTCGGAGCGCTCGACCCAAAGCTGCACTTCGCGGGTTTGTGCGAATTTGATCGTCTCTTCCGGCTTCGGAAACGGGTCGTACGCGCTAACCTCCACAACGATAACGACGCCCGTGCCGCCCTTGGGAGGCACTTCGGCGCTTTCCATTCGATAGCTCTTGATCGGGCTGAAATAGCCATTCGGTCCCCAGTAACCGACGAAATCCTGGTAGGCAAAACTCGCGTGCGGATGCCAGATCTGATAGGCCTTCTGTGTGTTCCCGGCAACGATCGCCTGCATGAACTGGTCGACCGTGCGTTTTTCGGTGGCATAGCGGCGGAAATACCAGAGGCTTGCGCCGAGCAGCAGAACCAGCGCAACGCCGCTGACGACATAACGCAAGGCCTTCGATTTTGGTTCCTCGGCTCCGGTATCGAGCAGTCCCATGAACGTTTCTCCTTTGCGCATTCCGGGGTTTATATGGCCCCTTTTGCCGCCGCTTCGAGGGCGTCGCCGATCAGGATCGCGGGCTTCCATTCCTCCAGGAACACGGCGCCGAGATTGTTGTAAAACTCGATGGCCGGCTTGTTCCAGTCCAGGACTTCCCAGCGCATGCAGAAGTATTTTTCTTTCCAGGCGATGGCCGCGACATGCGCGAGCAGGGTCTTTCCGATGCCGTGCTTGCGAAACGCGGGGCGCACAAAAATGTCGTCCAGAAACAGTCCGGCGTGCCCCTGAAACGAGGAATAGAACTCGAAGAAAATGGCGTAGCCGACGGCCTCGCCATCCCATTCGGCGATCACGGAGCGAAACTTTGGGTGCGGCCCGAAGCCGTCGCGCACGAGGCCTTCTTCCGTCGCGTTCACTTCGTGCTCGAGATGCTCGAAGGCCGCGAATTCGTGAATCATCGTGGTCAAGAGCGCTGCGTCATTGACTGTGGCGGGGCGAATCGAAAGCATCGGCAAGGTCCTCGCGGTGAAGCGTTTCCGAAGCCGCATTATAAACCAGCGCAAAGGGCGCTGTCGCGTGAAAGAGAATTGCAGGTCTGGAATTCGCTGAGGGCGGCAAAGTTGTGGTTCGCACGGGTTTTGTAGCTCGCCTCTTCATAGGCGAGGGTTTTCCGCCAATTCATGCAACACGTTCCAGCATTTTGCCAAAATCCGTGTCACTTTTTCTTGTGATATTCTTTTAATCCACGCCGCGAGGGTGAGGGAGAGAATTTTTATGAAACATGCGCCTGGATTTCTTGCACTGGTCAATGACGCGAAGACGCGCGTGAAGGAATGGGATTTCCGCGAGGTGAAAAAGCGCCTCGATGCGGGAGAGAAATTCACGCTGGTGGATGTGCGCGAAGACAACGAATGGGCGCGCGGGCGGCTTCCCGGAGCGATTCATCTTGGCAAGGGCGTGATCGAGCGCGACATTGAAACGTCGGTTCCCGATAAATCCGCGACGCTGGTTTTGTACTGCGGAGGCGGATTTCGATCGGCTCTGGTGGCGGATAATCTCGCGAAAATGGGCTACACCAATTGCATTTCGATGGACGGCGGATGGCGCGCCTGGACCGAAGCGGGCTTTCTTACCGAAAAGTCGGAATAATAAATCTTCGCCGCGCACTTGCGCGTTTCGTTCACAACGATTATCTTTTAAGGATTCGTTGCAGTCATTTAATCTGCTGGGGCGTGGTCCAATCGGTAGGACACCGCACTGTTAATGCGGACGGTGGAGGTTCGAGTCCTCCCGCCCCAGCCAAACTTTCTCCTGCCGGACGGCACGCCTCCCTGATGAACGGTATTTCCTGGAACGAATTCAAAATGAGATGGATGGTGTTTTGGCGAAGAGGCAGAAAAGGGGCTTAGTAGCGCGGGCTTCAGCCCGCGGGGTTTGATTTTGGCATGCCGCAAATCGAAACCCAGCAGGCTGAAGCCCGCGCTACTCGAGCCGATGTGACTATAGGTGTATAGGGAACGGCCGCAGCTAGTTCTGCGGTGGAGCGCCGCCTCCCTGATTGCTTCCGCCCGGTCCGCCGCGTCCGCCACTCTGGCGATTTTGCATCATTTTCTCGCGTTGCTGTTCCTGCTTGTCGAACTTTTTCTTCTGCTTGTCGTCGAGCACCGCGCGAATCTGCGTCATCGAGTCCTGGCGGATTTGCATCATCTTCCCACGCATGGCTTGCCGGTCGCCGCTGGAACTGTTTCGCAGTTCCTCCATCTTTGTCTGCTCGCTCACAAGAATTGGCTTGATCTTCGATTGCTGGTCGGCCGTCAGATTAAAGTTCTGCGTCATTCGTTTTAGCCGCTCATCGGGAGATACCGGCCCTCGTTCTCCCTGGTTGCCGCCGGGACCGCCCATTTGGCCGCCACCAGGACCACTTCCCTGAGCTTGCGCGGGTGGGGTGCCGAAAGCCAACATCGGAACAGCCAGCATCGGAGTCAAAATCCAGAGACATTTGCGTTTCATGTTCATTTTGCGATTCCTCCCTTGAAATAAGGACCTTATCCAGACCGTAAAACCGCCAGAATGTTCTTCTGGCAATTCCCTCTTAAGCATTCCCACTATTAGACGTGCAAGTTCCACAATCCGTGGACAAAATATGGCTCCGGGAAGTGTTTCTTTGGAAAAAGTCGCCGCGGTGCAGATAAGTGATTGTATGGACAGTCCTTACGTGAATAAGGAAACTTTTACTTGAAGTTGATATAATGAATAACAGGCATGATTTCCATGCAAATTGCGAAAGAGAGCGATGCCGACGCCATTGCTCGCCTGGTGAATGCGGCATTCTCCGTCGAGCGATTTTTTATCGCGCGTGACCGCACGAACCCGGGAGAAATCCGCGCCCTGATGCAAAAAGGGAAGTTCCTGCTGGCGGAGGACGCACTGGGCCTCGTGGGTTGCGTGTATATGGAGCTGCGCGGAGAGCGCGGATATCTGGGAATGCTGTCCATCGACCCCTCACGCCAGCGCATGGGCGTGGGCCGCCAAATGATCGCCGCCGTGGAAAAATATTTTCGGGACGCGGGCTGTAAATTCAGCGACCTGAAGATTGTCAGTGTACGCGCGGAACTGCACGATCTCTACCACCGCTGGGGTTACGCCGATACCGGAACAGCGGTGTACGACGATCCGGAGCCTACCAAGATTCCCGTGCACTTTATTGCCATGTCCAAGCCGTTCTAAGCTGTAGCTCTCCTAAGAAACACAGCCTGCGCTGGCGACTTATCCCTGGTCTATTCCCATCTCTTCGTGTGCGCATGCCGATGAAAACGCACAAGCTGGGGTTTGAGCGGCACAGGCTTCAGCCTGTGTGGTTTTGACGTGTGGCAAGCTAAAGTCAAATGAACACAGGCTGAAGCCTGTGCCACGGCTTACGGTTTGGACTTGGCGAGCGTGAAGTCGTAGTTCACGACCAGAAACGGCTTTTCGGAAATTTCTCCCGTCGGAGTTTTGCCCGCCGGATGTTGCTTGAACTCGACGATGAGTTTGTCCTTCACGCCGAACACGACATCGGAGTCGATATACTTCGTATCTTTTTTGAACAGATGTGTGATGAGCGTTTCATAGCCCGGCGCGGCGATCAGGAAGTGAATGTGCGCGGGGCGGTAGTGCGAAATAGTCGTTTTCCGCAGCAGGTCGCCGACCGTGCCGTCCATGGGAATGGAATAGCCCGGCGGGGCAATCGTGCGGATCGCATACTTGCCGTCCGGGCCCGTATGAAATACGGCGCGGAGCCTGGGCTCTTCCGCGCCAAGTTGCGATTCATACATGCCCTCGGCATCGGCCTGCCAGATGTCGAGCTTGGCTCCCTCGATGGGTTTTCCATCCAGGCCGCGCACGGTGCCGACGAGAAAACAAATTTCTCCGGAAAGTCCCTCCGCGAGGTTCGCGCCCATCGGCAGTTCCGGCGAATCGTCAATGTGAAATGGCCCGATGATGGTCGAGGGCGTCGATCCCTCGGGGAAACGATGATTGATGGCGTCGACCAACATGCTGACGCCGAGCACGTCCGAGAACAGGATGAACTCCTGGCGTTTTCCCGAGCACAATTTTCCGGTCTTCGCGAGCCAGTCCACGGCCATCAGCCACTCGTCCTGCGTCGGATCCACGTCGCGCACAAAACCGTGAATGTGCTGGACGAGCGATTGCATGATCTTACGGAGCCTGGGGGATTGGCACGCTTCCCATTGCTTCCGCGCAAGGTCGGTCAGATTGTTCTCGGTGGCGTACGGCATGGAACTTTTCCTCCCTGGGTATTGAGTGCGTTTGCGATCTTCGCGCCGGAAAGGGTTTCTTGTCCATCGCTTTCTGGAGCACGTGGTGGGTGTTTCAATCCGAAATGATTTGAGGGTGTGCGCAGCAAGGCAAAACCCCCCGGGTCCGAAGACCCGGGCTACAACATTTGCGAATCACTGTAGCCCGCCTCTTCAGAGGCGGGGTCTTTCCCCTGGTGATGCAACCCGTTCAGTTCAGGGATGAAACAGCCGGCGGAAAAACACTCCGGCCGCCCAATCGGCATGAGGTAAACTCAAAATTTAATAAGCGTTTCACGCCGTTCAGCGGAAGGTTGGCCGGGAGAAGACTCATGGCGATTCTTGTCACAGGTGGGACGGGTTACATCGGCAGCGTGACGGTCGAGCGCCTGCTCGCCATGGGCGAGCAAGTGGTGGTGCTGGACGATTTGACGCATGGGCACCGGGCCGCGCTGCCCGCGGACATTCCTTTGTATCAAGGGAAGATTGGCGATCGCGACCTCGTGGCGCGCATTGCCCGCGAACATAAGCTGGAATCCTGCATTCATTTCGCGGCGCTGATTGAAGTCGGGGAATCGGTCGCCGATCCGGCCAAGTATTACGAGAACAACGTGGGGCACGGGATTGCATTGATCGGCGCGCTGGTCGAAGCGGGCGTGCGGCGTGTCGTGTTTTCGTCGACAGCCGCCGTGTACGGCGACCCGGAGAAAATTCCGATCACGGAAGAAAGCCGGAAATGGCCGAAGAATCCTTACGGCTGGTCCAAGCTGTTCATGGAACGCCTGCTCGAATCCTACGATACCGCCTATGGAATGAAATTCGTGGTCCTGCGCTATTTCAACGCCGCCGGCGCCACCGAACGGTGCGGGGAAGATCACCAGCCGGAGTCTCATCTGATTCCCAATGTCCTCGCGGCGGCGCAGGGAAAACAGCAGGTCATCCGCGTGTTTGGCAACAACTACCCAACGCCCGATGGCACGCCCATTCGCGATTACATTCATGTGGTGGACCTTGCGGACGCGCACATCCGAGCCCTCGGGCATCTTCGCTCGGGCGGCCAGTCCGATTTCCTGAATTTGGGAACGGGGCGCGGCTATTCGGTTCTGGAAGTCATCGAATGCGTGCGCAAAATCACGGGGCGTGACATTCGAGTGCAGATCGAGCCGCCGCGCGCCGGCGATCCCGCGCGGTTGATTGCCGATCCCTCCAAAGCGAAAGCCGTGCTGGGCTGGGAACCTGCTGTATCCGATTTGCCTTCGATCGTTCGCTCCGCCTGGGAATGGCGTTTGCGCCATCCGGGCGGCTATGAGGGGAATTAGCCTGCGTTGCAGGTCTGACGGAACCCCCCGCCTCTGAAGAGGCGGGCTACAGTAACTCGCTCATGTGGTAGCCCGGGTCTTCAGACCCAGGGATTTTTTGCGGCGCCGCACGACAAAAAAATCACCGCGCCAAGTCCGACGCAAACACCAGACGAACGCCCTGCCGCGCGGCCTCGGGCAGCATTTCATTCAACACATCGAGCGTTTCCGGATGCGGATGGCCAATGGCCAGCGCCGAACCTTTTTTTCGGGCGTCGCGCAGGGCCAGTTCAAATTGCTTGCGGGTTTCCGAGGCGGTTTGATCGTCGTCCAGAAACACGTTGCGCGAGCTGGCCGCGACTCCAGCAGCGTGAGCGGCTGTTTCCGCGACGGTCGCCGCAGTCGTCCGGCTGTCGATGAAAAACAGATGGCGCAGGCGCAGAAGCGGCATCAACTCGTCCATGAGTTTTTGATCGGCTGTGCCGAGCGAGCCTTCGTGATTGTTGACGCCCGCGGCATAGGGGACCGTCTCCAGCATGTCCGCGAATGTTTTCTCGACGGCGGACGAATTCATGCCGGGATGCAGATCGACCGCTTCTTCCTTGTCCCCGGCATTCGAGGCCATGGGCAGGTGAAGCATCACCTGATAGCCGCGCCGGTGGGCTTCTTCGGCGATTTCGCCGGAGTTTGGCTCGTGCGGAAGGACGGAGATCGTCAGCGGATAGGCAAGACGGAAGAGCGCGTCGGCCTGTGCGCGGTCGTAGCCGAGATCGTCGATCACGATGGCGAGGCGTGGCTGCTGCCCTGCAGTGTGCGCGGCTTCGGCTTTCGGCAGCGGCGTAATGATGTGAATGGACTGCGTGCGGCGGCCATCGATCAGGTAATCGAATCGTTCGAGACCGGTGGTCCCAGGGCGAGCAATGCGCCGCATGTGGTGGAACTCCGCGACGCGCGCCAGTTCCGCTTCGATGGCGTCGTGCGCGGCCTGATCCGGCGCGCCTGCCTTGGTGAGCGGCAGGGTAATGTAAATGCGGTCTGCGACGAGCGTCTGCTGCTTGCCCGGCTGGCGGGAAACGTACTCCGGGCGCATGCCGACTTCGGCGCGTCCGCCGCTGGCGTTGCGCGAGGCAAAAACGAATTCACGCGTAATATTCCGTATCGCCACGGAGGAGATCGGCGCGGATGGTTTCTTGCACCCAGCCGCGAAAAACAGCGCGGCGGCCAGAAGAAGAAAGGGAAGAGAACCAAGGGAAAAAACGTGCGCGGCGAACAGGCCGAGCTTGTCCGGTCGGCGATTCAAACTTCAGGCAGCCTTTTGGATTTCGCTGCCTTTGAGCAGTTCGAGAGCCTTGTTGTAAACAGGATCATCCGTCTTGGGCAACTGGCCGGGACCGAGCGGGGCCGCATCTTCCATCTCGGAAGGCTCGGCGGAGGGATTCACGGCCTTGGGATGGACCTCGACCGTGGGAGTCACGCCGTCCTCGACAATGGACTTGCCTTCGGGCGTGGAATAAAACGCGACCGTGAGAATCAGCGCGCCGCCGTCATCGAGCGGAATCACTTTTTGTTCGGAAGCAGAGCCGAACGTGCGCTCGCCAACCAGATCGCCGCGCTTATTGCCCTTGATGGCTCCGGCGAGAATCTCGGCAGCGCCCGAAGTGCTCGGCGAGATCAGGACGTCCACGGGGGAGGGCCACACGGCCCGGTCCGGTTCGGCCTCGAAATCCTTGTGCGGAACGGTTTGGCCTTCGAGCGAAGTAATCTTCCCGGAAACCAGGAAAAGTTGAGCGGCAACTACGCCTTCGGCGTCATCGCCACGCGTGCAATCGCGCAGGTCGAGAACAAGTTTGTGCACGCCCTGCCGGTCGAATTGCGTCAGCTTGTCGCGCAGTTCCATCACGTCCAGGGCATCGAGCGCGGGCAGCCGCACGTATCCCACCGTGTCGCTGACGCGGTCGGCCACAATGTGTTCCGGGCCGATGGCCGCGCGATTGATGGTGACTTCCTGGGGTTCGGATTTTCCGCGCCGGATGACGGACACTTTTACCGCGCTTCCCGGAGCGCCCTGCAGGAGCGCGTTGGCCTGGCCGACGGACATGTCGCGCGTGCTGAATCCGCCGATGGCTTCCAGAATTTCGCCGCCGCGCAGGGTGGCTTTCCCGGCGGGGCCGTCCGGCACAACCGAAACAATCACAATGTATCCGTATCGCTTGGAGACCGTCATGCCCGGCTCGCCGTGCGTGGCGCTCTTCATCCGGTCGCGATAGTCCGCATACTCGCGCGGGCTCAGGTAGCCCGATTGGGGATCGAGCGATTCGAGAAGCCCGTGCATGGCGCCGGACGATCACGATGGCCATGTTTGGCTCATCCACGTAATCTTCCTGAATGCGCTGCAAGACCTCGCCGAATACGCTTAGCGAGCGGTAGGACTTGTCGTCCGTCGTCTTGCCCAGCACATAGCCGAGGCCGACGTACAGAAACACAACGACCGAAAGCGTGACGACGGAAATTCTGGCGAGGCGGCTCATCGTAGTTGTTAGCCTTTTACGCGAAGGTAAACTCAACCCAATGATAGCACGACCGGCGCGTGGGACTGGCAACGATTCTCGGGCGGTTCCATGACGCGGACTCACCAGGGCCAGAACCTAAGCTACAATGGAGCCTGGCTTCTCGCGACATGGCAAATTCCTCTCCCACAACGGTTGATGTTTCACCGGCGACGGCTCCCGCGCCCGGCGATGCCGGGCAAGGCCGGGTCGCCGGCACGTTTCGCGCGCTGAAGAACCGCAATTTTCAGCTCTTTTTCAGCGNNGCTGATCGGGACCTGGATGCAGATGGTGGCCGAGGCGTGGCTCATTTACCGGCTCACGGGTTCGTCCGTGCTTCTCGGCGTGCTTGGATTTGTGGGGCAGATTCCGATCTTTCTGCTTTCGCCGCTAGCGGGACTCGTGGCCGACCGGTGGCCGAAGCGGCGCGTGGTGATCGCGACG
>PLUM01000101.1 GCA_003165465.1 Acidobacteriota bacterium
GGAGGGAAGAGTGCGTGAAGAAGGACATTGCAGACTGCGCGTGAAAACGGGCAATCAACAGGAATCACGTGAGGGAGCGATGGAACCCAGGAGACCTAAGGCGCTGCTGATAGGGGAAAACCCTCAAGGTTCGTCATACTTGGCGAAGCGCTTGCAGGAACGCGGATGCGAGTGTGAGTTTGCAGTGTCGTATCGGGAAGCCTGCTCGCGACTCATGGGCGAAGGCTTCGCCCTGGTGCTCAGCCCGATGAGGCTGCGTGACAGCAGCCTGTTCCCACTGATCGGCTTGCTCGATGGATCCGGCATTACGCTGTTTTATTTCCACGCCGTGGAGGACGGTTGCTTGTGGTTGCCCGCTCTCCGGCGCGGCCAAAAGTGCTTTGGATCGTCCGCTATGCGCCCCAGCGAATTTGTTGCCGCGCTTGACGATGTAATTGAGGGAATCTGTTTTCGTGCAGCAATGGAAAGAACAAGTGAGCCATCCGTCACTGCGTAGTTATCCTCGGCATCTAAAACTTCAGTACTCATCGCAACCAATGGATTTCCGCGGGTTTCCGACCATGCGAGTCTGGCCAAACTTTCGGGTGGCCCAGTATGATTGGCGCAACAACGTGGTAGTGTTCTGGCAACTTCAGCTCGGTCTTTGTAGCTGCCAAATCAAGCCAGGGACGTGCAAAGCCGATCCAACAACTTCCCAAGCCCTCATTACGAGCAGCCAGCATCAGATTTTCCGCGGCGAGGCAGCAGTCTTCAGCCGCCTGGGTACCTGAAGACTTGGCCAGGACGATAACAAGGGCTGGAGCATGATGAAACAAAGCGAATTGGGGATCTTCGAGCATATGACGGATCGAAGGGTCATAGGAAGTCTGCGACAGACTCGCGAGCAACCATTCCTTGGCACGCTTTGCGTAGCTTTCGATACGTTCGCGACCGAGCAAAACAGCGAATGCCCACGGCTGCAGATTCATCGCGCTCGGTGCTAGGATTGCGGCCCCGATGAGGTGCTCGATCGTTGCGCGGTCGATTCCAGCATCCGTGAAGTCGCGAACAGCGCGCCTGTTTCTGATCACATCCATCAATTCCATCGCGGCCTCCTTAAAACATGATCCTTGTCCTGCCGACTCAATACAGCTGCATGTCGCGAACGAGCATAAGCCACGCGCGCTTCTAGCCGGGTCACTCCCATGAGAGCAAGCTTCTCAATCGAGTACAAGATCAAGAGAGCCATTCCCATCGTGACAAACAGAATACTGAAAATGGCCAAAGCTGCCACCAGCTCGCGCACTCGGTAGAACCACATGCTCGCTATAACCACGCTGAAGGCAGCCATGATTGCTTCGACTTGATGGGAATGACGTTGTTTCAGGGTCGAATCATGTGCACTGCGAGTTTGCTTGTGTGCGAACATCACTCACAATCCTTAGGCGTCGAATTCCCTTGTACCCTATCGTGCTGGCCTGGAATGTGATTGGGAACACCGCCAGCAGTGATGAAGTGCACTTAATTCTTAGCATTGGTTGGATAGGGTTAACTTGGAAGGTTGAGATGTCAAACATCCGACAGCATCTCCTGGTAACCCTTGATGGTTCGGAACTGGCGGAACTCGCTCTGCGTGAAGCGCTCGCACTAGCCAAACTTCCAGAAACCGATGTAACCCTGCTCCAGGTGGTGCCGCCGATTGAAGAGGTCATAGCCGATGGTGAAGAGTTTGCGATCGACCAGCAGTGGGAAAGACGCAAAAATAGTACCCTGCGCTATCTGAACGGCGTCTGCGGCCGCCCTGAGTGGCGGGGGATTCACACCCATGTCGTAGTGGAGATGGGCAAACCAGCGGAGACGATTCTGGATTTCGCTCAAAGGCACAATATTGATCCCATCGTTATGGCCAGCCACGGGCGAACAGGTTTAGGGCGATGGGTTTACGGTAGCGTTGCCGACAAGGTGCTTCGTGCGGCAGACAGGACGGTTGTGCTTGTCCGGGCCGGGCGACCTCTCGATGACTCGAAATAGTATTGAGCCCATGCGAGGCCTGCGCATGGAAGATTCCATGATTCTTGAGGAAAAGGAATGAAACTCTTAATCGCAATCGACTCGTCTGCGGTTTCGAAAACAGTGATCGACGAAGTGGCCAGTCGACCGTGTCCTGTTGAAGTCATTCGAGGATCTGGATTCCTTGAAGACAAGGAGATGCCATGAAATCAACCTATATTGCGGATTTCTCTGAGATTCGCATGGGGGATGTAGCACGGGTAGGGGGCAAAAACGCATCACTTGGGGAGATGTTCAGCGCTTTAAAACCCCAAGGGGTTGGCGTCCTGGATGGGTTTGCCATCACGACCGATGCCTACTGGAGGCTCCTCGAAGAACAGGATTTGCGAGCAAGTCTCGAGAAACTTTTCTTGATTCTTGATCCAGAGAACTTGGAACAGCTTGCAGCAAAAGGCCATGAGGCCCGCACTCGGATTCTTCAGACGCCCATTCCCGGCGTTCTTCAGGCGGCGATTCTCGATGCTTATAGGGCGCTCATCATGCGAATCGGGCGCGAGACGGAGATGGCGGTGAGGTCTTCAGCAAGCGCGGAAGACCTGCCGGAAGCATCATTTGCCGGCGCCGCCGAGACGTTTCTTAACGTGCGCGGCGAAGAGGCCCTTCTCCGAGCGGTGCACCAATGTTTTGCTTCGCTTTTCACCGACCGCGCCATTAGCTACCGGGCGCGCCAAGGTTTTCCTCAACTCAAAGTCGCTCTCTCGGTCGGCGTCATGCCGATGGTGAGGTCTGACTTAGCGTCTTCCGGAGTGATCTTTACTCTCGACACGGAGTCGGGTTTCCGAGATGTGGTCACGATCACCGGCTCGTACGGTTTGGGGGAACTTGTTGTTCAGGGTGTGGTCACACCGGACGAATGGCTGGTATTCAAGCCCACCTTGCGCGACGGATACGAACCGATTGTCGGCCGAAGTCTGGGTTCTAAGGAAGTCAGGCTGGCTTATGCAACCGGCACGCGTTCCACGCGCAGCGAGGCGACGGCAGCGCAGGATCGCGCCTCCTACTGCCTAAGGGACTCGGAAGTTCTGCAGCTTGCGCGCTGGGCCTGCCTCGTCGAACAGCACTATTCAGAAATCGCTCGCCATCCTCAGCCCATGGATATCGAATGGGCCAAGGATGGTTTGACCGGTGAATTATTCATCGTGCAAGCTCGCCCGGAAACCGTCCATTCAGCCCAAAGAATCCAGACTTCGGCCGAGGTATATCACTTGAAGGTTGAACCCGGAGTGCCCCTTGTCGTTGGACAGGCCGTTGGGGAAAGGATCGGTGCCGGACGGGCCCATGTCGTCACGGATGTGAGCAAATTACAAGACGTTCAGCCAGGGGAAGTTCTCGTCGCACAAAATACCGATCCCGACTGGGAACCTGTGATGCGGCGTGTCGCCGCGATTGTCACTGACCAAGGCGGACGCACGGCACATGCGGCTATCGTCTCACGCGAGTTCGGAATCCCTTGCATCGTTGGGACGGGCAACGCGACTCGGGCCCTATCCACTGGAACCGACGTGACCGTTTGCTGCTCGGAAGGCAGCGAAGGCCATGTCTATGCCGGTCGATTGCCGTTTGAAATCGAGCATGTGGAAGCAAGCACGCTTCCCAAGACTCACACGAAGATCATGCTGATCGTAGGTGATCCTACGCAGGCTTTTCATTTGGCTTCTATTCCGAATGAGGGCGTTGGCCTGGCCCGCCTCGAATTCATCATAACCAATCACATTGGTATCCACCCAATGGCACTCGCTAAGTTTCCGAACTTGAAAGATCCGAAGGCGGTGAACGATATCCGGAACAGGATCGCCAAAGAAGATCCAGGTGAATTCTTTATTCGACGCCTGAGTGAAGGCGTGGCAAGAATCGCTGCGGCCTTCTACCCCAAGCCGGTCATTGTTCGAACCAGTGACTTCAAAACCAATGAATATGCGCGATTGCTCGGCGGCGCGGAATTCGAACCCGAAGAGGAAAACCCCATGATCGGTTTCCGTGGCGCGTCCCGTTATTACGATCCACGTTATTCGCCAGGCTTTGCGCTCGAATGCGCGGCGCTGGCGCACGTGCGGAATAAAATGGGGCTGACGAATCTGAAAGTGATGATTCCTTTCTGCCGCACCGTGAAGGAGGGAAAGAAAGTGATCGAGCAAATGGCCCAGAACGGACTGCGACAGGGCGAAAACGGTCTGGAAGTCTATGCCATGTGCGAAATTCCGGCCAATGTCATTCTTGCCGATGAATTCCTCAAGATATTCGACGGTTATTCAATCGGCTCGAACGACCTGACACAGCTTACACTCGGGCTTGACCGCGACTCCGGGACCGTAGCTCACTTGTTCGACGAAAACAATGCCGCGGTGCGTAGAATGATTGCCGGCGCGATCAGCTCGGCGCAGGAAGCAAAGAAGCCAATCGGGATCTGTGGGCAGGCTCCTTCTGATTTTCCAGAATTTGCCGAGTGGCTTGTAACCTTAGGGATTGATTCGATCTCGCTCAATCCCGATACGGCAATCAAGACAGCCCTCCGAGTGGCCGCTGCCGAACAGCGCACTGGCACTCTGGCGCGTGCCAAAGGAGCGCGATTTTAGTCTGATCGGGCAGGGGATATGAAGCATCCGTGAAGGGATGCGACGGATGCGCTATCGTCTGAATGTAAATCGCCACGACTACGAAGCCGACGTGCCTGCGGCCACACCGCTACTAACTGTCCTTCGCGATGATCTTGGCCTTACCGGCACTCGGTTCGGGTGCGATCAGGGTGTGTGCGGAGCGTGTTACGTGCTGGCGGATGGGCAGTCTGTCGACGGCGATGGATGGCAAGATCGTGCGAGCTGCCGCAATCTTTGCACGAAAAGCGCTCCTCGAACGTGCAGCTGCGCGCTTCGGGGCTAACGGTTTATTGGGAACAAAGGAGAAAGCGGTAAATTCTTTTTCAAGGGTGCAGCCACGATCGCCGCCACCAAGGCTTGGCCTCAGGGCACACACTCCCTCGTCAAAACGAATTTTTCGTGGTCCGCTTGTCAGTGGTGTAGCATCACTCCTACCGATCTTGGCTAATCAGGAAGCGGAAACATGAAAATAGTAAAAGTAGGGATAGTGGTCATCGTAGGTATCCTGGCCTTGACGCTCTTGACTCTCCGCGTGACGGGCCTCGAACCGGAATACCTCGACTTGAATCAGCTTCGTGCCCACCACATGATCGCCCGCCCCGGCTTGTGGCTGAAAGGCGAAGTGGTCACGACGCCCGTCACCAACTGGTCATTTGTCGACAAAATCGAACACCCCGGGCGCAGCCTCAACACCATCCTGGTGGAAACTCGAACGCCGTATTTCATTCCACATTCGGTCCGGACGATGCCTACGGTCCGCAACGGCCAGCTCTACATACGGTCGCACCAGGATCGCATGGACGTGCCGTTTCCGAACGACAAGTCCTGGACATCCAACGTGGCCCGCGATCCCCGCGTGCGTATAAAGATCGGCGATAAATTATACGAAGCGACTCTGGTATTGGTCGCGGACCGCGCCCAAGCCACCGCTTTTTTAGGCAGGAACCCCGAAATTCTGCAGAGTGGTCCCGACGGGCAAGAGCATGTCGTGGGGTATGATCATGTTTATCGTGTATTCCAAAGGAATATCCCGGAGTATGGCGGTGATCAGCCATCCCCGAGTACGGCGGGCCTCATTCCTGAGAATCCATCTCAAAAATGAGCCCAGATTTTTAATTTAAACTTTCCTTGTCAACCTTCGGATGATCGCTTCGGATGATCGGCGGCATTCCCATTCATGCGAGTTTGGACGCGGCCTGCGTGGCCCCGCACCGGCATCGTCGCCCGGCAAGGCTCGCAACGCAGCGGCGGCGACAATCAGTGCTTCCGCCTCGGGGAAAAATCGCGGCGGAATACTCCGCGGCTATAGCGGCACGGAACCTTTGTCGCAAGCGCGATCAGAAGAGTATGATCGGCCTGCATAGGCCATCCTGAGAAAGTTTCCTGGAGGAAGCCGTGAATCGTTTTATCAGGCATGCGATCGTTCTTGGCGTGCTGTGCTTTGGCAGCGTGGCAATTGTCAATCTCAGGCCGGTTGTTGCTGCTGATGAGAAACAGGCGGTGCTGGCTGCCGATGCGGCCTTTCTCCAATCCATCGCCACGGACAACAAAACGGCGGTGGACAAACTTCTTGAACCGGACTTTTTGTGGGTGGACACGAACGCCAACCAGCAGAACCGGGCCCAGGTTCTGCAGAAATTGCCTTCGGTAGCAAACGCCGACGTGGAACCCAGAGTGAACCTGTACAGCGATGCGGCAGTGGTCAAAGCCATCCGCGGAAATGTACACGTCATGCGCATTTGGGTGAAGCGACCGGCAGGCTGGCGGGCGCTGGTCTATCAGGAGGTCACACTGGGATCGCAGCCGCCTCGCCCTCCCCTGCCGCCGGGCGCCAACACCGATTGTGACAATCCCTGCAAGAATTATCCTTACACGCCTAAAAACCAGACCGAGAAGGAGGTGCTGGCTGCTATGCACGGCGTGATTATGGGCCTGGCCTACTACGACATCGATGCCTACGTCGCGAACACCGCGGACGATTTCGAGATGACGATGTCCGTGAGCCCCAAGGTGGGCACCAAAACCGAGCGGCTCGCCGGCTTCGCTCGGCAGAAGGCGGCGGGGACCCCGCCCGCAATCAACGACCCGACGACTTCCGCGCAAATGTTCGACTTTGACGGCGCGGTAGTGCTGATCGCGAAATGGATCACACGCAGCGGACAGCACGATGTCGACACCCGCATGTTTGTGCAGCGCAATGGCCGCTGGGTGCTCCTTTTCGGCTTCGAGACGATGGGGTACTGTCAACAGTGCGGAACCTAGGACGAGTAGACGTTGCGGGTTTTGTCGGACGGCTAACACGGAAGAAATCTCGCTCACGGTAAGCCTCTTTGCGGTGACGTTACGTTCAGGGATCTGGTTTGACAACTTGTGCGCGATTGAGAAAGATGGTCAACTACGGCCCTGAGGCACAGCCCTGACCACAACCATGAATACCACTCCGATTCGACATGTTGACCTGCAAGCGATGGCCAAGCAAGCCATGCTGGAGAACGGCTTTGAGCCGGAATTCCCTCCCCAAGTTCAGCAGCAGCTCGGGGAATTGAAGGCCCATCCGCCGCAAGTTGCATCGGGCGCGAACATCCGCGATCTGCGCAATCTGGTCTGGTCTTCGATCGACAACGATACTTCGCGGGATCTCGACCAGATCGAAGTCGGGGAGCGATTGCCCAATGGAGAAACAAAAATCCTGGTGGGAATCGCGGACGTGGATACCTTCGTCCCCAAAAGCTCTGCCATTGATGCGCACGCGGGGAAAGAAACGACAACGGTTTATACGGGCGTCAGGAATTTCCCCATGCTGCCGGAGCAGCTTTCGACCGATGCGAGCTCGCTGCTGGAAGCCGGCGACAAGCTGAGCATCGTGATTGAGTTTGTCGTGGGCATTGACGGGGCCGTCCATTCCGGCAGCGTCTACCAAGCCATCGTCCGGAATAAGGCGCAGCTAACGTACAACGCCGTGGGCGCTTGGCTGGAGAATAAGAGTGCAGCACCGGACAAAGTGGCGGCCTCGACGGAACTACAAGCGCAGCTCAAGCTGCAGGATGAGGCTGCGCAAGCGCTCAAGAACGAACGGTTCCGTCATGGGGCGCTGAACATCGAGACCATCGAGGTTCACCCTTTGATCCTTAACGAAAAGATTGTGGACGTTGTGAAGCAGGAGAAGAACCGCGCGACCGAATTGATCGAGGATTTCATGATTGCCGCCAACGAAGTCGTGGCCCGCATGCTCGATAGCAACAAAGTGTCGTCGATCCGGCGCGTGGTAAAGACCCCGGAACGCTGGCCCCGGATCGTTGAGCTGGCGGCGAAGCTGGGCGGTCAACTTCCCACCGTTCCGGATTCCAAAGCGCTCAATGATTTTCTGATCCAGCGCAAGGCTGCCGATCCCGATCATTTTGCGGACCTTTCGCTCACGGTCATCAAGCTGATGGGACCCGGCGAGTATGTCCTCGAGCGCCCCGGAGATCCGGAACAAGGACATTTCGGCCTCGCTGTCCAGGACTACACGCACTCCACGGCTCCCAATCGGCGCTTCGCCGATCTCGTTACGCAAAGGCTAATCAAAGCCGTGCTCGCAAGCCAGCCTGCTCCTTACTCAAATGACGAGCTCGCCGCGGTGGCGCTGAACTGCACGTTGAAAGAAGATGCAGCGCGGAAGGTGGAGCGCGAAATGTCCAAGCGGATCGCTGCCGTCGCGATGAGCAGTCGAATCGGTGAGGTGTTCGATGCCATCGTTACGGGAGTGACGCCGCGCGGAACATTTGTTCGCATATTGAAACCCGCCATAGAAGGCTTGTTGGCACAGGGGCAACAGGGAGCAGATGTTGGTGACAGGCTCCGCGTAAAACTGATCCGCACCGATGTCCAGCGGGGATACATCGATTTCGCGCGCAACTAAGCGGGGCGAGACCAACCGAGGACATGTGCAGTATCCGGGAAACGCATGTATTCCAATGAACACGAATTCCACTCTCCGCTTGGCCAGCAATGTTCAATTCCTGACTAAACCGAGTTTTGCTGACTTGCGTGGCACTCATCAGAAACGAACCAAAATGTTCACGGCTTAGAAGTCGCTCGCATGGGCGTACCACAAATTGATACGTGCAACTCAGCGCCAAACGTGAAGGACACGGTGCTCGAAGATTCATCTCAAAGGGACTGCTACCCAAACTCTGAAGCAAAAACTGACCGAAATTCTTATTTCACTCGGTTCGCATACCGGCAGGCGCACAACGTTTGTAGTGAATGTGTGTGACAATTTCGATGGCTTCGGCAGTGACTTTTCGAAGTGTAGGATCATTTAGATCCGGAAGGGCATCTGGCGTCTTGGCATCAGTTGTCAGCGTGTAAGCTTTTTCAGCACAATTAGGACCTTCCGATTTAAAAAAATATCGTGCATAATTCCCCTTCGCACCAATATCCCTTGGATCGTCAGGAGTGGTGAAGTAGCCTGCGAACCAACGATGCCTAACGACGACATTCTCGGGAATTTGGCACATCCGATGAATTTCTGCACTCGGTTGATCAAGGGTAAGGCTAACAAACGACAAGCCATCGGCGGGCCTCAACACCTTTCGAAGGTAGTCACCGCATTGCCATTCATCAGAAAGGTCTGCCAGCCAGGGAATGTTAAACAGGTCGATAAACCTGCCACCTAATATCGGGGAGTTATGGCCCGTGCTGTAAGCCAAAGTTAGGGTATAGCCTTTGCTAGAAAGCAAAACGCCACGCCCTGGAGGGGGTATGAACGTAGAAGGTACTGCAGGGGGATGGGGCGCCAGAGGATCATCCGGATGGCCAGCTTTTAAGGCTATCCAACGCTGGGGCACTCGAATCCGAACTTCGTCGTCTTCGTAAACCCCAATAGCTTTGCCTTCATGCAGTCCCTGCTCTTGTCGAAGGCTCGAACTAAAAGAGTAAGTTTGCGAACCGGCAATGAGAGCGAGCCAACAGCTTATACCCGCAACCGCGATGGCCACTACACGCATCGGAAGAAGGCTTGACATGTGCATATCACTGTGACGACACTTGCGAAATAATCGGCATCCTCACGTTAAACGTTTTGCCTCCATCGGTCGTGACTAGCAATTCGCTCCGCCAAACACTCTCTATGGGCGGGTGGCCCACCTTTTCGTATTTTCAACTTACGTTCGCTTACGATGGGATAATACTACTGCGGAGCGTCAATGCCGATTGTTTAGTTTGGCTCTTGCGGCGGGTGCCCCATCCTTTCGCGAAATTGCGAAAGGGTGGGTTCTTCGGGTCATGCCAATGAAGTCCGGGCCCAAATTATGCGTCCAGTTCGATTAGAATTGGTAGGGGCGGCGGGGATCGAAATCGCCCGCTCAACTTCACAAGACCTTGCCGCGTGAGGGATTAAGCCTTCGCCGCCCACCAAAAGTATTGATCTAACAACGGGAAAAGATACTTCTTCCGCAGGCCCCGCTCCCCCGAACAGTCCACCAGCTGAAACGCGTGCTGGCGGACAAAACGCTGGAGGTGGATTTTTTCAAGTGCCTTGCACAAAGTCGAGGCTCGACGTCAGCAGAGCGGGCTCTCTACGATCTTTGGTTCCAGATCACATCCTTGATAGGACCTTTTTGGCGGCGTTGACCAGGGCATCCTGCAGACCCTCTTTTTTTCCGCCGCGAGCTTCGAGCATCACGATTGCCTTGTTGGTAAGTATCCTAATCATTCCATGGTTGCCGTCATTGACTTCGTAATAGGCCTTCTCGCCCAAGCCGGAGATCGGGGTTCGAATCGCGTTTTTTGTGAGGGTTAGTTCGAAGGACGATGCCGTTTGATCTCCGAGCCCATCCAATACCACGACGGACATATCCTCGTTGCTGGTCACAGAAAATATGCAGGCCACCGCGCCCCGGGGCATTCCTGGCTTGGTTGCCGCCCCAAGGATAGCTGAAGCCTCGGCGGGAGTCAGCAGATCACATGGCCCTTTAGCAAAAGCGTTCGGGACTATCAGACATAGGGCCGCGAAAACTATCATGTATTTAAAACGCATCGTGGAATCCCCCTGATCAATCGTCAGTTGCTTCAAGCTCAGATCTTTTTCAATGGTAGCTGCAGCGTAATTCTTTTGTCGGCGTTCTGTCAACGTTTGGACTCGCCTGGTTTAAACTCCTCCGATACCAGTTCGTTAAGTGCGCGTGGTAGAATCCGCGCTGGCGGCGCATCTGAAATTCCAATGGATTCGGAAAGTGGCGCCAGAGGGCAAAGAAGCGCCGCTTGAAGCGTCAAAAGAGAATTTCCCTTTACCTCAGCGGCCTCGCAGACGTAGAGTGCATAGGCGAGGATAAGCATTTGCTCAGCCAAACAGCACGAATCATGCGCAGGACTCGAGTTTGGATCACGTTGGTCTGTTGCCTTCTCGTCATGACGGTGCTGGCAATGGCACAGGGCAGAAAAGCCGGTCTGTGGGATTTGACCACGACTATGACCTGGCTAGTGTCTCCGATCCCTGCGGGCATGCCGGGTTCACCTGCCGCTGGCGGCGCCCACACCATGCCGGTTTGCCTCACTCAGCAGCAAATCGACAAATACGCCGCTATAATTCCTCCCATAGGCGACTGTCACGTAACCAACCTCGTCAAGAAGGCCAACGGCATGACCGCCGACCTGGTATGCACCGGAAAGATGAGCGGCACGGCAAGCCTGGAGTCCTCGTGGACCGACGACGAGCACGCCACGGGCAAGGTGCACTTTGTCGGATCCATGCAGATGGGTCCCAACAACAAGCCGATAGAATGGACGACCGCGTCCTCTTCAGTCTACAAGGGGGCAGATTGCGGCTCCGTGAAGCCCAATCCCCTAACGCCGGAGAAGTAGGCCCAGATGACGGACGCTACGAAAATGGTCGCGCCGCGTTCTGTTGGGAACGGCTAACCTATTGGGGGCCCTTCGCTGGTGTTGATTTTGCGTCGCCACCCAGCCGTGAGAGCGCAGTATTTACGAACGACCTGGTGAGATCGTCGGAATCACGGTAATAGCGCAGATCCATGACGATGCCGACATCTCCCTTCCGAGCGGTCACGATATTTATAAGATCGACCCACGCGTCGTCACCCGCACCCGTGTAGGGCGAAATCGGAAACAGATGCGTGGCGATTTCAGCTTTGGTGTATTTCTGGTTGACCATGCTCTGGTGTAGGCCCGCGTAAGTGTCGGTCTTTAGTTTTACGAGTTCCCGGCCACCCTTCCAGTATGCTTCCGTCCTGACGAACTCGCGCGGCGCGTCCCCTTTATAGACACAACCGGTTGCGTCAGCCTGCGAGTGCGTGAAATTGGTACCGAGAGCCCGGGTGAGCTCTTCCTTACTGAAGAGTGCGCATTGGCCTTGCTCGGGAGTAACGATCTTGTTTTGGTCGAGAGCTGCGGCTCCTATAGGCGCGGCGGGGGTGGGCGCAGCAGTGGGCGCAGCAGTGGGCGCAGCAGGGGACGCAGCAGGAGGCTGTGACCCTGGAGTTGGGAACGAGTTCAGGACGGCATTTAGGTCAGGACTGATTTGTTGTGTGACATCCTCGGCCTTCTGGCCGGCGCGATGGGAAAAGTAGAAGAAAGCTCCCGCACCCAGGAGAACCAGGAATGCAACTCCTCCGAGAATCAATTTCGTGTTTGGACCGCGACTCTTCGACGGCGTGGAGACTGGTGATGCGCCCCCCGTCCCGGTAGCTTTCCCGCATGAACGGCAGAATTTGGCGGCATCCGAAAATTCCGTGCCACAGTTTTCACAGAACGCCATGGGAAAACTCCTCTCCCGTACAGGTGGTCTCCGCTAAACCATTTACAAGATAAGGCGGGACAACTCAAGAAAGCAATCGTTGATGCGGTTGCCGGTCGGGGCGAAGTGAGGAATCGTCTCTACCGCTTCATCCGGCCTCGGCACGGTGCCCCACTGGCTGCCGCAATCATCGGGGCATAGGTAAAGTTATGCCGTAGAAGAAACCCAGATTATTGGTGACGCTGATCGTAGCGGCCGGACCCCCGGTGATATTGTGAATCATCAGACCGCCAGTTCCGTCAGGCTTTGATTCCAAGGTGACCACCTCGATGTTAGACCCATTCCAGATCCGCAGCCCCATTTGGCCTTTCGGGCCACTAGCTAGCTCTGCGGTCTTCCTATCCAAGACAGTATACGAGAGCCTCCCCGTGCCATCCGCTTCTACGGTTAACGTAGCGCGAGAGCTTCCCGCTGAACTAAATACGGACAATCCTCCATTGTTGTTCTTCGTGCTGGCTCCAGCCTCCAACACACTTGCGCCGTTGCTATTGTAAATGCGCAGATCACCGCCCCCACCGCTGGTGTTTTCCCCGACTTGAAAAATTACATTACCAGCGGCATTGACCACTTGAAATGGGGCCTGAACTTTGTTTCCGGTCGCGCCGCCGCTGCGCGGGGATCCAGGAACAGCCGAGAGCCCCCCCGAGCCCTGTGGTCCAGCAGGGCCCTGGGGGCCTGGCGGTCCTGGTTCGCCGTCTTTGCCTGGGTCGCCCTTGTCACCGTCGCCACCATCTTTGCCTGCATCGCCTTTGGCGCCTATGTCTCCCTTGTCCCCTTTGGGGCCTGGCGCGCCTTGAATACCTTGAGTGCCACGCGGGCCTTGCAAATTCCACTGCATGAATTGCTCACCGGCTGAGCAGGCGGCCGCACTCGGAGTTGCGGCTCCGAGCAACATGCGCATGGAGCCGTCACTCGTTTTCACGCAGACGGAAAGGACTCCCGTCGATTGTGCGTGTGCGGGCGCGAAAGCAGCTAGACTGAGAACGAGAGCACCGAGCCCGACTCGCGACCACCGCACCATAATTCTTTCGATTGCCATGCGATTCATTTCGTCGTCCTGCAGGATGCGCATCCATATCCGGCAACGCTTCATCTGGAGCTCCTATGCGTTCGACTTGGGATTATTGACGGGTAACCCAGGCGAGACCATACGCCCGCCGTCATCTTGTGTCAACGACTCAGCGCTGCGTTGCATAACGAGAGGCAATCTGCAAATCTTGCACCGTCGCATTATGATCGGTATGCATGGTCCGGCACGGAGTTGCAAGCGAAAAACGAGAATGACAATTGGCCAGCGCCAATATGTTCGGCCCTTGACTGCTTCTGCCCCCATAAAACGAATTTGACTCCATGGTCCCTCAGCACCATACTGTGAGCCGTTTCCTCAATGATCGGTTTGCCTATAAAGCAAGGAGAAAACTGATGCTCCAGTTAACGGCTCCGTTTACTTCATTTTTGGTAATTGTATGTTTCTTAACAACTGCCGCAATGGCGTCGTCACAGCAGGCACAAAAACCGCTCACGAACGACGATGTCGTCAAGATGGTGAAAGGCGGCCTCCCGGAGGACACCATTGTTTCTGCGATACAAGCGTCCGCGACAAATTTCGACATTTCCGCGGATGCGCTGATCTCTCTTAAGAACGCGGGCGTTACCCAACCCGTGATGGGAGCGATGATCTCCGCGGAATCGAACAAACGGACAGCCGGATCGCGAGCCTCAACGGGTGCGTCTGGAGGAACTGCTGCTGCCTTGTCGGGCCACCTTCAGGTTGAGCTTTTGCCGGCTGCGCCCGCACCTGGGGTTGAGGCATCTCAAGTCACACTGCCAATGACTGCCGAAAAAACACAACTCGCTGAAACAAAAACAAAAACGTCATCGCTCGGCGGATTGGCTGGCGATTCCGCGTTGAATCAAGGGTTGAAGGCCGGGGTGAACACCGCGATTTGGGAAGGGATGTCGCAAACTAGTTCGGTCGTGGGAGGCATTGGGGGAGGCATTGGGGGAATGGAAGCCGGGAGCATCGTTGGCGGTATGATGACGTCGCACCACAGCTCTACTCTCACCTATGTTTGGGCAGTGCCTGGCGCAAATTCATCCAACGTCAGCGTGCCGTCGCTGGGGGCGAACTTCCGAGTCACCTTCGCCGGTGCCTCCGGGGTCAACCCGAACGATTACGAACCAGCCATCGTCAAATTAACTTCCACCCCCAACAATTGGCGGCTCGTCGGAGCTACCCAAGGCAAACAAAATGCGCGAAGCACCTCTGGGCTCAACTGGCAGGTGTATTCTGGATTCCTTGAAGATCGCGTACCGGCGCAATCCCAAAAGATGGGACCGGGGGAGTACCAAATTGCTCCCACTGGCAATTTGGCTCCCGGTGAATACGGAGTCGTTCTGCGCCCACTCTCAAAGACGAAAAAATTCTCAGGCTCCGATGTGGCAGGGAATCTTGGCGATGGCCTGATCTTTAATTCTATTTGGTCCTTTGAGATCAGGTAAGCCAAGAGCGATGGCTCGATCTGAATGGAAGCTGTGCGAGACCCAATCTGTCGATTCTTAAAGGATTCAAGCTATCGGACAAACGAGGCCTGCAGCCACAAAACAGCTCCTGTCACTCTTCAACTATTCTTCCTTAAATTTAGCCAGACCTGGATTGAGATTACGCATAAAAATGGCCTATGAACGGTCCTTCCCAATCGCACCTATCCAACCTGCCGACCTCAATTGGGGACAAACCTGATTTTGGGGACAAGCGGGCGGTACGTCGTGGGCGGAGCGAGTCCCGGGAAAATGAGAAAAAATGCCCGTTATCAGTCCTCGAGGCCGGCTAGCCGCATTGCCAAACTGAGTGCGCGCTTCGAATTGTATGCCCGGAGCATCGCCATCTTCTCAGCCTCGACCGAACCTTCGGCGTGGATCGCAAGAACCGCTTGATAACCGCCGTAAAGCCTCGTGGTCAGTTCGCTAATCAAGTTCAGCATTGCCAGCCGGCGGTCGCTCGGCCAAGCCCCTCGCAGATATTTGTCCAGTACCGGGCGGACCTCCGCGGAGTCCCAGTCCATTCCGGAGGGACCCGTAACTAAAAGACCTCCGGCAAGGTCCTGTACAGTCTCCAGCGCCTTGTGGAAGTCACGCGCGAATGTCCACTTCGCCAGATTTGTCGTAAATACGTGCGGGTAGGCCACACCCTCCTCGACTTCGCACCGCTGGGCTGCGAGTTCGGTCAGGCCCCGCACAGTTTCCGCGTATCCTGCCAGCCACGTGAGCTTGTCGCGAACATGGCCGGCCTTCTCGATGCCGTTCGCCCGGGCAATGGCGATTCCCGCGCCGACCATAGCGTCAACGAGCGGGAGCTTGTAGCTCACGGCGGTGAACCGGTGAAACTCGACAAACGTGAGAGCCGCCACCCCCGCCAGGTCAGGGCGGTCGTGGAAGAACACGCGCTCCCACGGAACGAACACATTGTTAAATACGGTGAGCGTCTCGATCATCTTGTGCTTGGTTGAGATCGGCCGGGTAAACGGATCATCGGTGCCGTGCAGGAAATCCGACGCATACATGCGGAGTCCGCGCGTGGCCGCTGGCACGGCGAACGCCACGGACCAGGGCTCATCACCCGGCCCCATGCTCTTGCTCGGCAGGACAATGATTTCATCGACGTAAGGTGCGCATGAGGTGTGGACCTTGGCTCCCCGTACGACGATACCGTCAGGCCGTTTTTCCACGACCCGGACGTAGAGATCGGGATCAGACTGTTCGGAGGGACGTTTGCTGCGATCGCCTTTCACGTCGGTCTGGGCCACCGCGAGCGCGAGGTCGCGATTTCGGCAGTCGCGGTAGAAAGCATCGAGCCGTCCCAGACCCTGGGCGTCTTTACTCCGGCCAAGAACGCGTCTGAGCGCGAAAAGCGCGTCGGTCCCAATTTCCTTGATCAGCAACACCAGCGTACCGCCCTGCGTCGTGCCCGCCTCAATGAGCTGGGACCGAGCCAGCAGGTCTTTTGAGTCTCGCGGTATCCGGTAGTAGGCCGAGAACTTCTCGTTTCCCTCTCGATGCACGGCGAGGTCGCGGAACTTCGGATCCTCAGCCATTTGAAAATCAATCGCGGCGTGCCGCGCGGCCACGCCGAGTTCGGGATGGTCGGGCACAGTCTTTACCCGCTTTCCCCGGTAGTAGACTTCCCGTTCGTCGCGCAAACCGTCGAGAAACTGTTCCAGTGTTCGAAGTCCCATCTAGCTGCACCCCTCTCCAATATCGCAGTTTATGAATCGCGCAGCGTCCCCGCGGAGCCGCCACCACGCTCTTGCGCAAGCGATGCCTTTAGGCGCGCTCGTAAGTCGTGCTTGCGAACTTTTCCGGTTGAGGTCTTCGGAAGTTCCTCGAACCGGATCTCGTCAGGCGTTTTGAAGTGTGCTATTCGGCTGCGCACAAAGTCAATCAGCTCAGCCTCGCTCGCTGACATTCCAAGACGGAGCGTGACGAAGGCTACGGGAACCTCGCCCCAGCGGTTGTCCTCGCGGCCGACAACCGCTGCCTCCAGGACCGCGGGATGTTCGACGAGAACCCTCTCGATTTCAACAGAGGAGACGTTCTCGCCACCCGTGATGATAATGTCCTTGGTTCGGTCCCTTAGCTCTACGTATCCGTCTGGATACCGCACCCCGAGATCTCCCGTCCGGAACCATCCATGGATGTGCGCTGCCGCGGTTGCTGCCTCGTCGCGGTAATAACCCATCATCACATTGTTGCCGCGGATCACGATTTCCCCGAGGGTCTGACCATCCGCCAAAACATCGCGGCCCTCGGAATCGAAAACCCTCACATCCTGTGTCACGACATTTCCGATTCCTTGGCGCGCATTCAGCCTCGCCTGCTCGGGGATTGACTTCTCCGACCAAGCCGGCTGCCACTCGTTTACCACTGCCGGACCATACGTCTCGGTCAGTCCGTACAAGTGAGTCACCTGCATATTGAGCTTTGCCAATCGGGCGAGCAGGACAGGCGACGGGGGTGCGCCTCCGACTTGGACACGGATGGGGCGCTCCGGTTTGTGGTCAGGCATTGCACTTGCCGCTTCGGCGATCATTGACAGCAAGGTCGGCGCCCCGCTCAGATGGGTGATGCCGCAGTTGCAGATCTTCAGCCAGATCTCCGACGCGTCGATGCGGCGCTGACAGATGTGCGCACCTCCCGCAGCCGTGACGGCCCAGGTGAAGCACCAGCCATCGCAGTGAAACATGGGGAGGGTCCACAGGTACAAGCTGTCCAATCCGAGGCGCGAATGATAGGCCATCGCCAGCGACTGCAGGTAGGCGCCACGGTGGCTATACATGACCCCCTTCGGGCGTCCCGTACTCCCACTGGTGTAGTTGATGGCAAGCAATGACTTCTCGTCCGTCCAGGCAACTCGGTGAACTTGTGACACGTTCAGGAGTTGTTCGTACTCACTGGTTGGCGAACCGGCGACGATGAGTCTTACACCTGTGCGCGCGGAAAGGCGTTGAGCCGTTTCCGCGAATTCTTGTGTTGCAACGAGCAGACGTGCCCCAGCGTCCTCGAGAATATAGGTGATCTCCGCTTCCGACAGCCTGACGTTGACCGGCACTAGAACGGCGCCAGCCATGGGAACTCCATTGTGAAGCTCGAGCATCACGTGGCTGTTGGCGCAGAGCGCCGCGACTCTGTCTCCGGGTTGAATCCCGGCCTCTAGAAGAAGTCCGGCGAGTCGCTGCGATCGGTCGCTAAACTCACGATACGTAAAGCTCAGATCCCCATCGAGGATCGCTGTTTCCCCCGCGAAGACCGCGGCGGCGCGATCAAGAAAAGACGTAGGACTGAGTGGAATCTCCGTGCCGTTGGACATCTGCCGCTCCGATTCCATATTCAAGTAGCCGCATATTTACCCCGCGCTTTGGGCAGCGTCAATAGCATTGTTTGCATCACTGCGACAATTCAGCTGCCTAATATGGCAAATCCAACTTCCACAGACTGAAGAGGCTGTGTGGCAACCGGCAAATCTTTGTAGGGCACGGCTTCAGCCGTGCCGTAACGTCCGCAAAATAAATGAGGCTTTAGCCGCTAGCTCTTTCGGAGTCGAGTTACCACACAGATTCTGAAGCCCGCGCTACTGAAAAGCGTCTATTTTGCCGTTTTAGTGCAAAAAAAGAATCGGCCATGAAACGATTGTTTAATTCTTGTGAGAAATGCGGGCTAGGGGCTCTTGTAGGCCGGGAGCGAAACGCCATGCGCATTGGCCAGTCCCGGAGGGACGAAACATCGTAGCCCACCGCTTCAGCGGTGGGAATGCATGAGCAAGAAAAGAAAGCCCCGTGGGGGCGACACACTTGGCCGGCCAACTGTGCCGTCCCTACGGAGCTTTGGTTCGTGCCTTTTCGCATTCCCACCGCTGAAGCGGTGGGAACGCCGGGCAGGTCGGAAAAAGTCCCAGAGGGGCGACACACTCTCCTCGCACTGGATTTCTAGCCCACCACATATTTCGGGTCGTATTCCACACCATGTTTCTTCAGGAGCGCGCGAAATTCTTCCTCGAAGCTGAATTTGCGGTGATGCGACTCTTGATTGCGAATATAACCTGCAACCTGGTCGAGATTTGACGCGCTGACGCTGAATGCTCCGTAGCCTTCCTGCCAGGCGAATTCGATCCCTTGTTCGCCTATCCATTTCGATGAATTTCCTTTTAAGAGTTGTACGGCCTTTGCCAATGCAAGCTTGGGCGAAAGATGAAATAAAATATGGACGTGATTTTCCGTCCCGCCAATCGCGACCGCAATCATTTCGTATTTTTTGCAAATTCCTGCGATGTAGGCCCATAAGAGCGGCTGCAATTCTTTCGAGATGAAATTGCGGCGCTCCTTGGTGCTGAAAACCAAATGAATGTGGGTCCGCGAATACGAATGGGCCATTGTGCCGCCCCTCCGGGGCTTTATCCTACCGCATTTCAAGTCCCTCCGAGACTTCGCCAAGTCCCGGAGGGACGAAACATCGTAGCCCACCGCTTCAGCGGTGGGAATGCATGAGCAAGAAAAAAAAGCCCCGGAGGGGCGACACACTTGGCCGACCAAATGTGCCGCCCCTCCGGGGCTTTAAACCATCCGTCTCGTTATCCCACCGTTCCACGGTGGGCTACGGTATGGCGTCCCTCCGGGACTCCCGGCAATTCAAGAATGGGTTGTGCGGCAGGATGATCGGCCGAACTCTTGTGTTGGACAAATTCCAGGACGCGACCGTATCGAACTCCGTCCTGGTTTCCGAATCCTCACGGAATCCGACCCCACTAAAAAGATTTTCCTGCTGCAACTGAGCCGCCTCGTGGAAATTCAACTCGTCGCCGCGCTGGAATTGCTAGGAATCGAATCGCCTGAAAAAATGTAACGATCTGGCAACAATGGGTGAGTTTCCGAGTAGCCGACGACTCGGACAGAACCACGGTGTTGCCCGGCATTCCTCAAAATCCTCCCGGGCGCGGGAAGATCTCGGCGAGGTGTGCTGGGCTATCGACTTGAACGTTGACCGGACGTTTCTCTTTGAAGTATTCTTGGCCTCCGCTGCCCAGAGGTCTGTGCCAGCGTTGCATCATGAACAGCATCCGCCGAAATTCAGCTCCAATACTCGCTTCACAAAAGGAGTGCTATGCCCAGAAAAATAGATCCACTCAATAAAAAAATCTACGGTTCGCTAACGGCAGTTCTGACCGTGACCGACGTCAAAGCGGCAGCCGACTTTTATCAAAAGGCCTTCGGGTTTGCCAAACGTGGGATCATGAATGGTCCAGACGGTAAGGCCGTCCATGCCGAGCTGACGCTCCGCGGCACAACATTAATGTTGGGGCCGGAGATGCCGCAGATGGGTTCCCGCAGCGCGAAAGCAGTCGGTGCCTCGCCGACGAGTTTGTATCTGTTGACGGAGAACGCAGATAAGACGGTGGCCAAGGCCGTAAAGCTCGGGGCCTCGCCCAAGGGACCCGTGATGGATATGTTTTGGGGCGACCGCTGTGGAACCGTTGTCGATCCCGAGGGTTACACTTGGATGGTCGCAACCCACATTGCACAACCCACACCTAAGGAAATGCAACAGAAGATGAAGGAACAAATGGCCAGCCAACAGGCCGCTCGCGCTGCGGGTGGCTCCTGAGTAGCGTACTTAATAGTAGGGAGGGTGGGAAAAGGATTTGTGCGGTTCGGGAGCCTCATTCGAATCCGAGATTCCTAATCGATGTTTTTCAATAACGGCGGTGGCACGACATGCGGAGACAATCGCTCGAACTACTCAGACGGGCTCTCAAAAATGCCGATGCGGAGTTTCGGGATGGACAGTGGCAGGCGATCTCCGCACTGGTTGAGCGACGAGCAAGACTCCTCATCGTACAGAGGACGGGATGGGGTAAGAGTCTCGTCTACTTCATCGCTACGAAGCTTCTTCGTGATCGGGGAGCGGGTTGCACGCTTCTTGTTTCACCTCTTCTATCGTTGATGAGGAATCAAATCGCTGCTGGACGGAATATCGGGGTTCGTGCGGAGACGATTAACTCCTCTAACGAGGCAGACTGGCCTCGGATCGAACGCGGACTGCATCGAAATGAGGTCGACGTACTGTTAATTTCACCTGAGCGACTTGCTAACGACGAGTTCGTCGATCGCTGCCTGCTTCCCATCGCCAATCGAGTGGGCCTTTTCGTTGTGGACGAAGCCCACTGCATCTCAGACTGGGGGCACGATTTCAGGCCCGATTACCGAAGGATCGTGAGAATCCTGCAAGCCCTTCCGCTCAATATCCCGGTTCTTGCGACAACCGCGACCGCAAACGATCGGGTGGTGGGAGACATCGTTGATCAGCTAGGACCGAACCTGGAGGTCCAGCGGGGCCCTTTGACGCGGGCAAGCCTAAGTCTCCAGAACATCTCCCTGCCGTCGCAGGCTGAACGTATGGCTTGGCTGGCACATCAACTCCCGAAACTACCAGGAAGCGGAATTGTCTATGTGCTTACTGTCAGAGATTCAGATCGTATAGCCGAGTGGCTTAAGTCTCAAGGAATCGACGCAGAGCCCTATAACGGACCTATGGAAAATGGGCCTCGAGAAATCCTTGAAAACCGACTCCTCAACAACGAAGTTAAGGCCTTGGTGGCTACGGTCGCTCTCGGGATGGGTTTCGATAAGCCCGATCTTGGATTCGTTATTCACTTCCAGCGACCTGCCTCCGTCGTGCACTACTACCAGCAGGTCGGACGTGCCGGCCGGGCAGTCGATAATGCTTTTGGTATTCTGTTGAACGGAGAAGAAGACGACTCGATCGGTGACTACTTCATCCGAACCGCCTTCCCGGCGCCTGAAAACGTGGACCAGCTTTTAGGGGCCATGCGAGCTGCGGGCGGTCCGCTTACGGTTCCCAAGCTCCAACAAAGCGTAAACTTGACGAAGGGAATGATTGATAAAATTTTGAAGTTCTTGCTGACGGAATCGCCAGCACCAATTCAAAAGGCCGACTCCGGCTATGTGCTAAATCCTGTGCGCTGGCAGATGCCGGTTGAACGAATTGAAAGGATTACGAACCTGCGGCGGGGAGAGCAGGAGCGCATGAAAGCTTACATGGACACCGAAGACTGCCTGATGCAGTTTTTGGCGGAGGAGCTCAATGACCCGAACGGCGAACCTTGTGGCAAGTGCGTGAGCTGTGCAGGTCATCTTTTATCAGAAGAGTATCCGGCGCACCTTGCGCAGGAAGCGGCGAGCTTCCTAGGACGTCTAGAAAATCCGATCGAGCCGCGAAAGCAGTGGCCGCGTGGATTGGCCCGTCCGGATATGCGTGGGAAAATCACGCCGGAACATCAGGCCATGGAAGGGCGCGCACTGTGCCGGTGGGGCGATCCGGGCTTGGGTGAACTCGTGCGAAGAGGTAAGCAGCATGGTCAGCAATTTGACGAGCAGCTTGTCGACGCTGCCGTTCGCTTGATCAGAGATCGCTGGAATCCAGTTCCGGCGCCGATCTGGGTCACCTGCGTGCCGTCGAGACGGCATCTGACCCTTGTCCCGGATTTCGCTCGGCGTCTTGCGCACAAGCTCGGGGTTCCATTTTTGGAATGCATCCGCAAGGTTCATGACACCGAACCTCAAAAGACTCGGGCTAACAGTTTCCAGCAGACTCAAAATCTTGCTGGGGCGTTTGCTGTCGATGCGGCTGGAGTCCGAACAGAGCCGGTTCTTTTGGTCGATGACATGGTCGATTCCCGATGGACGTTTACTGTGCTAGCTTTGTTGCTACGCCAGGCTGGAAGTGGACCGGTCTATCCGTTTGCTTTAGCGGACACTTCTTCGGCAGATGGTGACTAGTGAGGTTGGATTGCAAACGACTCTGACGGCAGACACGCAAGCAGTTCTTCTCCTTTGCGGCGAGCTTGGACAAAGGGGCGGCAATGGCTTGAAGCCACTTGGACTGCGGCAGTACAACGCGCTGGCGTCGTGGCTAAAAGCCGAGGGGCTGCGGCCCGGAGACCTACTGAGTTCCGAAGGCCGAATGAGGCTCGCCAATATTGAGGTGCGGGAGGTCAACTCCGATCGTGTCGCACCGCTGCTTGATCGCGGTGCTGCGCTAGCCCTGGTTACAGAGAAGTGGGAAAGAAGCGGTCTTTGGATCATCAGTCGAAGCGATTCGTGTTATCCGGAACGTCTTAAAAGATATTTAGGGCAGTCTGCCCCGCCTCTTCTCTATGGGGTCGGCTCCACGAGCCTGCTCAACCGTGGCGGCCTCGTCGTCGTTGGGTCCCGCGACCGATCAGAAGAGGACGGAGAGTTCGCGCGCCGGGTTGGTGAGCATTGTGCGAAGGAAGGCATCGCAATTATTTCCGGGGCCGCCAAGGGAATTGACCGCGACGCGATGTCCGGTGCGCTTGAGTTTGACGGATGGGTTTTGGGAGTTCTTGCGGAAGGCTTGGCGAAGACAGCCACTTCGGGGCAGTACCGCTCGGGCCTCGTGAGTGATCGTTTGACTCTGGTGTCCCCTTACGACCCGGATTCAAGGTGGTTCGCTTACACGGCTATGGATCGGAATAAGCTGCTCTATGGGTTGAGTGATGCCGCTCTGGTAGTCGCAAGCTCAGCCGACAGTGGAGGTACATGGGCAGGGGCCTCCGAGGCGCTTCAGCACGGCCGCGTGAAAGTGTTCGTCAAGTCCTCTGGAACCGTAGCGCCGGGGAATCACAAATTGCTACGAATGGGAGGCATCCCGTTTCCTGCGGAGCCGTGGGAGAATCTTCGGGCCTTATTCACTGCACCGGAGCCGAAGAATGGGCAGTTGTTTTCTCCGACAGGCCAGCAGCCCCCTCCAATGGAAGAGCATATTGACCTAGTGGTCGAAGCGGTCAACGGGAATCCTGTCTCAGCGGAACAAAGCGCTAGCGCAGCGGTTCCGTCGTTATCTGATACGGTCCAGCCGACAGAAGAAACAACGCCACCCTCCACGGCCGAGCGATGCTGCGACGACTACCATCTTTTCATAGAAAAGATGTCGGCCCTACTTAGCGAACCTCAAACCGCGGAATGGCTCGCGGACAAGATGTGCGTACGCGCCGCGCAAATCAAAGATTGGCTTGCTCGGGGGGTGTGCGAAGGACGCATCACTAAGCAGAAAAGGCCCGTTCGATACGTCGCCCAATCTCGCACCCTCTTTACCGAGTGAATCATCAAAACAGGCGGGTTCGTTGAAGCAACGCATTGCCCCACTCTCCGGGGTCCGTGGGCGTTGTTCGCTTTCAGGATAAATGATCTGATCTGAAACGCGATTGCAGAGAGCCTGCATTCCAATTGGGCGAATCACAGCGCACTCGAAAACTGGCTCGCATCGCGTCTGTGAAGTTATTTCGCGGAAGATCCGTTCGCGCCAAACTTCATCGCTAGATCGACCAGCGTGCGCACAGCCACGCCCGTGGCGCCCTTGGCGTTCCAGGGCTTTACGTCGTCCTGCCAGGCTGTGCCGGCGATGTCGAGGTGAATCCACGGGGTGTCTCCGGTGAATTCTTTGATGAACATGGCTGCCGCGCTTGCGCCGCCGCCTTTGGTGTTGCTGGTGTTTTGGATGTCGGCGATGGGGCTTTTGATGAATTCGCGGTAGTCGTCGTCGACGGGCAGGGGCCACATTTTTTCGCCGGCCACTTTGGAGCTGGCGAGGAGCTGGTCGGTGAAGGCCTGGTCGGAGCCGAACACGCCGACGTTTACGTTGGAGAGCGCGACGACGACTGCGCCGGTGAGCGTGGCGGCGTCGATCAGGTGCGTGCAGCCGAGCTGCCTGGCGTAGGCGATGCCGTCGGCCAGGATCAGGCGGCCCTCGGCGTCCGTGTTGATGACCTCGATGGTTTTTCCGGACATGGAGGTTTGAATGTCGCCGGGCTTTTGCGCGCGGCCGCCGGGCATGTTTTCCGTGGAAGGGACGACGGCGACGATTTTGCATTGCGGCTTCAGGACCGAGATCGCGCGCATCACGCCGATCATGGCCGCGCCGCCGCACATGTCGTACTTCATCTTCTCCATGTCGTTCGACGGCTTGATGGAAATTCCGCCAGTGTCAAACGTGATAGCTTTTCCCACGAGGCCCAGAACAGGCGCGGCGGGATTCCATTTTTCGGGCGTGTAGGTGATGACGATCATGCGGGGAGGCTCGGCGCTGCCCTGCGCGACGGAAAGCAGCGCGCCCATTTTCAATTCCGCGATTTTTTTCTCGTCGAGGATTTCCACGGCGAGGCCCCCCTCGCGCGCCATGGCGGCGGCCTTGTCGGCCAACATGCGCGGCGTCAGCAGGTTGGACGGCTCGTTGCCCAAGTCGCGCGCAAAATTCTGCGATTCGGCGATGACGCGCCCGCGCGCGAGGCCCATGTCGGCGTCGGCGCGCGAGGATTCGTCCCACCCGGCGAGCGCGGCGGCCGTGATTTCGTTGCCGGGCTTTTTGTCCGTCTTGTATTTGTCGTAGTCGAAATTCGCGAGGATCATGCCTTCGACGACGGCCTGCGCCACGGCGGCGGTGCGGTCGTTCTCGCGCACGAGGAACGTCACGCGCTTCACGCCGCGCGACTTCAGCGACCGAACCGCCGCCCCGGCCAGCCGGCGAAGCTCGGCCGTGCCGCATTTGCCTTTCTTGCCCGCGCCCAGGACCAGCAGGCGCTGCGCGGCCAGCCCCGCCGGGTAATACACGAGGGTCGATTCCAGCATTTTGCCGGTCAGTTCGCCGGACGCGGCCAGTTTCCCCAGTGCGCCGCCCACGGCCTCGTCGAGCTGAAGGAGAATGCCGTCCACGGGCTTTTCCTGCTCGAACGCGTAGGTCACGAGCGCGTCGGTTTCGATTGTGGCGACTGCGCGAGTATCGACCATGATTTCCATAAGTCCTCTTCCGTGAATGAGATGGCGCGGCCCGCGAAAAGGGCTGCGCGAAAAATTCAAAGTACTGCAATCCACCCGTAACGCAATTCCGGTCTATTGTTTCGTGCCTGTCGCTCAACGATTCCGTCGGAAGCGCGACTGGTCGGCGAGTCGCTGGCATACGGATCGGCGTAGGCGCACGGCATGCCGTGCCCCTACGATTGCGACGCGCCTTGCCGGTCCGGTTAACGATCAGTGACCTGCCGGTCAACCATCCAGTGGCCTGCCGGTCAACGATCCAGTGACCTGCCGGTCAACGACGACTAAACTTGCGCATGGCGTCGCCGACTTCGCGTTTCGCCTCTTTATCTTTTTCCGTTTGGCGGCGATCCCACTTCTTTTTGCCCTGGGCGAGCGCCAGTTCGCATTTGGCGATGCCTTCGCGGAAGTAAATCCGCAGCGGAATGAGCGTCAGGCCCTTGTCGTCCAGTTTTCGTTCCAGCTTGCCAATTTGTTCCTTGCGCAGGAGCAGCTTTCTAGACCGGAGGGGCCCGTGGTTGTACGGCCCGCCGGGAAGATATTCGCCAATATGGAAATTCACCAGCCAGACCTCGCCGCGGCGAATCAAGCCGTAGGCTTCGCGCAGGTTGGCCTTGCCGTCGCGCAGGGATTTAACTTCGGTGCCAAGCAACACCATGCCGGCTTCCAGCTTCTCAAGGATATGGTAGTTGTAGGAGGCGGCGCGGTTTTGAGCCACGACCGACTCCTCGGATTTTTCCTGCTTTTTGGGCGGTTTAGCCACAGCCAGCTATCTTAGCCGCGGGCTGTTGCCGGAAGCAAGGAAACACCTTGTTCAGTGTCATACCTTGTTCAGGTTTTAAGCGGGTGCTAGACTGGCTCGATGAAACAGTCCCGAATGGAGCGTCCATGAACGTCCGGAAATTGTGCGGGATCGCCGTGGTGTCGGCGGCCATGCTCCTTGCGGGGTGCCCCAAGGGCAACCAGGAGGGCAACGCGGGCGCGAAAGCGGAGTCGTTGAAAGATTACGACACCGCGCTCGACTACTACAATAAGGCGCTCCAATCCTCGCCCAATAATACGGAATTCAAGCTGAAGGCCGCGCGGGTCCGTTTTGAAGCCGCGCAATGGCATGTGGGCCAGGGACGCCGCTTGCGGGACCAGGGCAGCCTGGAGCTGGCGCTGGCGGAGTTCCGCAAAGCCACGATGATCGACCCGTCCAGCGCCGTGTCCCAGCAGGAATTGAAAGCCACGATGGACGCGATAGACGCGAAGCAAGGGACCGCGCAAAATGCGGCGGCATCCGCCGCGGCCGCCGCGGCCTCGGATGAGCCAAAGCTCATGTCCGGGCCGCCCCGGATTCAGCCACTATCGCGAGCGCCGATCACGATGAAAGCCACGAACGACTCGAAGGCGGTTTTCGACGCCATCGGGAAGCTGGCCGGGCTGACCGTTATTTTCGATCCGGATTTCACTTCCCGGCGCATTTCCATCGAGCTTGGCAATGTGACGCTCGAGCAGGCTCTAAACATCGCGGCGCTGGAGAGCAAGGCGTTCTGGCGTCCCGTGACGTCCAACATTATTTTCGTTGTCCCGGACCAGCCACAAAAGCGCAAGGATTACGAGGAAGAGATCGTTAAGACATTTTATCTGCGCAACACCGTGCTGCCGCAGGAACTCACCGAAATCGTGACCAGCATCCGGCAGCTGCTCGACTTGCGGCGCGTGCAGCAGATCAACGCGCAGAACGCCATCGTGATCCGCGACACTCCGGATCGCATCCTGCTTGCGGGAAAAATCATCGACGACATCGACCGCGCAAAGCCGGAAGTCGTGATTCAAGTGGCGGTCATGGAAGCGCGGCGCGACCGCATGAGGAACATCGGGATTACGCCGCCGACGAGCATCACGGCGTCATTCGCGAACCCCGGCACGACGAGCACGAGCACGAACCCTTCGACGTCGTCAACATCGACATCCACGGGCGGCGCGGCCACCATCAGCCAACTAATCAGCGATCCGCATATTTTTACCAACGGATACAGCCTGACGGTGCCGGGCGCCACGGCGTCCTTCCTGATGACGGACACCTCGACACAAATCCTGGACGATCCGGAAATTCGCGTGGTCGATGGACAGACCGCCAAACTTCGCATCGGCGACCGCATTCCCGTCGCCACCGGAAGTTTCCAGGCCGGAATCGGAATCGGCGCAACCGGGGTCGGAGCGGGCGCCATCAATCCGCTGGTGAACACGCAGTTTCAATATCTCGATGTTGGCGTGAACGTGGACGTCACGCCGCGCATCCATCCGGACCGCGAAATCAGCATGAAGGTAAACATCGTGGTTTCGTCGCAGACCGGCTCGACGAATATTGGCGGGATCAACCAGCCGATCATCAGCCAGCGCAGCATCGAGCACGACATTCGGCTCAAGGACGGCGAAGTCAATGTTCTGGGCGGACTGATCGAACAGACCGACACGAATGCGATCAACGGAATACCGGGCCTGGCGAAAATTCCCTTCTTCAGAAATTTCTTTTCCAGCAGCACGGTGGATCACGAAAAAGACGAAATCCTGATCGTGCTGATTCCGCACATCGTGCGTTTGCCGTCGATCACGGCGGAAAACTTGCGCAGCATTTCGTCCGGAACGGACACGAACGCCGAAGTCCGGTTGCAGGATGTCATGCTTTCGCCCGAGACTCCGAAACCGCAGGCTGGGCCGGTTCCGGCTGCCGCGCCGCCGCAGGTGAATCCGCCTGCTGCGCAAAGCGCGGCACTTAAATTCGAGCCTGAAATGGCTGCAATGAAAGTCGGAGAGACCGCCATTCTCGGCGTGGTGGTTCAAAACGTGCAGGACCTGTATTCCGTCCCGATTCTCGTGCAGTTCAACCCGGCGGTCATTTCGGTCGAGGACGTTCGCCAGGGCGGATTCCTCTCGGGCGGAACGCAGGACGTCGCCATCGTGGAGCGGGTGGATAAGGAACGCGGGCAGGCCATCATCTCGGCCACGCGCATGCCGAACACGCCGGGAGTGAGCGGGTCGGGCACGCTGGTGGGGATCGTGGTCAAGGCCATTGCTCCCGGGAATTCGCAGCTTACGATCGTGCAGGTGAACGCAAAAAATTCGCAACAGCGCCCGATTCAGGTGGTTACCAGCGAGGCCACCGTCCGGGTCCAATAGAAAGCCCAATAAATTAAGAGAGCAAACATAAGAGGGCCAGTTCAGATGCGCCGACAGAATTCAATCCCGCGCGCCGCAAGAAACAGGATGGCGGGATTGACCTTGATCGAACTCATTCTCACATGCGGGATACTGCTGGTTCTTTCCGCCGCGGCGATTCCCCTGTTTCGAATGACGATCCAGCGCCGGAAAGAATCGGAGTTGCGCTACGATTTGCGACAGATGCGCGATGCCATCGATCGCTACAAGGATGACGCGGATAAAAACCTGATTCGCACGGAAGTCGGCAGCCAGAATTATCCGCCCGATCTGCAAACTCTGGTCGATGGCGTAATGGTGAGCGCCGTTGGAAGCGGGGCGGGCGGCGTCAGCGCAGCGGCGCTGGCCGGAGCCAGCGGTACAGGCCAGTTTGGATCGATGGGAACGTCGCAATCGGGACCGGCGGGCGGCGCTTCACAGCTTGGCTCCGCGCTCGGCCAAGGCATGTCGAGCACAACGAGCAAAGTGCGCTACCTGCGGAAAATTCCGGTGGACCCGATGACGGGAAAAGCCGATTGGGGTTTGCGCTCCGTGCAGGATGATCCGGATTCCAGCAGTTGGGGCGGGCACAATGTGTTCGACGTGTATTCCGAATCCCAGGCGACGGCGATAGACGAAACAAAGTACTCCGACTGGTAACTCACGAATGAAATTCTCGCACATCGCGCCTTTCCCTACCCGAACCTTGCGGCGGTGCGCTCCGTCCGCGCGGCGCGGCTTTCGTGCGGCGGGATTCACGCTGATCGAAATGCTGATCGTCATCACAATTATTTTGATCCTGGCGGGCATGGCGGCGGTGCGATATGAGAATTCGGTCCTGCGCGCGAAGGAAGCCACGCTCAAAACAGACCTGTTCATCATGAGAAACGCGATCCAGCAGTACACGCTCGACAAACAGGCCGGGCCGTCGTCGCTCGAAGATTTGGCTCAGTCAAAATATATTTCCGGAGTGCCAACCGACCCGATTACTCGCAACAAGGATTGGCAGGCGGACTCCGAACCGGTGCTGCTCAGCCCCTTGCAGACCACGCCGGGGATTACCGACGTCCATTCCAGCTCCGCGCAAGTTTCTCCATTTGAGAACACGCCTTACAATACCTGGTAGCACAGGCTTCAGCCTGTGTGGTTTTGATTTGTGGCAAGCGAAAGTCAAAAGAACACAGGCTGAAGCCTGTGCTACTGAAAACCGCCGAACCAATACGAATCAGGCCTTCTCTTCAGCGGGATTCCAATCCGGCAGCGAACTGTTTCCGCACAAAACTTCGGCGGCCCATCGTCCGAGATACACCGATTGCGCGACGCCATGCCCGCTGTAGGCTCCCAGCACAACTACACTTTGGCTTTGGGGATGCCGCGCGAAAACCGGGCGCCACTCGTTGGCAATCAGGATCGGGCCGCCCCATCGGTTCGTGAAGCGCACAGTTTGCAATGCCGGATGCAGCGCGCGCACGCGAGACTCCAGCCGCGCGATGAGCTCGGCCGATTCCCCCTCGTCGATATCCAGATTCATCAGCTCGCGCCAGTCATCCATGTGAACGAGGCCTCCGCCGAAGACGACTCCTCCCGTGCGCAGGAGCCTTCCCCATAGATAGGGAAAATCGATTGTGTAGAACGGCTTTTGAGAGGCCAGGCCCAGGCTCTCGATTTGAGCGGCGCGCAGAGGCTCGGTCGCAACAGCCAGCGTGAATTTTGTTTGCGCCCGGCGCGCCAGATCGCTCAATTCCAGGGACATGCCATTCGTCGCGAGCAGAACTTTGCGCGCGCGCAGCTCTCCGCCCTGAAAACGCAAGCGCACGGGATTTTCAAATAAAATTTCCTTGATGGGAAGATTCTCGAAAATTTGCGCGCCGCTCGTTTCCGCCGCTCGCGCCAGACCGCTGACCATTTTCCCGGGATCGATCGTTCCGCCGGGCACTTGCCTTACCGCGCGAAGCAATCCGGAATCCGACCAGGAAATCGGCGAATCGGGCAAACCGCCGCTTCGGCCCACTTCAATGGCTCCGGGAAGCTGGCAATCGCAATCGACCGCGAGTTCGCTCAGGATGGTGGTGAATCCGGCGAGCACATCGCCAAGCCCGGGGAGATTTCCCGCAGCGGTCTCGGCCAGCGCAAGCCCGCCTGTGTGGCCGCTCGAACCCGCTCCGATCGCCACCGATTCGAACAGAACCACGCTCTTGCCGGGCGCGAACCTGCGCAGCCAGGACGCGGCGGAAAGCCCTGAAAAACCGCCGCCCACAATGGCGAAATCCGCCTTGGCGGGGATGGACGATGGAGCAGGCTGAAAATCGATGGACCAGGGAGAATTGCCCCAGTGCGGATGGGAAATGGCTCGCGTCATACACGATCTCCTAGCGAAACCAGAATACCGCAATTCCGCCAGCGTGGCGTGGGCTTCAGCCTGCGCACTCAAGCTGGGCGAAGTCCGCAGGGCATTATTGCGGACACCGCACGTCGCGGGCTGCGCCCCGCTTGACGGCGCAAGCTGAAACCTACGCCACTACGAACGGACAACCCATGGAGCAAAGATGGACAGTATCCTGGTGGAAAACTTACTCGCCGAGGCCGATAGCCAGGCCGGTAAACCGCCGCTCGAAGCCGTCATACTGTCCAAACAAGGGAGAGGCAATGTTACTGAAAACGTCGTGTGGATTCTGGCGATTCGTGACGTCGAGCGAATAAATCCCTATGCGAATTTTCCGCACCTTGCCATTCGGGTGCTCCTTGAATGGAATATGGAGCGGGAAATCGCGGTAGATCTTCACGTCGAGAGAAAAATACGTTGGGAAGCGCAGGCTGTTCGGAACGCCCACATAGTTTTGCAAAACGTCCACATTCGAATACGCAAACCCCGAGTGCATGTCGGCGACAGGGCTGACAACCAGGCTCCAAAACGGAAGGTGGACGAACCCCCAAACCAGCAAGCGGTTGGGAATGTCGGAAGGCTGGATGCCATAGACGTTGGGACGAATCACGGGCGACTGAAACGGAATAAACGTATCCGATAGCGTGTTGAGGTCGCCTCTTGCGCGGCTCCACGAATACGACACGTTTGCTTCGGCGCGCTCGTTCGGCCGGTAACGGGCGGTTATCTGCGCCTGACGATAGTGCGCGCTTCCCGTGTTTTCGAGCGCCAACATTCCTGTGGTTCCGACCGAGGGCAGAATCGGGTTTACGAGGAAAAGGTCGGTCGTATGCGTCTCATAGTAGCCGACACGCAGAATGAGGTCCTTCCGTAAGGAAGTTTCGGACTCGATGTTCCAGGTGAATGTCCGGGGACTGTCCGCCGGATCCGTCGGGCTGGTGGGACTCGCCGGTGATCCTCCCAGAAGGTAGACATTCTGCATGGTGATGGGAATGTTCGCGTACGAGGCGGGTCCATACCCGGGGGAATAGGTGATCACGCGAGTTTGATTTTCGGCAAAATCCTGGGCGAGCAGCGGAACATGGCTATAGATCAATCCTGCGCCCGCGCGAATCACCGACTTTCCGCCTGCAAACGAATATGCGGTCCCGGCGCGAGGCGCAAAGGCGTTGTCGCGGCCGATGGATTGGGTGGTCAAGCGCGCGCCGAGGGTTAGCGACAGGCTCTTGGTCAGTGTCCACTGATCCTCGACATATTCGGCGACTTCCAAGTCGGAGCCTTGCAACACGCCGGTCCCTTGGAAAGCGGTCTGTTCGGCAAGCGTGGGGGGTTGACCAAGGATACTTTGATCAAAGATATTGATTGGCTGCGAAGCGCTGTTTCCCGTAAACGTCCGGTAAAGGTAATCGACGCCAAATTTTATTGTGTGATGGCCGAGCCACGATTTTGAAGGGAGTTGCAGAACCGGGAGAGCTTCCACTTGGTTTGCATTCCGCGACCACGCATTGAAATAATTTCCACCCCAGCCTTCCGGATTAATCTGCATCGGCGCAGGGCCCTGTCCGTGGGCGTCGCTGTAAAATTCGAGTTGGCGGACGACCGTGGTCAAAAGCATCCCGGAATCGAACTGGTACGAATCCGAGAATCCGAATGACACTCCGTGGCGGTGGAAATTCACCGAAGCGGACTGTGGGATCAGCGAATCGATATTCGCATACAGATTGGCGGACTGAAAAATGTTCATATTCAGGTTAATTAAATGCCTGGGCGAGAGAATCCACTGTAAATTCGAGAAGGAATCGAACGCATAGACATAGGTTTCATTGAAAGGCCAGGTCAGTCCGTGTATCGGATCCCGGCGAAATTCGTAGCTCAGGTCTTCGGAGAAATTGACCTTGTCCTTTATCAGCGGGCCGCCAACCTCGAAACGCGGGGTCATATTGGCAAGGCCGACCAGGGAGTCGTTCTTGGCGCGGAAAGAGGGAATGAAATCAATGAACTTGTAATTCCAGACAGGCGAGGGAGGCCGAAGATCGATGCGCGTCAGACCCGCGGAAAATCCGCCATAGGCCACACTGTTCGGCGTGTTGAATACCTGGATGGACTGAATGGCGTCCACCGGCACGGGAAGCGCGAAACTCCCTGAAACCGGATCCACGTTTTCGACGGAATCCACGAGCAACATGCCCTGGCTTTCCGGCTGCCCGTTGAAATTCAGCTTCCCTTCCTGCGTCTTGATGACGCTCGGGCTTACGGACAGGGCCTCGGTGAATTTACCGGTGCGAAGGGGCAGGGTTTCGAGCTGCTGCTCGCTGACCGTCGCGGTCGCGCTGGTGCTTTCCGTAGCAATTTCGGTGGCTTCCCCTTTGACCACGACATTTTCCTCGACCAAATTCAGCTGCAAGGCGGCGTCCCGGACGGCAGCCTGGCCGGAAACGACCGTCAACGTCGCGGACCACGGTTTGAAGCCTTCGACAGCCACAGTCAGCGTGTAACTGCCAGGCGCTAAATGGTTGAATTCGTAGCGCCCCTCGGAATCCGAAACCTCGGTCTGCGCGGCGGCGTCAGGCGCCGGACCGGTCAGTTTCACGGCGATGGCCGAAAGGTTGTTCGACACGCCTTCCGTCGACGCGACACTCACCCGGCCCGAGATGGTTGCGGTGGCGGCCTGGGGAATCGCATCGCCATCGCGCGCAAATCCGGGAAGCGCGCAAAGCGACGCGGCGAGCGACAAGACCCCAAGAAAAATCGTTTGAACCAGCTTTACCCTGCTATACGGCATAATCGACAAAACACTCCTTAGACTCGCGCTCGCAATTCCACACTGTTCCTAGTGTTGGATGGAATTGACCGGCCGGAAGGTAAATCATGGCGGCCCGCGGCTTTGTCCGCATGCCCGCCATCCCCCGATTTGGCCGCATGAATCAGAAACGAAGGGTTATATTCTGAAACGTATCGCGAACAAACCCCACCACCTATTATCTTCGCTTGCTTTGACTCCCCGGACAACCGTAAGGTTGCGTCGCCTTTTGCAAAGGGTTACCCGTAGTGAGGCGCACGATGTGGCTACGTTGACACCCCGCGACGGGCTTGATATGTTTCCACCTCGATCAAAATAGCGAATAGCTTTGGATTTATTTGACGATTTTTGTTTTGTTGTGGATTCGTTGTAGCCTGACGCGTTCCGTTGTTCAAATTCAAGAAAGAAGGACTTCATGAAAATCGATATCTTTTGCCATATCGTTCCGCAAAATTACTACGAACGGATGATGAAACTGCCGGAAGTCGGGACAACGATCAAGCGGCGTACAGCCAACATCCCCGCCATGGTGAACCTCGACGTGCGTTTCCGCATGATGGACCGCTTTAGCGACTATTGCCAGGTTGTGAGCATGGCCGCGCCTCCGGTCGAGGCTCTGGCGGACTCGAAACTTTCGCCGGAACTCGCGCAACTGGCCAACGACGGCCTCGCCGAACTGGTTGTGAAGCATCCCGACCGTTTTCCTGGATTCGTGGCGGCGCTGCCAATGAATAATGTGGCGGCAGCCGTGGAGGAAATCGATCGCGCCGTCCTGAAATTGGGCGCTTGCGGGGTTCAGATCTATTCGAACGTGAATGGGCGTCCCCTGGACGATCCGGAATTCCTGCCCATCTTCGAAAAGATCGCGGAGCGCAACGTGCCCATTTGGCTTCACCCCAGCCGGTCGTCGGCCTTTGCCGATTACGCGACGGAAAAGAAATCGAAGTTCGAACTGTGGTGGGTGTTTGGATGGCCGTATGAAACCTCGGTGGCCATGGCCCGCATTCTGTTTGCCGGCTATTTTGACCGCTTCCCCGAACTCAAGATTATCTCGCACCATCTCGGCGCGATGATTCCCTATTTCTCCGGGCGCACCGGTCCCGGCCTCGATCAACTGGGAGCCCGCACGGAAGAAGAAGATTTGGCGCTGGTTGGCCGGAAGCTCAGGAAGCGCCCGCAGGATTACTTCAAAATGTTTTATGCCGATACGGCCACGTTTGGCTCGCGTCCGGCACTCGAGTGCGGATTGGAATTCTTTGGAGTCGATAAGGTTCTATTCGCCTCCGATACGCCATTCGATCCGGAGAAGGGGCCGGGATACATTCGCGAGACGATTCGCTGCATCGAGCAAACCGAGATGTCGGCCGAGGATCGGATCAAGATTTACGAGGGCAACGCCCGCAAGCTGATGCGCCTGAAGCTGGCGTAAAGATCAGATCGGCGATCAACGTGACGTGGAAAGCCCCGCCTCCGAAGAGGCGGGCTACAGTGGACGGATCGTTTTACTGTAGCCCGGGTCTTCAGGGGCGGGGCTTTTTCCACGGGTCTTGGCAACAGTCTATTCGGTGATGAGTTCCTCGCGCGGCTCGGGCAGCCAGAAACTTCCGATAAATCCAGCTGCGTAGGCGAGAAAGCCGACGATGCCCGCCGCGTAACCGAGTTGCCTGGTGGCAACGCCTCCGGGCATGTAGGTGACAATCGTGGTGGTGATGAGCGCGGCGGAGGTTCCCAGCATTCGCCCTCCCACGTTGGCCGCAAAACTTTCGCCCGTGCCGCGCAGGTGCGTTGGATAAAGCGTGGGCAGGTAATTCCCCCAAAAACTGAATTGCGCGACGGATACCGTGCCGAGAATGAAAATTCCCCAGGATGGCATGGCTGTGCCGCGCATGGCGGGAAGCAGCACAACCACCGGGATCAACAGCAGTCCCGGAATCTGGAAAATGTGCAGCAGGCGCCTGCGGCTGAGAATAAAGACCGCGAGAGCCGCCATCAGGATGCGCCCAAACAGGCTGCCAACCTCCTGAACTCCCTGCAAAGCGCTCACGATTTTCAGCTGGTCCGCGTGCGCCAGCATTCTGACTTCGGGAGCGCCCGGAATGATGCGCGCAAAATGCTGCAACATCCCGAAGGAAGCCGCGTAAGCGCAGGCCATCATGAAGCAACTCAAGAGAGCGGTCCTGCGAAATTCCGGATGAAACAATTCCATGATGCTGGGGCGCTGGAGCGTGCCCTCTTCCCTTTTCTTCTTCCAGATTGGCGATTCGGGAAGGAAAGGCCGCACGAGGAGCAGGGGAACGGCGGGAAGAATTCCCCACAGGATCGTATAGCGCCAGGCCTCATGCCCACCACGAATCGCGGGCAACAAATGTCCGATCGACAGGCTCAGATAACTCGCGCCGCTCATCAGGATTCCACCCGTGGAAGCGAATATCTGCGTAAAGCCAAGAATGGTTTCTCGTTGCTTCCGTTCCGGAAACAATTCAGCCAGCCAGGCGGTGGCTGCGACGAATTCGACCGACACACCCACAAACGTGATGCAGCGATACACCAGCAATTGCATGGCGGAGGACGAATAGCCCGTGGCCAGCGCCGAAAAACAAAACAGTAGAATGCTCCAGAACAGAATACGGCGGCGGCCGAAGCGGTCGATAAGGTATCCGCCCAGCAAGCCGAATATTCCGCCGGCGATGGCCGGAACGTAGAACATTAATCCGATCCAGCGATTGAACTCGGGGCTTCCGGGCTTGGCCGCGAGGAATTCGGTCAGTGCCGGTTGAACGGTGAGCGTGAGAACCAGAAGTTCGTACGTATCAAAGGCGAATCCGATGCAAGCCACGCCGCAGATAACCCAATCGAGGGTGGTAAGATGGCGAGACTTGCTCTGTGACATGGACAAATGCGCCTGCTTTCTTCGAGACATTCTGCCATGGTCCTGCACCAAGTCTTGCACAAACTTATGATCGCGCGCGATAAACGGTCGCGGGAACGTATCAGAGATGTTGGTTTACTGTCAATCGACCATCGCGGACCTCCATTGGCGCGAGCCGCCCGCCCGGCCCGCCTTGTCCCAGCGCTCCATGGCAAGAATAGCAGCCGGCTTTCATGATTGCGATCTTGCGTGCGATTTCCGGTAAGGCAACCCATATGCTCGATCATCGCACCAAAGATTGTGAGCCTTACGGATGCTGAGGAATCGGACTGTTTTTGAAAAGGGACAAAGCTTCCACGCTGGGACTGTGCTAGATTTTTCTTTACGATTGCAGAGGCGCAACAGATTCTGACGAAAGAGTTCACCGCGAATGCGGCGGCAATGATCCGGAGAGCAGACCATGGCAAATATTCCATTTCCATTCGCGGCAAATGATCGGCGACGATTTTTGATTATTTTATTGGCTTGTCTGGCGGTAGCTTGCGTATCCCTCCCGGCCGCTTCCGGGCAACAGGGGCCCGCGGGCGCGCCTCCGCCCGCGGCCAAAATGCCGGCCGACTCGCAATCGAAGCCCGGAACCGCGCCGCCGCAGAACGCTCCAGCCGGCGCGGCATCGCAAAGTTCCTCGCTCGCGCCGCCCACGATGCCGGTCGATGAAATCATCCAGAAATTCGCGGCGCAAGAAGCGGAATTCAAGGCCGAACGCGACAACTTCACCTACACGCAAACATTCACGATCCAGACACTCGATGCAAGCGGACGCCCCGACGGCGAGTACACGATGACCAGTGACATCGTATTCACAACGTCCGGCAAACGATACGAAAAAGTGACCAGCGCCCCCGCACCCACGCTCGAGCGCATTTCCCTGTCGCAGCAGGACCTGGACGATCTTGAACACGTGCAGCCGTTTGTGCTGACGACCACGGAATTGCCCAAGTACGACATCAAGTACGTGGACCACGTGCAGCTCGACGAACTCACGGCCTATGTGTTTGACGTGGCGCCGAAAACGATCGAAAAAAAACAGCGATATTTTCAAGGGCGTATCTGGGTGGAAGATAAGGACCTGGAAATTGTGAAGACGGACGGCAAAGCCGTACCGGACATCAAAAAAGGCGGAGAGGAAAACGTGTTTCCGCGGTTTGAAACATTTCGCGAAAACGTGGAAGGCCACTTCTGGTTTCCCACCTACACGCGGTCCAACGACGTGCTGCACTTCAGCAATGGCGATATTCCGATTCGCATGATCGTGAAGTACGAGAATTACAAGCGATTCGGCGTGACCGTCAAGATCGGCGCACCGGTCAAATCGGCGGAGCCGGGCAAGAAATAATCCGGCGATTACGCGTAGCGGAACAACGCCCGGAAACCATAATCCATGTGCTGCTGAATGTGACAGTGAAACAGGGTCAGCCCCGGCTGATCGGCCACCAGGTCGACGGTGGCGCGTCCATAGCCGGGCACCACAACCGTATCTTTCATCACGCCCGCCGTGGCTTTGCCATTGATCTCGACCAGCTCGAACGAGTGGCGGTGCATGTGCAACGGATGCGCGTCCTCACTGCGATTGCGAAACACCAGCCGGTGGCGCGCGCCCTGCTTCAACACAAATTCCCGGTCGTGCGGATATTCCGTTCCGTTGACCGTCCAACTGTTGAATAGCCCCGCACCGCTCGGAATTTTCTGGAAAATCATGTCGATCGTGGCATCGGGCACGGGCTGCGTTCCCGCGCTTCCGAAAAACGTATAGTCCCACGGCGATTTCGGCGGCGCAATCCATTGCGGCTGCTTGTGCTGATTCGCGTATTCGATCAGCACGCCCATCCCGCCATTGCGCGCGTCATCCGTCGTCGCGCCCAGAATCCAGATTCCCGGCTGGTTCATTTCGACGATGGCGTCCACGCGTTCAGCAGGGCCCATGTCGATCGCTTCGACGAATTGCGGCTTGGGCACCGGATTGCCGTCCAGCGCAACAATCTGAAATCGGTGGCCCGGAAGGGCGATGCGCCGGTTCATGCTGGCGCTGGCGTTCAGGAAATGCATCAGGACTCGCTGGCCCTGACGCACGCGAATCGGTTCGCCCGATCCCAGGGCTTTGTCGTTGATGGAAAACATCTGGTAGCCGACTTCAAGGCCGGAAGGATTCGTATCAAGTATTTTGGGCCGCTCGGGTTGCGGGCCGGCGTTGTTTTCCTCATCATCGTCTTCCTCTTCGGGATTGAAAAAAGGCTCCCATTCCCGAAGCGCGAGGAAAACTTCCTGATCGTAATTCCCGGGATTGTTCGCGGATTCGATCATCAGAAAGCCGAACTGCCCCGTATACGCGCCGCGATGCAGGTCCGATCCGGCCATCGTGTGCGTGTGATACCAGCGCGTCCCGGCCGGACGCGGCGTGAATTGATAACGAATGCGGCCGCGCGGCGGGACCATGGGAGTGTTCTCTTCCTCCACGCCATCGACTTCCGCTGGCAGAAATAATCCGTGCCAATGCACGAGTTCCGGGACGTCGGTTTCATTGATGACGTCGACCGTGACCGCCTTCCCTTCTTTCATGCGAAGCACGGGGCCAGGAACCGCTCCGTTGTAGCCGATGGTGCTGATGATGCGCGTGGGCGTGAGTTCCACGGCGACGGGCGCAATGCGCAGCGTGAAATCCGCCTTGGAAGTTTCCTGCGCGGCGGACGATTGCATGGCGGGCATGCCCGTCATACCGGGCTGCGTTTGAGACATCAGCAGCTTCGCCGCGCCCAATTCGATGGCGGCGACGCCACCGAATTTCATGAATTCCCTTCGGTCCACAGTCTCCTCCCGCACAGTTCCCGCGTACGCGGCGAAGCATTCCGGGCCGCGGCCACGAAAGGCAAATCCTCTCACGGTGGCATGGCCCGTTCAAGGTCCGAAAAAACAACGGAGCGATTTGGTCTTTTTGCTTTTAGTAGCACAGGCTTCAGCCTGTGTTCTTTTGACTTTAGCTCGCACAAATCAAAACCACACAGGCTGAAGCCTGTGCTACTCATGTTTCCCGAACGCGGGATGAAACTTCCTGACGGCGGGCCAGATCGAGCGGCTCAAACGCATCGTGCAGCATCTCCGTATATTTGCGGCGGTCGTATCCGAACCAGCCGTCCCAGAGCGCATAGGCGCGCACGCGGTCGTTCGGCACGCGATTGCCGCTGTCGGTGATGATGTATTCGACGGTCTGGCCGGGCCGCAGGCGCACGCCGCTGCCAAAAAGTTGCTGCGCGGCGATGGCCGTCTGATTGGCCTTCCGGTATTCGCGCGGATCGCGCGTGAGGCGCTTGCTCACGATTAAATCCTCGATCGCGACGCTGCCGTCGGCCACGGATTCCACCGAGCGGCACAGAACTTCGCGGGCCTCTTCGAGCTTGGCCAGGTAACCCGGGAAATCGCGCGCCTCGGCGAGAATCTCGAGCGCTTCCCGCTGCATGCGCGCCACGAGCGGCGGCGTGTCATGCCGGCGCAATTCGAGGCCGCGCACCTTGAGCGCGCCGTCCTCGGCGACGGCGAAAAAGCGGTTGGGCACGGGCACGTCTTCAAATTGCCGCGACGGCAGAAATACCACGTAACGATAAATGGCCTCGATCGCCAGCGGAAGCCGAGTGCGCGCGGCGATTTCCTCGTTGAGCGCTTCGTAGTCGGCGCGCACCGCTCCGGCTTTTTGCACGTACAGCGAATCGACGAGCGCGTGCAGAATTTCGTAGCCGCGATCCTCGGCAATCTCCTTGGCCACGAGCAGCGTTTCGCGCGCGACAGCGTTGATCGCTTCATGCGCCTCGATTTTTCCGAAGCGCGCGTTTTTGTAGCCGGTGTAGCCGAAGCAGCAAACCAGCAGCCACTTGAGCGCGTCGCGCTGGAGTTTGTGGCGTTGCGTTTTTTCCGCGTCCGCGCTACGCAACTTCTTCAGCTCGGTGCGCTTCGCGATGAGCCGCTCGACGACGCGGCTGGTGATCCCGCGCCGTTTCTGGCACACGCGGTAGCCCAGTTCCGGCACGCGCGGCGCGTCCGGGCAGCACGGGCAGTCAATCGTCTCCGGCGAAATGTTGAACCGGGCCATGATGCTCGGATATTCGCTGACGAAATCGAGTTCGGCGACGTTCGCGTGAAAACCAATTTTCGGCGTGAACACCAGACCGCCACGGTCGGCGACGAGCAATTCATCGGGCGGCTTCGGATCTTCCGGCTCGGCTTTTTGTTCGGGGATCAGCACGCCGTCGCGCCAGGCGAGTTCCATCTGCATGTAGGAGATGCCGGTGCCGGTCGAAGTGCGCGCGCAATACTGCACGGGAAGTTTGGTGATGCGCGCAAGCTCCCACAATCCGGAAAGGTCGCACTTGTCGGCGATGAACGAATTCTGCGTGTCCACGTGCAGCCGCCCGAACAGCGTGGTCGCGCTGTTTTTGAACAGGATGCGGCCGTAGCTCATGTAGCTGCGCGCGCGGCTCTCGCGCACTTCGGCCGAGGGATCGCGGTTGAGCGCAAGCGGCAGACGCAGCCGCGCGGCCTGCTCGCGCAGCCGCGGCAGGATCGTGGCGTCGCCCCAGTCGCTCAGGATCAGGTCGGGATCATGCCGCGCGAGCAGATGCTGGAACGCGACGGCCGCGGGCTCGCCCGCTTCGTCGAGTTCGAACTGCCGCCCGCCCACCTCGATTTCGAGCGCGGCCCGTTGCCCCAAGGGGGCTCCATGCCGGGGATCGATACCCTTGAGGCCGCCCAGGCGCACGCGCAGAATTTCGAGCGGCGGCAGTTCGTAGTCGATCGCCCATTCGGTGTCGCGGCATTCGAGCGCGAGGACGCGGCCCTCGCCGTCGGCTTCGACCTCGACGCGCGCCAGTGGAAACACGCCGCGCTGCCAGCAGTACAGCGGCGCGAGCATCAAGTCGCTGTTGTACATTCGCAGCGAAATATCGAACTGGCGCGCCCATCGCGTCCACGAAGCGTACTCGCTCGGATGCGCGACTTCGATCTCCAGCACGGGACGCGCGCGCTGCTCCCATAAATCCATGCGCTCGGCCGCGCGGCAGGCAAGCGCGTGCGGTTGCCGCGCGATGGCCTCGCGCAGGCGGCGCAGGGCGGCGTCCGGGCCGGACACGTAGAACGTTGGCGCGAAACGGTCAATCAGGCGGTGGCGCGTCTGGTTCGGGCCGATCAGCCACAGCGTCATCCCGTGCGGGCTCGGGTAGAGATCGAAAATCCATCCGCTGATTGAAGTGGAGTTGCTGGGGTGCGCAAGGCTGTGCGCAAGGCTGTGCGCAAGGCTGCGTGTCAGGTTGCATGTCGAGTTGTCTGCCGGGTTGCTCATGTTCGTCGGGGCTTTCGTGCGTTTCGAGTTGCTCTGAACTTTTTTCCGGCAGACGCCACGTGGAGCCTGCGCTCGTTTCCGGCGGCAGCGCGGCGCGTTCGAGCGCGTCCAGCCGCTTTTCGTGATCGAGCGCGATGGAGAGCAGTATGGCTTCCATCGGATTGTCGCTCGCCTGATACGTGGCCGCCTGCGTGTAGGAGCGCACGCGGCGAAACAGACGGTCGAAATATTCCTGGTCCTCGCGGCGCAGCGCGCGGCGGAATTTCGACCATCGCGCGATCGCGTCGTCGATCAGTTGCCGAAATGTGGGGACTGTGCGGCCCATGGGTGTCCGTGATTCGTGAATCGTGATTTGTGATTCGTGCAACCGCTTCTCTGTGTTCTCTGTGCCCTCTGTATTCTCTGTGTTCTCTGTGTTAAATGTTTTGCCCGCCGCGGAAACAGAAAAGCTTTCAACACAGGGGGCACAGAGAACACAGAGAAAACCACGATCAAAAGCATCGCCCTTTCTCGCGGTGAAAAAATATCAAAAACGGCTGTCGCTCCTGCTGTAGCCCGGCTCTTCAGAGGCGGGGAATTTGACGATTCGCAGCGGAAAAACCCCGGGTCTGAAGACCCGGGCTACAGTTCTTCTCCCCGATCAGGCGAAGCTTGCCGTCTTCTCCATCGAGCGCGAACCGCCACAGTTCGGTCGCCTGCGCCGCAAGCTGCGTGAACATCGCGCGACGCGGCCCGGGATCGCCGGGGCGCGGCCTCGACAGGCCGGAGCGTGACGTCTCCAGCGACGTTTCCAGCGGCGCCTCCAACGACGCCCCGCCCGAAAACACCGCGACGCCCAGCGGCAACGGAGCGAGCGCCCGCAACGCGTCCAGCGCGTGACGGAACGCCACGCCGGCTTCGCGATCGCGCACGTCCTCGTCGAAGTACAGGTCCGGCAGCGCCGTCACAATCAGCGCGTCGGCGGCAAATTTTTCGACAAACCGCGGCACGCGCACCAGCAACTCGGTCAACTGAAAGCAGGTGAACGCACGCGCCACGCGAATCCCCCGGTTAAACTCCGCCGCCGCAATTCCCCGCTGCCGCGCCAGGCGCGCGATCAGCAGCGGATCGAACCGGTTCGCGCCGTCCAGGCACAGCACCCTCTTCCCTTCGGCCAACAGGCGCGGCAGAAAATAATGAAACAGCCGAGGCGTCTCCGGCCGCCCATAAAACACCGCCAGCCCCGCCCGAGGCAGCGCCCAAGGTTTTCCCGGCGCCGGAAGCGGCGAAGTCGACGGGGGCGACAGCACCACCGGCGCGGCCAGTGCAACGGGAATCGGGTCTGAAGCCATAGCTCATTCCGGAGAGGACCGGGATTGAACTACAGTATAGGCGAACAAAAAGCGAATGTACAGCAGGACGAGCGCGGCGATATTAGTGATGAGAATCACAGAAGATTGAAGATTGAAGATTGAAGCCGTATCTTTAATAATGGTGACATGAAATCGTCCATTCGGACTGGGGGATACTGTCCGAAAGGGCTTCTTCAGGAGGTGAAATCATGGTCTGTTCGAATTGTGGCAAAGAAATTTCCGAATCCACCAATTATTGTTCGTCTTGCGGCACGCGGCAACGCCAGAGGGCTTCCTATAGGCACCTGACGCTTTCCGCCACAAACTCCAAGATTGCCGGCGTGTGTGGAGGCATCGCGGAGTATCTGGACGCCGATCCCACAATCGTGCGGCTGATCTGGGTGGCGTTGTCCGTGGTACCCGGCGGCCTGGTTGGCGGCGTCATCGCTTACCTGCTCGCGTGGATTATTATTCCGAAGGCCTCCGTGCCGGCATCCACGGCGGCAGGAACGGTGCAGCCTTCCGCAAAAGCAGGCTAAGGCTGAGGCAGAATATCCGAATGAACTCGGCGCCGGCGAAGGCATCATTCGGCATCTATTCAATCAACCGCGCGACGGTGTTCGTGTTCGCGCACAATAACATGACGAAAAATCGAGCGACGATTGTCTTCTTGCTGGGGCTGACCATCCTGGCGCTCTATTTCTGTTATGTGCTCATCGCCCCATTCTTCAAGCCAATTATTCTCTCGGTCGTTTTCGCCGTTCTATTTTATCCAGTACATGCACGCATCCGTCGCTGGATTCGAAATCGAAATCTTGCAGCCGCACTCTCCACGAGCCTGGTCATTCTGCTCATCACTTCGCTTTCCATTTTTCTTGGGCGAGCGCTCGTGTCGGGACTCCATGACATCTATCAATCGTTGAACGGGGCCGGAGAAGGCAAGGAACGCCTCAGCCTGTTTATCATTCAGTTTTTCGATCGCGCAGCCGCCTTCGCGAGCCGCTACATTTCCATACCGGTATCGGATCTACAAAGTGCGGTCTTGAAACAAGCCGAACAGGCGGTCGCGGGGCTGCTGAAGATGAGCGCGGATGCCCTCGGGGGCATCACTTCTCTCGCCCTGGATGCCCTCATCGCTTTTTTTATCCTGTTCTTTTTGTTCCGCGATGGCAGATCCATGCTGCGGCGTGGCGCTGTCCTGCTGCCGCTAAAACCCGATCAGGTTCGCCGGCTGCTCACCTGTGTAAAAGATACGCTGAATGCAATTGCGTATGGCACCATCGCGATGGCCGCGATGCAAGGAACCCTCACGGGCCTGGCCTTCTGGTTCCTGGGAATCACATCCCCTATTGCCTGGGGAATCGTCACAACTCTCTGCGCCCTGTTACCGATCATTGGAACGGCCTTTGTCTTGTTGCCTGCAATCGGCATGCTCTTCTTCAGCGGCTACTGGATAAAAAGTCTGATTCTCCTGATCTGGGCAGTCGCGGTCGTACATCCCGTGGACAACATTTTGAGGCCCTATCTCATTGGCGATCGCACAAAACTTTCGACACTGTATGTCTTCTTCGCATTGCTTGGAGGGTTGAAAACCTTCGGCGGTTTGGGCGTCTTCATCGGACCTTTGATCCTCGCCGTGACCGTCGCTCTCTTCCGATTTCTTAGAGAAGAAAAACGCGCGGGCAATTGGAGCTTGCAAGAACATTTCGGCTCCATCGTGCCGCCTCCGCAACCTTAGCCGGAACTCGATTCACCAAAACTAGCGCGGTCAGACGATCGCCGGGTGATCCGTGTCACTGTGCAGTCCCATAAGGCCTGCGATTTTATTGGTGATTAGAAGCAGTGATAGAGAAAAAAGAGGTGATGAAAATGAATCGCATCCATGCTCATTCGTTTGGCCTTGCTTTCGCTATTTTCCTGGCCGTTTGGCATAGCATTTGGTCCTTCCTGGTGTGGGCCGGCGTTGCACAATGGCTGATTGATTTCGTTTTCCGGCTGCACATGATAACGCCGCCGTACAAGATTGCGGCGTTCAGCCTCGGCACGGCTCTCAGTCTGGTCGCGGTGACGACCTGTTTCGGGTATATGGTCGGTTTCCTCATCGGCACCATCTGGAACCGCTACGCCCTGGGTTCCGCAGGCAATTGAACCGATCTCCGATAAATCCTCTTCTCGGAAATTGGTCAATACACGAATGCTTACCCCTATGTGGGAAACAGCAACGACCCGGAGGCAAGAGATTATAAAACTCCTCTGTATGGGCAGGCTGTGCTAAAAGAGCTGAATGCGATCTCACTACAATCCCTGGCGATTCGGAATTATCGCCTTAATTCTCAGCTCACTCTACTTGCCGGCACGAGGGCAAAACATGCCGGAAGTTGAAATTCTGGCCACTCGAACTGCAGGGCGAGTCGCAAAATCTCATGCAAAGCAGGTGTTTATAGGGATGCGGCAAGGTTGCATTCTCGATTCCCAATTGTGTGAGAATTTGGATTCGACCTTACGTGCCCTTCTCGGTGCAGCAGTTCCAGGAATCCAATTTTCAACTAGGGAGGATGTCGTTTCGCTCTTGAAGAGCCGTGGATTTTTTTCCATTGATGCCTATCAAGATTCTGCCATACGCGCCGTTGCCTCTAGCTTGCGGGTGGAGGTTCTCGTCATTGATAACTTGATTTGGAAGGGAGCCAATTACGAACTAAGTAGCAAAATCATTGATGTCAGTAAGGATAAAGAACTCGATATCTTCACAGTCAAAATCTCTCGGCCGGCTACTCCTAATGAGGAAGAGCCCGTATTCTTCAGGGAAGGGGGAAGCGGTCCCTTTCTTTTCATCGAAAGGAGAAACTCGAATCATTTCCCGCCATTTAGGTACCCTGCTTGTGATAAATGCCCAGACCCTAAATATCCTGCGGAGGCGCGGCATAAGGGACTCGAAGGAACAATTGTTCTGCTCGTCACGGTGTCTGAACAAGGGATGGCTGAACAGATTAGCCTAATTAAGAGCTTTGACTCGGACTTAACAGCGAGCGCATTACAAGCAGTACAAAGCTGGCGTTTTAAGCCAGCAATCGGACTCGATGGAAAGCCAATTGCAGTTAGGGTTCCGATAGAAGTTACATTTCGCTTGTTACATTAACTTTCCGCTTCCGCACAACGCTTCAGTGGACCCTTCTCAAGGAGCGTCCGCCGCGATGAAAACCTGCTCTCGACCACCGAAGGTGTGCGCCACATAAGATTGTATGCGGTCGTTATTTCCGGAAAGTTGGTTTTCTCCTCCGCGCTGGTAAGCCGCGAGTTAAGCGGCAGCAACGACGGGGAGTGACCGGCAGTGCGCGGCCTCATGCGGCGAAACCATCGCTACGGTCTCCCGCATCAAATCGGCGCACGGAAAAAAGGTCGGGAGAAAATGTCTTCTCCCGGCCTTTTTTCGGCTTGCGAACATTTCACGCTACGTATGCTGCTTCACTTGGTCCACGTCGGGCGAATCGGCTGGCCAATCAGCAATGACGGGTCGGCGCCCTTTCGCGGGACGAACTTCTGCGGGCGGCCGCCCCACACTTCAGCCGTGTAGAGATTGCCTTCCTGATCCACTCCGAACTGGTGCGTGCCCCACAGTCCGCCCGGCTCGGGAGTCATCGTGCCCCACGTATACAGCAGCTTTCCGTTCAGGTCGTACTTGTAGAACTTGAAGTTGCCGTGGCCGTCCGACATCCAGAGGTGCTGGTCCGCGGTCATGAAGATGTGATACGTCGCGGTGGGTCCGTCGCCGAGGTACCACTGATTGAGGAACTTCCCGTTCTCGTCGAAGATCTGGATGCGCCGGTTGCTGCGGTCGTTGACGTAGATACGGCGCTGGTTGTCGATGGCGATGCCGTGCACGGTATTGAAGTAGTTTGGCCGCCTCTCCTTGCCGCCGGCCTCGCCCCTCTCGCCCCACGCCATCAGGAATTTTCCATTCTTGTCGAATTTCACGACGCGCGTTTCCTCGTACCCGTCGGTGACGAAGAAGGTGCCGTCCGGAAGCCAGGCGATGTCCGTCTGGCGGCCAAACGTTTCGCTCGCCGGGCCGGTCTTCTGGATGAACGACGGGCGCGCGGTGTTGCCGGTCATCTTCGCGTTTCGCTCGGTCGTCGTGTTCAACGTGCCGATCGTCTGGAGGAGTTTCTTGCCGTCGTTGCTGAATATGCGGATGACTTCGTGGCCGTCGTCGATGGCCCACACGCGCTTTTCCGGGTCATACGGGTTGATCAGAATTTTGTGAACGCGGCCCTGGGACAACACGTTCGGATTGTCCGGCTTGAACAGCGAATCCCACTGGGTCCACGCCTCTTTCACATCTCCCTTGCTGTCGTATACCGTAATGATGTGTCGCCATCGGTAGTCCTTGTCCTCCACACCCATGTAGTCGTCGGAGGCCTCACCCGGGCTTGCGTAGGGACCCACTGACGCGTTCCGCCAGTACATCCCTCGCCCCGGAAGCTCCAGGTGCGTGTTGATTCCGAATGCCGTCTCGATCTCGACGAATTTATGCTTCGTGTTTGTCATGTCCGGCAGTTCGCCGCGCATGGCCACGAAGATACGATCCGGGTTCTGCGCGAACACTCCTTGAACCGCGCCCCACGTCCAGCCCTTTTCGTCCGGAAACAATGTGGCCAATGGTTTGGGCCAGTTCGGATCGACTCGATACGGGCCATCCACCAGTTCATCACTCGAGTTAGCTGGATCGACCCACTGACCCATCGCTTGTTTTTGTGCCGCGCTCGCCTTCCCGGCGCTCGAAAAACTGATCAACGTCACGACACCGATCACGGCGCAAATCATCACTCCGACAACGATCGAACGACCGACCACTTTCATGGGAGTACCTCCTCTATTTTGTCTCTCTAGCTGTCTGTTCTGATTTCGCGATATTGGCCGAAACGGGAACAATGCTTTTTTACGAATGACAAGTACGGATCGAGATTCTCATTTCGACTTCACATCCGTCGATAACATACACCCAAGGAGGCAAAATTCGAATCGGGTTTTTCAGCGCGAAGCCTTTATCTTGGAAACAGCAGCGGCTCGGCGGGCGGTTCAGTGGCGATGAGGTCGAGCTGAGGATAGTGCTGGCGGAGCGGTTCGGGGACTTTTACTTTCGCGCCGGTGAGCAAGTGGACGAGTTGCAGCGCGTTCACGATGGCTTTTCCCTCGAAATGATTGTTGGCGATGACGAACGTGGAGCCGCCGCCTTCGGCCACATGCCGGATGCGCGCGGCCCAGGGATCGAGTTCCTCTTCGGTGTAGAGATAGTTGTAACGCTCCGAGGGCGGCGTGGCGGGATCGTCGCTGAACCAGGTGTCGTAGCGGCGGCCGTGCAGCCGGACGTAGGCGACGCGCGACGTCGCGCGTTCGGTCGGCTTCATCGAGCGGCCAATCACCGGCTGGTCGATATTGCAGAAGCCGACGCCGCGCTGGTGCAGCATCGAGTAAAAAGCTTTATCGTTCCACGTGGCGTGGCGCACTTCCACCACCAGCGGATAATCGGAAAACTGTTTCAGGAGCTTGCTCAGGCGCGCGATATTTTCCTCGGTCCGGTGGAACGAAAACGGAAACTGGAGCAGCACGGCGCCCAATTTTCCGGCATCGCGCAACACGTCGAATCCCGCGCGGACGGCGCGCTCGTCTTCCACTCCCGCATCCGCCTCATGCGTGAATCTCTGCCACAACTTCGCGGTGAACACGAACCGGGGATTGGCCGAGACGAGTTCCACCCAATGCCGGCAATGCTCGGGCCGGAGCGGCTGGTAGAACGACGTGTTGATTTCGATCGTGTCGAAAAAACCGGAAAGATAGGCGGCTTCGTGAAAGCCGGCCGGCTTTCGCGGCGGATACACTATGCCCGCCCAGTCCGCGTACGACCAGCCTGCGGGGCCGACGCGAATCGCGCCCTCATTTCCCTTGCGAATCTTGCGAGATTCGGACATCAGCGCCGAAAGCCGGCCTCTCCATGACTGAAATCTTCGTTTTCATCATAGAACATAAGGTCAATTAGGTTCTTCCGTTTTCAGGAGCACAAGCTTCGGCCTGTGTGGGTTTAGCGCCTGCAAGGACTACCCACACAGGCGGAAGCCTGCGCTACCAGCCGTTCACCGTCCGCTCAGGGGTTACCCATTCGAACCGGAACGCGGATTACTATCTCTCACAATGTAATTTCAGAGTATTTTACTTCTGGAGCGCCCAACCCAGCAGGGCCGCACAACCATATGAGCAAAATTTACGACGCGCTAAAACTCGCGCAACTGGCCCGCTCCGGAAAAATGCAGCCGAGACCTCCCTTGGAGGCCACGGCTGAGTTTCCCGAACACCGGCGCAGCCGCCGCTGGGCGCTCGATATTGCCGTATACGTGTACGGTTACGGTCCGGAAAAAGAACCATTTCATGAAGAAGCGCACACCCTGCACGTGAATGCGAATGGCGCGCTGCTTTTACTGAGCGTCCCGGTGCACAAGGGACAAACATTATTGCTCACCAACCGTGCAACGCAAAAAGAGCAGGATTGCGTCATCGTTTTTCTGGGCACAAAGCGCAGCCGAACCGTCGAGGTGGGCATCGCGTTTCCGGAACCAAACACCGACTTCTGGCAATTGCCATCGACACCCGAAGGTAATTCCGTAGCCTGACAAAACACGATTTACAATTTTAGATTTGAGATTCAGTGCCGAAGCTGGTGTCTGCAATAGCACGCGATTGCCGATCGACAAGCGCGCCAAACAAAGAACGTCTCGCAATCGGGAAACTTCCGCTTCAAAAATAAAGTCGCGATCAGGAAAGTTTCCCTGTGTAGAGCGCCATTCCCACGGCGGCATTCATTTTGATGCGATCGAGGGCGCGGATTTCCGCGCGGCTGCGAATGCCTCCCGCGGCCGTGATGGGGCGGCGCGTCACGCGGCGCAGGGCGCGAAACCATGCGAGATTCGTGCCGCGCATGGTGCCTTCGGCGTCCACGTAGGTACACAAAAATTCGGAGGCGTATTTTTCGAGCTCGGGGATCACTTCGTCGGGCCGCAACCGCAATTTATCCTGCCAGCCGCGCACCAGGATTTTCCCGCCCTCGGTGTCCAGCGCGACGATTACGCGCCGCCGCCCGATCTTGAGCGCCAGCCGCTTGAGAAACGCGTCGTTCACGCGCCCATTGTTGAATGCGGCGCTGCCCACGATAATTTTCTCCGCGCCCCATCCGGCAATTCGCGCGGCCTGGGCCACGGTGCGAATCCCTCCGCCAACGCGCACGCGCATTTTGCGTTTTTTCGCCGCTGCGCAAAGCTCGCGCACGAGCTTCGCGTTCGTTCCCTTCCGCATCGCCGCGTCCAGATCGATCACGTGAATCAGCGGGTGGCGGCCAAAGCGGTCGAGCAAACCAAACACGTCGTCCACCGCGAGCTTGAGCTTGCGGCCGTGCACAAGCTGCACGGCGCGCCCATCCTGCAAATCGATGCAAGGAATCATCATGCCCGGTGATTAACCTGTCTGGCGAACCGCCGCGCCCTGTTCGCCGAGATAACGTTTGAGATCGCCCAGCCCTTGAATGCTGTCGTGAAAAATCGATGCGGCCAGCGCCGCGTCCGCCTTGCCCTCGCGAAACACTTCGAGAAACGTCTCCGGTGTGTCCGCGCCGCCCGAGGCAATGACCGGAACCGACACGGCGCGGGAAATTGCCGCCGTGAGCGGGCAATCGAATCCGGAACGCGTGCCGTCCTTATCCATGGACGTGATCAGGATTTCCCCGGCGCCGCACTCCGCTCCCCGGCGTGCCCACTCCACCGCGTCCATTCCTGTGGCCACGCTGCCGCCACGCACGAACGCTTCCCAATGATCGCCGACACGCTTGGCGTCAATCGCCAGCACCACCGCCTGCGAGCCGAATTCCGCCGCAAGCTCCGTTAGCAGCGCGGGATTGCGGATGGCCGCTGTGTTCACTGTAAGTTTGTCGGCGCCGGCGCGAAGAATCGCGCGGCCTTCGTCGACGTTCGCAACGCCGCCACCAGCCGTCAGCGGGATGGCGAGCTCGGCAGCGACGCGGCGAATCGTCGCGAGAAACGTGGGGCGATGGTCGCGCGACGCGGCGATGTCGAGCACCACAAGTTCGTCCGCGCCCTCGATGTTGTAGCGCGCGGCAAGCGCGGCCGGGTCTCCGGCATCGCGCAATTTGACGAACTTCACGCCTTTGACGACGCGTTCGCCGTCCGTATCGAGGCATGGAATGATGCGGCGCGCGAGGCTCATCGCTTGCCGCCCGCTTGCCGCACAAAATTGGAAAGGACTTGCGCCCCGACCGGCCCGGATTTTTCAGGATGAAATTGCGTCGCGAACACGTTTTCCCGTTCGAGCACGGCGACAAACGAAGCGCCGTGATCGCAGTAGGCGACGCCCGCATCGCCGGCATCGAGCGCGGCATAGGAATGCGCGAAATAAAAATATGCGTCCCGCGGAACGCCTTCCAGCAATTTACTGGGACGCTCGCGGCGCAACTGGTTCCATCCCATATGCGGCAGGCGGTCAACCGGCGGCAGCGCGGAAACTTTTTGCGGAAACAGCGCGAGGCCCGCGTCTCCAGGCGCTTCCTCGCTCGTGGCGAACATGGCCTGCAAGCCAAGACAAATTCCGAGCAGCGGTGTCCCGCGCGAGACCGCATCCCGCAGCGGAGCGACCAGCGCACGCTCGCCGAGCGAACGCATCAGCGCCCCGAAATGTCCGACGCCGGGAAGAATCAGCGCATCGCAGCCGGCGAAAGCCTCCGGAGTGGACGCGCGGAGAGATTCCACGCCGAGACGCGTCAGCGCGCGCTCGACCGAAGGAAGATTCCCCGCGCCGTATTCGACGAGTGCGATATTCATAACAGCCCCTTCGTACTCGGCAGCACGCGCTTCAATTGCGGATCGCGCGTGGCCGCAAAACGCAGCGCCCGCGCAAACGCCTTGAAGATCGCCTCCACCTGATGATGCGACGAGCGGCCATACAGAAGGCTCAGGTGCACGTTCGCGCCCGCGGCCTGCGCGAAGCCGCCGAAGAAATCCTCGAGCAATTCCACTTGCATGCCGCCAACCTGCTTGGCCGAGAATTTCCAGTTGCAGACGAGGTGCGGCCGCCCGCTGAAGTCGATGGCCGCCGCCGCGAGGGTTTCGTCCATCGGCATCAGGAAATATCCGGCGCGCAAAATGCCGCGCTTTGAGCCGAGCGCCTTGCGGACCGCTTCGCCCAGCACGATGCCCGTGTCCTCGACCGTGTGATGCTGATCGACTTCGAGATCGCCGCGCGCGGCGAGTTCCAGGTCCATGGCGCCGTGTCGCGCCACGAGCGTCAGCATGTGATCGAGAAACGGAATGCCGGTGGAGATTTTCGCCCGGCCCTGTCCGTCGAGGTTCAAGCTGATACGAATATCCGTTTCAGTTGTGGTGCGGCGCAGTTTTGCTTTTCTCATGCGAGCAATTTCTCCAGATCGCGAACACTGTGCAGAATATCCAACGCTCCCAATTCACGCAGGCGTTTTGCGCGCGCCTGGTGCGCTTCGCTGCCGTGCGGCAGAACGCCGAGGAACGGCACGCGCGCGCGCTTCGCGGAAAGCGCGTCGTCGATATTGTCGCCGAGATAGAGCGCATCGCGCTTCGGCATGCCGTCGAGCAGCAGGCGCAAACCTTCCGGATCCGGCTTGCCCTTTTTCACGTCGTCCATGGTCACCGCGCGGCGAAATATTTTTCTCGCCTCGGTCCCCCCCAGCGTGTAACGCAATTCATGGCGCGTGCGCCCGGTAAAGAGCGCAAGTTCAGCTCGACGTGACCAGCGCTCCAGCCGCTTGTGCGTGATGAGCCAGCGTTCCCGCGCGACATTGCCCGGGCGGGACTTCGTGCCCCAATACATTTTCTGGAAGCGCGCCTTCACTTCCTCGTACGGAATGTCTTTTCCGAGCGACGCAATCCAATCCGTCGTCAATCGCCAGTCGTCGTTGTAGCCGGACTTGTTTTTCCATTCGTGGATTCCCGCGTAGGTGACGCGCCGCCCGGTGAAAAAATGAACCGTCTCGACGATCGACTTGTGAAACGATCCGCGCACATCCACCAGAACGCCGTCCACATCGAAAATAATTAGTTTAGGCGCGAGTTTCATAGAATTCCTTCCATGGCCCGAAGCAATTTGCGCGTATCGGCCCGCGTGCCGGCGCTGATGCGCACAAAACCCTCGCGCGGGAAATCCCTCCGCCCGCGCACGAGAATTCCCTTCCGATCGAGAGCGCGCACGAGGCGTCTCGCCACGGGACCGAAATCCGCGAGCACAAAATTCGCGCTGCTTGGATAAATTCGAGCCCCCAGCCGCACCAGCCCCTTTTCCAGCATCGCGCGACTCTGCAAAACCTCGCGCGTGTAACCGCGCAGAAAGCGCGGATCGCCAACGGCCGCTTCCGCCGCCACGAGCGCCACCGAATTCACCGGATACGGCGTGCCCGCGCGGCGCATCACCCCCAGCAGTTCGGGCCTTCCGAAAAGACAGCCCACGCGCAGGGCCGCAAGGCCCGCCGATTTGGAAAACGTGCGCGCCACCAGCAAGTTGGGATAACGGCGAATCCACGGAAGAATCGTCAGCCCCGAAAAATCGAAGTAGGCTTCATCGACCAGGACCAGCGTGTGCGAAGCCGCCTGTAAAATTCGGCGCAGCTCGTCGCGCTTCACCAATGTGCCCGTGGGATTATTGGGATTGGCGATGTACAGAACGCGCGGGCAGCGCTTTGCCGGCTGACGCAGCACGCGAATCACGTCGTCCACCGGAAAGCGCATCTCTTCGTCATATCGCAACGCGGCGACGCGCGCGCCCGCCAGTTCCGCGAAAAAACGATACATGTCGAATGTCGGCTCGACGACCAGCACCGAATCGCCATCCTCGATGAACGTATCCGCGATCAGGTGCAGCGCATCGTCGATGCCGTTCGTCAGGTGCATCTCCGCCGGCCGCACACGGAAGAAACGTGCCAGGCGCTTGGTCGTCTCCTGATACTCGGGATAAATAGCCATCTCTTCCGCTGTTATGCGTGAAAGCGCGCGCAAAACAGCGGGAGAGCAGCCCACCGTGTTCTCGTTGAAGTCGAGGCGAAGTTTTTTTGCGCGTCCTTCCGCAGGAGCGTTATACGGCGTGAGGCCCAACACCGCCTTGCGGATTGGAATTTTCAGAAGCTTTGCGCGCTTCACCGACGCACCTCGACAGCGCGGGCGTGCGCTTCCAGGCCCTCGGCGCGAGCCATGGCCGTGACGACCGGCGCGAGGCTCTTCAGTCCCGCGCGGGAAATTTCCTGCGTGCTCGAACATTTCACAAAGTCCGCGACGCTCAAGCCGCCGCGCGCGCGCGCCCAGCCGGACGTGGGCAGCACATGGTTCGTGCCGCTCGCGTAATCTCCTGCCGGCTGCGCGCTCCAGGGCCCCAGAAACACGCTTCCCGCTTCGGACAATTTTTCGACCAATGTTTTATTCACCTCCGGAATGCTCAGGTGTTCCGGAGCCACGCGGTTTGCAAATCGAATGGCCGCGTCCAGCGAAGGCGCAACCAGGATGGCGCTCGCCTGCCGCAAGGATTTCCACGCCGGATTTGTTTTCGGCAAATCGCGCAGTTGCTTTTCCACTTCCTCGGCAACCGCCTTTGCCAATCGCGCGGATGGCGTGAGCAGCAAGGCAACGGCCTCGGGATCGTGCTCGGCCTGCGCGAGAATATCCGCGGCGATGTAGCGCGGCGATCCGCCCGTGGCCAGGATCAGCACTTCCGTCGGGCCAGCGGGCATGTCAATCGCGCAATCGTTTGACACGATGCGTTTCGCGGCGGTGACATAGCGATTGCCCGGCCCGCAAATTTTGTCCACGGCCGGAATCGATCGCGTGCCATAGGCCAGCGCGCCGATTGCCTGCGCGCCGCCCATCCGGGCAATCTCCGTTACGCCGAGAATATCAGCGGCCGCGAGCAATGCGGGACTCGGCTTCGGGCACGCCACGACGATGCGCTTCACGCCCGCGACTTGCGCCGGAATTGCCGTCATCAAAAGCGTCGAGAAGAGCGAAAATCGCCCGCCGGGGATGTAGCAGCCGATCGTTCCGAGCGGCGTGACGCGCTGGCCGACGCGAACTCCCGGCTCCACCGTGATGGTCCACGAGCGAGGACGCTGCCCCTCGGCCACGCGGCGGATGTTTCGCGCGGCATGTTCGATCGCGCGCAAGAGATCGCGCGAAACGTCTCGCCGCGCGGCGCGGATTTCCGCGCGGCCGATCCACAGCGACTTTTGCGTGAGGCGAAGTCCGTCCAGGCGCAACGCCCAGCGAAACAACGCGGCGTCGCCGTTCTTGCGGACGTCGGCGAGAATCCGCGCGGCAACGCGTTCGGAGGCGGCGTCATGCGAACTGCGCCGCGCAAGAAATTTCGCCGCCACCGCGTCCGTTAGTTTGAGTATGCGCATCGGGTTCAAGCTTTCCTCAGAGCACGATCTTATTCAGCGGATATTCGACAATCCCCTGCGCGCCCGCGGCCTTCAGTCGCGGGATGATCGAGCGCACCACGTTTTCGTCGATGATCGTATTCACGGCGATCCAGTCCGGATCGCTCAGCGTGGAAATCGTCGGATTCTTGAGCGCCGGAAGAACGGCGAGCACGGCGGCGAGATGCTCCTTGCGCACGTTCAGCATGATTCCGACTTTCGTGTACGCAGCGATGGCGCCCGAAAGCAGCAAATACAGGTTGGCAATTTTTTCGGCCTTCCAGGGATCGAGTACCGCCGCCTGATTCCCGATAAACACCGTGCGGGATTCGAGGATGGATTCGACAATCCGCAGATGATTGGCGCGCAGCGACGATCCCGTTTCCGTGATTTCCACGATGGCATCGGCCAGTTGCGGCACCTTAACCTCGGTCGCGCCCCAGGAAAATTCGACGCGCGCGCTGACGCCGTTGCGCGCCAGATATTGCTTCGTAATGTTCACGACTTCCGTGGCGATCACTTTTCCTTCGAGATCTTTCACCGATTGGATCAGCCCATCCTCGGGCACCGCCAGAACCCATCGCACGGGCGCGAGGCTTTGTTTCGAGTACATCAGCTCGCCGATCTCCGCGACCTTCGAGCCGGTCTCCACCACCCAGTCGCGGCCGGTGATGCCCGCGTCGAGCGCGCCGGTTTCCACGTAGCGCGCCATTTCCTGCGCGCGCACGAGCATACAGTTGATTTCCAGATCGTCGATGCCCGGAAAATAGCTGCGCGAGCTGACCGAAATCCGCCATCCAGCCTTGGCAAAAAGCTGGATCGTCGCGTCCTGCAAACTGCCCTTGGGAATTCCCAGCCGAAGTACGCTCATTAGCGCGAATCCTTTCCGTAAACCGCTTTGGGGTCGAACATGCGTTCGGCGTCCACCTTGGCCTCGCCGTCGCGGGAAAGCTGCCGGAAGAAACACGAGCGGTAACCTTCGTGACAAACGCCCGGCCCGAGCGCTTCCACCCTGATCAGCAGCGTATCCACGTCACAATCCACGCGAATTTCGCGCACGCGCAGCACGTGCCCGCTTTGCTCGCCCTTGCGCCACAGTTTATTGCGCGAACGACTGTAAAACGTGACTTCCCCGCTCGCCTGCGTCGCCGCATAGGCTTCCTCATTCATGAAGCCCAGCATCAGAACTTCGCCCGTGACCGCATCCTGAATCACCGCTGGTAACAATCCGTCGAGTTTTTTGAAATCCAGATCCATCGCCCCTCCAGGCACTGCCATTCTCGCTTCCAAGCCGATCACAAATAAAAAGCCCGCTGGCGCTTACCGCGCCAGCGGGCTGATGAGTGCGAATTTCGATGCGCTACTCAAGCCTCCGCGGACACGGTCGTACGCCGTTATGGTGATGATGACCGTGGTGTCTCGCGGAGAAATTCATGGCACAAGAAATATACAAGAGCCGGCGATTCGCGTCAAGAGAAGCGATCGGCACTTCTGCCGAAAAGTTTTCGGGATCAGTGCAAGAGCATTCCGGTGAGCGCGACGCCCAGCCCCGCAATGCCCGACATAATTCCCAGAAACCAATAGAACCGTTTGCCGGAAAGCAGCGCGAGCGACGAAATCACGAGCGCAATTTCCAGAAACACTTCTCCCAAATCGAAGCGGTCCGCCTTGCGTTGCGCGCGTGCCGATTCGCCTTCAAAATCCTTAGCCTGCTCCTCGATTTCGCCCTGTTCCTTGGTGTACCGCTCGGCTTCCTTCTGATATTTTTCGCGAATTTTTACGGCCTGCTCCTTGTCCTTGAATTCAATCAGGGAGAGGAGGTCCAGGCTCATCTCATAATTGTGGCGGCGAATGTTTTTCGCCTGGTAATACGCCCACTGATCTGTGGCGCGATTCTGCATCAGGAGTTCCTCGGTGTGCGACCGGTGCCCCAGCAGGGAAACCATGGCCACGCACACGGCGAGGATCGCCATGGTGACGGAAATGGGGGCCAGCGAAGGATTCTCGCGCCCGTGTTCGGCATTCTCTTTAAGCTCGCTCAGTTCGTCCGGCATGAATGATTACGCCTCCTTGGAATTTAATATTTTAGTTGCGATTAATTTTCGATTGCATCGTAGCGCAGGCGTCTCGCCGGCGATTTTGCGCTCGGCTGGAAGTGCTGAAAGAGCCGGCGAGACGTCGGCGCTACTAAAATCGCACTCAGCAATCAATTTTACGTTACGCACTTCTTCAACAAGGCCGTGCCGTACTGCCCGGCTATCGCCGCCAGGCTCTCGCGGACAGCCGCAACCGTGCGATCGATATCCGCATCGGAGTGCGCCGCGGATACAAACATCGCTTCAAACTGTGAAGGCGCAAGAAGGATTCCGCGATCGAGCATTCCGCCGAAGAACCCGGCGAATTTCCGCGTGTCGCATTTTTTCGCGGCGGAATAATCCGTTACCGGCTCGCGCGCAAAGAAGAGCGTGAGAAGCGAACCCGCTCGCGCCGATGTGGCCACCGCGCCCGTTTCGCCGATTGCCGCGGCGATGCCGTCTCCCAGACGCTTCGAGCGTGCTTCGAGCGATTCGTAAAATCCAGGCGCGACCAGCAAATCCAGCGAGGCAATCCCCGCGCTCATCGCTAGAGGATTCCCGGAGAGTGTTCCGGCCTGATAGACCGGCCCGAGCGGCGCGACGCGATCCATCAAGTCGCGGCGTCCTCCGTACGCGCCCACCGGCAATCCTCCACCAATAATTTTCCCGAGCGTCGTCAGGTCCGGCGTAATTCCGAACAGCGTCTGCGCGCCGCCGTGGCAAACGCGGAATCCGCTGATCACTTCGTCGAAGATCAGCAGCGCGCCGTGGCGCACGGTGATCTCGCGCAGCGCCTGAAGAAAGCCGGACTTCGGCGGAACAAGGCCCATATTGGCCGCGATCGGCTCGACAATCACCGCGCCAATTTTGTCCCGGTGCAAATCGAATACTTTTTCGACCGCTGCCACATCGTTGTATGGAACATTGAGCGTCAGTTCAGCGAGCACCTGCGGCACGCCGGGACACCCCGCGATTCCAAGCGTCGCGAGGCCCGAGCCCGCCTCGGAAAGAAAACTGTCCGAGTGGCCGTGATAGCACCCCTCGAATTTGACGATCAGGTCACGGCCCGTGGCGGCGCGCGCCAGGCGCACGGCGCTCATCGTCGCCTCGGTACCAGAGCTGACAAAGCGCACTTTTTCGCACGAAGGAAAAACGTTTCGGACACGCTGCGCCAGTTCGACTTCAAGTTCGGTCGGCATGCCATAGCTTGTGCCGCGCGCCGCCTGATGGGCGATGGCCTGAACAACCTTCGGATGCGCGTGGCCCAGAATCAGCGCGCCCCACGAACAGACGTAGTCGATGTATTCGTTTCCATCGGCGTCCCACAGGTGCGCGCCGGCCGCATGATCGGCGATGATGGGTTCACCGCCCACGGCGCGAAACGCGCGCACGGGGCTGTTCACGCCGCCGACGAGCACATCGGTTGCGCGGCGAAATATTTCCTGGGAACGGGTCTGTTCCAGTTTAACTTTTTTGGGTGAGTTCATCGTCGTCCGTGGACCGAACCATTCGAATCAACAGTCGCTTCAGCCGTTCTTCAACCACCGCGCCGCGTCCTTGGCATGGTACGTAAGAATAATGCTCGCGCCCGCGCGATGAATGGCGGTCAAAATCTCCAGCGCAATCCTCTTTTCCTCGATCCAGCCGTTTGCCGAGGCCGCCTTGACCATCGTATATTCTCCGCTCACGTTGTACGCGCCGATGGGCACGCTGAACGCCTCGCGCACGCGCTGAATAATGTCAAGATAAGCGAGCGCCGGCTTTACCATGATCATGTCCGCGCCCTCGGCCAGGTCAAGCTCGACTTCGCGAAGCGCTTCGCGCGCGTTGGCCGGGTCCATCTGGTAGCCGCGCCGGTCGCCGAATTGCGGCGCGGAATCCGCCGCGTCGCGGAACGGCCCATAAAAACCGGAACAGTACTTCGCCGCATAGCTCATGATAGCGATGTCCTGAAAGCCGCCGCCGTCCAACGCCTTGCGAATCGCCCCGACGCGGCCGTCCATCATGTCCGACGGCGCGATGATATCGGCGCCGGCGCGGGCGTGCGAAAGCGCTTCCGCCGCGAGCAGCTCCAGCGTCGGATCGTTTTTCACTTCCCCATTTTCCACGATGCCGCAATGTCCGTGATCGGTGTATTCGCAGAGGCACACGTCCGTCATCACCAGCAAATTCAGTTTGGCGCGCCGGACCGCTTCAATCGCGCGCTGCACCACGCCATCCGCCGCATAGGCTTCCGTGCCAGTCGCATCCTTCTTCTCCGGGATGCCGAACAAAATAATTCCCGGAATGCCGAGCTGCTCCACTTCGCGGCATTCCTCAAGAAACGTGTCGACCGATTGCTGCGCGACGCCCGGCATCGAAACGATCGGATTCCGAACGTTTTTCCCGGGGCACACAAACATCGGATAGATAAATCCGTGCGTCGACAGGCGCGTTTCGCGCGCCAGGGAACGAATGGCTTCCGTGCGCCTCAGCCGGCGCGGCCTTGTCACTGGAAAACTCATACCACCCTCGCTTTGGTTTCGCCGTTCAACAAGACATATTTCTCGATTGCCGCCGCCATCGATTCGGCCGTCGTCAGCGGCGCTTCGATCGCCACTTGTAAGCCCTCATTCCGCAAGGCTTCGGCCGTCACGGGCCCGACCGCAGCGAACGCCGCTTTCGCTCCCAGGCGCGAAAAAACTTCCGCGCCGAGTGCAACGCGCATATTTTCAATCGCCGAAGGACTGAAAAACGATACGATGTCCACCCGAGCTTCGCAAATTGCCCGCATCACTTCGGGATCAATCGCGCCCGCGCCGCCCGTATGATACGCCACCACATCGGCAACTTCCGCGCCGGCTGCCCTCAAGGCGTTCGGCAGATCGGGCCGTGCGCGATCGCTGCGCGGCAAAACAATTTTCTTGCCCGCAATCCACGCGGAAAGTTCGCCGGCCAGCGCCGTCCCAACAAATTCCCGAGCCACATAATCGGCGGAAAATCCTTCGGCGGCCACGGCGCTTGCGGTTGCCGGGCCAACCGCCGCGCAGCGATAGTTTCCGCCGCGCTTCGGCTCCACTCCCAGCTTGCGGCAACGCCCCGCAAAAAACCGAACCGCGTTCGCGCTGGTGAACAAAATCCAATCGCACTCGCCGAGAGCATGGATGGCCCGGTCCAGCCTGGACGGTTCGATGGCCTCGGAAAAGCCGACCGAAGGAAACAGCAGCACGGCCGCGCCCATGTGTTCGAGGCGCTCCTTCAGGTCACGCGCCTGCTCGATGCCGCGCGTGATGACGATTCGTTTTCCTTCGAGCGATCTGGACATGCCCTTACGCGCGCGTTCCACGGCTTTCACGATCGAGCAAAGCCTTGGCGCCTCTCTCGCGCAATTTTTGGGCGACGCGCAGGCCAATCGCTTCGGCCTCGGCGGGCGCCCCTGAATCTTTTTCCGACAAGCGCTCCGTGCCGTCCGGCGAAAGCACGACGACATCGAGCGCGAGTTTTCCATTCTCGATTCGGCCCCACGCGCCAATCGGCACCTGGCATCCGCCTCCGAGCCCGGCAAGAGCGGCGCGCTCGGCGACAACCGCGCAGCGTGTCGCTTCGTCGTTCAGCGCGGAAAGAATGCGCATCGTCCCGGCGTCCGCCGCGCGCGCCTCGATCCCAATCGCGCCCTGCCCCGCGGCGGGCAGGCTCACATCGAGCGGCAGCGCCTGAGTGATATTTCCGCTCAAGCCCAGGCGGTCAAGACCGGCCTTGGCCAGCACAATCGCGTCGTAATCGCCGCGCCGCAGCTTTTCGATGCGTGTGTCCACGTTTCCGCGCAGTTCCAGCATGCGCAAATCGCGCCGCACATGCAGCAATTGCGATTGGCGGCGCAGGCTGCTCGTGCCGATTCGCGCGCCCTGCGGCAGTGACTCAAGCGTCGCGCCGCTCGTCGAGAGCAGCGCATCGCGTACGTCTTCCCGCTTTCCAATCGCGGCGATCGTCAAGCCCTCGGGCAGTTCCGTCGGCACATCCTTCATGCTGTGGACGGCCAGATCGACACGCTCGTCGAGCAGAGCGTCCTCGAGTTCCATGATGAAGACGCCCTTGGTCCCCATCTCGCTGAAAATCGTTTGCTGAAATTTATCGCCGAAAGTTTTGATGATGACGATCTCCGGCTCAATGCCCGTGGCTTCCAGCAGCGCTCGCGCCATGCTGCGCGATTGCCACAGAGCCAGCGGGCTTCCCCTCGTGCCAATTCGCAGGGCCTTCAAGGCTTCTCCCGATCGAGACGGAACAGATCTCGAAGCGCTTCAAAGTTCTGAAGCTTGCGGCTCGACTCCGGAAGGCCACGCATTCGTTCCGCAGGCATGAGGACCACGCGCTCCAGAACCTCCCGCAACATGGCCGCGACCTGCGCGCGGTCCTCCTCGGAAAGATGGGACATCGGCGCGAGGCGTTCCTGGACGAAAGCCTCGTGCTCGGCAGACAATTTCTTGCGAAGATCGCCCAGCACCGCGCCCGCCGCGACTCCAGCCTGCCAGTGCAGGAATTTTTCGATTTGCTCGTCGATGATGGCCTCGGCGCGAGGAATTTCCGCCACGCGCGCTTTTTTATTTTGTTCAACGATTTCGGCCAGGTCGTCGACATTGTACAAATAGGTGTTGTAGATATCTCCGACGTCGGAGGAGACGTTGCGCGGAACTCCCAGGTCGATCAGGAGCAAAGCGCGGTTGCCGCGCGCGGACATGGCCCGTTCGACAATTGCGCGCGTCAGGATCGGCTCGCCCGCCGAAACCGAAGTCACGATCAGGTCCGGCCAATCGAGCGCCCCATCCAGTTTTTCCCACGGAACCACTTCTCCGCCGAATCGCGACGCGAGATCCACGGAGTGCGCCTCGGTGCGGTTCAGGACGCGCAACTGCTTGATGCCCCGGTCGCAGAGGTGACGCACCACCAGTTCGCTCGTCGCGCCCGCCCCGACGATCAGCGCGCGATGGCTATTCAGTTTGCCGAAAATGCGCTCGGCAAGTTTGACTCCCGCGAAGGCCACGGACACGGGCCGCGTGCCAAGTTCCGTTTCATTGCGAACGCGCTTGCCCAATTCCAGCGCGGCCTGGAACATGCGGTTGAGCACCGGACCCGTTTCGCCCCGGTCGAGCGCGGCCTGGTAAGCATCGCGCAACTGGCCCAGAATTTCAGCTTCGCCGAGCAGCATCGAGTCGAGGCCGGCCGCGACGCGAAACAAATGCTGCACGGCCTGGCGGTCCCGATGGCGATACATCGAGCCATTCAATTCGGCAAGGGAAAGCTTGTGGAAGGACGCCACGAACGATTCCATCGCGCCGACTCCATCCGCCACGTCTTCTCGCGGAACGCCATAGAGTTCGCTGCGGTTGCAGGTCGAGAGCACCATCGTTTCCTCGAGGATGCCGCGCGAGCGCAACTGTTCGGCGGCATCGTGCGCCTGCTCCGGCGTGAACGCGACGCGCTCGCGCAGCTCGACCGAAGCCGTGCGGTGATTTACTCCGATAAGAACGATTTCCATTTACGCGACGCTCGCCCTGCTCCCCTGATTCCCCGCGCGCATACCCGTTCAGAAATATCTGTGAAAATGCGACAAATATCTATTCACGATGCTGTAGCTGAAAATTACAAACATGAAATTGAGTATGCAGAACGCCGAAGCGCGCGCCCCGCGCCACGCCGCCGTCCGCGACAAAAACATGTAACTGACGTAAACAATCAGAATCAGGACCGTAACGATCACTTTGGGATCGCCATCCCAATAGCGCCCTTCGAGCCGATGCGCCCAGATCATTCCCGCCGTCATGCCCGCGGCGAGCGAGACGCAGCCGATCAGCACGCTGCTGCGCGTCATGCGGTCCAGCACATCGAGCGCCGGAAACCGCCAGCCCACGATGCCCAGATTGTGTCCGCGCAAACGCCGGTTCAGCACCAGAAAAATAATGCTCAGCACAAAGGAAATCGTGAACGCCGAATACGCCAGAATGTTCAGCGTGACGTGAAATGCGAAGAGCGGCCCCTGCGCCGGCGGCGCCTTGATCACCCGGGCCTCGGGCAGGTGCGAAAGCAAAAATACGCCCAGCACGATTGGCAGCACAAAGGGGCCAACCGCGCGGCGCCAGTGAATCGCTTCCAGACAAAGATACGTGGCGGCCAGAAGCCATGCGAAGAGCGAGAGCGAACCGAAAAGATCGTCGTACGGCACGGCATGAATCATTCGCGAGCGGGCCAGCAGCGCCGCGTAATGAAAGCCCAGTCCCAGAATCAGGCACGTGGTCGCGCCAATTCCCGCCACGCGCGAAGGCTCGCGCAAATTCCAGATATACAGCGCAAGACTGGCCGTGTAAAAAACAAGCGTCGCGATTACGTACGGATTCGTCATCGTATGCAAAGTTCCGCGGAATGGATTTCGTTCAACCCGCCGCACATTCCTTTTACCAAAACATTATAGCCAAATCCCGAACACGAAAGCACGAATACGCAATGAAACGTGTCGGGAGGTTCCCTGCATGTGCGCGTCTAGGAATGTGGCCCGAAGGATGGACCTCTATTCTGGTCGCATGGATACTGCTATGCGGGGAATTGCTCCGCCGCAACCATTGCGGCCGAGTATGAGTATATTGATTGGACGCACGTTAATTGCTCCTGAAATAGGGATGAGTTACTGTACGCTCATGCCCAGCCCTCAAGATGAACTGGAATATCTAAAATCGCAGGTTGCGGCACTGACGGCGCGGGTCTATGCCCTGGAACGAAAAAGCGGAGCCGCTTGGGAAGCGTCCCCGCGACCGATCCCTATAGAACAACCAGCGCCACAAGCTCCGCCCCTGGGCCGAACAATGTTGCAGCCTGCCACCGCACCGGTTGGCTCTGGCCCATTCCCGCCTGCATCCGTGCCCACGCCGCAGACTCCACGCACACCTCCGCAACCAGGCAGGCTCTCCAATTCCGGAGCAAAGCATCAAAACACCGACCTGGAAAAAAAGATTGGGCAGTATTGGCTGAACCGAATCGGCATCGTAAACATATTCGCCCAGCTCTCGATACCGATAACGGCACATTCTCCGGAATCGGGCAAACGTGCGCCATACGGCCATGCAGCCAGCGCGGAATTTTGTTATGATAAAATCGCGACTTGATATCGATGATGCAATCGTCCCAATCCGTGAACCACAAGTCGCTCTTCCTGCGCGCATGCAAGTGCGAGCCGGTCGAACGCGTGCCGGTATGGATCATGCGCCAGGCCGGGCGTTACCTGCCGGAATACCGCGCCATTCGCCAGAAGCACAATTTCCTGGAAGTCTGCAAGACGCCGGAACTGGCCATCGAAGTTTCGCTCCAGCCGCGCCGCATCCTTGGTGTTGACGCCGTCATCGTTTTCTCCGACATCCTGATTCCGGTAGGCGCAATGGGACTGCCCTTCGAACTCTCCGATAAAGGGCCGCAGATCGAGCAGCCCCTTCGAACAACGGCGCAAGTCGGCAAACTTTCCGTCTTCGATCCGGAACGCGAAACGGGTTTTCTGATGGACGCCATTCGCGGCCTGGTTCGGGAACTGGGACCGAATGTGCCCGTTCTGGGCTTTGCGGCCGCGCCGTGGACACTAGCGTGTTACATGATCGAAGGCCACGGGAAAGACGGTTTTCCGGCCGCGAAAACGATGCTGTACTCCGATCCGGAACTTTTCCGCAACTTGCTCGAACGTATCGCCCACGCCACGGCCATATATCTTCGCGCGCAAATCGCGGCGGGCGCTTCGGCCGTGCAACTTTTTGACACCTGGGTGGGTGAACTAACGCTTGAGCAATACCGCGAATTCGCGTTGCCCGCCACGCAGCTTCTGATCGAAGAGATTGGCGCGGGCGATACGCCCGTGATCCTTTACACAAAGGCGTCCAGCCACTTGCTGACCGCCGCCGCCAAATCGGGAGCGAATGTATTGAGCGTGGATTGGCGCGTGGACCTCGCGACGGTTCGCAAGCAGGTCGGGCCACGCATCGCGCTCCAAGGAAACGTCGATCCGTGCGTACTCCTTGGTCCGGAAGAACAAGTTCGCCGCGCGGCTCGCGCGGCTGTCGAGAGCACGGGCGGCCTTGGGCACATCCTGAACCTGGGCCATGGTATTTTGCAGCAGACTCCGGTGGAAAACGCGCGCGCATTCGTGCAGGCGGGCCAGGCAGCCGCCGTCGCCGGAACAGCGCAAGTGGAAGGGGCGCGCTAGAAATCTGGCGCGTGCGGGCTGCGCGTGCAGCCCTCTTAAACAATGAGCGATTCAAGCCTCCATTTACAGCTAAACCGGAAACGCTTCGAGATCTCCGAAGCATTTCTCGAAAAGTACAATCGCCCGGGCCCTCGCTACACGAGTTATCCCACGGCGCCCGTCTGGCGGGATGATTTCGGGCCGGACGACCTCGAACAGTTTTACGCCACGTCCAACGCGGCGCGCACTCCGGTATCGCTCTACATGCACCTTCCCTTCTGCGAAAGCCTGTGCCTGTTCTGCGCCTGCAATGTGGTCATCACCAAGGATCACAGCGTCGCGCCGCCATACATCGAAATTCTCAAGCGCGAAATCGATCACGTCAGCCGCTTCGTGTCCCGCGAGCGGCCCGTCGTGCAGTTTCACTGGGGCGGCGGCACACCCACGTATTTGACGCCGGAACAAATGGAAGGCCTGTTCTGCTACACGGCCGAGCGCTTCACGTTCGCGCCGGACGCGGAAATCGGCATCGAGATCGATCCGCGCGTCACGACGCACGCGCACCTGGAAACGCTGCGGCGGCTCGGCTTCAACCGCCTGAGCATGGGCATTCAGGATTTTCATCCCGACGTGCAGGCGGCGATTCACCGCATTCAGCCGCTGGAAATGACGCGCGACCTGATCGAAACCGCGCGCCAGCTCGGCTTTGACAGCATCAACGTCGATATGATCTACGGCCTGCCCCTGCAAACCGCACAGAGCTTTGCGCATTCGGTCGAGCAGGTGATCGGGCTTTCGCCGGATCGCATCGCGATGTTCAGCTACGCGCATGTTCCGTGGCTGCGCAAGCAGCAGGGCGCGCTCGCCACGCGGCTTCCCGAAGGCATGGAAAAATTTCACATTTTCCGCGCGGGCCTCGAGGGATTTTTCGGCGCGGGATACCAGTACATCGGCATGGACCACTTCGCGCGTCCCACCGACGAACTGGCCGTGGCCCAGCGCGAACGCACGCTGCACCGCAATTTTCAGGGCTACACGACGAAAGCCGGCGCGGATCTCTACGGCATGGGCGTGAGCGCGATCAGCAGCGCCGGTGCGTGCTACGCGCAGAACGACCGGGACGTCGCTCCGTATCGCGAGCGCATCGAGCGGCGGGGCATTGCCACCATGCGCGGCTACCGCCTCACCGCGGACGATTTGCTCCGCCGCACCGTCATCAACCGCATCCTGTGCCACGGCGTGCTCCACAAGGCTGAAATCGAAAGCGAATTTGGGATCGATTTTGACAAGGCCTTCGCGCCGGAGATCGAGCGCCTCGCCTCGTTTGTGTCCGACGGCCTGCTCGAAATCGAAAACGGCGTCATGACCACGACGCTGCTGGGGCGCATCTTTATTCGAAATATCGCCATGGCCTTCGACCCGTATCTCGAAAAACAGAAGCTCGAAAGCCGCCCTCTTTTTTCAAAAACGCTCTGACCGAGGTTCTGTGTCCACTCCGTCGTCGACTGCTTATCCCGTGCTCGTGATTGGCGGAGGAATTTCCGGCCTGGCTTGCGCGTATCATTTGCGGCAGGCCGGAATCCCGGTGTATGCGTTGGAGGCCGGGAGCCGTGCCGGCGGCTTCATCACCACGAAGGAGCGGGACGGATTCCGCTTCGAACTCGGCCCGCAAAGCTTTCTCTCCACCGAACCGCTGCTCGCGCTCATCGACGCCCTGGGACTGAAAGAACAGCTTCTGCACGCCAATCCACGCGCGCCGCGTTACATCCTCGTTCGCGGACAGCTGGTACCAGCGCCCCTGACCCCGCCTTCGCTTCTGACCACATCCCTGTTCGCGGCCGGCACAAAATGGCGGCTCTTCACCGAAATCCTGCGACGCACGCATCCGCCGGAGGACGACGAGTCCATCGCCGCGTTCGTGCGCCGCAAATTTGGGACCGAGTTGCTCGACCGGCTCGTTGCTCCGTTCGTTTCCGGCGTGTATGCGGGCGATCCGGAGCGGCTGAGCATGCGCGCCGCGTTTCCTAAAATTCACGAATTCGAAACGCGGCACGGCAGCGTCCTGCGCGGCGCAATGAAATCGCGGCCCGCGAAGGGCGCGCCGCGCTCCGGGCTGTGCTCGTTTCGCGATGGCATGGAAACCTTGCCGCGCGCCATCGCCGCGCGCCTGGGCGGTTCGCTGCTGCTCGATACCTGCGTTGCCGGTGTGCGCCACGGCAAGACCAACGGAAAGCCGTGGTTTGAGGTCGATATTGTGCGCCACGAGCATCGCGAAACGCTCGCGGCCAGCGCCGTAATCCTGGCCACGCCAACGGACGTTGCCTCGCAAATCCTAGAAAGCCTTTCCGATCGATTTGCTCCGCTGTTTTCGCGGTTCGAATACGCGCCGGTCGCCGTGGTGTCCGCATGCTATCGCCGCGAGCAGATTCAGCGGCCTCTCGACGGATTTGGTTTTCTGGTTCCACGCGGCGAAGGCCTGCGCGTTCTCGGCACGGTCTTCAGCTCGTCGCTCTTTGCCGGACGCGCGCCGAAAGGCATGTTTTGCTTCACCAGTTTTGCGGGCGGCGCCACGGACCCGCAATTCTGCGAGTTGCCCGAAGACAAAATCGCGGAAACCATTTGCGCCGAAGTCGCGCCCGTCCTCGGCATCTCTGGAAAATCCGTGGCGACAAACCTGCGCCGGTACGCGCGCGCGTTGCCCCAGTACAATCTGGGCCACTCCCGGAATGTGCAATCGCTCGAAGCGCTCACGGCCTCCATGCCGGGCCTGTTTCTTGCCGGAAATTATTTGTCCGGCCCATCCGTCGGCGCATGTGTCGAGCAGGCGTATCGGACCGCCGAAGCCGCCCGCGTCTATCTCGCGTCGATCGGGGTTGCGGGCGTCGGCGACATCGCGCACGCCTGATTTTTCCGCGCGGATCGTCATTCATTCCGGTTCGCAAATCGTAGTAAGATGCCGCGCAGGATACGTTTTCCGGGCGGGACATCATCCCAATGAACTGCGACCAACTCGCTCCACTGTACCAAAAATACGCCCTCGGCGCGCTCGAGGGAGAAGAGCGCGCGGAACTCGATGCGCACATCGCGCGCGCCTGCCCGCAGTGCACGTCCGGCGTGGCCCAGGCGCGGAAAGCGCTCGCGAAGCACGAGATGTTCCCCGCGTGGGCTTGGATCGCGGCTGCCGCGCTCGCGCTCATCACCGGATATACCGTCCGCCAGATGAACAATCAGAACGATCAACTGGCCCAACTGCGCAAGCAAATGAAGCTCGCCACCATGCAGAATCAATCCCTGCAAAATCGACTGGAATTGAACCACATGGTCGCGTCCGTCATGCTTTCGCCCGATTCCCTGCCCCTGAAACTCGCGCCGAAAGACAAGAACATGCCGGCAGTCTATGCCTACCTGCATCCGCACATGGGCGTGGCCATCACCGCCGATCAAATGCCGTCCCTGTCTCCGGCTCGCACGCTGCAGCTTTGGTTTCTGCCGAAAACAGGCAAGCCGCTGAGCATCGCGATTTTTCGGCCGGACGCCGCGGGCCAGATCGCCCTCGTCGCGCCTTTCCATATTCCGCGAAATGAAATTAGCGCGCTCGCCGTCACCGAAGAACCCTCCGGCGGCAGCCCGCAGCCCACATCGGCCATTGCGTGGATGGCGCAGCTCCGTTAGCCGCATCCGGTCCATTCCCATGAATTGGAAACGCGTCTACAACCTGGTGAAAAAAATCCCGCGCGGCCGAGTCATGACCTATGGCCAGGTAGCCAAAATTCTGCGCCTTCCGGGCGGAGCGCGCACCGCCGGCCGTGCCATGGCCGCGTCCCCGAGCGGCGAAGGAGTGCCGTGGCATCGCGTCGTGGGCGCCGGAGGCAGGCTGCTCATCCGCGAGCCGCACGCCATGCTTCAGCGAAAGCTGCTCGAATCGGAAGGCCTCTCGCTGGCCGAAAAGCGAATCCTGAATTTCAGCAATTATGAGTGGAAACCCGGCAAGACGCGCCACCGCGGCTCACCGAAAAAGAAAAAGTAGCATGGAAGCAAATCCCGCGCACGGTATGCGTTTGCGCGCACACCATTGCGCGCAACATGGCGCGCACAACCTGGGACACGAAGGTGGCTATAATGTAGACTTTCCCACTGGAAATGAAACTCGGCCCGGCCGGAATGGCCACGAATTAATCGATTGGAAAAAGCAGCTTTCGCTTCCAACACGAATTCATCCCGGGCGATGCATCTTGTGTTGGGATCGGCGATCAGGAGGATGGATTGACGGATCATCCGCAAGAAACATCTCGCGCACATGCGCTCGACGAACTTTTGCCGCCGCTGTCGCGCAACGAAGCCGCCGTGGAAGCGGCCCGGTGCCTGATGTGTTTCGACGCTCCCTGCACTCACGCTTGTCCCACGCACATCGATATTCCAAAGTTCATCAAGAAAATCGCCACCGGAAATTTGCGCGGCTCGGCGCGCACGATCCTCGAATCCAATCTGCTCGGCGCCACGTGCTCGCGCGTATGCCCGGTGCAGGAATTGTGCGAAGGCGCCTGCGTTCTCACCTCGGAACACAAGCCCATTGCCATTGGCCGCCTGCAACGCCACGCCATGGACTTCGCTTACGGAAAGGGATTGAACCTGTTCCAGCCCGCAAAAGCCACGGACAAAAAAGTGGCGATCATCGGCGCGGGGCCCGCGGGCCTGTCTTGCGCGGGCGAACTTGCGAAGCTTGGACATGCCGTGACGCTGTTCGAAAAACGCACTCTGGCCGGCGGCCTTTCCACATACGGCATCATCGGCCTGCGCGAACCAATGGAAGTGGCCTTGGCCGAAGCGGCCATGATCGAAAAACTTGGCGTGAAGATCGAGGCCGGCAAGAAACTGGGCGCGGAAATCACCCTGGCCGATCTGCAAGCAAACTTTGACGCCGTTTTTCTCAGCGTGGGGCTGGGCGCCACGCCATCCCTGGGCATACCCGGCGAGGAGCACATCCTCGACGGGCTCGAATATGTCGAACAAAGCAAGCTGGACGCGGCCAACCTCGCGATCGGCCGCAACGTCCTGGTGATCGGCGCGGGCAACACGGCGATTGATTGCGCCACCATCGCCAAGCGCCTGGGCGCGAGCCAAGTCACCATCGTCTATCGCCGCACGGAGAACGAAATGACGGCCTATGCCCACGAGTACGACTTCGTGAAGCGGGAAGGCGTGAACTTCCGTTTCCTGACGCAGCCCGTGCGCGTCCATGCGGAAAACGGATCGGTGAAATCGCTGGAGTGCCTGCGAATGAGTTTGGGAACGGCGGACGCTTCCGGACGTCCTTCACCGCAACCCGTCGCCGGATCGGAATTTTTTCTTTCCGCCGACCAGATTGTGCGCGCCATTGGACAGCACAAGCCGTCTCTCGCTTCCCTGCTGAAACTTAAAACCGAAAAAGGATTTATCCAGGTGAACGCGAATTTTGAAACCAGTTCGACGGGCGTGTTTGCCGGAGGAGACTGCATCCGCGCGCGGGGCGCTGCCTCCACCGTGATGGCCGTGCAGGACGGCAAGCTGGCCGCGCGCTCGATTCACGAAAGGCTGGTGTCTAATGGCTGATCTAAGCATCAACTTTGCCGGGATTCGCTCGCCGAATCCGTTTTGGCTGGCTTCCGCGCCTCCGACGAATTCCGGCATGCAGATACACCGCGCGTTCGAGGCGGGCTGGGGCGGCGCGGTGTGGAAAACCATCGGCGCGCCGTGCCTGAACGTTTCCAATCGTTACGGCGCATGGCACTCCGGCAGCCAGAAAATGCTGGCCATCAATAACGTCGAGCTGATCTCCGACCGTCCCTTGGAAGTCAATCTTCGCGAAATCGCGGAAGTCAAACGCGCCTGGCCCGACCGCGCCGTCGTCGTCTCGGCGATGGTCGAGTCCATGCCGGAAGCCTGGCACGACATCATTCGCCGCATTCAGGATACGGGCGCCGACGGGATCGAATTGAATTACGGCTGTCCGCACGGCATGAGCGAACGCGGCATGGGCAGCGCCGTCGGGCAAGTGCCGGAGTATTGCGAACAGATTACGCGATGGGTCATGGAAGTGGCCAAGCTTCCGGTGATCGTGAAGCTGACGCCCAATGTCGCGAACATCGTGATGCCCGCGCGCGCCGCCGTGGCGGCCGGCGCGAACGCGCTGTCGCTGATCAATACTGTGAATTCCATCATCGGCGTCGATCTCGATACGCTCGAAATCTCGCCCAACATCGGCGGCAAGGGCGGCCATGGCGGCTATGCCGGTCCCGCCGTAAAACCCATCGCGCTGAATATGTTGTCGGAATTGGGTAGGGATTCCGTGGTGGGCGGCGCGAAGCTGCCGATCTCCGGCATGGGAGGCGTGGGCACGTGGCGCGACGCGGCCGAATTTTTACTGCTGGGCGCTTCCAGCGTACAGGTCTGCACGGCGGTGATGCACTACGGTTTCCGCATTGTGGAAGACCTGTGCGACGGCTTGTCAAACTGGATGGACGACAAAGGCTTCGCCAAAGTTTCCGATGTGACGGGGCGCAGCCTGCACCGCGTTTCCGACTTCAATAATTTAGACCTGTCATTTCGCGCCGTTGCGCGCATCGACCAGCAGAAATGCATTCGCTGCGACCTCTGCTACGTCGCCTGCAACGACACGGCCCACCAGTGTATCGACCTCGTGGCCAGGGATGGCAGCGTCGTCCAGCCGCAATCCTATGACATTCGCGCGAGCGGCAAGGAAGAGGCGGTGAGTTCGCGTCCCAGCGTTCACGTGCGTGAAGAGGACTGTGTGGGCTGCCGCCTCTGCTATAACGTATGTCCGGTGGAAGATTGCATTCACATGATGGAAGAGCCGTCCGGACGGCCGTCCGTCACCTGGAAACAACTCTCCGAGTCACAACGCGAAGTGACGGAAAACTGGGAGACGATGCAGAAATATCGCGACAAGATGGGAATCCATATTCCCTGACAGGCTGCGGAACACGTTGCGGGAGTGAAACATGGCCTTGCTGATTCGAAACGGCGACGTTGTGAATGTGGGATCGCGCGTCCAGACCGACATCTATGTCGAGAACGAAACCATCACCCGCATGGGCCCGAATCTCCAGGCCCCGCCGCACGCGGAAATTATCGACGCCGCGGACAAACTCGTTTTTCCGGGCTTCATCGATCCTCACGTGCACATCTACCTTCCCTTCATGGCCACGTTTGCCAAGGACACTCATGAAACCGGCAGCATTGCGGCGCTCGTCGGCGGCACGACAACGTATATTGAAATGTGCTGCCCCAGCCGCAACGACGATGCGCTCGAAGGCTACCAACTGTGGAAATCGAAAGCCGAAGGCCACAGCGCGTGCGACTACGCTTTCCACATGTCCGTGACCAAGTTCGTCGCAGAAACGGAATCGCAACTGCGCAAGATCGTCGCCGACGGCACCGCATCGTTCAAAATCTTCCTCGCTTACAAGAATTTCTTTGGCGTGGACGATGGAGAAATGTACCAGACGCTCGAACTGGCAAAACGCCTCGGCGTGATCGTCACCGCGCACTGCGAGAACGCGGAACTCGTCGCGCGCTTGCAGCAAAAACTGCTCGCCGAAGGAAAAATCGGTCCCGAATGGCATGAACCAAGCCGCCCGGAATCGGTCGAGGCCGAAGGCACGGGCCGCTTCGCGACGTTTCTCGAAAACACGGGAGCGACCGGCTACGTGGTCCACCTGTCGTGCGAGAAAGCGCTGCAAGCCGCGGGGGCCGCGAAATCGCGCGGCGTCCGGATGCATGTGGAGTCCGTGCTGCCGCACTTCCTGCTCGACAAATCGTATGCCGAGAGGCCCGGCGTCGAAGGCATGAAGCACGTCATGTCTCCGCCGCTACGTGCGAAACACAATCAGGCCGCCCTTTGGACCGCGCTCGAGCAAGGCTCCATCGATACGGTGGGAACGGACCATTGCCCGTTTGACGCCGAACAGAAACTTCTTGGCAAGGATTCCTTCGTCAACATTCCCAATGGCATTCCGGGCATTGAGGACCGCGTCAATCTGCTGTACACGATGGGTGTGAAAGGCGGACGCCTGGACCTGGACCGCTTCGTCGACTCGGCCAGCACGCGCGCCGCGAAACTCTTTGGGCTATTCCCGCGCAAGGGCGCAATCGCCGTGGGCAGCGATGCCGACATCGTGGTCTACGACACGAACTACCGTGGCACGATCTCCGCGAAAACGCATCACGTGAACAACGATTACAGCGGGTTCGAAGGGATGCCCGTCGAAGGCCGCCCTTCGGTCGTTACCGTGCGCGGCAAAGTCCAGGTGCGCGACGGACAATTCGTCGGCGAGCGGGGCCGCGGAAAAATGCTGAAGCGCGAGCCGACTCACTTCTAAGCGAGACTTTATGAGCCTGAATCCTAAACGCACGGTTGCCGAACTGAAGGAACTTCGCGCGCTGACCAGCGACGATAACGGCGCGCAGCGCGTGGCATGGACCGACACGTGGCTGAAAGCCCACGAGTGGTTCGCATCCAAACTGAAAGACCTTCCCGTGGAACATCACTACGACGCGGCGGGAAATAACTGGGCGACGCTGCGCGGCGCGTCCGAAAAATCATTGCTGATTGGCGGGCATCTCGATTCGGTGCCCAATGGCGGCTGGCTGGATGGCGCGCTGAACGTGCTCGCGGGGCTCGAAGTGATGCGCCGAATTTCCACGGAGTTCCAGGGACGCCCTCCGGTCACCGTGCGTCTCGTGGATTGGGCCGATGAAGAAGGCGCACGTTTTGGCCGCAGCCTGCTGGGCTCCTCGGCCTTTGCCGGCACCCATTCGATTGAAGCGGACCGCGCGCGCACCGACCGCGACGGCGTGAAACTCGAAGACGCATTGCGCCGCTGCGGCGTGGAAATCGACAAATTTCCGGACGCACGGAAAGAACAACGGAACGCCGCGGCCTATCTCGAACTGCACATCGAACAGGGCCCCGTGCTCGAACGCATGGGCCTGCCGCTTGGCGTTGTTCTGGGTACGAAGGGCGTGGAGCGACACATCATCACGTTCCACGGGAAGGAAGCGCACTCGGGTTCGACGCCCATGAACGCGCGGCACGACGCGCTCGCCGCGGCCGCAAAGCTGGCGCTGGAAATCCGTCCCATCGCAAAAAAACACGAAGACGCCGTTTGCACCATGGGCAGCGTAAAAACATTTCCGGGCATCGTCACCGCGGTCGTGGGCCTTTGCGAAGTCACGCTGGACCAGCGCGATCTGGACGCCGGCGTCCTGGCCCAAATGTACCGTGAAGCTCAGGAAGCCAGCCGCAGATTCGCGGCCGAGGAACATTGCACGGTGGACTGGTCTCGCCTGTGGAATATCGAACCCGTGCCGTTTCATCCGCACTTGCTGGACCTGTGCGAACAGGCCGTGCGCGAAACGTCTGGCGCCGCGCATCGCATGCCCTCAGGCCCGCTGCACGATGCGGCCGAAGTGTCTCGCGCGGGTATCCCCACGGTCATGATGTTCGTGCAATCGCTGAACGGCATCAGCCACAACAAGATCGAAGACACGCGGGAAGAGCATCTGGAAATGTCGGTCGTGGCCCTCGACCGGCTGGCGTCCAAAACAATGGATTGGATTCTGAAGCAACAATAAGACGCGATCGCGGATCGCATGCTTTTCAGTAGCGCCGGCGCTACTAAATACTTGCATTTTGTTTCGACTCGATGTTTTCACGTTCCGCTGATTGGGATTGTGGTGAGAAATGCGCGCTAAACCCACTCTCCGGCGCGCATCACGGGACGCGAATCGCCTGATGCACGGATACCGTCCACGTCCATGCGGTTCGATCCGATCATCCAGTCGACGTGAATCAGGCTGTCGTTTGCTCCGCGCGACGCAAGTTGTTCGGGAGTGAGGCTGTCGCCATTCTTCAGGCATGTGCTGTAGGCCTGCCCGAGAGCAATGTGGGAGGCGGCATTCTCGTCGAACAGAGTGTTCATGAAGAGCAATCCGCTGGCCGCGATCGGCGACGAGTGCGGCACGAGGGCCACTTCGCCGAGCCGCCGCGCTCCTTCGTCCGTCTCGATCATCCGCTGCAACACCTGATTGCCGCGCGCGGCTTTTGCCTCCACCACGCGCCCAGCCTCGAACCGCACGCAAATCTCCTCGATCATCGTGCCCTGATGCGATAGCGGCTTGGTGCTGGTGACGCGGCCTTCCACGCGATCCTTGTGCGGCGTCGTGAAAATTTCCTCCGTCGGCATATTGGGAATGCAATAGCGGCCATTCCCCGCTGTCGTGCCTCCGCCCAGCCAGAGATGATCGTCCGCAAGCCCCACCCGCAGGTCCGTCCCGGGTCCGCGAAAGTGCAGCGCCGAAAAGCGATTCTCATTCATCTGCTTGGCGCGGGCGTGCAGGCTTGCGTCGTGCGCTTTCCATGCGGCCACCGGATCGGGCAGGTCCGCGCGCGACGCGGCGAAGATGGCAGCCCAAAGCCGCGCCAGCGCCTCGTCCTGCGGCAGATTCGGAAACATGGCCGCGGCCCATGCGGGCGTGGCGCACGCCACGATGGTCCAGTTGATCTCGTGGCGCGTAATCAGTTCCAGCGCCGGGCGGTAGGCTTTCGAGACTGCGCGATTCGCGCGACTCACCTTTTCCGGATTCTCTTGCGAGAGCAGTGCGGGATTGCCGCCGGAAATTGCCAGCCGCGCCGCGCCGCTCCGGAATGCCTGGGCCATGCCTTCGTAAAGCCATGCTGCGGCCGTGTCGAAGCTGGAATCCGAGCCGTTGCGAAATCGAAGCAGCGAAGACTGCTCGTCGGTAAATAACGTGGTGACCAGCGACGCACCCGCTTTGTAGGCATGCTCCGTGATGCGCCGCACGAGCGGAATCGCATCGAGCGTGGCAGTCATCACCAACTCTTGCCCGGGCGCGAGTCCCAGTCCGGAGTGGACGGCAACTTCGGCCAGGCGGTCGAGATTTTTTTCAAATTCCTGCGTTGGCAGTTTGGCGAATTCGGTGGTTGCGTTCATGGCAATTATTATGGCGCGGAGCGCTGCGTATTGACAATACAGGAAGGGTTTTAGTGGCACAGGCTTCAGCCGGTGTGAGTTTGAATTTCGTGCGCGCTAAAGTCAAAAGAACACAGGCTGAAGCCTGTGCTACTTCTCACTCCAGACGCCCGCCCGAAAAATACGCGCTGCGGCTTCGCACCTTGCATTCGCACTTCGCGCGCACTTCGAGCTTGCGAAACGTGCCCGCAGGCGGGCGCGGATCGGGGTAGTATCCGACGCGGTACTGCGTGCGGAGTTCCCGGTCGATGCGATCGAACATTTCGCCAAGCTGGCCGATGGTGTCCGGAAAATAGGTTGCGCCGCCGGTCGAATCCGCGATGGTTTCAAGCGCGTGCTCGCCGGCCGTGTTGCGTCCACCCTCTGTCTTGACGGCGCGCACGACAATCGTGTACAGCAGCGCATCGGCCCGCAGAGCGGCGCGCCGGGCCGTCTCGAAGTCCGCGCGGCTGGTAGTCTCGCCCGCGTCCGTCACGAGGACGATGACACGCCGCCGCCCCGCTGGATTTTTCGCCAGTGCCTGCGAGCCGAGAAAAACCGCGTCATACAGCGCCGTGCCGTCGCCCGGAGTAATGCGCCGCAGCCCCGCTTGCAGCGACGGCAGGTTCGAGGAAAACGGCGCGAGCTGGGTCACGGCGTCGGCGAATCCGTATACGGCCAGGCGGTCGGCGGGGCGCACGAGTTTCTGAATAAACCGCGAAGCCGCCTCTTCCTCGAACTCGAGTTCCTTGATTTCGCTCAGGCTCGAATCGATCATCAGCGCCAGGTCCAGCGGCTGCTGCGTTTCCGGCTCGAACGCTTCAATCTTTTGTTTGACGCCCTCTTCGTAGACATCAAACTGATCCGCCGTAAGGCCAAGCGCAGGGCGGCCATCCTTGTCCAGCACGCTGGCCAGAATGCTGACAAGCGTAACCTCCGAGCGAATGCGTCCGCGCTGGTCCTGGTCGTTTCCCTCGCGCGCCGCGACCGGCTTCCAGGCCACCGCGCACGCCAAAAGCGCCGCGCAGGCTCCCAGAGCCATCGCGGGACGGAGAACGTTGGCACGGCAAACAGCCATGCTGGCTGTAAATTTATTTTGGGGCGCGCTGAGGGGCGAGGGTGTCGGCACGGAAGTGAGATTCCTGCGCGCGCAAAAAGGATTGCTCAGGCGGAAGGAATTTCTCCTTCGGCCCAGACGGCGCCGTCGCGAAAGAACTCCTTCTTCCAGATGGGCACGTTGCGCTTGAGGGTGTCGATCGCGAAGCGGCAGGCGTCAAAGGCCGCGCCGCGATGCGCCGAGCACACGACAACCAGCACGGCGGTCTCTCCGATTTCCAGTCGGCCCAGCCGGTGAATCATGGCGTAGCGCCGGATCGAAAATTTCCCGAGCATTTCCGCGCCGATTTCGCGCATTTTGGCCAGCGCCATCGCCTCGTACGCCTCGTATTCGAGATACTGCGTGGAGCGGCCGGCGGAATGATTGCGCACGATTCCCTCGAACACGACGACGGCGCCGTCGGACGGAGCCTTGAGCCGCTCCATCGCTTCCGAAGTCACGATCGGCGTTCGCACCAGGACGCACAGATTTTCCTCGGCCGCGGGAGTCGCGCCACCGCTGACGGGAGGAAGAAACGCGACCTCATCGCCCGAAGCGAGCGGCGCGCGCCACTCCGCGAATTCCTGGTTCACGGACGCGGCGACCGAAGCGCGGAATTTTGCTAACTCCGGAAAGCTGCGCCCGTAGCGCTCGAACAAATCCTCGACGCGCGCGCCCTCGGAGATTTCCGCCTGCTCCTCCGCCATGCCCACAATGTCTTTTAATCGCCCGAAGAACAATACACGCACACGCATGCGCGTATTCTATCCGCGCGCGCGGGAAAGTTCCACTGTGGGGTACAGTGGCACAGGCTTCAGCCTGTGTAGTTTTGATTTGCGGCAGACCAAAGTCAAAAGAACACAGGCTGAAGCCTGTGCTACTACATCCGCATCTACTTCTTGTTTTCGGATGCGGGCACGACGACATCCCCAATATCCTTGTTATACGCCGCCATCTCCGATGGCGAGCAGAGCAACTCCGGGATATCGAAATCGGGGCGTTGCAGATGGAGCGGAAACTTATTGAGGGCCAGCCAGGGATCCGTGTACATCTTCGGATCGTTAATGGTCATCGTGAGTTCCATGGTGTCATGATCCACGCGGTGAAACCGTTCCACCACCCGCAAATCCTCGCTATGCGGACGGCCCGCATGATCGAGCCAGCTTTTCGGATTCAGCCCAACCGTTTCAACCACAAACGTATAATCGTCCTCCCATTTGCCAACGGAATATCCATTCCAGCGCGGATCGGGATCCTTGGGAAATTCCCGACCGTCCGTCCAGATGACGCGATAGTTGCCGTAAAACGGACTGAGGAGAATCACCTGATTCGAGGTCTGAACGAAGTTGAGCGTCCTCAATTCCCAAAGCTCCATGTACGGAAAACCGATCGGTTCGCAATGGTCCGCCGGATCGTTTGCCAGCGCGGAGGCAACTTGCCTCACTCCCGGCCCCGAAGGCTTATTGGCCTGGAGCGCCGCCAGCCCCAGAGGCGTGTAGGACAACGGATGCATGATGCCCGTCTCGTCGTTCTGCTCTCCCTGCGAACCCTCTCCCGTCTGGTCGGGTCGCCCGGCTTCGACGCCCTTTGCCAGCGGCTTGAGTGCCGGGTGTTCCAGCGCGCCACTGACTTGGCGTCCGCCATCCGCGGCCGTTGCATCCCAGATTCCGGAAATGTCGCGGCGCGGGGCCGGACCTGATTTTTTCTCGGCATATGCGGATTTTGGCGGCGGAACATTATTCCATTTCTCCTGCCGCGCCTCATCGCCCGCCGCCTGGGGCGTTGCGGTTTGAGCATGCAGATTGCGAGATAAGATCAATCCTGCAATCAGGGCAACCATTGAGAACGCCACACGCTTGGACATTTCCAAAATCCCTCCTGCCTATTCTTCGTTTCCGTCCGTATGAATCCGCCTACGGCGAAAGCATGCGAAACACACATCCGCCCGGCATATGTTCGCGACGCTGGCCGTTCTGGCCATGCCCCTCGCCCGGGCGATGTCTCACGGCTTGAATTGTTTTCCATTAATAATAATGCGGGTGGTGTAACCGATGCTTCCGACCGGCCTGCCGTTCTTGGCCGGCTTCGCGTCAATTTCGACTTCATCCCCGGGCTTGAATGTATTCTTGCTCCAGCCCACGTTTCTCTCGGACAGCGGATTCTGCGCTTCCAGGTCCCAATGCACGATATTGCCGCCTTCGTCCTTGGCGTCAACCTTCACGTAAACATGGGGGTTGGCCCAAACGTAGTCTGTCACTGTTCCCTTCACCGTGACCGTCTTAGTCAGGTCGTACACCGACGTCCCGTGATGCGCGAATAGAGGAACGGAAAACGCCACGAAAGCAACAATGACAAGGGAAATGGCCGCAAGCTTTTTTCTCACCACTCTCCTCCAGATTCGTGAATGGGACGATTGTGGCCATTCTATCTGCGCGCACGGGAAAGTTCCACTGGTAGCACGGGCACTCTTGCCTGTGTGGTTTTGATTTGTGGCGAGCGAAAACCAAATGAACTCAGGCTTCAGAGCCTGTATGGCAACTCAACTCCGAAAGAGCCGGGTGCCCCATCCTTCGCGTTTTGTGCGAAGGGTGGGTCCGTGCCGGAGAATCGACGCAGAAACCGGGAAGCAGGGAGCAAGACCCCACCCTTCGCACAAAACGCGAAGGATGGGGCACCCGCGGAAACACCCACTACAGGACAAACTTACGGCAGTTGAAAATCGCCCGCCGGAGGCTGCGGCGGATTATTTTTCCAGTAATCGATCCATGTGGTGAGCAGCGCGTTGAACTCCTCCGGATGCTCGCGGTACATGAAGTGGCCGGCATTGTTGAAGACGAAGAATTGCGCCTTGGTGTTTTTCGCGGCGATGATGTCGAACAGCGCCATCTCGCCCTTCAGTTGGGCGGTCGCGTCGGCCTCTCCCCAGTCGAGCACGTCGTTCTTGCCCGCGACCATCAGCAACGGCATCTGCAACATGCCTTCCGTCCGGATGCGGTCGAGCATCGTGTCGCGGTACGCCCCGGCGGCAGGCTGCGATTCGCCCGCGCCGGAGCGGAGTTTGTCGCGCGCCTCCTTCGACTTCGGCAGGCCGGCCATGTATTCGTCGGCCTTCCAGTACTCGTCGTCAAAAGTGGTTGGCAGCCAGGCCAACTCGTAGACGCGGCACTTCAGCCCCGCGTACTGCGATTGATCGGGGCATTTTTTCAGCATGTTCACGAGTTTCGTCTGCGGCTGGGGAGGATTTTCCGGCCCCACGGCCAGGATCGTCAGCGTGCGCGCGATATCCGGATGCTCGATGGCGAGGTACAGAACGATCGCGCCGCCCGCGGAGTGGCCCACCAGATGAACTTTTCCTAGCTTGAGCGTTTGAATAAAACTGTAAACGAAATCGACATCGCCCTGATAGCTGTACTGCTTGTCGCTCGTGGGATTGCCGGACATGCCGCTGGCGAGGCGGTCGACGGCGTAAATGTGAAAATGTTTTGCGAGGCCGGGAATATTTCGCGAAAAAACGTTGGCCGTGGACGATCCGGCGGTAAACCCGCCATGCACCATCACCATCGTCTCACCCTGCCCCGCTTCGTAGTAGCGCGCCTTCACGCCGTTCACATCCACGAATTTCGATTTTATGCCGCCAATCTCGGATTTCGGGTCGGGCTTGTCCTGCGCCAGAGCGGGCGACGCGCCCCACGCGAGCAGCAGCGCGAAACAGGCGGCGAACATTTTGGCACGGAGTGTCATCCTGTTGGTGCGGCGACCACGCGTGCGAGTCTCAGGCAATACCGTTGCGATGGACATGGGCAATTGCTCCTCGATAATCGGTGTATTCATCCGAACATTCTTCCGCTATTTCAAATCAGGAAATCCGATTCGCAGATCGTACACTCCTTCCGCCCCACGCACAATCCATTTGCCGCAACGCTTTTCCGACTCTCATTTCAAACAAGAAGCTCGCAATCGACGCATGGCCGATTCCACTATCTGTATTAAATAAGCGAAGCGAGCGCTTTTAAGTAGCACAGGCTTCAGCCTGTGTTTTTTTGACTTTCCCTTGCCACAAATCAAAACCCCGCAGGCTGAAGCCCGCGCTACTAAATCGGAATTCAGTTGACCTTACCGGCGACTACGCCGTAGCGTATGCATAGGAGCGGGGAGAGCTTTCCAATGCGCATTCTGATTTCGGGCTCAACGGGATTTCTGGGAACGGCGCTGATCGGGGCGCTCGCGGGCGAAGGCCATGCGGTCGCGCGACTCGTGCGTCCTGGCACTGCGCGGAGAAACGCCGCCGGAGACCGCGCGCAAATCGTCGCGTGGGATCCCGCTGGAAATCAATTCGACGCGGCTGCGGCCGAGGGCGCGGATGCGCTTCTGCACCTCGCGGGAGCGTCCATCGCGGACGGGCGTTGGAACGCCGCGCGCAAGGATCTGCTGCGCACGAGCCGGATCGACGCGACGCGGCACCTGATCGGCGCGCTTGCAAAATTGCAGCGGCCGCCGCGCGTGATCGTCGCGGCGTCGGCCATCGGTTTTTATGGCGATCGCGGCGATGAAGCGCTCACCGAGACAAGCGCCCCGGGAAACGATTTTCTTGCCGGGCTGTGCCGCGAATGGGAGGCGGAAGCGGCGCGCGGAGCCGACTTTGGCGCGCGCGTGGTAAGCCTGCGGTTTGGAATTATCCTCGCGGCGCACGGCGGGGCGCTGCCGCGAATGGCGCTGCCCTTCAAACTGGGCGCGGGCGGGCGGCTTGGCAATGGCCTTCAATGGATGTCCTGGCTGACTCTGCCCGAAGTGGTCCATATCGTTCAATTCGCGCTCGCAACGCCGCAGCTTACCGGGCCCGTCAATGCGGTGACTCCAAATCCCGTCCGCAACGCCGAATTCACGCGCGTGCTTGCCAGGACGCTGCACCGGCCGGCAATCTTTCCCGCTCCCGCGTTCGCGCTCCGCCTGGCGCTCGGAGAAATGGCGGACGCTTTGCTTCTCGCCAGCCAAAACGTCATGCCCTCGAGGCTGGCGGATGCCGGATATCACTTTCTGCGGACGGACCTCGCCGAAGCGCTGGCGGACGCGTTTCGGAAATAACGTTTTAGAGCGATATCTATTCGAAAAGAAATCCTGCGATTTAAGGAAATGCCGGGACATTTTTAGCGAACATTCATTGACATGGAATGTGTCTCTGCTAGGATTCTCTTGTGCAACCTCGCAAGGAACCCCGCCTCTGAAGAAGCGGGCTGCAGCAAACCTCCGTTGCTCGCGCCAGTGTTGTAGCCCGGGTCTTCAGACCCGGGGCCTTTGCGCCCGCACGATCCCGCCACGATGGAAACATGGTTCCTGTTCCGCAGGCAGACTCAAAGATCCAATTGCCCGAGGAGCGCGTCGAGGTTTGATTCATCGACCATAAAATCGGGCGTTTTTGCCGATAACTCTTCCACTTCGTCGAAGGCCTGAAACAGCCGCATCTTGGCGACGGCGTATTCCTCGGTCCCAGTGAATGCTCGGCCAGTGCGCGCGGACCATTTTTCCAGGGCGTCTTTCACAATGAAAATTCGCACGGGAAAAACATGCTTCCGGTCGACGGACGTCATGTACACATACTCGGTCCCGGCGAACTCGCCGCGCTTGGATTTCTCGACTTCATAAAAATAGTATTGGTACACGTAACCGGTCGCCGCCGAATAACTTTTCACGCGGTGCGCGGCTTCTGGACGAGGCATAAAAAGATTATTCAAGCCAAAAGCAATCCTGTCAACCCGCGAACGGCTATCGGGTGCATTAGAAAACAGTGCGAAAGATCGATTGCGTCACTTCGGCTGCTAAAGCCGCACTGCCCCCACAACTTTTATGGCACGGCTGAAGAGGCTGCGGAAAAAATCACTAACCTACGGTGTTGACCCTCCGAAGTGCTGTTTTTTTGAGTTCAGCCGCTGTTTTCCAGCTGTTTTGCTCTTCTTTCCGCGGTTGTTGCGCCTCTCCGCAGACACTACTCCCTCGACCTACACCGCTGGAATCAGTTTCGCCAGACGCACCAGATTGATGGCCGTGGCCAACAACTGGAACAACCAATTCACCTTCTTCACTCCCCGCACCTTCACCTGCCGCAGAATGCTGTCCAGCTTCGCCCAGCCAAACACCTTCTCGATCAACTTCCGTTTCCGCTGGCTGATCGCATAGCCTGGATCCTGCCGCTCCGATTCCGTCAGCCAGTTCGGCCAGTGCGGATTCGGTTCGTACTCGGCCACATGCGGCACCACCTTGCGTTGCCGCAACCCCGCAATGAATTCTTTTTCCTGATACAGCTTGTCGGCTCCCAGCGTGATCGCCCGCGTTTGCTCGTTCACCCGGCCCGGACTCCGGCCCATCTGGTCCAGCATCGCCAGCGCCGCTTCTCGTTCGGCCGACGTGCTGCTTTGCGTGGCCAGCGCCGCCAGTACCAGTCCGCTGCGGTTCTCCATCAGCACATGTCCCAGATAGCTCGGCCGCGCTTCCCCCGCCGCGCTTTTCTTGAACAACCGCGCCTCCGGATCGCTCTTCGATTCATGCGTGTCCCGCAGCAACTTCTTCCCTCCCGATCCGCTCCCTTTCTCCGGCGGTTTCTCCTTCGGCACGAAACTCTTCCGGCTGGCCCACGCCTGGATCAGCGTCCCATCCACCGTGAAATAGTCCTCGCTCAGCAGATCGTGTTCCCCGGCCTGACGTATCACCGCCTCCAGCAACCGTTGCGATACTTCCCCCGCCATCAGCCGTTCCCGATTCTTCGTGAACACCGTCACGTCCCACACTTCATCGCTCGAATTCAATCCCACAAACCACCGGTACAAAAAATTGTATTTCAACTGCTCTATCAGTTGCCGCTCGCTGCGGATCGAATACAGCGCCTGCAACAACAGCGCCCGCAGCAACCGCTCCGGCGCGATCGACGGCCGCCCTCGCCGCGCGTACAACGCCTCAAAATGCGTCCACATCTCGCTCAGCCCGCGATCCACCATGGGCCGAATTCGCCGAAGTGGATGATCGCGGGCAATTCGATCTTCCAATGGAATGTAGCTAAACACTTCGCCTTGCTTTTCGTCGGGTCCGCGCATGTCGTCTTAGATGTGCAAACCTCGCTCCGGTTGCCAGCCAGCGACTTTTTCCGCAGCCTGT
>PLUM01000023.1 GCA_003165465.1 Acidobacteriota bacterium
GATCGTCCAGCACTTCGCCGTCGCGATTTCCAAGAATATTGGTCGAGAACCAGCCGTTCATTCCGAGGAGACGCGCTTTGAAGCCTGGCGCGAGAATCGTCTTGAGAAATGTTTGGCCGGTCTTGAAATCCTTGCCGCAGATGGGCACGCCATGCTGCTTGGCGAGCGCGACAATCGCGGGGATATCGACCGTCAGATTGGGAGCGCCGTTCGCAAATGGCACGCCGCTCGTAATCGCGGCCCACGCGTACAGCATGGAGGGCGCGATCGACGGGTGATTTTCCTTCATCGCAGCCACGAATTTGTCGGGCGTCTCATGCACGGCATGAGGCTTCAGAAAAATTTCCGTGGAGCCGCACCAGATCACGACGGTTCGGGAGACTTTGTTCTTCTTTTGGAAGGCTTTAATGTCTTCGCGGATTTGCAGCGCCAGTTCGTACTTGTTGCGCGCCTTCTTCACATGCGTGCCGGAGAGTTTCTTCACGTAATTTTGGTCGAACGCGGCCTTCATCGGGCGAATCTTGCTCAAAAACTTTTTCACTTCGGCCAGGTGTTCGGTGCTGAGAACCGCGGCATTCTTGGCGGCTTCGTACGCGGTGTCCGGGAAAATGTCCCATCCGCCAAAGACGATGTTTTCGAGCTTTTCGATCGGCACGAAATCCTTGATCGCCGGGGTGCGCCCCTCCGTCCGTTTTCCGAGACGAATGGTTCCCATTTGTGTCAGGGATCCGACGGGTATCGATTTTTTTCTCCGGATCAGATCGACTCCGGCCATGAATGTTGTGGCGACCGCACCCATGCCGACGGTGAGGACTCCAAGTTTTCCCTTCGGCAAGGCAATGCCTGCGGACCTGCGCATTCTGATTTCTCCTGTCGTATTCAAATTGTGTGGAACTCTGAAGCAGCGTGCGACTTCATTTCACCCGGCACGATTTACGCGGCACTTGCCAGCGAACGATTATCATGCGCGAATGCGCGGATATTTGCAACGCGGAAACTCGGCCAGAAACTAGGACGGATCAGTTGGTTCCACGCGGCTTGGATGATCTTCGCGCCGAGGCCGAGGCCGCGCGGTGCTTTTCGTGCGTGGCGGCGCCGGGTTTTGGCCTGAGCGCGGCGAGCAGTTTTTCGAGGCTATGCGCGTTGATAACGTCCTTCTTTTCAATCCAGCCGCGCCGTGCCATTTGCACTCCATAGCGCATGGCGAGAAGGCCGCGCGTCGTATGCGCGTCGGTCGAGATCGAAATTTGCACGCCGCGCTCTTTTGCCATGCGCAGATGCGTGTCCTTCAGATCGAGGCGCTCGGGAGAGGCGTTGCACTCCATCACCACGCCGTGCTCGCGCGCCGCGTCCAGGATGCGTTCCATGTCATACGCGTAGGCTTCCCGGCGAAGCACGAGGCGGCCCGTGGGATGCCCGACGATCTGCGTGTAAGGGTTTTCGATGGCTGCGAGAATTCGCTCGGTCATCTCGGCGCGCGCCATCGTCATATAGGAGTGTATGGACACGAGCACGATGTCAAGCTGCGCGAGCACTTCGTCATCCAGATCCAGTTTTCCGCTTTTCAAAACGTCGACTTCGCTGCTCGCGAGGACACGAATTCCCAGATGTTTCGCGTTGGCGGCGTGGATTTTTTTGATTTGCTCAAGCGTCCGTTTTTCGTCCAGGCCGTTCGCGACGGTTACCGCCTTGCTGTGGTCGGTCAGCGCGATATATTCGTAGCCGAGTTCTTTCGCGGCGAGCGCCATCTCTTCGATCGAGTTCCGGCCATCGCTCGCCGTCGTGTGCATTTGCAAATCGCCGCGCATGTCCGATAGCTCGACGAGATCGGGCAACTCGTGCTTGGCGGCGGCGTCGATCTCGCCCGTATTTTCGCGCAGTTCGGGCGGAATGTAATCGAGCCCCAGCTTGGCGTATATCTCTTCCTCGGTCGCGCGAGCCACGGGCCGCTCGCCCTTCAGCGTCGCAAGCGCGTATTCGTTCAGCGTGTAGCCCATGTCGTTCGCGCGGCCGCGCAGCGTGACGTTGTGCTCCTTCGATCCCGTGAAATAGAGCAAGGCGGCGCCAAAACTTTCCTTCTCCAGGATGCGCACGTCCACTTGCAGGCCGTTCTTGAGGAGGAAGCTCACCTTGTTCTCGCCGTGCGCGAGTGTCTGATCGATTTCCGGAAACTCCAGAATGTGCCGGGAAATGGATTCGATGGCCTTGGGCGTGTTCTTCCCCGAGGAGAGTGTGACCAGCAGGTCGAGGTCGCCGACGGTTTCTTTTCCGCGCCGCAACGATCCTGTGGGCGTCACGGCCTCGATCGGTTTGCCGAAGGCGCGTATGTGCGCGGCCAGCTCTTCGGCCTTTTCTTCCGCCACGTCGACGTGGAAACGCCCGGCGGACTTTTTATGGACCGCAATCGCTTTTAGAATATTTTCTTCGCTTTTTTCGCCGAATCCGGCGAGATCGCGCAACTTGCCTTCGCGCGCGATTTTTTCCAACTGCTCGACCGTTCCCGCCTTGAATGTTTTCCAGAGCAGCGCGACTTTTTTCGGCCCGAGCGACTGCAAATCCAGGAGTTGGAGGATCGTTTCGGGATATTTCTTGAGGAGCTTGGCGCGCAGGGAGTAGTCGCCGGTCTTGAGGATTTCCTGAATGTGATCGGCCATGCCTTCGCCGATGCCGGGCAATTCCATCAGTTTGGCGCGGTCTTCGGCCAGTTCTTCGATGGATTGGGGCAGCCCGCCCAGGAGTTCCGCGGCGCGTTCATAGCTGCGATAGCGGGCGATCATCGCACCGTCGATTTCGAGGAGTTGCGCCGTTTCCCGCAGAATGCGGGCGACTTCACGGTTTTCCATGTGTGTGCCTCGCGCTTACTGGCCGAGGATGTACGCGAACATCAGCGGCGCGACAATCGAAGCGTCCGATTCGATGACGAATCGGGGCGTGGCGGATTCCAGTTTTCCCCACGTGATTTTTTCGTTGGGCACCGCGCCGCTGTACGAGCCGTACGACGTGGTGCTGTCCGAAATCTGGCAGAAGTATCCCCACAGGCGGCATTTCTCGCGCAGATCCTGCGTAATCAGCGGAACGACGCAAATCGGAAAGTCTCCCGCGATGCCGCCGCCGATCTGATAAAAGCCGATGGATTCGCCGGCGGAAGTTTGCCGGTACCAGTCGATCAGCATGGCCATCTGCTCGACGCCGGACTTGACCACGTGAAAATTGGAAACGTCGCCGCGCACCACGTTGGCCACAAAAATATTGCCCAGCGTCGAGTCTTCCCACCCCGGAGTGAAAATCGGCAAATTCTTTTCACAGGCCGCGATGACCCAGGAATCCTTCGGATCGATCTGGTAGGACTCCTTGATGTGGCCGCCGCGAATGAGCTGGTACATGTATTCGTAAGGGAAATAGCGCTGCTTTTCCGTGTCGGCCTTCTGCCACAGTTTCAGCACCTGGCGCTCAATCCGGCGCATGGCCTCTTCTTCGGGAATGCAGGTGTCGGTGACGCGGTTCATGCCGCGATCGCGCAGCGCCACTTCCTCGGCGTCGCTCAAATTGCGATAGTTCGGCACGCGCTTGTAATGATCGTGCGCGACGAGATTGAAAATATCTTCTTCCAGGTTCGCGCCCGTCGTGCAAATGCCGTGCACCTTACCCTGCCGGATCATTTCGGCGAGCGAAATGCCCAGCTCCGCGGTGCTCATGGCTCCGGCCATGGTCAGGAACATCTTTCCGCCGCGCGCCAGATGCGCGATGTAGGCTTCCGAAGCATCCACGACAACCGCCGCGTTAAAATGCCGGAACTGGTGTTTGATGAAATCGCGTACGCTCATGTCCGCCTTCCCTCCGGAATATATTCACGGAGAACTTACTTGCGCAAATCCTATGCTACGAGCGTCCATGTTTCAAGCAAAGAACATGGATTGTTGAAAATATCTTTCCGGTAAAACTTTTGATTGGCGTCGGGAAATGCGGTGTGCAGAACGATTGCAGGTCCGGAGCAGGGACAGATATTTCAAATAACGTATCTACTTGAGAAATCTCATGTAGTAGAGAATGCCGCAAATGGATTTCGCGTCGCGCAAGGTTCCGCGCTCGATCATGTTCTCCGCCTGTTTCAGCGTGAAAATTCGTGGCGTGATTCTTTCGTCTTCCTCGGGCTGCGCGGCGCCCGCCGTGAGTCCTTCGGCGGCGAAGATCCACATCCACTCGTTCACAAATCCGGGAGTGGGAACGACGCGCATTAGTTTGTAGAGACGTTTCGCCCTGTATCCGGTCTCTTCGAGTAATTCCCGGCGAGCGGCGGCGAGCGGCGTTTCGTTCGCTTCCTTGCGGCCCGCCACGAGTTCCCACAAAAATTCTCCGACCGAGTGCCGGTACTGGCGAATGAGGAGGACGCGGCCATCCTTGAAAATCGGAAGCACGACGACCGATCCCGGATGCACGATGATGTCGCGATCGGCGCGCACGCCGCCCGGTTCGATCACCGTGTCGCGCTGCAACCGGAACACCTTTCCTTGATAGAGAACTTTGGATTTTAGAAGTTGTGCGCGCTTTCCAGGCATGTCCGCCCCCGTTACTTGGCTCTGAATGTGTAGCGTCCGCCCTCGGGCGGACACGCATCGAATTCTATCAGGTCCATTTACATAAGTTGAATGCGATATCGCGGTTGCATATACTGGTCCGAGTCATCCTGACATCATCCTATGACGATCAACACGCTCATCGTGGACGACGAGAAGCCCGCTCGCGACGAACTCGTCTACCTGCTGAAAAGTTTCCCCGAAGTGCATCTGGTCGGGCAGGGCAAAAACGGCGTGGAGGCTCTCGCCCTCATCAAGGAACATTCGCCGGACCTGGTGTTTCTCGACGTGCAGATGCCGGGCCTCAACGGTTTCGACGTGATCAAGAAGCTGATGGACCGCAAGGGAAAAATTCCGCAGATCGTTTTCGCGACGGCGTTTGACAACTATGCCGTGCAGGCCTTCGAAGTCAACGCCATCGATTACGTCCTGAAGCCGATCGAGAAGAATCGTCTGGCGCGGGCCATTCAGCGCGCGAAGAAAGCGCTGGAGGCCGAAGCCTCGCCCACCGAACGGCTGGAAACGCTCGTCAGCCAGATGGGATCGGCGAAAACGCCGCCCGTAAAATTGCTGGTGAAGACGCAGCAGCGGCTGTTTCTGGTGGACGCCGAGGACGTCATCTTCGCTTCCATCGAGGATGGCACAATCAACGTGGTGACGCGGGAAGTGGAAGGCACGTCCAACTACCGGACCATCGAAGAGCTGCAATCCACGCTCGAATCGGACGTCTTCTGGCGCGCGCACCGCTCCTACCTCGTGAACATCAACCACATCAAGGAAGTCGTCCCGTGGTTCAAATCCAGCTACATGCTGAAGATGGACGACAAGCGCGCGTCTGAAGTTCCCGTGAGCCGCGCGCAGACCCGGCACCTGCGCGAATTGCTGAAGATGTAGGACGCCTCCGTAGCCCAAAAGCTTTTAACACAGAGAACACAGAGGGCACAGAGAAAACCAAGATAAGAATTTAAATATAATGTTCTTTGTTGAGAGCCGTTCCGATTGTTTTGATTTGCCTTCATTCTCCTCCGTGCTTTTCTCCGTGCCCTCTGTGTTCTCCGTGTTAAAAGCCTTTTCTTCATGAATTTCCCACAGTGTGCTAGCATCCCACGTACACGCTGCGCGATGGACTTTTCCCTCACCGACGATCAACGACTGATTCGAGACACCATCCGTCATTTCATGGAAGCCGAAGTGCGCCCGTCGATCCGCGCGCGCGACAGGGAAGAGAAGTTTGCGGCCGACGAGCTGCGCAGGCTTGGCGAACTCGGCTGCTGCTGCATGTTGATCCCGGAATCCTGGGGCGGCGCGGGCGACGACACGATTTCCTACGTCCTGATGCTCGAAGAAGTGGCGCGCGTGGACGCCGCGATGGCCGTGGCCTTGAGCGTCACTAATTCTCTCGCTGTTTTCCCGGTTTTCAAATACGGAAGCGAGCGGCAAAAAGAAAAATATCTGTCGCGCCTGGCGCACGGAGAAATTCTCGGCGCATTTTGCCTCACGGAGCCTGGAGCGGGTTCCGATGCCGCGGCAATCTCCGCATCGGCCACGCGCCACGCCGGCATGTATCGATTGAACGGAACGAAATCCTGGGTCACGAACGGCGGCGAGGCCGGTCTCTACGTGCTGTTTGCGAAAACGGACCCGTCGGCGGGATCGAAGGGCGTGTCGGCGTTTCTCGTCGAGCCGTCATTTCCCGGTTTTCGAGTGGCGCGGTACGAGGATAAGATGGGTCTGCGCACTTCGCGCTCGGCGGAAATCGTATTCATCGATTGCGAAGTCCCGGAAGAGAATCGCCTGGGAGAAGAAGGCCAGGGGCTGAAGATCGCGCTCGAACTTCTGGACGGCGGCCGGGTCGGCATCGCGGCGCAGGCCGTCGGGATCGCGCAGGGAGCGCTGGAAGCGTCGGTCGCGTACGCCAAGGAGCGCCGCGCATTCGGCAAGACCATCGGCGACTTCCAGGCTGTACAATGGATGCTCGCGGACATGCAGACGGAAATTGAAGCCGCGCGGGGTCTGGTGTATCACGCCGCGTGGATGCGCGATACGGGCGCGCCGCGCGTGGGCGCTTACGCCTCGCGCGCAAAGCTGTATGCGGGAGAGATGGTGAACCGCGCCGTGTACAAAGCGGTGCAGATTCACGGCAGCCTCGGCTATTCGCGCGAGTCGGATGTCGAGCGAATGTATCGCGACGCGCGCGTCATCACGATTTACGAAGGCACCAGCGAAATTCAGCGCATGATTATTACGCGCGATCTGTTAAGCAGTATTTTGTAGCCCGCCTCTGAAGAGGCGGGCTACAGCAATCGGGCAAGGTCAAAGCACGATTTCCAGGAGAAACACCCAGCGTGGAACACAAGAAACGAGTCCTAAGCGGCATGCGCCCAACCGGGCGTCTCCATATCGGCCACTACTTCGGCGCGCTCGAAAATTGGGTCAAGCTCCAGAACGATCCCATATACGAATGTTTTTTCTTCGTCGCCGATTGGCACGCGCTGACGTCGGACTACGCAGACACGTCGCAAGTCGCGCAGAACTCCATCGAAATCGCAACGGACTGGCTCGCCTCGGGCCTCGATCCCGCGAAGTGCACGATGTTCCTCCAGTCGTCCGTGCCCGAACACGCTGAGCTTCAGTTGTTGCTCTCAATGGTCACGCCACTCGGCTGGCTCGAACGCGTCCCCACCTACAAAGAGGCGCTCGACAATGTGAAGGATAAAGACCTGCACACCTACGGGTTTCTCGGGTATCCCATACTGCAGTCAGCCGATATCGTGATCTACGACGCAAACCTTGTTCCCGTGGGGGAAGATCAGGTTACCCATGTCGAGTTGACGCGGGAAATCGTCAGGCGATTTAACTATCTATATTCAAAGGATAGATTTCGACTTCAGGAAGAATTGTTTAGACACAAAGACTATCTCTCTACGCTTATTGGCATAATCTACGATGAATCAGCTACTCGTGATCGGGTTACGGAGTCAATTGACCACGGAGACCGGTCGGCCTTCATCGCCCAACTTAATAACTACGTAGATGATCTAGACAATTGGACAGAATTTAAGTCCAAATTTCCGAGCATCGCCGCGCTGATTAGCTATGCCCCCGCTTTATGGGAACCTGATCCGATGCTAACTGCAACGCCGCGCATACCCGGCACCGACGGGCGGAAAATGTCCAAGAGTTACGGCAATTTCATTTCGCTCAGCGAAGCGGACGAATCCATCCGCGCGAAATCGCGCGCCATGATCACCGATCCCGCGCGGAAACGCCGCACCGATCCCGGCAATCCCGACGTTTGTCCCGTGTACGACTGGCATAAATTGTTTTCGTCGCCGGAGACGCTGGCGTGGTCGGCGGCGGGCTGCCGCAGCGCGGGAATCGGCTGCATTGAATGTAAAATGGCGATGGCCGATAATCTGATCCAGTGGATCGAGCCGGTTCGCGCCCGGCGTGAGAAGTATGCCGCTGATCCCGGCAAAGTTTTGCGGATTCTCGACGATGGTTCCGAGAAGGCGCGGGAAGTCGCGCAAAAAACAATGGCGCGCGTCCGCGAGGCCGTGTTCAATTGGAAAGAGAAGCGCGCGGAAGTTGGTGTGCCACGCGCCGCTCGCCAGTCGGATTGATTGCCGTCGAGGCGGAAAAACCCCGCCTCTGAAGAGGCGGGCTACAAAGGCGTTGCGATGCCGCGTCATGCGAATTGGCAAACTGGATTGCTGTAGCCCGGGTCTTCAGACCTGGGGATTTAAAGTTTGGGCAGGCGGAAATCGGCATCTGGGCCGATAATCAGAAATAACGAGGCAATGAAATGGCGTCACCCTACAAAATTCATCTGGATGCGTACGATGGCCCGTTCGATCTCCTGCTCGATCTGATCAAGAAGCAGGAAATCGACATTCACAACATTCCGATCTCGAAGATCACGGCGCAGTATCTCGAATACATCCACAAGCTCGAACAGCTTGATATGGACATCTCGGCCGATTTTATTTACATGGCCGCGACGCTCATCTATATCAAATCGAAAATGCTGCTCCCGCCCGATCCGCTGGCCGGCCCCGAGGATCAGGACGACCCGCGCGCCGACCTCGTGCATCGTCTCGTCGAGCACGAAAAATTCAAGAGCGCTGCGCAACTTCTCCACCAGCGCCAGCAGATCGAGGAGCACGTGTGGTCGAAGCCGGACCTCACGCTGTACGAAGGCGAGGAATCGGAAGGTGAGCTGATCGTTTCGCTCGTGGACCTGGTAAAAGTGTTCCAAAAGGTGCTGGAGCGGCGCACGGAAGTGGTGAAGATCGAGTTGCACCACGAACAGTTCAGCGTGGCGCAGATGATGAATTTGCTGCGCCAGCAACTCGTCGCGGTCGAGGACGGCATCAACCTGATTTCTTTTTTCGAGTCCTGCCCGTCGCGCCATGCGATGATTGTTGCGCTGCTCGCGGTTCTCGAACTGGTGCGCTTGCAGGCGATTGTCCTGGTGCAGCAGGAAATGTTTTCAAAGATTTGGCTGCGAAAGCATAAAATGTTCGATGTGGTGTTCGCCGCCGGCGATTCGATTGCCGATTCGCTGGCCGTGCCGCTTCGGGGAATCGACGAACAATATCAATGACCATGAATCCCACGGAATTGAAAGGCGCGCTCGAGGCGATTATCTACGCCGCCGACGAGCCCGCCACGCTCGACCAGATTGCCACCGCCGTTGGCGAGGAAAAGGCCGCGGTGCGCGCGGCGCTGGACGAAATGATTGCCACCTATGCAAGCGAAGATCGCGGCATGGAAATCCGCGCCGTCGCCGGGGGCTACAAGTTTTACACCAAGCCGCAGCACCATGAAGTCGTTCGCCGGTTCATCAAGAGCCTGCGTCCGCCGCTGCGCCTGACCATGCCCGCGCTCGAAACGCTCGCCGTCATCGCCTACCGGCAGCCCGTCACCGGCCCCGAGATTCAGGAAATTCGCGGCGTGAACGTGTCCGGCGTGATCAAGACGCTTCTAGAAAAACGGCTGATCGTGACTGCGGGTCGCAAGGCCGTCATGGGCCGGCCCATCCTGTACCGCTCGTCCAAGGAATTCCTGATTCGCTTCGGCCTATCCGATCTCGAGGAGTTGCCAAGCCTGAAGGAGTTTGAACAGCTGGCTCGCGCGGCGCTCGGTGCGGACGAGGGAATCGCGCCGATCGAACCCGAAGAGCCGGAATCGATGAACGCCGATGGTGCCGCGATAAGCGAGACAGTCGAAACAACTGCTGCTACCGAGACAATCCTGAAAGATCCACAAAAAGAAGCGGAAACCGCCGAAGCCGATGCGGAGCAATCCGAGCAAACCAAGGCAGAAAGCGCTTCCTAGACAAATTATGCTTGAGCGTCTGCAAAAAATTATCGCTCGCGCGGGAATTGCCTCGCGGCGTCACGCGGAGGACCTGATCAGCAGCGGCCAAGTGCGCGTCAACGGTGTTGTTGTCACCGAACTGGGCGCGAAGGCCGATCCGGAACGCGATCGGGTCGAAGCGGCCGGCCGCGTCGCGCAACTTTCCGACACGCACGTGTATCTGCTGATGAACAAGCCGCCGGAAGTGGTTTCCACTCTGGCCGATCCCGAGGGCCGGCGCACGCTGCGTAATTTTCTGGTTGGAGTATCCGAGCGCGTGTTTCCCGTTGGCCGGCTTGATTATGCGGCGAGTGGCGCGGTTTTCCTGACCAACGATGGAGACCTCGCGGCTCGAATGCTGAAATCGTCGGCGGCTCTGCCGCAGACCTATTGGGTCAAGGTCAAGGGGCGGCTCACCGACATTCAATTGAAGAGCCTCGCGCACTTGCTGAATGGCAAGGTTTTTCCGTTGCGCGGGACGCACGCGGCCGGGAAAAATCCGCCGAACCCCTGGTACGAAGTGCAAATTTCCGGCGTTCGCCGCGACCTGCTGCGGCGGCACTTGCTCGGTATGGGCCACCCCGTGGAAAAAATGAAGCGCATGAAGCTCGCTTCGCTCGACGTTGACACTGTGCGGGAAGGGGACTACCGGGAACTCGACGCTACGGAAGTGGCCAAACTGGTTCGCACGGTCGATCGCGCGCTGACCGAGCACAAGCCGGCTCCGTCCGGGGCCAAAACGCGGCGCTTGTGGCGTCCTCGTCGCGAGATGGTGAAGAAGATGGCGAAGGTGAAGAAGAAGTAGGCGGTCAGTGCGGTGACCGGTGTCTAGTGACTGGTGACTGGTGAAAAACACCGGCACGCTACTGTTCCGATGTCACGAATGATTTTGTTTTTCACGAATCACGATTCACAAATCACGAATCACGGCTCCCCATGGCAACATCCGAAGAAGTGTCCATTACCGAACTGCTCGCTACGGCGAAAACAATCGCCGTGGTTGGCCTGTCGCCCAAGTCCTATCGCGCGAGTTTCGGCGTGACGGAAACCCTGCAATCCTCGGGCTACCATGTTTTCCCCGTCAATCCGAAGGAAACGGAAATTCTCGGCGAGAAGTGCTACGCGCGCCTGGAAGATATTCCCGAGAAAATCGACATCGTGGATATTTTTCGCCGCGCGGAATTTGTGCCGGAGATTGTCGATGCGGCGATTCGCATTGGCGCGCGCGCCATCTGGATGCAAGAGGGAGTCGAGGACGAAAAATCCGCCGAACGCGCGCGCCGCGCGGGACTCTTCGTGGTCATGGACCGCTGCATCGCCAAGGAACTTTACAAGCGCCGCAAATAATCACCCTGGTAGGAACGCATTCCCACCATGCGGGATTTACGATTGCGCTTTCCGCTTATCCTTGATGCGCCGTATTTCTTCCATGCGCTGCCGCAGGCGTGCTTCAAATCCTTGATCGGTCGGACGATAGTACGTTCTTCCCACGAGCGATTCCGGCAGGCAAGTCATATCGGCCACTTTGTCCTGTATGTCATGCGCGTACTGATACCCTTTGCCGTAGCCGATATTTTTCATTAGCCCGGTCGGAGCGTTGCGAAGATGCAGCGGGACGGGTTCCGTGCGCGTCGATTCCAAATCCGCCGCCACGGCGCCGTAGCCGGTGTAGAGCGCGTTCGATTTGGGCGCGAGCGAAAGATAGACAGCGGCCTGCGCGAGCGCGAGATTTCCTTCCGGCGGCCCGACAAACTCGGCAGCATGCATTGCCGCGATGGTCACGGCCAGCGCGCCTGGCTCGGCGAGGCCAATGTCCTCGCTCGCCATGCGCACGAGCCGCCGCGCGACGAACAGCGGGTCTTCGCCCGATTCGAGCATCCGCACCAGCCAGTAGAGCGCCGCATCCGGATCGGAATTGCGCACCGATTTGTGCAGCGCGGAAATCAGGTTGTAGTGTTCTTCTCCGGATTTGTCGTACAGCAGGAATTTGCGTTGCAGCAGTTCGGAGAGCAATTCTTTTGTGATCGTGCGCTTTCCCGAGGCATCGGGCTGTGCGGCGTGCACTCCGGCTTCGAGCGTGTTGTACGCGGCGCGCGCATCGCCCCCTGAAAACACGGCGATGTGCTGGATGGCTTCATGGCCAATCGAGATTTCTTCGTTTCCAAGGCCGCGCTTCGAGTCGGCGAGCGCGCGGCGTAAGAGGGATTCAATCTGCTCGGTGGTGAGCGATTGCAGTACATAAACGCGCGTCCGCGAAAGCAGCGGAGCGATCACTTCAAACGAGGGATTTTCCGTCGTCGCGCCGATCAGAACGATGTTTCCGGCTTCCACGTGCGGCAGGAACGCATCCTGCTGGGCCTTATTGAAGCGGTGCACTTCGTCGATGAACACGATGGTCCTGCGCCCGGCGCGCCGCGTGTGTTCGGCAGCGGCCATCACTTCCTTGATCTCCTTGATTCCGGTGAGCACGGCGCTGAAAGCCGCGAACTCGGAATGAGTCATTCGCGCAATCAGGCGCGCCAGAGTGGTTTTCCCGCATCCCGGCGGTCCCCAGAGGATCATCGAGCCGATGTCGTCCCGTTCGATCTGCGTGCGGAGGGGCTTGCCAGGACCGAGCAGNNCATCGAGCGTGCGCGGGCGCATCCGTTCGGCGAGAGGCTGGGAGGCACTCACTGTATTTTCTTCCGGATCGAGTTTCGCGAACAGGCTCATGAGAATTATTTCCGACCTGAACTTCTCTGCCGCATGGCCTCGTAGAGCAGGACGCTTGCGGCCATCGCCGCATTCAGCGATTCAATCCCCACGCGCGCAGTGGTTTCGGCTTGCGGAATATAGACGCGCGCATCGGCCGCGCGCACAAGCTCCGCGGGCAGGCCCGAACCTTCGTTGCCGATTAAAATTGCAGCCGGGATTTTCCAATCGATGTCCCACGGGCGCAGAAAAGCGGAAGCCTTATCCGATGCTTGTTGCGCGAATTCTTCCGTTGCCGCTACGGCGGCGTAAATTGTCACATGAAACATACGCAACTGCGCCATCAGAATCGTCGACGATACGCCATGAACAATCGGCAGCCGCAAGGCCGAGCCGGCGGACGCGCGCAGCGCCTTGGGAGCAAAAGGATCGGCCGTCCCGACACTGTCCGACGGGCAGGTCGCGGCGCCGGTCGCACCAAATGCCTCCGCCGCACGAATGATCGTCCCGACGTTGCCGGGATCCTGCACGCCCACCAGTGCAACCAGCAGCGCCGTTCCCGGGAGTAGGCTCTCGATGGTTGCTTGCCGCGGATGCACGAGCGCGGCGATTCCTTGCGGCGACTTCGTATCGGCAACGCCTGCGAATAATTTGTCGGAAGTGTGAAGGACGGGCACTTGCGAAGCCAGCAGAGGAGCGACGCGTGGAAGATGTCGCGCGCCCGAATCGCTCACGAGGAGCGCCTCGACCGGCAAGCCCGAGCCTAGCGCCGCTTCCACCAGCCGCACGCCTTCGACGCCGACGATTCCATCCTCGCCGCGTTCTCCGGAAAGAGCGGCGCGAAATCGCTTCAGCCAGCGGTTCTCGCGGCTCGTAATCGCGGAGGAATCTGGTTGGTTGGATTGTCGCGCGGTTGAGCCGCCAGGGTGAGCCATACGCACCAGCCTAGCAAACCGTCTCCGAACGGTAAAGCAATGGCCATCCATATGGACGGCCGGAAATGATTTGCCGCGCTATCCAAAGCGTGTTTTGCGTTACTCTGGAAATAGGCAGCAGAGCGGGAGGATCGAACCATTTTGGCGTCCGCATCGAAAACGGCTCCTAACCGCGGTGTCATTCACCCCTTTGACGGGAAATACGGCACGGATACGAGCGGTTTTCTCGGCCCGGAAGAGCTTGTCATGGGTCGGGCGAATGACGCGCACAATCACGGCTACTCGGCGATTGCTCCGTCCGTGTTCCGCGAAGCGTGCCGGCGCTGGCGCGACACGTTGCCCGCGGTTTCGGGAAAAATCGAAGCCTACAGCTTTGTGGATGTGGGCGCGGGCAAGGGGCGCGCGCTCCTGCTGGCCTCGGAGTTGCCGTTCCGGAAAATCATCGGCGTGGAATTATGCGAGGATCTCGCGCTCATCGCGCAAAAAAATGTCGCGCGCTGGAGTCGCGCCGCGCGGCCGAGGGCCAGGATTCGCGTGGTGCAGGGAGACGCCGCAAAATTTCCATGGCCGCGAACCCCTCTTCTCGTCTACCTATACAATCCGTTTTCGTGTTCCCTCATCGAGCGGATGGCCGAAACCCTCGCGGCCGCGCCCGGCTCGGGCCTTGTGGATCTGCTCTACGTGAATCCCACGTGCGCGGACACTTTGGCGAGGCAGGCTTTTTTTGAGCGCCTCTGGACGGCGCGCATTCCGATGGACGAAGCCGACCAGAAGGCCGACCCCTACGGCACGACTTCGGACCTCGTGTCGATTTACCGCCTTGCCCGGGCCCGTGACCATTTGGGAAAACGTAGTCCGTAGATGATTCCTTTCGGAAACGCGATTCTCGAAAGCCGCAAAAAGCCCCGGGTCTGAAGGCCCGGACTACACCAGATGCGATATGGTGGCGTGTTGCTGTAGCCCGCCTCTTCAGAGGCGGGGTCTTCCGCCAGGTTATGCACCACGCGCGCGTCTAACATTCCGTGAAATATCCAGCGAGATGCTACGAAAAACCGCTCCACTTAGGATAGGATGTGGCGACTGAGAGGATAGCGAGAAACCATGATCAGGCCTGATGTTCGATGAGCAGCGCCCCACAAGCCGCGGATTCTCCCTCGGTCCCTCCCAAACCCGGGATGGCCCAGAAATGGCTCGTCGCGATTCTCGTCCTTACCTTCGCATTTATTCTGATGCCGTTCCTGCTGTGGTACATGACGACGTTCACGCGGCCGCTGAACGACGCCGACCTCGCCACGTACTTTCAGGATGCGGCGCATCCACGCCGCGCGCAGCACGCGCTCTCGCAAATCGCGGACCGGATCATCAGCCCCAATCCCGGAATCCGCGCGTCGGCGAAAGTCTGGTACCCGGAAGTCATTAAATTTTCGGAGCAGGGAAGCGATGAATTGCGCGTGACGGCCGCGTGGGTCATGGGGCAGGACAACCAGTCGCCGGAATTTCACGCCGCGCTTCTGAAGCAGCTTGCGGACGCGAATGCCATGGTGCAACGCAACGCGGCGCTCTCCCTCGTGCGTTTTGCCGATCCCGCGGGCCACGCGCTCATCGCGGGGATGCTTGCGCCCTATACGGTGGCCGCGCAGCGCACGGGCACTTTGTCGATTCGCCTCAAGCCCGGAGACGCAATTAACCCGGGCACTTTGCTTGCCCACATCGCGATTGGGAATGATATGACGGAAGTCCGCTCGGAAGTTCCCGGCACGGTTCGCCGGTGGATTCCTGTCGACAACGCGCAGGTCAAAGCAGGAGATCCGTTGGTAATCGTCGATCCCAGCCCCGAAATGGTGTGGGAATCGCTCCGCGCTCTCTATTTGATTGGACAGAAGGAAGACCTTGCGAGCGTCAATCCATACGCCCAAGGCGGCGAAAGCATTGCGCCGCAAATCCGGCAACAGGCGGAACTGACTGCCCGCGCAATTTCAGCGCGCGCGGAGCGGAAGTGACTTGTGATTCGTGATTTGTAATTCGTGATTCAAAGCCGGCTAACTCCCGCGCCAGCCTGGAGCCGTTGCATAAACAGATCTAAAATATTGCTGTAGCCCGCCTCATCAGAGGCGGGGACTTTAGCCTGCATTTCTCACTAGCCCTGCTGAGATCGCTCTCGCAAGCCATGAATGGCGCGGCATTTTACTTATGTCGCGGCTGTAGGGGCACGGCATTGCCGTGCCCCTACAGCCAGCGTCTTGCGGGCAGGGAATCGCGCCATTCAAAAATAAAAATAATCCGTTTTTATCCGTGTATATCTGCGTGCATCCGTGGTTGCATTCGGCGGTTTACCGCTCGCCCCACTTCAATTTGCTGCGCAAGATCTGGAAATAAGTTTTTTTCGCGGGACGCACAAGGAGCAATTGTTCCGGTGCCTTGCGCACACGGACGCGGTCTCCCCGCACGAGTTCGATTCCGACCTGTCCGTCGAGCGTCAGGAAAACAGCTTCATCTTCTGACTTGAAATCGACTTCGATGGTGACGGAATCGGGAATCACGAGCGGCCGATTGGTAAGCGTGTGCGGGCAGATGGGCGTGATGATGAATGCCTCGACGATCGGGTACACGATGGGGCCGCCAGCCGCGAGGGAATAGGCAGTGGACCCGGTCGGCGTTGAAAGAATCAGCCCGTCGGCCTTGTAGGTGGTCACGTATTCGCCGTCCACGCGCAGTTCCAGATCCATGATGCGCGCGAGTGCCGCTTTATTAAGCACAGCGTCGTTCAGCGCGATTTGCCGGCGTATGACGGCGCCGTCGCGGACAATTTCCGCTTGTAGCATCACGCGTTCGCTCACGCGATGCTTGCCACAAAAAATCTCTTCCAGAATCGAATAGATCTCGTCCTGTGAAACGGTCGTGAGGAAACCCATGCTGCCAAGGTTGACGGCGAGGATGGGAACGCTGCGCACGGACGGAAGCCGCGCGGCGGAAAGCAGAGTTCCATCGCCGCCCAGCACAATCAGCAGGTCCGCACAGTCGGGAAGTTCCTCGCGCTTGCGCGTTTCTCCTGCCAGGGGGCCAAGGCAAACGCTCGTTTCGGAATCGCAGATCACCTGCGCGCCATGCGCCTTCAGCCAGTCGACGAGAGGCGGTACGACGCGAGCGATGTCCTCGCGGCGCGGGCGGGAAATAATTCCGACGGTCTTGATCATGGTATTTTTTGCCAATGCGCGTCCAATACGAACTCTACTTTAGCATCTGCCCGGCGGTTCCATTTCCATGATTTTTAAGCGGGATTGCCGCCGCTTTCATGTGCATTCTTCCGCGCATGAAGGAAGAATTCCTGATTGCCCTCCGCGCCCGTCAAGCAGCTCGGACGCACGCCTTCGACGCGTAACCCGGCCCCTTCCGCCGCCGCACGCACGCGCTCGATCGCGCGATCGTGCAGCGAAGCGTCGCGTACGATGCCACCGCGCCCAATATCTCCGCGGTCGAGTTCAAATTGCGGCTTGACCAAGATCAGATATTCCGCACCGGGGCCGGCGGCGGCAACCACTGCGGGAAGCACCTTGGCGACGGCAATGAACGAAACGTCCATGGTCACGAGATCGACCGGTTCCGGAATTTGTTCCGGCCGCAGATTGCGCGCATTCGCCTTGATTTGCGAAACGCGGGCGTCCTGCACGAGGCGCCAGGCCATCTGCTGCGGCGTTACGTCTACCGCGTAAATCTTCCGCGCGCCGCGCTGCAGCAGGCAATCCGTGAAGCCGCCGGTGGATGCGCCGATATCGAGGCAGATTTGTCCGCCAGGGTCGACGCCGAAATCTTCGAGCGCGCCTTCGAGTTTGATTCCTCCCCGACTGGCATATTTTGCCGAGCCGCCGGTCGCTTCGATGCGCGCTTCCTCGGAGATTTGCGCGCCGGCTTTGTCGCTGCGTTCGCCGTTCACGCGGACTTCTCCGGCAAGGATCATGCCCTGCGCCTTTTCGCGCGATTCGGCGAGGCCGCGTTCGACCATCAGCAGGTCGAGCCTCTTTTTCGCGAATTTAGGTTTGGGTGGCACGGCGCTTAGTCGGCAGTGTTGGTAATTGTCGCGGCATTGCTGTGGCCCGCCTCTTCAGAGGCGGGGGTTTTTCGCCGATGCCGCACAAAATCCCCGCGTCTGAAGACGCGGGCTACAACAACCGTTCCCGGAATTACGCGCGCCGGTGAACGATCAATTCGGCAAGCTCCCGCAAACGCGCCGCCCGCGAGCCGTAAGTCTCGAGTTCCGCCATCGCGCGGTCCTCCAGCTCTTTCGCAAATTGCCGCGATTTTTCCAGGCCGTAGAGCGATGGATAGGTCGCCTTGTGCTGGGCCGCGTCCTTGCCCGCCGTCTTTCCCAACGCCGCGGAGGACTCTTCCACGTCGAGGATGTCATCGACCACCTGAAACGCCCAGCCAATCGTTTCGCCAAAGCGATTCAGGCGCGCCACGTTCTGGTCGTCCGCGCCCCCGCCAATCGCCCCGGCGACAACCGACGCGCGAATCAAGGCCGCCGTTTTCGAGCGGTGAATATATTCAAGGTCCGCGGGTTGTATCGCGTGGCCCTCCGCTTCGATGTCCGCGACCTGCCCGCCGACCATGCCGTTCACCGTGCCCGCTGAAGCGGCCACGTGAGAAAGAATGGCGACGCGCCTCACCGGATCGATGGAAGCATTGGCAATCGTTTCAAAGGCGAGCGTGAGCAGCGCGTCGCCCGCGAGAATGGCGATGGCCTCCCCAAATTGTTTGTGACAGGTGGGCTTGCCGCGCCTCAAATCATCGTTGTCGAGCGCCGGCAGATCGTCGTGAATAAGCGAATAGGTGTGAATAAATTCGAGCGCGCAGGCCACGGGCAGGATGGGAGCCACATCGGCGGAAAAAATGCGCGCCGATTCGAGGCACAGAATCGGACGCACGCGTTTTCCTCCGGCCTGTACGCTGTAGCGCATGGCGTGGTGAATCGAGGGAGGCTGGACGCTTTCGCCGGGCATCAGCCGGTCGAGGGCTGTATCCACCGCGGCCCGGTCTTCTTCGAAAAATGCGAGAAGGTTCATCGGAGGGAGTGCGGCTTGCGTGCCCGCTTGCCGGCTGGCCGGCTAGGATTCTTCCTCGGCTTCGGGATCGAAGGCTTCCGCCGCCATCTCGCCGCCAGCTTTCTTCAGCAGGATTTCGACTTTGCCTTCGGCCTGCTCCAGGTATTTCTGGCAATCGCGCGAGAGCTGCACGCCATCCTCAAACAGTTTCATGGCTTCGTCCAGCGACAGATTCGCGCTTTCGAGTTTGCCAACAATCTCTTCGAGGCGCGCGAGTGAATATTCAAAGTCGGGCTTCTTCGCGGCTTCGGGCTTTTTTGTCGATGCGGGATTCATTGAGCCAACATTCTAATGCACGCGCGAGAACCGAAACAACCGGTTTGTGCGCCGCGCGGGGTTTAGTAGCACAGGCTTCAGCCTGTGGGGTTTAGGTGTCGGATACACGAACCCCCACAGACTGAAGCCTGTGCTACTAAAACATTCCCTATCTCGCCGTTGTCCCGGCTAGAATGAGCCGGCGGAGGCCTTTGACGAATTGATTGCGCTGCGACTATTCGGATTGTTTGCGCTCGTGGCCGTGAATGGATTTTTCGCGGCGGTCGAGTTTTCGCTGGTCGCGGTGAGGCATTCGCGCGTGCGGCAGCTTGTGGAAGAGGGCCGGTTCGGGGCGAAAATCGTCCTCGAGTTAACGGGCAAACTGGACCGCGTAGTCTCCGGCGTTCAAGTGGGAATCACGCTCACCAGCCTGGGGCTTGGCGCATTGGGAGAATCGACACTCGCTTCGATCCTGAGCCCGTGGGTGGCGAACATTTCGGGCAGGCCTACGGCTGTTCTGGTTCACGCGATCTCGCTCACCGTGGCGTTTCTCTTTCTGACGACGCTGCACGTCGTGCTGGGCGAATTAGTGCCGAAGAGCATGAGCCTTCAGCGGGCCGAGCGCGTGGCACTGCTGGTTGCGCCGCCATTTCAGTGGTATCTGAAAATGTTCCGTCCGGCGATCGGCCTGCTCGATGGGGCCAGCCGGTGGGTGCTCGGCGGGCTGGGATTTTCCGGGCGATCGAGCCACACGCAGATTCACTCGGCGGAAGAATTGCAGATTCAGATCCAGCAGGCGCGAGAACACGGTCTCGTGGGAGTGGAGGAAGAGAAATTCATCCTTGGGGCGATTGAACTCGACCGGATGGAGGTGCGCGAGTTGATGGTGCCGCGCCCCGATGTGCACTTCGTTACGGCGGACGCCACGCTGGACGATGCGATCCGAATCTTTGTCACGACGCAGCGCTCGCGCCTGCCCGTGTTTGAAGGGAAGGGCGAGCATGTGCTCGGCTACATTCACATCAAGGATATTGTGTGGGTGCTGCTCGACCGGGAGCGCCGCGCGCAAGAAGGTTTGCCCGCGTCCGAGTTCCATGTGCGAAATCTGCTGCATGAAATAGCCATTGTTCCGGAGAGCAAGCCGGTGAGCGAATTGCTTCTGGAACTGCGGTCGCGCCACGGCTGGATGGCGATGGTCGTGGACGAATTTGGAAGTATCCTGGGATTGCTTACGCTCGAGGATATTCTGGAGCAGATGGTCGGCGAAATTCACGATGAGTTCGACGTGGTCGAAAGACCAGTCGTCGTGGGACAGGGAGCGGACGAGGCTATGATCTTCGACGCTTCGCTCGGCTTGCGCGATCTCGAATCGCAGTATCATATCGTGCTTCCGGAAGATCCTTCCTACGCCACCGTGGGAGGCTTCGTCCTCGCCCGCCTGGGATTCATTCCGCGCGGCGGCGAGAGTTTCGATTTCGACGGAATTCGGTTCACGGTTGTGGAAATGGATCGGCGGAGAGTGGCGCGCGTTAAAATACAGCGATTGAAGTCGCCGGTAGCGGACATAAAGCCCACCGCCAGCAAGGTGCTTAAACCTAATGGTGCGTAACCCAAAATGATTCGTCATTTTCTACAGCGCCTTCTATACACGTTGCCCGCTTTGTGGCTGATTCTCACGATGGTGTTTTTGATGATCCACATCGTGCCGGGAGATCCCGTGCTGCAAATGCTGGGCCAGGATGCGCGCGCCGAGGACCTCGCGCAACTGCGCCATACGCTGGGGCTCGATCAGCCGCTCGGCGTGCAATACGTGAAATATTTCGAGGGTCTGGCTCGTGGCGACTGGGGACGTTCCATGCGCTATGCGGCTCCCGTGCGTCCGATCGTGCTGCAACGGTTTCCCGCAACGCTGGAATTATCGCTGGCCGCGCTGGCCGTATGCCTGGCCATCGCCATTCCCGCGGGAGTGTTTTCCGCGCGCCGCCGTGGAAGCCGCGCGGACCGCGCCACCACGTTCTTCACGCTGCTGGGCCTTTCCGTGCCGAACTTCGCGCTGGGCCCAATCTTGATTCTGGTTCTGTCGATTGAAATCGGCTGGCTGCCCGTCTCGGGACGCGGAGGAATCGGCCACCTGATTCTGCCCGCCGCGACTCTTGGCGCGGCGCTCGCGGCCATACTTACACGCATGGTGCGCGGTTCAATGATCGAGGAGCTTTCGAGCGACTACGTGCGCACGGCCCGCGCGAAAGGCATTTCGGAAACGCGTGTGCTCTTCCGCCACGCCTTTCCCAACGCGCTGATTCCGGTAATCACGATTGTGGGATTGCAATTTGGATCGCTGCTCGCCGGCACAATCGTCACCGAGACGATTTTCTCCTGGCCGGGCATTGGGCGTCTTGCGGTGCAGGCGATAGCAGCGCGCGATTATCCGCTCCTGCAGGGCTGTATTCTGATCATCGCTCTATCCTACGTAGGCGTAAACCTGCTGACGGATTTGGTTTACGCCATCGTCGATCCCAGGGTGCGCCTGCAATGATGCGCAGGAATGATTTTGTAACTCGCCTCTCTTGCACTGAGTGGACACGAAGTCTCAGAGGCGAGGTTCTTTTGTCCGGCCCAGCAATAACGAATCGGACAGGCGCAAAAATCGTGCGCAAGTCGGGACAAAGTTCATGAAACAAGAATCGCCATTCCGACAATTTCTCCGCACCAGCGGAATGGGCCGCTGGGGCTTGGCCGTCACCTTGCTGCTGATCCTGCTGGCGGTCTTCGCGCCGTGGATCGCTCCCGCAAACCCCTCGGCGCAGAGCCTTGCGGATCGATTGCTTTCGCCCAACGCGCATCATTGGATGGGCACCGATGAACTGGGCCGCGATGTTTTGTCGCGGGCGCTGTACGGCGCGCGCGTTTCGTTGCTGGTCGGCATTTCCGTAGTGCTCGGAGCGGGAATCGTGGGGCTGACGATTGGCTCTCTCTCCGGATATTTCGGTGGAGCGTTCGACCGCTTCATCAACATTGTCCTGATCAATTCGTTCCTGTCGTTTCCCGGAATTCTTTTGGCGATTGCGTTTGCCGCGTTTCTGGGGCCGGGGCTCGATAAGGTAATTCTCGCGCTGGTCATCACGGGCTGGGCGGGATACGCGCGCCTGGCGCGCGCGCAGGTGATGAAAGTGCGCGAAATGGAATTCATTCTTGCCGCGCGGTCGCTGGGCGCTTCGCACGCGCGCATTTTGCTGAGGCATCTGCTGCCCAATACGCTGCAGCCGGTCCTGATTCAGGCGACGATCGGAATGGCGGGGGCGATTCTGGCGGAGTCCACGCTGAGTTTTCTGGGCCTCGGCGTCGTCGCACCCACGCCCAGTTGGGGAGCGATGCTGAACGACGCGCGCAATCACCTGTTTGACGCGCCGCACCTCGTCGTGTTTCCCGCGCTCGGAATTATGGCGGCCGTGCTCGCATTCAATCTGCTGGGAGACGCGCTGCGCGACTGGCTCGATCCTCGCACCCGAGCCTTCCTGACGACGATGGATTTGCCACGCTGAAGGTCCACTTCAGCAAAAAACTCCAGGTGCGTTTTCGTTTGAGAAAATTCTTGAGTGGCACAGGCTTCAGCCTGTGTTCTTTTGACTTTAGCGCGCAGAGCAAATCAAAACCACACAGGCTGAAGCCTGTGCCACATAAAAACTACACCTAAATTTCCATGTAAGAAAATCGCCCTAGCTGAGATCGAGCGTAACTTCTGTGCCTCGGTTCGCTCCGAGCGTGCGCGCGGCGCTGCCACGGCTCACGGCAATTTCCAGGTACCCGGCCGAGCCGATCATGGCGACGGGCTCTCCAGGATTTCCCAGGGCAAATGTTTGCACAAAAGTGGTGACCGGCTTGCCATTCACGGCAAGCTTGATCGACCCGGAGGAGATAGCGCCGGCGGGAATATCTTCCGCCGTGAAATTGGTCATCAAGTTTCCAAACGCATCGACGCGCAAGACGACGCCCTTGGCTGATTGTTCGGCGGCTTTTGCCTTCGGCATCGTAAACCGCACGTAATCCGTTATGGTCTCTCCAAACGCGTCCGTCTGAAACGCTTTCGTGAGCCATGCGGCGGTCGGCGCGAAAATATCTCGCCCGTGAAATGTGGGGCTGATCGGATTCAGAAAATAATGTTCCGCGGTGATGTGGCGGACGGTGCAGGATTCGCGTTCGTAGATCATCGAGAGGACGCCATTGTCAGGCGCGATGTAATACTGCTTATCACCCGTCACCAGAATGGGGCGGCGCTCGGTACCCACGCCTGGATCTACAACCACCACATGAACCGTGCGCGGTGGAAAAAATCTGTACGTATTTCCGATCGCGAGCGCGCCGTCAAGAATATCAAAGGGAGCGACGTTGTGGTTGAGATCCACAATCCGGGCGGCGGGATTGATGTTCAGAATGACGCCCTTCATCGATCCGACGAGATGATCGCTCGTGCCAAAATCCGTGGTAAGCGTGATGATGGGATCGGCCAAAGGCAGGCTCCGTTTCAATCGCCGCTCGCGAAAAGAGGACCGCGAACACCGTATTTTACTCCTCTTGCAAGCTATCGGAGGGGAATACGCGTGTCAAGGCAGCGTGTCCGACTGGCTACGGGATAGTCATGCCCGGCTTTCTCCGAAATACACGAAAGATCCAGCACGAACGCAATAGATTGCATTACCGTGTAGCGATGACGCGGTAGGGGCACGGCATGCCGTGCCCCTACCGCGACACCGCCAAACGGCATGCAGTGCCCCCACGGCTTGACCGCACCACGATCGAACGATATTCTGCATTCAGGGCTTATTGATCCCAGTTTTTTGCTTGAAGGTTGCGCATGAAGCGAATTTACCTTGACCACAACGCGACGACTCCAATGGCGCCGGAAGTTCTGGCGGCCATGATGCCGTACCTCACCGGCGAGTTTGGCAACGCCAGCTCGATTCACGCGTACGGGCAAAACGCCCGGGAGGCGGTGGAGCGGGCGCGCTCGTCCGTCGCGGCTCTGCTGGGCGCGCGGGCCGCGGATATCGTGTTCACCAGCGGCGGGACGGAAGCGAATAACCATGCGATTCTCGGTGCTGTCTCAGCGGCCTCCGGAAAAGCCACTCACGTAATTACTTCCGCCATCGAGCATATCGCCGTCCTCGATCCCTGTAGGGCGCTGGCCAGGCATGGAGTGGAACTTACGATTCTGCCGGTGGACCGCGACGGCCTGGTGAATGTGGAAGACGTGCGGCGCGCGATTCGCCCCGAAACCGTGCTGATCACGATCATGCTCGCGAATAACGAGATCGGCACGATTCAGCCAATCGAGGAAATCGGAAAGCTCGCGAGCGAAAAGGGAATCGTGTTCCATGCCGATGCCGTGCAGGCCGCCGGGAAAATTTCCATCGATGTGGAGAAATTGGGAGTGGACCTGCTCTCGATTTCAGCGCACAAGTTTTGCGGGCCGAAGGGCGTGGGCGCGCTGTACGTCCGAAAGGGAACAAAGCTCGATCCGCTGATGTACGGCGGACACTCGGAACGCGACCGGCGTCCGGGAACCGAGGACGTTGCGGCCATCGCCGGGATGGGGAAAGCCGCGGAGCTCGCGCACAAGAATCTGCCAGCGGAAGGCGAACGGTTGCGTATGTTGCGGGATCGTTTGGAGCGAGGCCTTCTTGATCGCGTGCCGCAGTCATGGGTCAATGGAGCGCGCGCACCGCGAGTGCCGAACACGTCCAATTTGACGTTTCCGTTTATCGAAGGCGAAGCCATGGTGATCGCGCTGGATCTCAAGGGAATTGCGTGTTCCATGGGCGCGGCGTGCTCGTCGGGAGCCGTCGAGCCGTCGCATGTGCTGATGGCGCTGGGCCTGGCCGCGGAGGATGCGCGCGCCACGCTGCGCCTCAGCCTGGGACATCAGACGACAGAAGAAGAAATCGGCTTCGCGCTCGAAACGATTCCTGCCGCGATCGATCGGCTCCGCCAGCTTTCCCCCACCTATAAGAAGCCTGCAATCGCGTGATTTGACGTTATACTAAACGCATGGAATTGAATCCCAATCCGACTCCGATGACCGCCGTTGCAATGAGCGGCGGTGTGGACAGTTCGGTGGTCGCGGCGATCCTCAGGGAACGCGGAATGTCCGTCGTCGGCTTGACCATGCAGCTCTGGAACCAGCGGCGTCTGCCGGAGCTGGACCGCGATGGCGCGCACGGCCAGCGCTGCTGCTCGCTTGACGATGTCTATGACGCCAAGCGCGTGGCGCAACACCTCAACATGCCCCACTACGTCGTAAATTACGAGCAGCGCTTCGAGGAAACCGTCGTACAGCCTTTTGTCGACGAATATCTGGCGGGCCGCACGCCGATTCCATGCACGCAGTGCAATAACCATGTGAAATTCGATCCGCTGCTCGTCACCGCGCGCCAGATCGGCGCGGACCGCCTGGCGACCGGCCACTACGCCCGGATTCGCCGCAATGAAACGACGGGGCGCTATGAATTGATGCGCGCTCTGGACGGCTCCAAGGACCAGACCTATTTCCTGTTCGGCCTCACGCAGGAGCAGATGTCGCGCACGGATTTTCCGCTTGGCGAACTCGACAAGACCGAGGTGCGGGAAATCGCGCGCCGCGCCGCTCTTCCGGTGGCGGAAAAAGCCGAAAGCCAGGAAATTTGTTTCGTGCCGTCGGGAAACTACGTCAAGTTTATCGCCGCCTATCTGGGCGAGCGCGGCCAATCGCTGCCCGAGGAAGAGGGCGATCTGGTCACGACGAGCGGCGAGATCATTGGCCGGCACCGAGGCGTTCACAACTACACGATCGGGCAGCGCAAGGGGCTGGGAGTTGCCGCAGGAAAACCGCTCTACGTGGTGGAACTGGATCGCGCCGCCAATCGCGTCGTGGTCGGCGATGACTCCGGCTTGCGCACGAGTATATGCGAAATCAACCGAGTGAATTGGATGTCGTTCGCCACGCTCGAAGCGCCCCTGCGCGCATCCGTGAAAATTCGGCATCGCCACGATCCCGCGCCGGCCACGATCGAGCCGATCGACACGACTTCCGCGCGCGTAACATTCGACGAGCCGCAGCGCGCCATCACGCCGGGACAGGCCGCAGTCTGCTATTCGGGAGATGTGGTGCTTGGCGGCGGCTGGATTCGCTAGAATGGCAGTTGCTATGCTGTAGCCCGCCTCTTCAGAGGCGGGGATTTCTGGGGAATTTGTACAACAGTATTTAGCGCTTCGAGTGGAATTCCAACCGCGGGATAAAACTAGATAAACATTCCTTCGTCCTGATGTTCGCCTGGAGTTTCCGTGCGATCCCGTTTTTGCCGGACGGTCCGGAAAAAATCGATACCCGCCTGAATGCCCCGAATCAACGCGGTGGCCTTGACCATGGGTCCCCAGACGGTTTGCCGCAGGTGCGATCCGGCTTCCTCCACCGCTTCCATGGCGCCAGTCAGAATCTGATCGACGTGGATGAGTTGCATGCGCAGGCGTTCGAGGGTCTCGCTCAGGATGCGATCCACTTTTTGCGCCTGGCCGCGCGCCAGATACGTGATTTCCGAAGCGTCCGTCACGATCTCGGTGATGTGCGGGGAAATATCCTCGACCAGGATCTGAACCCGCGAAATGAGGGGCATTAATCGGGAATTGATTTCCGCCACGGTCTTCTCGACCAGCGCCGCCGTGCGGCGAAGATGGAGGAACAAGATTAGGGCAATGACCGCTTGCATGACCAGAGCAAGCGTCGTCACCATCACGAAAAATGGCATCCAGCTTTCCATTTGGTTCCCTCGACGCGGTTACTGCGTCTTGCTCTTCTCCCGCTGATAGGCGTCGCGGCCGGCATCGACCGCCGCTGAAATCGTATCTTTCTGGCGCTGGGCTACGTTCTTGCTCGCCTCGATCAAGTCCTCGGCTCGCTCGCGCAATTCACGCGCTTTGCGCTGCGCATATTCGCGCCCTTCGTCGGCCTTCTGCGCGAGAAATTCCCGCGTTTCCTCGCCCGACTTCGGCGCAAACAAAATTCCCACCAGCGCGCCAATCCCGAGTCCCACCAAGAAGAAGCTGACTTTTGATCCCGTATTTTCCGACATGGCACTCTCCCTTCCCGCTTCGAAAGTAGCACAGGGGCCTGGCAGAAGCAATCGGAGGAAACTAGTTCTTGTTCGATTCAGGAGTGTTTGACGCCGCCAGTTGCGCCACGATGCGCTCCGCAAGCCCCTTGGGCACGACCTTGGCGATTTGCTCGGCGCTCGCGGACCGCAATTGCGCGAGACTGCCAAAATTGCGCAGCAGTTTCTGAGCCGTGCGCGGGCCGATGCCGGGAATGTTTTCCAGGCCTGTCTGAATGGTGCGTTTGGCGCGGCGCTGCCGGTGGAAACCCACGGCGAAGCGGTGCGTTTCATCGCGAATCTGCTGTATCAAATGCAGGATGGGGGAGTGGTGTTCCAGCCGGATGGGCTGATCCTCCTGCCCAAGGACGTAGATGATCTCTTCCTGCTTCGCGATGCTCGCCACCGGCTGGTTGATGACCTCGAGCTTTTCGAGCGCCGTCGCGGCCGCGTGTAGCTGGCCGATTCCGCCGTCGATCAGGATCAGTCCGGGGAAGGGTTTCTTTTCTTCCTGCAATCGCCGGTAGCGCCGTTCGACGGTTTCCTTCATGCTTGCGAAATCGTCGTTGCCCCATTCGCCGCGAACGATGAATTTCCGGTAGTCCGATTTTTTCATTCGCCCGTCTTCCCACACGACCATCGACGCAACGGTATCCGAGCCCTGCAAGTGCGAGATGTCAAAGCTCTCGATTCGCCGGGGCGGCTCGGGCAACCCGAGCGCCTGTTCCAGCGCCTCGACGATGGCCTTCGATCCGGGTTTTAATACGCGGAAACGCTGCTCGAAGGAGTGGCGCGCGTTTTTCTCGACCAATTCCAGAAATGCGTGCTTCGCGCCGCGCTGCGGCATCAGGATTTCCACGCGGCTTCGCGGCGGCTCCAGGTGCGTCCCTCGCTCCGTGAGAATGTCCTCGAGAATTTCGCGCCCCTCGAAATCCATGGGCACGTGGATGGCGCGCGGAAGATACGCGGCGTCGAGGTAGAGCTGCTTCAGCAGCGAGGAAAGGAATTCGGCGGGCTCGAATTCCGCGAGGTCCTCCCAATAAAAATCGCGCCGGTCCACGACGCGCCCGCCGCGTAGATGGAAAAGATTCACGGCCACCAGCGGAGGCTCGGCGTGCCACGCGAGGACGTCAATGTCGTCGCCTTGCGCGGCGGCGATCTTCTGGCGTTCCTCAATTTCCGAAAGCGTGTGCAGCAGGTCGCGGTAGGCGGCGGCCTGCTCGAAGCGCTCGGTGTCCGAAGCCTCCATCATGCGGGTTTCCAGGCTCAGGATCAGGTCGCGGCGGCGGCCTTCGAGAAATAATTTCGTGTCACGCGCTGCTTCCGCGTATTTTTCGTCCGTGGTCAGCCCGGGAACGCAGGGCCCGTGGCACCGGTGAATGTAATACTGCAGGCAGGGGCGCGGGTGCTTGCGCGTCAGGTCCACCGTGCAGGAGGGAATGCGAAATGTTTTGTGGATGAAATGGACGATCCGGTAAGCGAGGCTGTGCGGGAAGAATGGCCCGAAGTAAATCGAGCCGTCCTTGATCAGGCGGCGCGTTACATAGACGCGCGGATATTTCTCGAACGCGGTGTAGCGAATGTACGGGTAGGTCTTGTCGTCGCGCAGCAGCACGTTGAATTTCGGCTTGTATTGCTTGATGAGGATGTTTTCCAGCGCAAGGGCTTCGCGCTCGTTGTCCACCACAATGTAATCGAGGTCCGCGATCTCCCGCATCAGCGACCCGGTTTTTGCGTCCACCCAGCTGGATTCGAGGAAATACGATTTCACGCGATTCCGCAGGGAAGTGGACATGCCCACGTACAAAATCGTTCCCAGGGCGTCCTTGAATAGATAGACGCCGGGCTCAGCGGGAAGGCTGGCGGCTTTTTGTATGAGTTCCATCGCGGGAGTAGAATAAGGAGCGCGACGATCCGCTCTCAGGCAACACCCATGATAGCAAAGTGAATCTTAAATCCGTGCGGAACATGAAACGATTGCCATACATTGTTTTTGGAGTTTTGCTGCTCGCCGGGGCTCGATCCCTGTGCGCGCAACAGGTGAATCCGCGCGTTCCACCCCCTCCGCCTGCTCCTCCGGTCGAGACGCCCGCTGCGCCTCAACCCGTGGACGCGCCCGCAACGGCTGCCGCGCAGCCGCCCCAACTACCCGGGCCAATTGACCCGACCATTCCCCCTCCGCCTCCTTATGCCGAGGTGACGCCCGAGCCTCCGCCCGCGCCTTCGGGACCAGCGTTCGATCCGCTTCATGCCGAAAGGAGCATTACGATTGGCACGTTTTATATGAGAAAGGGAGCCTACGACGCGGCCATCGACCGCTTCGTGGAAGCATCCAACTACCAGCCCTCCCTGGCAGCGCCGTGGAAGCTTCTGGGCGAAACGTACGAGAAGAAGCGCGAGTACGCGAAGGCCGTCGAATCCTACAATAAATACCTGCAAATTAGTCCGCGTGCGCCGGATGCCGCAAGAATAAATAAAGTCATCTCCGACCTTGCAGAAAAAATCGCACAGGAATCCCCCAAAAAAGCGGAACGGTAAATCCGAGAGCCGGCTGCGCACCAGGCTGCATTTTTCATTGGAGCGTGTAGCATAACCACAGAAAACTCCCGCCTCTGAAGAGGCAGGCTGCAGCAATTTGCTCGTATCTGCTGTAGCCCGGGTCTTCAGACCCGGGGCCTTTGTCCGGCGTTACGAAAAGCGCGCATTCATTGTCTGTTCGGTGTCTTGAGTTCCAGTGATCGGGAGAATGTGAACAATGTGGACTGAAATCGCGGAGCGATGGAAGGCTATCGGATACGCTCAAGGAATTTGCGGGCGCGCGCGTAGTGCGCAAATTGTTTTTCCTCGGCGCGAAATTCAGGCGAGTGCGCCTGCAATCCGCAGGCGGTGGCGCGCAAGGGATGCTTCACGTGCAGCATTTCGTGATAGAGGATGAATTCCACCGCGTAGGAGGGCACTGCGGGGTGGTCCAGCCGCTTGTTCATCACGATCTGGTCGAGCGATGGGTCGTAGCACCCAAACTGCGAGCGCCACGGCCGTGCGCTCCATCCCAGTCGAGGCCGGCGGAGGAGTCCGGAAAAGTATTCGATATTGAGCGAAGCGAACATGGGTTCCAGATCGTGCGCCGCTCCGCTGGGCTTGTCCGGGACGCGCCTGGCACGCTTGAGGCGAACGCTCGCGATGTGCTGCCTCGTCGAACTTGCCAGCACAAACTGGCGATAGAGATCGCGCAACTCGCGAGGCACGCGCCGGCGATACAGTTGGCCAAGTAAAATCGCCGCGGCGGCCTCAATCACCGGGATGGGAGCTTCGAGCAGGATGTCGGACATTCGCACATGGGCCACATCCTGGCGCAAGCGCAGCGTGTGCGAGAGATTCGCGTAGGGGTACAACACGACTTGAAACTGCGGCGGCCGCCCCTGGCATCCCAGGCGTGTGAAGATGCGCTGAAAAATGCGGTCACCTCCCAGAAACGCGGAGGGCACGCGGCGACCCTTTCTCGTATTGGGAGATTCTGTCACGATGGTTTGCGCCGCACGGGCGGCGGGGCCATCTCCTTTGCGGCGTTCTCAACGTCCTTCGCGGCGTCCTGCGTTGCCTCAATCGCGTCGTCCAGATTGCTTTTATACGTTTCGCGTTCCGGTCCATTCGCGGCCAGGCCCTGAAGGTAGGGCAGAAATTCCTTGATCACCGCCCGCATGGCTTTTATGCCGCCGCGAATGTCCTGCTGCTTTTCGATTCCGATGCCGATCAGGTCGGCGGCGTCGTCAATGCATCCCGCGTAGCCGTTAATCAGGTCGTTCAGGCGCTCGGCCCGTTTCTGGTCCGCCGGATCCATGTGCGCGAATTCGTATTGAATTTTCTTGATGCGGCTTGCGGCGAACGACGTATAGAGCTCGATGCGCGGCCCCGGCTCTCCAGCATCGCGAATCTTGTCGGCTTCGACCTCGGACAAATACTCCTTCTTTTGTGGCGCGGCGCTCACCTGTGCGGGAGATGCCGCGTTCAGAATCGAGATAAGGAGTAACAGGATGCCCGCTGTAGCGTTGGATCTCATGGTCGCCTCAAGGATCCGACTTTGGCGCGTTATGGTCCGTCCGGAGCGGAAAGAGCGCGTCGATCAATTCGTTGTGTTTCGTTGAGAGATCGTTCCGAACCACCCGGAAAAACGGACGCTGGTCCACATTCAGCGTAAGAATCAAATCGTCGATGTGCCGGACGGTTTCGCGAAGGCTGATCTGAAGTTCCTTGAATCCCGCAGGCTTGCGTTCCGCATTCACTCCCGTGCCTTTGAGAGCAGCAACCGTTTCCGAAACTTCGTCCCGGTATTGTTCGAGAGTGTGAAGCGAAGCTTCCGAGTCTCCCGCCTTCGATTGCTTTCTTGCCAGCTCGACTTGCTCGTCCCCCAGTTTTGCAAGCTCGCGCGCCTTGTGAACGGGGTCGACCTCATGCTGATATTTCGCCAAATCGGCCGCAAGACGATCTTGCGCGGCGAGTGGGGCGCTGAGCGCCAGCGCCGCGAGCAGCGCGATCCGAATTGTCAGCCGCCTCGTCATCTTGGAAAGAAGAATGCCATGATCCACATTTACTTTTTTCTGGTCTGCCCCAGTTCGCGCTGCAGGACGAGAATGCGATGGCGAGCCTGAAAATCCTCCGTGTCGTGCTGCCCGCCGTCCTGATCGAGAAACTTCTGGTACGCCTCGATCGCCTCCGCCTTCCGGGAAAGTTTATCGTAACAGATTGCGCGAACAAACCACGATCCGGGCTTTGGCGTTTCCAGTTTGGCAAGCCGGTCCATCGCGTCGAGCGTCGCGGCATAATTTTCATTCAGGTAAAGGGCGTCGGCCAGGTCTCGCAGCACATCGGCGGATTGCGGATTTCGCGTATAGACCTGTGTGAGAATGCGAATGGCCGCGGGATAATCCTTCAACGCGATGTCCACGTGGCCATTCCATGCGGCCAGCTCGGCGTCCTGCGCCGATAACGAAAGTGCCTGCTTCAGCGCCGAGCTGGCTTCCTTCCATTTCTTCTGCTGCATGAAGATTTCGCCGCGCATTTTAAGCGTCTCGGCGGAAGGCGAGGCGCCCGCCTCGGCGCGGTCGAGTTCAGCAAGCGCGTCGTCGAAGCGGTTGAGGTTCAAGAGCGCCAATGCCCGGTCAAAATGCGCGGACTGGTCGTCCGGCTTGAATTTCAGATAGTCCGCCAGGGCGTCGCTCGCCGCATCGTATTTCTTTTGCGTAAGCAACGCGCTCCCGAGGCCCAGGCGCGCGGGAGCCGCGTCGCCTTTCGATGCGATGGCCGCGCGAAATTCTTGTTCCGCGCCAGCCGTGTCGTTCGAGCGAAGCAGCACGCGGCCCAGCGCGAAGCGCGCTTCATAATCCTCTGGCGACAGCTTGAGCGCCGCGCGGTATTGCTCGATGGCCTCCGGGAATTTACCGGCGCGTTCAAGAGAGAGTCCGGCCAGGAATCGCGGGCGGCTTTCAGTGGGGTGCAATTCGGCCGCGTGCCGAAAAGCCTCCGCAGCCGCGGCGGGATCGCTGTCAACTAGCACGAGCCCAAGATTCAAATGCGCGGCGGCCATCTTCGGGTCGAGGGCAATCGCGCGCAAGAATTCCGCCTTCGCATCTTCCGGGCGTTTCAATCCCACGTACGCATATCCGAGCTGAAAATGCGCGTAGGGTTCATCGGGGCGCTGCGCGATATATTTCTGGAGGGGATCGAGCGCCGACGCGAAATCCATTTTGTCGATGGCGTCATTCGCCTGCTGGAGCAGGTGCGCGAGCGGGTCTTCCTTTTCCCGAGGCGCGGAGGTCGCCGGTGTTTTCGCGGGAGTTTTTCGTTGGGACTGCGCGGCAAGCGGAATGCCCATCGCGGCGAGCCATGCCGCCGCGACGCCAACTCGCATCCAGCACGCCGCAAAATGGTTCCGTCGATGCATGAGTCTTATTTGCCGCGCCCGGTGGAATTCGGCGCGCCCGGATTGCGATTGGCCCGGGAATCCGCAAGCACGCGCGCGAGAAACTTTCCCGTGTGCGATTTGGAATTGCGCGCAACCTGTTCCGGCGTTCCCGTCGCGACGATTTGCCCGCCCGCCGCTCCGCCTTCCGGACCAAGATCGATAATCCAATCCGCCGATTTGATCACATCGAGATTGTGCTCGATGACCACAATCGACGCGCCGCCGTCGATCAGTTTGCGGAACGCCGTGAGCAGCTTTTGAATGTCGTCGAAGTGGAGGCCGGTCGTGGGTTCGTCGAAAATGTAAAGAACTCCCTCGTTGGCCTGCGTGGTGAGATGCGCCGCGAGCTTCAGGCGTTGTGCTTCGCCGCCGGAGAGCGTCGTCGCCGACTGCCCCAGCCGCAGGTAGCCCAGTCCCACCTCGTCCAGAATCCGCAGCTTCGATGTGATTTTGGGAACGCCCGCGAAAAAGACCAGGGCCTCGCGCACCGTTAGTTGCAGCACCTCATGTACGTTCTTTTCCCGGTAACGCACTTCCAGCACGCCGCTCTTGAAGCGCGTGCCCCGGCATTCCTCGCAGATCAGCTCGACGTCGGCCAGGAATTGCATTTCCACCGTCACGATGCCTTCTCCCTGGCACGCTTCGCACCTGCCTCCGGGAATGTTGAAGGAGAAATGACCGGCCGCGTAGCCGCGCTTTTTCGCATCGGCTGTGGACGAAAATGCCTCGCGGATCGCGTCGAACGCCTTGAGGTACGTGGCGGGATTCGATCGCGGCGTGCGCCCGATCGGAGACTGGTCGACCAGCACGACGCCCAGGAGTACCTGATCTCCCTCGATCCGGTCGCACAATTCCTGAAACTTTCCGCCCGTGCGCTTCGCTTCGATCGCTTTATAAATCACGTCGTGCACAAGCGTGGATTTGCCCGATCCCGAGACGCCGGTGATCGCCACCAGCATGTGCAGGGGAATCATCACATCGACGTTCTGAAGATTGTGCGCGCGCGCCGCATGGATGCGCAGAAAGCGGCCGCTCGGTTTGTGCCGCAGGTTGGGGACGGGGATTCCCAGTTCTCCGTTGAGGTAGCGCGCCGTCAGGGATTCGCGGCTCTGCAGGAGTTCGGTGCGCGGCCCGGCAAAGAGGATGCTTCCGCCGTGCTCTCCCGCGCCCGGCCCCAAGTCGATTACATAATCGGCGGCCGCCATCATTTCCGGATCGTGCTCGACGACGAGGATCGTATTGCCCAGGTCGCGCAGGTGCTTGAGAATTTCGATCAGGCGGTGCGTGTCGCGCGGGTGCAGGCCGATGGAAGGCTCGTCCAGCACGTAGAGCGCGCCGACCAGATGCGAACCGAGCGAAGTCGCCANNGCGCCTCGCCGCCCGAAAGAGTGGACGATAGGCGGTCGAGCGACAAATAATCCAGGCCCACTTCGTCGAGAAAAAGAAGACGCTGGCGAATTTCCTCCAGAATTTTATCGGCAATGGCGGCCTGCTCCTCGCTCAATTCGAGGGTGTCCATGAATTGCCTCGCCAGCGCCACGGTCATGGCGCAGACTTCGGTGATCGATTTTCCCGATAGCCGCACGGCGCGCGCCTCGGCGCGCAGGCGCGCTCCATTGCAATCGGGGCAGAGCGCGTAGCCCCGGTAGCGGCTCANNCCGTTGCAATCCGGGCAAAGCGAATATCCGCGATAGCGGCTGAGAAACACTCTCACGTGCAGCTTGTACTTCTTGCGTTCGAGCCATTTAAAAAAACCATTCACTCCGATGTAGCCTGCTTTGGCGTCGCCTTCGATCACCTGCGCTTGCTGCGCGGCGGTCAATCTGCGGAAGGGAACATCCAGCGGGATTTGATTGGCGCGCGCGAACTGTTTCAGTTCGATGAGCACGGCGCGGAAGCGCGGCTTGGTCCACGGCTGAATCGCGCCTTCGTTGAGGGATTTTCCACGGTCGGGAATCACCAGGTTGATGTCGAAATCGATCGTGTTTCCAAATCCCTGGCAGCGCGCGCAAGCCCCGTACGGATTATTGAACGAAAACAGGCGCGGCTCCGGCTCCTGGTACACCGCGCCGCAGGTCTTGCACTCGAATCGCTCGTTGAACACCATGCGCTCGGGCGATCCGTCGGGCCCCTCGGGCACGAATTCGAGGATGGCTTCGCCGCGCCCTTCGCGGTAGCAGATCTCGACCGAATCGACGAGCCGCGAACGCATGTCCGGTTCGATGGCGAGCCGGTCCACCACTACATACACCGGTTGCGCGAAATTAATGTCCAGCAGCGTTTCGGGCGTTGAGAATTCGTGCATCCGGCCCGCTTGATAGAGCCGCTGAAAACCGCGCCGCTGCAAACCTCCCAGAGCCAGCCGGATCGCTTCGCCCGATGGTTTTACCTGTTTTTTCGCGGCAGTTCGCCGTGGCGGCGCAGCCGGCGCAGGGGCTGCCGCCGCGAGATCGAATGTATAGAGCACATAGAATCGCCGCCCCTGCGGCAGGGCTAGAACGCGCGCGGCAATTTCGTCCATGGTGTCCTTACGGACCTGGCTGCCGCACTTCGTGCAAAACGTTCGGCCCGCTCGCGCGTAGAGCAGGCGGAGATAATCGTAAATTTCGGTGGCCGTGGCCACGGTTGAGCGCGGGTTGCGCGTAGAATTCTTCTGCTTGATGGCGATGGCGGGAGCGATCCCGGTGATCTCGTCCACGTCGGGCTTCTCGATGCGTTCGAGGAACTGCCGCGCATAGGCCGAAAGCGATTCGATGTACCGCCGCTGTCCTTCGGCGTAAATCGTGTCAAACGCCAGGCTCGATTTTCCCGATCCCGAAACTCCCGTGACGACCGTGATGGCGTTGTGCGGAATATCGAAGCTGATGTTCTTGAGGTTGTGCACGCGCGCGCCGTGCACGTGGATGGCCTCGCGCTCGGCGGCTTCAGCAACAGAGCTTGTCGCGGGGCTTGTTGCCGGACTTGTTGCCAACGGCTCCGCACGGGTGTGTTCTCTGGCAGGCACGCGGACCTCTCTCGGCGCCTTCGGCGACGCACGTCTAAACTCACAATTATACGTCGCTGCAAGATGCAGGGCAATTGGCAGTTCGGGTGTTTTGGTTTTAGTAGAGCCGGCGTCCCGCCGGCTCTGACACCATTTCAAGGACTCAAACACAGCCGGCAAGACGCCGGCGCTACCAAAGCAATCGCGAACCCAGAACTGGTCACTACCTGACATCGCGGAACCTTGTACGCGCTGCGCGCCTATGGTAGGTTCACTCGACGGCGTTTTCATTGCCGGTCGATTGCTGCTTTAAGTTTCCATCTGCGAGGGTTGCCACTTTGTCCGCCGAATTGCTGAAGATCTCCGCTGAAAATCCGGATCCCGCCGCCCTCCGGTACGCGGCCGAATTCATTCGCCGCGGAGAACTTGTCGCCTTCCCGACCGACACGTTTTACGGAATTGCAGTGGACCCGTTCAATCTGGCGGCCATCGATCATCTCTATCGCGTTAAGGGACGCCCGGAAACACGCGCGCTTCCCATCCTGGTCAACACCACGGCGCAGGTTGCGTTGCTTGCGCGCGACGTTCCGTACGCGTTCCATAGACTTGCCGCCAAGTTCTGGCCAGGCGCTTTGACCATGATCGTCGAGGCTTCCACGGGTGTTCCGCTCAAGGTGACGGCGCATACGGGCAATGTCGCTCTTCGCCACGCAAAATCCGCGATCGTGGATGGCCTCATTAACCTCTTAAAAGCGCCGATCACGGGCACCAGCGGCAATATCTCCGGCCAGCCCGCATGTTCATCCGCGGTCACGCTCATGGAGCAGCTCGGCGACCGCCTGCCTCTGATTCTCGACGCGGGCGAGACGCCCGGGAATCTCGCGTCCACAATTGTGAAACTCGACGGCGAAGATTGGGCCGTCATGCGCGAAGGCGTAATTTCCGAGCAGGAGATTCGCGCGGCCCTGGAAGATGACACGGAAGCTTAATCTGTCGTGGCAATTGCGGTAAGTAAAGTCTGTTCGACAATCTACAAATGAGCCGTACTATTTTCGTGGCGCGGGCTTCAGAGCCTGTATGACAACGATTAAATCTTTGTAGGGCACGGCTTCAGCCGTGCCGTAAAGTGTGCGGAATCACTGTGGCTTTAGCCGCTGGCCGGTCCTACCGGGCTTCGACATCGCGTAAAAAATCATAATCCCCCGTCGGAGAAAGCTGCACGCCGGAAATTCTTTTTTGGTGCGCGCTGACGTTGTTCATGAACCACAAACTGACGTACGGCAAATCCTCCGCGACGATTTTCTGAATCTTGCTGAATAGCGCGCGCCGCTTTTCCCGGTCGCTCTCGACGCGCGCCTCGTCGAGCAACGCATCGATTTCCGGATTGCGATAGTGGCCGCGGTTGGCCCCCGAGGGAGGAATTTTCCTGGAATCGAAGACGTATTCGAAAAATGTATCCGGATCGTTGTTCGCACCAATCCATCGCAGCGTAAACAGTTCAAAACTCCCGCGCGCCATGTCCGAAAATAGCGTGGCGAACTCCAGCGGCCTCACATCAAGATCGACGCCCACCTTGCGCCATTGCTCCTGCAGGACCGAGGCCAGGAGCCGCGAGGATTCTTCCGTGGTCGTCTTGAGCGTGAGCTTCACGCGCATTCCGTCCGCCTCGGCCCGCCTCGGAAATCCCGCCGCATCCAATAATCGCTCGGCCTGCCGCGGATCGTATTCATATCGCCGGATGCCCGGCTCGTACGCCCAACTGCTTTGCGGTAGCGGCCCGTCCGCCGGATGCGCCTGGCCACGATATAAATACCGAATGATTTCCTCGCGATTCGTGGCATACGCCAGCGCCTGTCGTACTTCGCGCTTGGAAAGCGCCGCATCGTCCAGATTGAACGCAATGTACTGGTAATTGGTTCCGGCTGAATCGGAGACGTCGATCGTGGGTTGCCCGCGCAGGACGGGAATCATGTCCGGCGTGAGCGAATTCACTTCCACGTCCGCGCTCCCTTTGCGCAATTCGAGCGCACGCACCACGGCTTCGGGCACAACGCGAAATCGCACGCGCGAAATCTTCGGCGCGCCGCCGAAATATCCGTCGTTGCGTTCGATCACGACGCTGTCATCCTGCTCCGCGCTCACAAATCGGAACGGGCCTGTGCCCGTCAGCCGTTTGGAAAAGTCCGCCCCGGAGCCTGCCGGAACAATTCCGATCGCCGGACGCGCGATTTCCCACAGAAATCCCGCATACGGTTCCCGCAAATGAAAAATCACGGTGAACGCGTCAGGCGCGTCGATGGAGCGAATCAACGCGAGCGATCCGCGCTTGGGCGATGTGACGGTCCGATCAAGGATCGAATCGAACGTGTACTTCACGTCCGCCGACGTGAGCGGTCGCCCGTCGTGAAACGTCACGCCGCTGCGCAAATGAAACACGTATGTGGCCGGATCGGGCGTCTCCCACCGTTCCGCCAGATCGCCCCGCGGGATTCTTTGTGCGTCAAGTTCCACCAGGCTGCTGAAGAGCAAGCTGTCCAGACGCTGCGATACGGCGTCCGTGCCAATCCGAGGATCCAAATTGGCCGGCATCGATTCAATTAAAAAAGTAACGACGCCGGGTTCGGTCGCGACGGTGCGAGAGCAGGACGAAAGTGCAAGGAGGAGAAGAAGCAGGGAAGTAAAGGAAGTTAAGGAGGTAAAGGGAGTAAAGGAAAAAGCGCGCCCGTACATTTTGTGCTCGCGCGACGTTTCTTTTCCTCCACTTCCTTCAAATCCTAAACCTCCTTTACTTCCTTTCTTATCCCGCATGGCACACCTTGCCCAGCACAACCGCCTTCTTCGCTCCGGTCGCGCCCGGCACATTCGACGCTCGTTTGTGCAGCGTTTCGTGCGCGAGCACCGCGAAGGCAAAAGCTTCCTTGGCATCTCCCGGCACTCCCAGTTCATCCGCTGTGCGCACCCATACGCGCTCGAGCCCGGATTCGAGCTGAGCCATCAGGAGTGGATTGTGCGCGCCGCCCCCGGAGACGATCAGCTCCGCGATCTTTGCCCTTGGAGCGATCAGCCGATGGAACGCGTCGAGCACCGATAGCGCGGTCAGGATTGTTGCGGTTCGCACAACATCCTCGGGCTGCGCGCGCCGCGCCTCCCGGTGTGACAAAAGAGTCCGCACGTATTTCTCGCCATATTGTTCGCGCCCCGCCGTTTTCGGCGGCAGTTTTGAAAAATATTTGTCGCGCAGCAACGTAGAAAGCAATCCGGGCATCAGTTTCCCCCGATTGGCCATCTCCGCGTTTCGATCGAATCTTTTTCGTCCGTGCGTGAAGTGCCGCACCAGTGCGTCGATCACCATGTTTCCCGGTCCGGTGTCGAACGCAAATACATCTTCGATCTTGGCGCCCGCGGGAATCGCCGTCACATTCGCAATTCCGCCGATGTTCAGCGCGGCGCGCCCGATGCGCGCACTTCGATAGAGCAGGAAATCGACAAACGGCACAAGCGGCGCACCCTGTCCGCCCGCGGCCATGTCCGCGGGACGAAAATCGCCGACGGTCGTAATGCCTGTGCGCGCCGCAATGACCGAAGGCTCGCCGATCTGCAGCGTCGACGCGATCCGCCGCCCGTTGAAAAGCGTTGGCGTCCCCTGGTGAAACACCGTCTGCCCATGCGAGCCGATCACAGCGATCCGTGCGGGCGGAATGCGAAATTGTTTGCACGCGTCCAGCGCGGCACGCGCGAATGTTTCGCCCAATAAAAAATTGAGCTGGCTGATTTCGCCCGCCGTAACCGGACGGCCTTCGGCGAGCCTCAAGATGGCTTGCTGCACGGCGCGAGGAAAGGGAATCGCCGCGAAGTTTTCGAGCGCTGCGCTTCGTCCCGCAATTCGCACGAGCGCCACATCAATCCCGTCGGCCGATGTCCCCGACATGATTCCAAGCGCCAATGTGCCGCGTTCGCGTGCGTGTTTCATAAAATTTGTTTTTTCAACTCAGCAAGAAGATTCAGCGCCTCGACTGGTTTCAGGTTGTCGATATCCGCTTCGCGCAGCGCATCCAGCACGTGCCGGTCGAGCGCCGTGAACAAAGCCTGCTGTTCCGGCAGCGGCTCGCCCAATGCGTTGGCGGCGGGCGTGAGGCGCTCGCTCAACTGATGCTCGGCCTGCTCGTGCCGCTCGAGAATTTCGCGCGCGCGGCTGATCACCGCCGCGGGCAGCCCCGCCATCCTCGCCACTTCGATTCCATAACTTTTGTCCGCGCTGCCGGTTTCGACGCGTTTTAAAAACACAATTCCGGTCGAGGTTTCGCGCGCGGAAACGTGAACATTCTTGATGCCCGGAAGCAAATCGGCAAGCTCCGTCAGTTCGTGGTAATGCGTGGCAAACAGCGTGCGCGATTTCGTCTCATTCTCGATATGCTCGACCACCGCCCAGGCAATCGACAGCCCGTCAAAGGTGGCCGTCCCGCGCCCCACTTCATCGAGCAGCACCAGGCTGGCGGGCGTGGCCGTATTCAGGATCGCCGCGACCTCGGTCATCTCCACGAGAAACGTGGATCGCCCGCGCGCCAGATTGTCCGCCGCGCCGATGCGCGTAAAAATCCTGTCGGTAATCGGTAGCCGCGCCTGATCCGCGGGAACAAACGATCCCATTTGCGCCATCAGCACGATCAGCGCGGCTTGGCGCAGATACGTCGATTTCCCGCCCATGTTCGGACCCGTGATCAATAAAATCTGCTGCGTCGTATCGTCCAGAAATAAATCGTTGGGCACGAACCGCTCGCCCTTTTGCTCGAGCAGTTGCTCGATCACCGGATGCCGCCCCGCGACGATCATGATTTGCGTCTCGTCGATGAACTCCGGCCTTGTGTATTTGCGAGAGGCGGCAAGGCGAGCAAAGTTGCCGAGCACGTCGATCTGCGCGATGGCCATGGCCGTCCGCCGAAGCCGCCCGGCCTGCTCCCCGATCCACAGCCGCAACTCGGTAAACAGCCGCCGCTCGATTTCCGCGATGCGTTCGTCGGCGTCCAGCACCTTGCGTTCGTATTCCTTCAGTTCGGGAGTCGTGAAACGTTCCGCATTCACCAGCGTCTGCTTGCG
>PLUM01000028.1 GCA_003165465.1 Acidobacteriota bacterium
CGTAGAGATATTTTCCGTTTTCGTCGAACACCTGCACGCGGTGGTTGCCGCGGTCGTTCACGAAAACATGTTTGGTCTGCGGATCGATGGCCACGCCGTGCACGTTATTCATGTAGTAGGGGCGCTTGTCCGGAGGCGTGCCCTTCATGCCCCAGTCCTGGAGAAATTTTCCATTCTTGTCGAACTTCGCGACGCGTGTGCCGTTGTATCCGTCCGCCACGAACAGCGTGCTGTCCGGCAGCCAGGAAAGGAACGTCGGCCGGTTGAAGTGCGTGCCGTCCGCGCCCTTGACCGTGGGCGTGCCGAGCGTCTGCACGAGTTGCTTCATGTCATGCGTGAATTTGTAGATGGCGTGCATGTGATCGTCCACGATCCAGATGTATTTGTCCGGGTCGTACGGATTGATCGTCACATAGTGCGGCCGCTTGAAGAGATGATCGTACTGCGGAAACGTTTCGACGATATTGCCCTTGGCGTCGACGATCGTCAGGCAGTGTTCCCACTTGGCGTCCACGCCCACGACTCCCTTTCCTTCCATCCAAAGTTTCGGCCCGTCGTCCGGATCCTGTCCGGTCCCGCCCGCTCCCGGCAGCGCCGACACCGTCGCATCCCGCCACGGCAACCGGCCAATCGGAAAGATCAAGCTCGGCCCGAAATCGGGAATCAGTTTTGCCGCGGGCCGCTTGATGTTCGGCAGCTCGCCGCGGAAGAGCAGGAAAACGCGATTTGGATTTTCCGCGTAGATGCCCTGCCCCGCTCCCCAGGTCCACTGGTCGTTTCCCGGCAACGTGCTGATGTTGGCCGGCCAATTTTTGTCGATATCGTAGGGGCCGAAGGTGTCCTGGCCTCCCACCACTCCGGGGACAGCCGCAACACTGCCCGAATTTCCCTGTCCCTGGACCGTCCACGGATGGCTGCCAAAGGAAAACCCAATAAAGCAGCTAACGCCAATTGCAAGAACTGTCAGCAAGACTCTACGCATGAATCCCCTTCCCAATGCTTAGCATGAGATTTGTTTTATCGGCGTGGAGCGGAACGCAGGCACGCCCTCAAGCCTTATATGCCTGTCAAATGAACGTGTCAACAATCCTGTTCCGTTGCGGAGTTCCATTCGGGTAGCGTTCAGGTGGCGTTCAGGTTATATCGCGTAATATTTAGTGGGCCTATTTCTTGAAACGATCTTGTTTTATAATTCGTCTTAGGTATAGTGCCGGAGCGGGATTGGGTGCTCATCGGCCAACGTGTACCAAGAATATGCGAATGAACCTAATAGGGGACAATATGAAAAGCACGGGAATGCGTTTTCTGATTGCATGCCTTGCGCTTCTGACGATCGCTACCGTGGCGGTCGCGCATCATGGCACGGCGAACTACGATACGGACAAGAACATCACGGTAAAGGGCGTGGTGACCGACTTCCAATTCGTCAATCCGCATGTCCAGATTTTCTGGGATGCCAAGGACGACTCGGGCGCGGTCCAAAAATGGCAGGGAGAACTCACCAGTCCCAACCGCCTGACCCGCGTTGGCTGGACGAAAAGTTCCATCAAGGCCGGCGACACCATCACCATCAACGGATTTCCCACCAAGAGCGGCTCGCACGAAATCTGGATTCAGAAAGTCGTGCTGGGCAGTGGCGAAGAACTTCCGACCGGCGGCGGCAATTAGGATATTCGGCATCGCTTCTGCACAATTCGGGCAACATAAATAATCCTTAATCTCTAAAGGGAGAGATTCCGTATGCGTAATCGTGTTGGCACGTTTATTCTCGCGGGGGTCGCGGCAATAACGCTGCCCTTTAATCTGCGCGCCCAGAACGCTCCGCAATCCGGATCGTCGAAACCCGCCGCGGCGTCTACGGCGTCCGCACCCGCACCGGTTCACGATCTTTCCGGCGTCTGGAACATGCACTCCACGCCCGCCCAGCGAAAATACACCGGCAACACCTACACGGCCCAGCCGCCCGAGATGACCGCCTGGGGGACCGAGAAATACGCGGCCACCAAGCCCTCCAACGGTCCACGAACGCATTCGCTCAAGGACACCGACGACCCGGTCTTGAAGCTGTGTCTTCCTCCGGGCACTCCGCGAATCTATCTCCAGCCATTCCCGTTTCAGATCGTGCAGACGCCCAAGGAAATCCTCATGATCTATGAATACGATCATACGGTGCGTCAAATCTTCATAGACGGCCGCACCCATCCCGACGACGTCCTTCCCACCTACATGGGCCACTCGATCGGCAAGTGGGACGGTGACACGCTGGTGGTCGATACCGTAGGCTTCAACGAAAAGACCTGGCTCGACCGCGACGGCCATCCGCACAGCGATCAGTTGCACGTCACCGAACGCTTCCACCGCGCCGATTTCGATAACATGACGATCGATATCACGATGGAAGATTCGAAAGCGCTCGCGAAACCGTGGAAGACACAGTTGAACTTTCAGTTGCGTCCCGGCTGGGACATCATGGAACTGGTCTGCACGGACAACGCCGCCTTCGAAAATTTCGAAAAGTAAGCGGTTCCGGTAGCGCGGGTTTCAGCCTGCGGGGTTTAGCGCTTGCAAGGACTAACCCCGCGGGCTTCAACCCACGCTGCTGTTCGACTGACCGCCCGGAAACCCCACAAAAGACTCCCCGCCCGTCATCCATATTGCAGCCCAAATTGCACCACGGAACCCTTCCCAGAATGGAAACTTCCCCATAACAGAGCGCTACCTTAATCCCAGAAAAAAACCTCCCTGTGCGGTAATAGAACCTTTCCCAAAACAGAACAATTTCGCTTGACTTTGATTTTGCAATGAAAGATTATCTGCCCCATTGGGGTTTGTGCTAGGGATCAATTTCATTGCAAATACAAACCGTACGCCTGCTTGATCTATTTGGATTCAGGCGATATGGGACTTGCTTGCGTCTGTGTTGTGGTAGTTCATGGCGAATCTTGGCCAATCCAATTGGCCAAATAGGGTTACAAGCTCTAAAAGAGCTTGCGTCCTCTCATTCGCTGGGTATTCGAATTAAAACCGAGGAGGGTTTATCCAAATGAAGCCTGGGGCATCGATTTCCGCAAAGTGGAAAACTGCCGTGGCAGTTTTCTTTCTTACGATTGGATTGTCGCTATTGAGCTCCGCCTCCCTATTCGCGCAAGGCACCGCCGGGCGAATTCTGGGAACGGTTACGGACCAAAGCGGAGGCGCCATTTCCGGCGCGACCGTCGTCATCACGGACTTGGACCGAAACGTTCCGCGCACGCTGACCACGGATCAATCGGGCGAATACAACGCTCCCAACCTCCTCCCCGGCTCGTACAAAATCCACGCCGAGGCCAAGGGCTTTAAGGCCTTCGAGCGCACGGGCGTCGTTTTGCAGGTTAACGGAGAACTTCGCATCGACCTTACGATGCAAGCCGGCGCGGTAACGCAGACGATCACCGTGAACGAAGCAGTCCCGATGGTGGAGACCACCAACGCCGAACTGGGCGCCACGCTGCAAGCCGCGATCATTCAGGACATCCCCCTGAACGGCCGCAATTTCGAAAACCTGCTCCAACTGAATCCCGGCGTGACGATCTACCCCGGCGGCGCCGGTATGGCGCAAAGCTCCAACGGCCAACGCCCTCACGACAACGTGTACATGGTGAATGGCATCATGGCGAGCGACCCCTGGATGGGCCAGAGTGTGTTTAACGCCGTCATGGCCGCGGGCGACGCGGGCACAATCATGCCGGTGGACGCCATCGACGAATTCAAGACCGAGGAAAATCCCCGCGCCGAATATGGCTGGAAGCCCGGCGCGATCGTCAACGTCGGCGTCAAGTCCGGCACCAATGGCTTGCACGGGTCCGCGTACGCCTATGGCCGCGAAACGGCCCTCGATGCGCGCAATTATTTCAACCCGGTAAACGGCGCAAACCCGATCAAACAGCCCGTGGAACTCGAACAGTGGGGCGCGACACTGGGCGGCGCAATCAAGAAAGACAAGCTGTTTTACTTTGTGAACTTCGAGCGGCAACACGACGTGATCGGAGCGCCGAACTCCGTCAACACGCCAGGGACGGTGTCGATGGCATCTTCAAAGTCGCATCCTGACAACGGCTGCACAACGCTGGACTTTGTTAATTGCAAATCGAGCATGATCAATGCGTGCCAGGACCTTATCGCTAGCGGGACTCCTCCTACGCCGCTTAGCTTGTCGCTGGCGGGCATGGATTCATCGTGCAATCCGATTTCCTCGAAATTGACCTCCGACCCCGGCGGGCTTAAATTCCAGGGTCTTTTCCCCGTTGACACCACGGGAAGCGTGTTAACGGATCTACTAGGCAACAACACGGTTAACGGCGGCTTGGCGAAGATAAACTACCATGCCAACGACAAGAATCAGCTCGAGGGCATGTATTTCATCAGCGAGGGCAACAACGTCGCCGTGGACGGCCCTGTCAGCGAGGTTTCGAGTAACTGGATTTCCGCGCAGCACGCCCGGTCGCAAGCCGCTTCGGGCGACTGGGCCTATACTCCGAACTCCACCGTGGTCAACGAGTTGCGCTTCGGCTACGCGCATTACTACCAGACATTCATGGGCACCGACGCCAGCCAGAATCCAGCCAACTTTAATTTCAACGGGCAGATATACAATATGCCCACAGGGATCACCGATCCTTTGAATTATGGGTTTCCGCGCGTCCGCTTGAAACCATTTAATTCCTGGCCGGCGGGCGACGCCCTGGGCGTTGGCTGGCCCAAGATCGTCGGGCCGGACGGCGTTCTCGAGTTTCTAGACCACGTCTCGATCCTGAAGGGCAAACACGCTTTCAAATTTGGCGGCGAATTCATTTACAACTCGTCCGCCAGCAACGTGACGGCGAATGCCAAAGGGCAGCTTCGCTTCAGCAGCCTGGAAAACTTTCTCCAGGGGAACCTTCAAAAGGCATTCCTCTTTTCCGGAGACGCGGCACGCCACCTGTATAATGAGGGCGTTGCCGCCTTCCTCCAGGACGACTGGCGCATCAAGCCACGGCTGACGCTGAATTTGGGCGTGCGTTACGAACTCAACACCGTTGTTCATGAACGAGACGGACTGATGGGCAACTTCGATCCAATCCAGGGAATCTACCAAACCAACAATCCCTACCACGGCGATCACAACAACTTCTCGCCGCGCGTGGGCTTCGCCTGGGATATCAACGGAAACGGAAAGACAGTGCTCCGCGGAGGAGGAGGCATCTTTTACGAGCAACTCAGCTTTGACGTAATGAATGCTGAAGGTAACCTGCTCGGTCTGCGCGCCTTCCCCACAGGCGTGCCTCTGTTCAATAACGGCAGCACCACGCCTCTCCCGGCGGTAGGCAACATCCAGTTGCAAGCGGTCACGTATCTTCCGGGCAGCTCAGGACTCGCACCAATGAACACTGCCTGGCAAAACTACGTTCCCGGTACACCGGTGACGCCGAGCAACAGCCTTTTCTCTGCTGTGGCGACTCCGGCCTGCGGAGATGGTCTCACTGCACCGTCGGGCTTCGCGGCCCCTCCGGCACCGTGCGAAGTCTACGGTGTAAATCCGAACATCCGAACTCCCTATGTTAGCGAGTGGAATTTGGGCATCCAGCGCGCCATCACCAACAACCTCTCCATCGAGATCGGTTACGTCGGCAACCACGGCACAAAGTTGATCGGGAAGAACAACATGAACCAGCCTGCGTTTGGCGCTGGATGGAACACGCCGTTAACGATGATCGCCGCGTCAGCTGATGGATACTGCAACGGCATCATCACTCCCTCTTGCCCCAGCGGGGGCTCGAACGTGGGTTTCACACCCGCGCAAATATGCGCCAGTGCACCCGGCACCGCCCCGGACGTGTGTCAAGTAAGTCCGACCCTCGAACAGGCAGCCCTCCCGTTCACGGCGCCTTGCGCCGCAGCGGTGGGTGTCGCCCCAACGAACGGTTCTGGCGGGCCATTCAACCCCCACAATTCATGCTTCTCCTACCTGAGCTATATCACCATGCTTCAGAATAATTACGATGCAAATTACAATGGTCTGCAAATGACTTTGACAGGCCGGAATTATCACGGCCTATCGTTCACGGCGGGCTATACCTATTCCCACGCGTTGGGCATGGCCTCCGACCAGGGAACGGCAGCCAATTTCCCCGCTCCCGTCAACAGCTATGGGAATCTTCGCCAGCAGTTGTATGCGAACACCGACTTCGACATCCGGCATCGCTTCACGCTTTCCTTGAACTATGCGCTTCCGGGAAAGAAAGGTTTCGGACAACTGTTGGAAGGCTGGTCGGTCAATTCGATTATCATGGTCACCAGCGGTTTGCCTTGGGGACTTTCCGATCAGTCCAACGATTTCAGCGGAACCAACGCGGCTGGCACGGGAGGCCAGACTTTCGGTGAACAATGGAACTTCTTCGGCAATCCCAGCGATTTCACTCCAGTCCACGGCTGGACCGACACCAACGGTGGCTGGCAAAACGGTGGCGGCGGGCTGCCTTCATCCCTCCTCGACCCAACTGGCCCTACCGGCACGATTTATCAGGCTTGTGTGGCGGCCGACAATGCCCACTTCACCGGCCAGCAACTGACTCTTGCCCTGGCGTCTTTGAACAGCTTCGGCTGCTACGCGCAGGGTAGTTCCGTTCTCGTTCCCCCGGCTTTCGGCACCTACGGCAACACGATGGCCAACATCTTCCGGGACAAGGGTTTCAAAAATGTGGACTTCTCAGTGACCAAGGCGTTCACATTCAAGGAGCGGCTCAAGGCTGAGGCACGCGTTGAAATTTTCAACCTGCTTAACCATCCCATTTTTTCGAACCCCAGTGGTGGTCCCGGCGGCGCCATTCAGGATCCATCCGCGCAGCCGTTCGGCTTCGTCGGCCTTACGCCGGACACTTACAGCTCCAACCCACAGCTTGGCTCGGGTGGCGCTCGCGCCATGCAGTTGGGCTTGAAACTTAGCTGGTAGTGTTCACGTCTCACACAAGGGGCCGGACTGACCTCCGGCCCCTTTTTTATTTGCGGCGAAGGTTTTAGTAGCACAGGCTTCACCCTGTGTTCTTTTGACTTAGCCTTGCCACAAATCAAAATCACACAGGCTGAAGCCTGTGCCACTGAAAAGCGCACTTCGATTCATTGTTCGTGAGAAAATACGGTCCACCGCAGCGGAAACATGCACTTCACTCATGCACGCCAGGAGAGAGACCATGCCAAGCGAAAAGGTTCCCGTGTCCGCAAAAAACAACCTAGTTGAGAGGCGCGAATTTTTGAGCGGCGCGGCCACCCTTGCGGGCGCCTCGCTTGTCGGCGGCGCCGGATCGTCGCTCCTGGAAACCACGGCCAGCGCCGCGCCCTTCCCTGAGCCTGCGCCTCCTTCGATGACGCCGCTGGTCGAGCGCAAGCTGGCGCGCTGGCAGGACCAGCGCTGGCTGCTGGACGCGGTGATTGCCGCGCTTGGCCCGGAGTGGGATCAGGGACGCCTCGGCGGCCTGATGAACATCCCCAGCGGCGCGGCCGATGCCGCCAGCTTGCGCGCGCGCATCCACAAGTTCAACGACATTTCCCGGGAATTCGCGCGCACCGCCGTACGCCGCGAAAAAGAGGCGCGCCAATACGAAAAAGAAGGACGCACGGTCGCCGCGCGCGAAGCCTATTTCCTCGCCGCGCATCTGTACGCCGGAGCGCAGTGGCCCATCTTCGAAAACACGCCCGACAACCTCGCGCTCAACGACAAAAAGAACGAAAACTACGCCAAGTACATTCAGTTCGCCGACCACGAAATTCGCCGCGTCGAAGTCCCCTTCGGCGGCGCCGGCAAAACATTGCCCGGATATTTGCACCTGCCCCCAAACCGCTCGGGCCGCGTCCCCTGCGTGTGGTCCATCTCCGGCCTGGACAGCAACAAAGAGGGCGGCGCGGGCATCTACGGCGATCCGCTGCGCGAGCGCGGCATCGCCACGCTGGCCCTCGAAGGGCCGGGCCAGAATGAATGCGCCATTCGCGGAATCTATCTGACGCAGACGAACTGGCAGGAGGCGGGCCGCGTGGTTCTCGAATGGCTCCGCGCGCAAAAGGAGATCGATCCGGACAAAATCGCCCTGCGCGGCGCAAGCCTGGGAACGTGCCTCGGAACGCAAGTCGCTTCGATCGACTCGCGTCTGAAGGGCGCGGCCCTGCAGGCCATGGCCGTCGAGCCGACCATGCACACGGCGTTCGAAACGGCTTCCCCATCGTTCAAGCTGCGCTTCCTGTACTACACCGGCATCGAGACGGAAGCGGAACTCGATAAATTCCTGCAATCGTGGACGCTGCACGGCGTGGCCGAAAAAGTGAAGTGCCCCTACCTGCTCGTCGGTGGCGAAGACGACCAACTCACTCCGGTCGAGTCCGGCTTTCAACTGATGGATTTGATCTCCTCGCCAAAACAGATGATCCTATACGAGGGCGCCCTCCACAGCGTCAGCGGCGCTCCCTCGACCACGAACGGGCCGGCCACCGGCACATTCCTCGCGGATTGGTTCAATGACCGCTTCAACGGAAAACCCATGCCCAGCAAGGTCATTAAGGTGGACTCGGGCGGGCAGTTGCACGATTTCAAGTTCGAGGACTCGCGCAAATCGATCTCCGTGTCGCTCCTGTGGCAGGGCGCCGAGCAGCGCGCCGTCTCTCCCGAGAAGCCAACACAAGCGCAGGAGCCGTAAAGCCCGCAAGACGTGGTGTAAGTAGAACAGGCTTCAGCCTGTGCCACTAAAACAGAAAAGCCAACCCAGCTTTTGCAACCGGGCTAATTCGGCCAGACAGATCATGCGCTAACGACAAGAAACGGAAGGGCGCTTGACGCAGTCGCGCGGCTGCTGTAGAAGCACACAGAGTACACAAAGGGAAAGGAAGGACTACCGATGAGCGGAATCACACGGCGAGGATTCGTAAAAGGGGCGGCGCTGGCCCCACTGGCGTTCGCCCCATTGACCATGGAAGCGCAGACTAAGGCACCGGGCGATCGTTTCGATATCGTAGTGGCCGGCGCGGGACACAACAGCCTGATCGCGGCCGCCTATCTGGCCAAGGCCGGCTATCGCTGCCTCGTGCTGGAAGGGCATTCCGTGATCGGCGGCGGCGTGAAGACCGAAGAACTGACGCTGCCGGGCTTCAAGCACGACACCTGCTCGACGGCGCACAACGGCATTCAGGGCAATCCTCTGCTGCGCAATGACGAACTCAAGCTGCGCGACTACGGCCTCGAATATCTCTCGCCCGATCCGATCATGCACATGCCGTTTGCCGACGGCAGCTACATTACGCAGTGGATCGACCTCGATCGCACGGCCGAGGAATTTGGAAAATTTTCGAAGAAGGACGCGGAAGCCTATCGACGCATGTATCACGAGAGCCAGGGCGCGCGGGACATCCTCGGCGGAGATACGTTCTCGCCGCCGGGCACGGGAAAACCGCTCAGCGAACGCCTCGCCGAGCATCCCATGGGAAAATTCTGGCAGCGCCGGCTGGCCATGTCCGCCTGGGACGTCATCCGCGAAAATTTTGAGGACGACCACTGCCGTTCCTTCCTGATGGCCACGCCCTGGAGCATGCAGCCGCTGCAGTATCCGATGACTGGACGCTCCGCCTATTCGGCGATCCGTACAAGCGCTCGCCAGATGGCCAAGGGCGGATCGGGAATGCTGACCCAGGCGATCGCGCGCTTCATCGAGGCGCACAACGGCGTGATCCTCACGAAGAAATCCGTCGCGCGCCTGATCGTCGAGGGCGGGAAATGCGTGGGCGTCGAGTGCGCCGATGGCAGTTCGTATCGTGCGGACAAGGCCGTGCTTTCGACCATGCACATCAAGCATCTGGTCGGGATGGCGCCGCGCGAATTGTGGCCCCAGGATTTTCTCTACGGCGTGGACACGTGGGAAGGCGAAGTCTCCGAAGTCGTGACGCACTACGCGGTGAAGGAGCCGCCCAAGTTTGCGATCAAGGGCGGCACGATTTCGCCCACCGAGGCGGCGATCCTTGCAAGTCCGCAACGGCTGCTGCGCTTTGCGTATGACGACGTAGCCGGCATATCGAATATCGACGAGCCGCCGATCTCCGTTTTCTGCAGCACCGTCGCCGATCCCACGCGCGCCCCTGCCGGGATGCACACCTTAAAAGTGCTCGGCTTCCATCCCTACAATCTCAAGGAGGGCGCGCAGCATTGGGACGCCATCAAGAACCAGGTTTCCGACGCGCAACTGGCCTACCTCCGCCGGTTCGCGCCCAACCTGACCGACGACAAAATACTGGCGCGCTTCGTGATGAGTCCGCTGGACCTCGAACGCAAGAACCCGGCGTTCTGGGAAGGCAGCATCCACGGAGGATCGTCCGATCCGTCGCAATCGGGCGCGATGCGTCCCATGGTGGGCTGGGCGCAATATCGCATGCCGATTCCGGGGCTGTACCAGACCGGCTGCACGACGTATCCGGGCGGCTCGGTGACGGGCGCTCCGGGACGGAATGCGGCCACCGTGATGCTCAAGGATTTTGGGACGAGCATCGAGGAAGTGGTAAAGAAGGGGGCCTAAATAAAACCTGGATTCAGGGGTTGGCTGTAGGGGCACGGCATTGTCGTGCCCCTACAATCGCGGCGCATGCAAAATGCCGATTCGAACGCGCAAGGAATAACGGGAGGTCCCGATGAGCAAGATCACGCGGCGCGGATTCGTGAAGAGCGCGGCGCTGGCTCCGCTGGCGCTGAGTTCCATCGGTGAGATGGCGCAAGCCCAGGCCACGCCGCAGGCGGGCCATGCGGGCACGGGAGACCGGTTTGACGTGGTCGTTGCCGGCGCGGGACACAACAGCATGATTGCCGCCGCGTACCTGGTCAAGGCCGGCTACAAAGTCGTACTCCTCGAAGGCCGTCCAACCGTTGGCGGCGGCGTGAAGACCGCGCAGTTCACGCTGCGCGGCTTCAAGCACGATACCTGCTCAACAGCGCACAACTCCATCCAAGACAATCCCATGCTCCGGGATAACGAAATCAACCTGAGCGAGTACGGCCTCGAATACGTCTATCCCGATCCCGTCTATCACATGCCGTTTGCCGACGGCACGTACATCACGCAATGGCGCGATCTGGACCGCACCTGCGCGGAACTCGCCAAATTTTCGAAAAAAGACGCGGCCGCCTACCGGCGTATGTATGCCGAATACGAATCCGTGTCGCCCATGTTCGAAGCGGTCACGTTTGCGCCCATCGGATTCGGCAAATCGCTGAACGAGCGCCTCGCCGAGCATCCGAAGGGAAAATTGTGGCAGCGGCTGACGGCCATGTCCTGCTGGGAAATTATCCGCGCCAATTTCGAGGACGAGCATTGCCGCGCGTTCATGATGGGCTGCCCGCTGCCGGTGCAGCCGGTCATCAATCCCATGACAGGCCGCTCGGCCTACGGCATTTTCGCGCAGCAGCGGCACAGCCGGCCGATTCCCAAGGGCGGTTCGGGCATGTTGACGGAAGCGCTCGCGAAATATATCGAGGCCCACGGCGGCGTGATCCTCACGAACAAGGCCATCGCCAGGCTGATCGTGGAAAACGCGCGCTGCGTCGGCGTCGAATGCGTTGACGGCTCCGCGTATCGCTGCGACAAAGCGGTGCTATCGACGATCCACATCAAGCACCTGGTCGATATGGCGCCGCGCGAGTTGTGGGGTCAGGACTTCATCGACGGCGTCGACACGTGGCAGGCCGAGGTGCAGATGTTCGTCGTGAATTACGCGACGACCGAGCCTCCCACGTATCCGGTTGCGGAAGGCGTCATCAAGCCGGCCAATTCCGGCCTCGTGGCGCGGCCGGACTGCGCGCTGCGCGTGGCCTACGATTTCGCGCGCTCGGTCGTGAATCTGGAAGAGCCGCCGCTGGCGGTGCATTGCACGACCTCGGCCGATCCGACGCGTGCGCCCGCCGGCATGCACACCATCAAGCTTGTTGGCTGGCAGCCCTACGAATTAAAGGAAGGCCCTGAGCACTGGGACGTGATCAAGAAGCAGGTGGCCGACACGTGCCTGAATTACCTGCGCCGGTTTTCGCCAAACCTCACCGACGATAAAATTCTGGCCGAAGTCATTCAGAGCCCGCTCGACCTGGAGCGCATGAATCCGCACAATTGGCACGGCAGTTGCCACGCTGGCGCGCAAAGCCCGGCGCAGTCCGGCGCGTTGCGGCCCATGGCTGGATGGTCGCAATATCGCATGCCCATTCCCGGGCTTTACCAGACCGGCGCATGTACCTACCCCGGCGGTTCCGTCACGGGCGCTCCGGGACGCAACGCGGCCGTCGTGATGCTCAAGGATTTTGGGACGAGCATCGAGCAGGTTGTCGGCAAGACAAAGAAGGCGTGAACGTACTGGAACGCGTTGCATGATCTGACGAAAAGCCCCGCCTCTGAAGAGGCGGGCTACAGCAACCCACCACTACCTACGCAAATATTGATAAAACCGCTGGTTCAAAGGCTCGCCGTAGGGGCACGGCATTGCCGTGCCCCTACAACCGAGGAGTCAGCAAAATGTGAAGTCATTTATCGAAAAATACAGAGATCCAAGTCAGGATTGTGAGAAATGCGGGCTAAGCAGGGCAGGCTCTTCCGCCTGCCCCGCCAGCTACGTACTACAAATCCGCTCCCAGAATCTTCGCCGCCCAGTCCGGGAACACGACGGGCCGCGACGTGCGCGGTCCGCCCGCGTTGGAGGCCTGCACGTGCCCTGTGCCCTCGACCATGTCGCACTTCGAGTTCACTGCAGCCTTGTAGAGCTTTAGGGAGCCGGCCGGGTCCATGATCCGGTCATCCTTGCTGTAGCCGATCAACATGGGGACTTCGATCTTGCTGGCTCGGCCGTCGAGATTGTAGTCGTCGAGTTTCTTTCGCGCGTCGGCCAGATCTTTCGCTCCAATGATCCAGCGCACGCGCTCCTGAATCGGCGGATAGTATTCGAACAGGTCCGATTTCAGATCGTACGAGCCGCTGCTCATGAACGCGGCCTTGATGCGCTTCTCGCCGCTGGCGGCTCGCGGCACGCCGTATCCTCCCATGCTGATTCCCTGCATGCCCACGCGCGTGGCGTCCACATCCGAACGCGTTTCCAGGTAATCGATCATGGCTTTCGCGACTCGTTCGGTATCCGCGGGCAGGTGCAGGTCCTTTATTCGCAGCGCGCCGCCTTGTCCCGGAAAATCGACGGCCAGATACGCCATGCCCCGTGCTATGTACGCGCCTGAGTTCAGAATCGTGGATTCGGCCATGGTGTCCGCGCCCTGGAACGGAATCACGACGGGGAACTTCTTCCCTTGCGGATTGTTCGGCTTGCGGAAATATCCGTCCAGCATTTTCCCTTCGTAGTTGACCTGCACGCGCTCGAACTGCGGCCGCGTCATCTTCCAGGCTTTGTCAAACGTGTCCCGCATCTTCTTGTACGTGATCATCATGCGCGGTTCATCGACGGGCTGCGGCCAGCACGCTTCGCGATAGAAGTTCGACGCGCGGAGATAGTATTCGTTGGCCGTGATCTTGTAGCCCTCGGCGGCCGACTTATCGGCCAGTTTCTCGTTGCGTTCCGCGACGCGCGTCCATTCCTCGATCCACGATTCCAGATTGAACGGCTTCATGCGCTGCGCGACTTCCAGCGCGTCCGCGTCGCTCGTGTACATGGTCTGCGTCATGCGGATTTCGAGCTGGCCGCCGCCCGGCAATCCTTTTGCCGGATAGAGCTCTTCTTCCGACCTGCCGCCGATCGCGCCCTTTTTTCCGCCTTCGGCGCTGGCATCCTGCGCGAGCGCGGTCGAGCCAAACACTTTGGCCATCACCGGAAAACCGACTGCCGCCAAGCCCCACTTGACCAAGCCTCTGCGGCTTACGTTCAACAAGGAATCCATATCATCGTCTCCATTCATCGCGCGGATTTCGAACCTTGGAATGAACTCTACAAACGCTACTGCATCACGATCTATGAGACTGTGCTCGGAGGAGACACGGTTTCACACAATTTCAAACCGGCACCTTACCGGAATTTCGCGCTGCTTACGGCATAAATTAAGCTAATTTCTTAAAAACATACGGCAGGGCCCATTGCCTGTCAAGCCGCGCTTTCCGAGCCTTTCTCTCAGTCACATTCACCATTACTTTAACTCGCCTATTGCTTATATCGCTCCCACCTCAGCGCAAAGATTCCGCATATTCTCACCGCATGCCATGTGGGTATTTTGATTGACAGCCACGACGGAACAGTGCGAAACTCCGCGCCAACGGGAGGAATTCAACCACCATGAGGAATGTCCTGCTTGCCGCTGCCTTTGCTGCCATGTGCCTATTTTTGCTTTCGGGTCCTGCGCTTGCGCATCATGGAAGCGCAGCCTACGACCAGACCCATCCGCTGACACTAAAGGGAACGGTGAAGGAATTTCAATTCATCCAGCCGCACCCGCTCATCACACTTGAAGTGAAGGACGATCAGGGCGCCGTCAGCGAATGGTCCGTAGAGATGACGGCTCCAAACCATTTGATCCATTTCGGCTGGAATGGAAAGAAACTGAAACCCGGCGACGAGATCACTGTTACCGGCCTTCCCGCGAAGAACGGCCTGAAAGTTTTGAATCTACGAAAAATTTCCCGTGCCACCGGCGAGGAAATCCCTCTGGGCCCGCCTCCCGAACCAGGCCAGCAATAAATCCGCGAATTTCGATTCGATCCGAACGACAGGAGGATTTCCAGATATGCGGAAATGTTGTGTAGGACAGACTCTGGCTCTTGCGGCGACGCTGATCTTTTCGTCCGGATTGGGCGCGCAAACCGCTCCAAAAATAGCCGCAAAAGCCGAGAAATCGGCCGCGTCTCAGGCAGTTCCCCGGATGGCGGACGGCGCGCCGGATTTTTCCGGCGTTTGGGAGGGTCACATGCCGGCCAGCACGCGCCGCTGGGCCATCTATTCGTTTACGGGAGATATCCCGGCCATGACGCCCTGGGGGAAATCGCAGTACGAGGCGACGAAGCCATCCTGGGGGCCGCGCGCCGTCGAGGATTCCACCGACATGGTCAATCCCACAACCGGCAACGAAATCGGATGCTTCCCTACCGGCGTTCCGCGAATTTATGTGCAGCCTTTCCCGCTGGAAATTATTCAAATTCCGGGCCGCGTGGTCGAGCTCTTTGAATTCAATCATTTCGTCCGGCAGATTTATACGAACGGCGCTCACGAACACGCCAAGGACCTGGATCCCACATGGATGGGCGATTCGGTGGGCTGGTGGGAGGGCGATACGCTGGTGATCGACTCGATTGGGTTCAACGACAAGACGTGGCTGGACCGCGCCGGGCTTCCGCATTCCGATCAGCTCCACGTGGTGGAACGCATCACGCGCCCCAAGCGCGACGCGCTCGTCGTGCACATCGTGATCGACGATCCGAAAACGTATGCAAAAACCTGGGAAGGCGAACGCATCTACCAGCTCGAACCCGACTGGAAGCTGACGGAAATGATCTGCGAGGACAACATCACGTTTAACGATCTCAAGAAGGCGGGAAAAGAGCAGTAGCGGAAAAGAATTTTAGTAACGCGGGCTTCAGCCTGCGGGGTTTGGTTTAGTGCTTGCAGGAACCAAAACCCGCAGGCTGAAGCCCGCGCTACTTTATTTTGCAACAATCCCATCTAGCTAGTGCACGTTCTTATCGAGCCACTGCGCGAAAAACTTGGCGACTTCATCGCTGTTTTTATCGAGCATCAGCTCATGCTCGTTGCCCGTGATGCCCACATCCTCGAGCTTCACGTATTGCGTTTTCACGCCGGCCTGATTGAGCCATTTGGGAATGCAGGAATCGAATACGCGGTGGTAGCTCGCCTGCGTGGAAACGTCCAGCACCGGAATGTCCTTCATGTTCACAAGCTTGTGCGCCGGCTCCTTCTGCAAATAACACGGCACCGTATCCGGGTCGTCCGCCTTTTCTTCGAGCACGGGCTGCAATTCGGCGGGATCGCTGACCGGCGGATCGTAATGCAGTGGAAGCGACGTCACGCCCCAGGTGTAACTCCCCGGCCCGCTGTAGGCGATCTTGGCGATATCTACGTTCTTGATTTGCGGGCCGCCCGGCTCGGCGGAGATGATCGCTTTCACGAGCTTCGGCCGCGCGTCCGCAACCTGCCAGCCGAATTCCCCGCCCTGCGAGTGAGTAATCAGGATCACGGGAGTTCCAATCTTCTCGAGCAAGGCGATGTGCGCATCCAGATTCAGCTTGGCCTGTTTTCCGCCCTGCAGAAATTGTACCTGCGTCCGCGCGAAATCGTCGAATACCGGATCGCCCATCTTCCCTTTGTTTGGGCCGTCTCCGGGCCATTGCGTGAATTTCTTGGCCTGCGGCCAGTTCCCTTGCGCGCCAATGTCGGTCCAAATCTGCTCGAGCTGGAGAGCCGTGCGAATGGTCAGCGTGCCGTCGCCATCCGCGACCGGATTGTAGGACGACCGGCCGCGCGCCGGAAAATCCACCATGTAAATCGTATAGCCCTGCTTAAGGAAAAAGTAGGCCCAGCCCGGACGCCCGTCCGGCGTCTGCAGCCAATCCGTGCCGGTCTGTCCCGCGCCATGAAAGAAAACAATCGGATACGGATGGCGTATTTTTTTCGGCACCATCACTTCGACGTATTCCGCGCCGTCCATGACTTCCTTGCCGGGCGCGCCCACATACTGCCCGCCCACGTAGAAGAAGCCGGTGCTCGCGACGTCCGCCGTGGAAAATGTGTGGATCGATGAGGGAGGCGCGCCGGCAGCGCGACTCTGCGCACTAGCCGCGGAACAAACACCCAGGAGAGCAATTAACAATACGGACAGCATGACAATCCATGTCCTCATTTTCATAATTCATCCCCTTTATGTGCAACGTATGCCAGGAAGTTTTTAATGAAATACCGTTCGGTGGGAGTATACAACACCCGCGCCGCGCCGAACGGTCCGCACCGCTTCGAAAATTAATTTCGCGTGGGTAGATGATTTCCAGTAGCACAGGCTTCAGCCTGTGTTATTTTGACTTTAATTTGCCGCAAATCAAAACCACACAGGCTGAAGCCTGTGCTACTCAAAATCTTCCCACTACGTTTTTCTGTTTGTCTTTATTCGCGGCAGAAAATAAAACAAATCGATTCACGGAAGTCATTTTCGGGGAGCATATCTCGAATCGCTCAGCGGGCCGCGCGATTGCCGCGCAGCCCGCATCACGAGCCATTACGACGTCATCTGTTTCGGTTGCGCGTCGCGTTTCGCCTGAATCGCGGCAAACACTTTTTCCGGCGTAGCCGGCAGCGAAGTGATGCGCACGCCGACCGCGTTGTAGATCGCGTTCAGGATACACGCCGCCGTCGGAACCAGCGTTGGCTCGCCGACGCCCTTCGCGCCGAACGGCCCTGTCGGATCGTAGTTGTCCACGATATCGACTTCGACTTCCGGCATATCGAGCGAGGTCGGCATGATGTAGTTGGTAAGGTTGGGATTGATCATGACGCCCTGCGCGTTGAACAGGATCTCTTCCTGCAGCGCGAATCCTACTCCCATCGAAATGCCGCCTTCGACCTGGCCTTCGACGAGCATCGGATTGATGGGCGTGCCGCAGTCGTGCGACGCCACAATGCGCAGCACTTCCACTTCGCCGGTTTCGTCGTCCACGTCCACTTCGGCAATCTGCGTGGCATACACATAGGTGCCAAACGGCTTGCCCTGTCCGGTTTCCGGGTCGAGTGCGACGATCGCGGGGTTAAACGAAGCGCTGCCAATGGGCGGCTCGCCCGTAACCGTGCGCGCGTGGTTCGCCACGTCGCCAATGTGCACATTGCGCTGCGGAAAACCTTTGACCACGATCTTGTGGTCCCTGGCCTCCAACTGATGGGGCTTTACGCCTAGCATCGGCGCGGCAACATCGAACAGCATCAGCTTCACTTTCTCCGCCGCAAGCCGGGCCGCGTTGCCCGTCACATACGTCGTGCGGCTCGCGATCGCCCCGGTGTCCATCGGCGTCGAATCGGTATCGGCCGAGACCACGTTCACATCGTCCGTGGCGATGCCCAGTTCCTGCGCGACAATCTGCGCCAGGATAGTGAGCGATCCCTGCCCGGTTTCCACCGTGCCGGTGAGCAGAGTCGCTGTTCCATCTTCGTCAATCTTCACGACCGCCGAGCTTGGATTCGCCGAGGCCGTGAAGCCGATCGGATACCACATGCAGGCCATGCCTTGTCCACGCCGCTTCATACGCGCACCGTATTTCCATTCACGTTCTCTTTCTCCAGCAATTTCGCACTCGAACTTGCGCTTCCCTTGCCATTCCAGCCGAAACGCTCCGCGGCTCGCAGAAGCGATTCCCTGACCACCACGCTTTGCAGCGTCTGGCCGGTCGGGCTGAGCGATCCTTCGTGAAACACGTTGAGCAGACGGATGTCCAGCGGGTCCATGTTGAGCAACGTCGCGATGTCGTCCATGTGCGACTCATAGGCGAAGCAAACCTGAGGCGCGCCGAATCCGCGCATCGCTCCGGTCATCGTCTTGTTCGTGTACACGACGTGCGCTTCCGCGTAGAGATTCTCGATATTGTACGGTCCGGCCGAGAGAATGCACGCCTTGCTTAGCGTGGTCTCGCTCCAGGAGCAGTACGCGCCGCCATCGAGGATCAGGCGTATTTTCCGCGCCATGATTCGGCCGTCCTTGGTTACGCCGGTCTTGTAATCCATGACGAGGGGATGGCGCGTCGTGGACGCAATGAATTCATCCGGGCGAGTGAACACGCTCTTCACCGGCCTGCCCGTCTTCTTCGAGAGCAACGCGAGCACCGGCTCGGTCGTAATTTCGTTTTTGCCTCCGAAATTGCCGCCCACGATGGTCGCGACGATTCGTATGCGGCTCATCGAAATTCCCAAAGTGCGCGCAACGTCCGCGCGGCCCAGCGTAATGCGCCCGAGCGTCGAATAAATCGTGACGCGGCCGTTGGCGTCCCACATGGCGATCGTGGCATGAGGCTCAAGAGGAACGTGCTCGACCATCTGCGTGCGGAAGTGGCCCTCGACAATGTGGTCGGAGGCCGCAAAGCCCTTTTCGATGTCGCCCTTCTTGATGACCTTGCTCTGATAGATATTCGCCGACGGCGCATGAACACCGGGCGTTTCCAGTTTCAGCGATTCGAGGGGATCGAGCACGGGAACCAGCACTTCGTAGTCCACCTTGATCTTCTCGCACGCTTCCAGCGCGATTTGTTCCGTGACCGCGGCTACGGCCGCAATCCCGTCGCCCGCGTGAAACACGCGCTCGAAGGCCAGCACCGGCTGGTCCTTGAGGGAAGGGCCAAACGAGTTGCACGGAACGTCCTTGCCCGTTATTACGGCCATCACGCCCGGCATGGCTTCCGCCTCGGACGTGTCAATGCTCTTGATGCGCGCCGAAGCCACGCCCGCGCGCTTGATCTTGGCGTACAACATGCCCGGAAAGGTCATGTCGTCGATGTACGAAGTCTGGCCCAGCCCGTGCAAGCGGCCGTCCAGGCGCGTCGCCCGCTGACCTACGGCGGGAGTTTGCTGGCGTGCCTTGGGCACGACGACTTCGATGGGATAGGTCACCAGCGGCGCGATGACCGACTCGCGCATGCTGCTGGGTTCCTGCACCCCGGTCTTCACGGGTGCCTGCACGGAAGATACTTTTTCAGCAACTTTGGGTTTCTTGTCCACCGTTGGACTCCTTCCTACGACTGCTTCGCAATCTCCAACAAACGGCTAGCGATTCACTTCCTGTGTTTCGCCACGCATGTCGCGCGCGGCGATTTGAATGGCTTCGATCATCTTCACGTACCCGGTGCAGCGGCACAGATTCCCGCCGAGCGCGTCCCTGATCTGCGCCACGCTCGGGTCGGGCACTTCGTCCAACAGCGCCTTGGCCGACAGGATCACGCCTGGCCCGCAGAAACCGCACTGCAGCGAAGCGCAATCCTCGAACGCCTTCTGCAGGGGATGCACGCGGTTCATCGACGCAAGCCCTTCGATGGTCAGCACTTCACGGCCATCGGCTTGCGCGGCCAGCATCAGGCAGGAGTTTATGGGCTTGCCGTCCACAATCACCGTGCATGCCCCGCAATCGCCCACGTCGCATCCGAGCTTCGATCCGGTCAAAAGGAAATTTTCGCGCAGCAGCCGGAGCAAAGTCGTTTCCGGCGACACGCTGGCCGTGCGGTTTTCGCCGTTTACGTTGATCGTTACTGTCACCATTGCGTGTCTCCCTATCGCTTGGCCCGCGCCAGCGCGTATGCGCCTTCCAAAGCGCGTTTCGTAAGTACCTCGACTAGATTTTTCCGGTATCCGGCGGATGCGCGGAAATCGCTGATCGGCTTCGCGTCGCCCGCGGCAATGCGGCCCGCTTCGGCCATCGTTTCCGGCGTAATCTTTCGGCCTTCCAAAAAGGCTTCCGTCTGGGGGGCGCGGATGACCTTCGGAGCGACCGCGCCGAGTCCCACGCGCGCCGCGACAAACGTGTGCTTTTCCCAATCGACCCAGAAGCTGGCAGCGACATTGACCAGCGCCAACGCCTGCCCTTTTCGCAAACCAAACTTGAGAAAGTGAGTGGGCTTGCCGAGGTTCTGCTTGGGGATGATGATCTCGGCGAGAAGTTCATCGGCCTTGAGAACGGTCTTGCGCGGCCCAACGAAGAACTCGCTCAGCGGAACCTGATGACGGCCGCTGGGTCCGGCAATGCTGACTTTCGCTTCGAGCGCCATCAACGTAGGGCCGCTGTCCATGGACGGAACGGCGGTCACCAGATTGCCGCCCAGCGTGCCAAGATTGCGCGTCTGCACGGCGCCGATGGAGTGCGCCGCATCGACCAGCGCGGGAAACATCTCGCGGATGACAGGCGACCGCATGATCTGCGAATGCGTGACGAGCGCGCCAATCACCAGGCCCTCATCGGTTACGGTGATGGACTTCAGATCCTCGGCGCGCGAAATGTCGACGACCACGTTTGGAGAATGGGGGGAGAACTTGAGTTCGGCCAGCAGGTCCGTGCCGCCGGCGATGACCCTGACTTTAGAGGTGGCGGAGTGCCTGGCAAGCAGCACCACCGCATCGCGAGAATCTTTCGCGGAAAAAAGCTCAAATGCTCTCATTCATTGCCTCGCCGCGCTCGTTGGCGAGCGGGAAAATGCGGCCAATCAGCGCCTTGGGGACTCGTTGGCGAGGTGGGCCAGTCACTCGTCCTGAAGTTGCCATCCCAGCATTTAACTCTATGCTTCACCCAAGAGGACGATCACAACTCAAGATGCCAACCCCAAAAAGCATAGCATTTCTTTGGGCGAAAAACCAGTTTGCCCGAATGCGAGTAGTGTCCTAAGTGTGTGTTGAGAATTCTTGGGAAAAAGAAATAAGCTACTAAATACTGGCTATGAAGTCCTTATGCATTGCGGTTATTTTTTCGTGAATCGCCTTATATTCGGGATCATTCGCATGCTCTTCTGGAATGGGAGTAGGTTCTGGGGGGATTGTGCTTTTGGGAACATTAATTTTCCCGCTGTGCAATTCGTAACCTGCCAACGTAACTTGCAGAAAATAGCTCAATAATTTGGCCTCAAGCCATGAAAGCCGCACGCCAACGAGCGGTCTAACGATTCCGCCACTTGGACTCTGCGATTGCTCCCCAAAGACAAGCCTGAGGTCGAACTCGCTCGGCTCAAGTTGAACGTTATTCGCGTATGCGGTAGGCGGTACGGCTAAAGGTTGTGGTGTATCGGCCATGATCTCCTCCTAAGAAGCTAATTGAGTTGCAGCCGGGGGCTGCTTATAGCCAAATTGAAGTGCTCGGCGAGGAACAGGATTTGTATCTTTTTGACCAAAGTCAAATGAGGGTGCTAGATTTTGGGTCATTTGTGACTTTAGAGATTTTGACTCAGTGAGAAAGTTAGAACCAAGAAGGTCACGGAGCAGAAAAGTTTGTTTTGCCTCTAGACCTTTTAAAGCGATGTCAGCATAGGCACTCGCAGATGTCTGATATGAAACGTTTCCAACTTTTCCTATGTAATCTTCCCCATAGGTTACGTTAGCAAACATGTCCACATTAATACCAAATGCAGGTTCTGCCGCTGTAACTGCAGTAGTAAAAATTTGGGCATAATTTACTGCGTTTTCCCGAAGATGCCTTTCCTTCTCTTCGTCTGCGTACCTCGGCACGGCCAGGGCCGATGGTCTTAGCCCTTGATCGAGATGTGGTTTTCCACTAACCCAGTCAACAAGTTGGCTGTACGGCACGAAGCGAACGATCAGGGCAACGTCGAAGGCAGCAGCAATCCTCTTAAGCGTAGTAATGGTCGGTTTCCCATAGTTCGGATTTTCAAGGCGATGAATGGCGTTTTGATTCATTCCTACTTTTTCGGCTAGCTCTTCTTGTGTCAAACCGTCACGTTCTCGCATCGCTCTAATTTGATAAGCGATGCCTTTGCTGATGTGTGACTCGACAAATCGCTTGCGTTCCGCTAAGCCCTTTTTAAGAACGTTGAAAAGATATTTCGGAGAAATTAAATTCGTGAACGTCCGCCTCCCGCCTTGTGAGCTTTCCCAGACGTTCTTTTGCAATTCGCTTTCCCTCTCTATCGTTTCTTTTTGGCTTGGCGCAGCCGTGAAGGAAAGTGTATGCCCCTTCTTTCGGCCCAAAGACCCCGTAGATTCTATAAGCAAACTTTTTTCTGACTCCATTTTCTTCTCTCCTGATTTCCGGAACCCTAATCTCGGAAATCCCTCCTTCACCCTCTAATGAGTCGAACTCCTCAATTTCATCTATTTCATCCCAACATATTGGGAGCGACTGAAGATAGTTCACTGTGCTGACGATCTCGTATCGGTCAACCTCCGGCAGGGCATCAAACCACGTTTGGACAGGCTTACCCTCTTCAGCGGACTGATAGCCCAGGAATATCCATGGTGCCCATTCTTCTGTCTCAGCCATTAGCTTACCACAAAATTGATGTTAGTCAATTACTTTATTATTGACATACATCAACAATGATGTATACTTCTCGTAGGCTTATGAAAACAAGAGGCCAGCGAAGCAACCGTGGCCCGATTGAAACGCTGGCCTTAGTGTTCTTGGGGCCGACTAGGTGTTACGCGCTCGTTTGGACGGGTGGCGTAGTGGGGTCCCATTCCCCCCGGTCCTATCAAGAAAGAATCCTCCCCGCAAGTGGTTGCCACCACTCACGGGGAATGTTATCGGGTATGAGCCAAAGACGAAGACAGGGTTGGAAACCCACTGTCATTTTGGCTCTATGGCCCGAAGAAAGCAAGGGTCAAAATGACATGTCAGAATTGCTGCATTATCAGTAAACGCTTCGGCAAAGATCGCAAAGGATACCCGAATGCGTGAAGTACACTTATTTTATTGTGTTTTGTGTGTGCCACATGCAGCGCAGGCTTCAGCCTGCGGCCTTTCGTTCTTGCAAAGACGAAATCCCGCAGGCTGAAACCCGCGCTACTAAAACGATCACTCGCGAAGCGCGAAGGCAAACAGGCTGTTCCCCGAAGCGATGGTGACATACTGCTTGCCGTCCACCTGGAAGCTGATCGGCGCGGCGATGATTTCACCGCCGAGATTTTGCTTCCAAAGCAGCGACCCCGTGCGCGCATCCAGCGCCTGGAAATAGCCCTCGCGGCCGCCGACAAAAAGCAGGTCCGTGGCCGTGGTCAGAATTCCGCTGGTGTTTACGTCGTGCATCTCGAACTTCCACTTTTTGTCGCCGGTGGCGGGATCGAGGGCAACTACCGCTCCGTGCGCCATGGCTTCCGTGTACGTATTGATCGGCCCAGTACGCATGCCCGTGGGGTTTTCCGCGCCGGGAACGGGGCTGGTGTTCGCGCCGCCCGTAAAGCGCGTGCCTTCCTTATATTCCGCCTTCACGCCGGCAAAAATCGTGGCGTACTCTTCCCACGTCGAGAGATAAAAGAGTCCTGTGTGCGGGCTGTACGATGGCGAGTACCAGTTCGTCCCGCCCTGAATGCCCGGATACGTCGGCTCGCCCGCAGGCTGCGGCGTGGCGATGGGCCGGCCGTTCGCATCAATGCCACTCGTCCAATTCACCTTTACGAACGGTTTGCCGGAGAGAAACTTCCCCGTGCCGCGATCCAACACGTAGAAGAATCCATTGCGATTGCCCCAGTACATCAGCTTGCGCGGGCTGCCGTTCCAATTCGCGTTGACCAGCACGGGCACCTGCACCGAGTCGTAGTCGTAAGGATCGTGCGGCGTGAATTGGAAATACCACTTCATCTTGCCCGTGTCCGGATCGAGTGCGAGCACGGAATCCGAGTACAGGTTGTCGCCCTGTCGCTGCTCGGCGTTAAAGTCCGGGCCAGGATTTCCCGTGCCCCAATAGGTCAAGTTGAGATCGGGATCGTATGAGCCGGTCATCCACACGGCGCCGCCGCCATGTTCCCAATCGCCTCCCTTCCAGCTTTCATGGCCGGGCTGATCGGGATCGGGAATGGTGTCCGTGTGCCAGACCTGCTTGCCGGTTCCGGCTTCGAAGGCCGAGATGAATCCGCGAACGCCGAACTCGCCTCCGGCGACGCCCACGATGATCTTGTCCTTGACCACCAGCGGCGCCATGGTCATGGCATAGCCCGCGGCGGGCTCGGCCACCTTCACATTCCAGATGGCGTGGCCGTCCTTGGCGTCAATCGCGATCAGGTGCGCATCGACCGTGGCCATGAAGAGCGTATCTCCTAGGATGGCGAGGCCGCGATTCACAATGCCGCAGCAGGGCCGGGCGGTGGGAGACGTGGCGTAATGATAGAGCCAGAAGGCGCGGCCAGTCCTGGCGTCCACCGCCACGACGTCATTGGGCGACTGCGTGAGGTACATGATGCCGTCCACGACGAGCGGCGTAGTTTCGAATTTCTGCAGCGATTGCGCCTGAAACACCCACTTCAGTTCCAGATTCTTGACGTTTGCGGGATCGACCTGCTTCAAAAGGCTGTGACGCTGGCTCGCATAGCTGCCCGAATAAATCAGCCAGTTCTGCGGCTCATCGTTCGCGTGGAGCAGGCGCTCGGGGGTGACCTGGGCGCGCAACGCAAACGGAATCAGAAAAGCGAGAAGCAGAAGAAATGACGTGCGCCGTGAATGATTCATTTCACACCTTTCAACGAAAGAAGGTACGCCTCCAGGTCGGCCAGCTCCTGGGCGCTGAACTTATCTCTATACGATGGCATGGGCGTCGTTCGGAGGACGGCAAATTCGCGCAGGTCGGCTTTCGTGAGCGAGACCAGACGCTCGTGCTCGTCCACGAGTTGCACCGTGTACGTGTCTTCGTTCAAGCGGCGGCCGTTGATAATTTTGCCGTCCTTGGTCACCGCGCGCACCGGGCGATTGACCGGCAGCATCGAGCCGGCCGGATCGACCAGCGTCCGGTGCAAAAGCTCGGCGGTGCGGAGCGCGCCAACGTCTCCCAGGTCGGGAGCGAAGCGCGGGCCTTTGCCGTTGACCGCATGGCAGCTCGCGCAGTTGCCCGCGCCCGCGAACAGGGACTGCCCGCTACCCGCGTTGCCAACCAGGAGGCCTTTAGCGTCAAAGCTGCTCATGTTGCGAAGATAGGAGACGATGCCGGTAAGTTCCGATGCGCCAAACGCGAAGGGCTGCATCGCGGTGCCGGGAACGCCCGTGGTGATGGTGGCCCGCAGATCGTTGTCGGAGACGACGCGCTTGAAGACGCCGGCGCGGAAGTTGACGCCGGGAATCAGATCGCCCGATGTGCCGTGGCAAGCGGTGCATTGGTTGGCAAAAATTTGCGCGCCGTATTGAATGTCGGATTGAAAATATTCCGGGGCGCGGTCCTGCCCCTGAGCGTGCGCGGCCGATCCATGAAGGACAAACACGGCGCACACGATTGCCCACGACAGCAGCGCGCGTAAAGACACCCACCGATGTTTCACGGAAAGCCCCCCGCTCAAATTAAATTTTTATCTCTGAAGAGCAGCACTATTTCGAGACGCAAAATATACACCGGACCGGCGCTCATTAGAAAGCCGGTAATCCAGTTTGTGTTCGCGGCGCGGGCTTTACAGGCCGCGGAAAAAAGTCCCCCGCCGTTTTGTCATTCCGAGCGGAGCGAGGAATCTCTCTTTCTTTTCCCGGGCGTGGATCGAAGAGAGATTCCTCGCTTCGCTCAGAATGACAAAATAGACTATTTTTTCCGTGTCGTCGTGCGTTGCACTCACGCGCTCTTGAGCCGCGGAAACATTTCCAGGGCGTTTCCGCGCTCGATGGCCTGAAGATCTCCGGTTTTCAATCCAACTCCGCTCAGCCCTTTGGCAACTTCCGCCGCGCTCGCGAACGGAAAATCGGTGCCGAACAGAATCTGTGAGACGGGCATCAGCTTCAGCAGCGCCGGCCACGGATACTCGCTGTAGAAAGATGCGGTGTCCACAAACAGTTTTTGCACTTCGTGAAGCAGTCCGTTCGGCAGGCGCTGCGCCATATCGGGCCGCGCCGCAAGCGCCGCGAAGCGCGTCATCAGGTAGGGCATGGTTCCGCCGCCGTGCGAAAAAACGAAGCGGATGTCCGGATACCGCGAAGTGGCGCCGCTGAATAGAAGACTCGCGATGGCGCGCGTCGTCTCCGTTCCCAACTCGATCAGTCCAGGCGCAAGATCCGGCTGCAGGTCCTTGCAGCACTCGGCTTTCACGGGATGGAAGAAGACCACGGCCTTGCGCCGGTTGAGTTCGCTCATCACCGGAGCGAACGCGGGATCGCTGGGATATTTTCCCTGGTAGCTGGTCATCAGGCACACTCCGTCGGCCTTGAGCGTGTCCTGGCTGTATTCGATCTCGCGCAGGCAGCCATCCACGTCGGGCAACGGCACGGTGGAAAACATGCCGAAGCGGCCTGGATGATCGGACATCAGGCGCGCGCCGTAGTCGTTGCACTCTCGCGCGAGTTTTCGTGCCGCTTCGTTATCGCCAAACCACACGCTCGGCTCGCTGGTCGAAACCATGGCCGTGGCCACGCCGCTCTTGTCCATGTCTTCGACGGATTTGCTGGGGGTCCATTGCTCGAGCGGGCGCTGGTTCGTTTTCCGCGCGGATATGGCGGCGATGAATCCAGGCGCTGAAAAGTGGTGGTGCGTGTCAATCCGATAGGGCCGCCCGGGAACAGCAGTTGGCGCCTGCGCCCGCAGGAAAGCATCTGGAAGAGCCGCAGCGGCGCCCAGCGCGCCCAAACCGGCAAGGAATTTCCGCCTGGCTACGCCGGTTAAAAGGTGCGGCCCGTCTTTTTCTATTCTGTGATCATGGATTTTGGTTTTCATTGAGCGCTAACGTACACCGGGTTGCCCACTACGTGCAATCTTCTAGCCCTACTCTGTAATGGGCTATTCTAAATCTCCAGAAATTCGCTTCGGTCCATTCAACCGGGTCAATATTGGCCCACGTTCAAAATGAATTTGCATGCCATCGGAGATAACCTTCTTGGTGCCTTCGTCGAGGGGTAACGCACACCAAGTTTCGTCTGTAAAACCATACTCGACCTCAAGACCGCCCGAATACCAGACGCGCAATGAGGTGACCTTGCCATAGTTCTCTAATTGCTGGCGGCTGATCGTTCCAAAGTATTGTGTCCATCGCGTGTCATGCAGATATATCTCTGGGTTTCTGGCAACAATCACCAAATCTATGTCAGAACCGGCAGTGCCCTCATTTCGGGCATATGAGCCGAGTAGAGCAACGGCCAGAATGTCGGGTTGACTGGCGGCCCAACTGCTGAACTCGCTCAAGAACTGATGGACTTGCTGCTGACTGACAGTCAATCGAACCTCGACGGGATCCAGTAACGATGGCCCCCCATTTCGAAGTTGCCCGCTACCGCCCCAAGCTGATTGAATGAGCGCAGAACCCGCTCACGAAAGTAAAGTGGCAGTGAAAAGAATCCGGTCAGCAGTTACACCGAATGGCAAACTCGCGCTCGCGTCCGACGAGAGATTCGCCGCGCTCATGATGAGCGTCGCGATGCGCCATGACGATCTTCAAGCCGCCGTTGCGATACAGATTGCTAACTTCCTCTTCCCAAGCGCGGCTACCGTCCGGCGACCATGGAAAAGGCAGCGATTTGATGTGCCACGGCTGCCCGTCAAAATCGGGAGCCAGCTTGAGAGCGCTGCGCAGAATTTCGCGCTGCTGTTCGGCTTCATGAGGTTTGCCTGCGGGGCAGCCGAGCGGAAAATCCAGAAAGCACGTTCGCGGAGGCTTGGCTTCTTCGGCGGCTTCCAGCAGCACGCTCATGCTCAACGTGGGAAGCCCGCGCGCCTCGAGCGCCCGCGCAATGATGGTCGTGGCGCGATGGCAGGCCGGGCAAAATGGGAAGAGGAAAACAAGGTCGACGCCTTGCGCATCGTAAATCTGCTTGATGGCCGGAACCGTTTTTTCGACCAGCTCCGTATAGCGTTGAATCGATCCAACCATCGAAACAGCGGTGTGCGCGAGCCGCTGGAACGCGCCCTCGGCCTCCAGTTCCTTCATGCGTTCCAGAGGAAACGCCACGTTGAGATCCTCGACTGCCCACTTTCGCACTTTGGTTTTGTGCGCCACCACAAGCCGTGACATGGGCGTGTCGCGGTGAATCAGGCGAAACGAAATGTCCTCGGTCTCTCCCAGCGCCGGATCCTCGGGCAATTGCGCGCCACAACTGGCGAACAGGCCAATCGTGGACTCGGCGATGGGTTTTCGAAGGGGAGTCAATCCAGGAGGATCGAATACGGGCCTATTTTCGAATTTCCGTCCGGTCACTTCTTCAAAAAGCCGTGAATAGCTGTAAGGCATCGTCGCTCCAGACAGCAACATTATCACGCATATTGGCAAATTAAATTGCACAACTGCCCGGACTGCTGGCCAGAATATAGCGCCTTGCGGACATGTTCGCGCGGCGGCAAGATGTTTCAGCTACGATTTGCGCAAAGTCCGGGGAGACCTCGATCTTCGGGCATTACGGATTGCACTCGCGCTGAAGAGGACTCGGGATGAACAAAAGATTGCTCTGGGTTGTGGCGGCGCTGGCGTTATGGCCCGCTCGTTCCGCATTGATCTCGGGGCAGGAAAAGCCCGCTGGCGATCACCGCCGCAATATCGTGATTTTCGTTTTCGATGGATTGAGAGCCGGGTCCGTTAATGCGGTCGATTCACCTACGATGTTTTGGATTCGAAATCATGGCGTGAGCTTTGCAAATAGCCACTCGCTTTTCCCGACCTTCACAACCGCGAATGCTTCAGCAATCGCCACGGGGCATTACCTAGGCGACACCGGCGATTACAGCAATCAGATTTATATCGGGCACCCGGTATTCCAGGACGGCAACTTCGGACGGCCGCCTGGAAGCTACGCGCCGTACGTCGAAAATAATCGAGTGCTTGGTGATCTGGACGCCCAATTCAACGGGAACTATTTAAACGAGGAAACGTTGCTCGCCTCGGCGCGCACGCATGGGTTCAACACAGCCGCGGTCGGAAAAATGGGCCCCACTGCGATCCAGGATGTAAGTCAGTTGAATCCTGTGCATGGCGGATTCGCGATTCCCGAGACGATCATTATCGATGACGGGACGGGCACTCCCGATGGAGTGCCGCTTGCCCCGGAGGTGTCTTCCGCTCTCGTGAACACGGGGCTTCCCACAACCGCTCCTGCGCGCATCCAGCCACCGGGAAACAACACGACCCCTGGAACCAAGGATCCAAATTCCGTCCAGCAAGCGTATTTTGCGGACGCCACATCCAAAATAATCTTGCCGATGTTCGTGAAAAGTGGAAAACCGTTCGCGCTGCTCTACTGGTCGCGCGATCCGGATGGAACGCAGCACTTTCAAGGCGATAGTTTGAACAACCTCATCCCGGGCATCAACGGGCCGACTTCGAAAGCCGCGCTGAAAAATGCCGACAACAACCTGAAGCAAATCCTCGACTACATCAACAGCGATCCCCGGTTGGCCGCGAACACGGATATTTTTTTGACCGCCGATCACGGCTTCGCGACGATCAGCAAGCATGATATCGACGCCGCGGGTCACGCCACGATGAGCTACGCAGCAGAGTGGATCTATAAGGACGCCCAGGGCCGGCAAGAGGTCAACACCGGATTTCTGCCGGTGGGCTTCGTTTCCATCGATCTCGCGCATGAATTGGGGCTTCCGCTCTTCGATCCCGACAGCCAGATCGATGGTCCAGACGGCAAGAAAATGTTTGAACCGGTGGACCCCACCGCCGCTCGGCAACTCCCCAACATGCGCCAGCACCCTGTTGGCGGCAACGGATTAATTGGCGGCACGGGTCGGATTGCGAATGAAACGGATGCGAAAGTCGTCGTCGCCGCCAACGGCGGCTCCGATCTGATCTATCTGCCCGCGCACGATCCGGACTTGGTAAAGAGGATCGTCGCCTTCCTCGCTCGGCAGGATTATGTGGGCGGGATATTCGTCAACGACGAGTACAAGAATGTGCCTGGGGCTTTGCCCTCAAGCTCGATTCGCCTGATCGGTTCGTCCCTAACTCCTTCGCCAACCATTGCCGTCACTTTTAAGACTTTTCCCGCGGATCCAAAGGAGCCGATAATGAGCGACGTGCAGATCACGGATTATTTTCTGCAGCAGGGCCAGGGGATGCACGGCAGTTTTGGAAGAGCGAATACGTTCCAATTCATGGCGGCGTTTGGACCGGATTTCAAGACTCAGTTCGTCGATCAAGCCCCGGTAAGCAACGCGGACATTGCGCCCACGTTTGCCAAAATTCTTGGATTTGATGTCGCCAGCAACGGCAAGCTGAAGGGACGCGTATTGCAAGAAGCCCTGGCAGGCGGTCCATCATCGGTTCCTTTCGAGCGCCGAACCGCTATTTCGGAGAATGCGGTCAACGGCATGGCAACCATCCTGATGTATCAGCAAATAGCGAAGCAAGTTTACTTTGACCAGGCATGTTTCAAGAACTCATCCGCCGCCAAGTCCCGGAATAAGTGTCCCTAGCAACGATACGCCGACTCCGCCGGTAAGCCAGCCACCCGCAATTGCCAAACCAGCCGCCGGCGGAGCATGTAATGGGACCGGCATTCTCCGATACCGAGCGCGCATCCACGGAAAAGGCCCGGAAGGATTGCCGCGCGTTAATTTTCGGCGGGAATCGAAAGCGCGGGAGATGGAACCTTCGAGCGAATGAATGACGCGACCCAATTCACGGCTTCCACCGCCGCATACGCCATGAGCAACACCATAAGGGGCTCGATAATGTGGCGGAAACGCACCTGGCTGGACGTCACGTAATACGGCAAGGGGTATAGCAGTATCGCGCCAAAGAACATTTGCCAGGCATGCAGCTTTTGGCTGTGCGCGACCAGCAGCGCGGGCAGCAACAGAAACGAAAAGACGCCAAAGCTCGAAGGCACCCAGTACCAGGCGACTCTGTTGCGATAGCCCATGGCGCTTCCATCCCAAAAGTAAAGGATGCGCTTGGCGATTAGCGTCATGAATTCCATGGGATACTCGCGCATAAATTGAACCGCCGCTTTCTGATCGTTCTGGATGTAACCGATTTCGCCCAGCGTCTTGTATTTCGCGTACTCCCTCGGATTGCCCGTGGGATGAAAGCCGCCCCATCCGCGTCCAAAACTATTATGGTAATTTCCCACGCCAAGCTCAAAACCGAAATTGCTGCGCAGAAAAACCCACTGCCTGAATACGGCGCGGTTGCGGATCATCCAGGGAGAAACCATCACGGCGCACGTCAGAATCGCGAGCAGCGCTGGTTTCAGCCATTCCTTCTTGCTCAGGTACAGGGTGTAGCAGCACCATGCGTAGAAGGGTGGGAGAAGCAAGGCGAGGGCTGGATTGACCAGCAGCGCGAAGCCCGAAAGCGCTCCAAACCCAATCCATGCCTTCCGCGTGCGCGCTTCCGACAACCACAGCGCATACCAGAAAAGAAGAGCGGCGAGCAGCGCGCTCAAACTGGTCTCCCAGATCCAGGTGACACTCCATTTGCTGAACCAGGGAAACAGAATCCATGCCCAGGCCGCCCAAAGCCCGGCGCGCCTTCCCACGGTGCGATTGGCAATTCCAAGAATCGGGATCACGGTAAGCGCGGAAATCAATCCCTGGATGACGAATATGCATGCCGTCGAGGCCTGCGTCATGATCCCGAAGATGCGAAGGACGAGCGAGAAGAAATAGGGATAGGCGGGCGCGATCCAGGCTGTCGGCCCGGTGTATTCACTGCCGAAGGGCGAGCTAAAACCCTGCCCCTTCGCGATCGATGCCGCGATATTCCCAACTTCGCCATAACTGCAGTAGTCGTCCATTCCGCTAAGCCGGTAGGTATGAAACACCAGCAGAAAAAAAAGGCGCACGGCAAAAGCGGCGAAGACCATCCAGAAAAGCGTGGCCCGTCCCCAAAATCGCACACCAGGAGATTCGACAGAATCGACATGCCCGGGAGACTGCCGATCTTCTCTCCGTTCCGCGGTTGTCATGGTGTCGAATTCCCTTCCGCTGCGCGTCCTCTTCTCACAAGGAGCGGCATCGTTATACAAAGAAAACGATACCATCCGGCAAGATCATCGCCAATTGCCCGGTGAGATTCGTGTAGCTTGCCAGGCAATAGGCCATCGCCCGCCAGCCCGATGTGGAGGCACTTCTGAAACTGTTTCAGATCTCTTCATGGATGATCGGGACGACAACCAAACTTGCTGTGGATTGGGAGGATTCGCGTTCCGGAGCAATCAGCGAAGCGCTCCGACCTCTTCGGAATGCTTCGCCGGCTGTTGACGGAGCCGGGCCTCGTCGCTGGCTTCGCGGGTCATATCGCGATCGCCGAAGCTGACGCCAATTTTCTTGAGAAAGGCGTTGGGTGGTTCGCCACCGGCAAAGATCCACACGAAGTCGTTGGGGATCTCCTGCGTTGCGCCACCGGATTCGAGGGCCACGGAATTTTCCTTGAACTCGACGGGGTTCGAGTTGAAGATCACCCGCACCTTTCCCGTTCGCGTGCACTCCTCGATGCGCTGCGTGTTGCGCTGTTTGATGCGGGCAAAGGCTTCTTTTCGATATGAGAGCGTGACCGTGTTTCCCTTCTGGTGGGCCAATCCCATGGCCGCTTCGACGGCGCTGTCTCCGCCGCCCACCACGAGGATTTTCTTGTTGATATAGTGATCGGCTTCGATCAGGCGGTACATGACCTTGGGGAGATCTTCGCCTTTGACTCCCAATTTCTTCGGAGCTCCCGCCCGGCCCAGTCCCATGACGACAGAGCGCGCGCGGTATTGGCCCTTGGCGGACGTGACCGAGAAAATGCCATCCGGGCCCTTCTGAATATCCTCCACCTTCTCGCCCGTGTGCACCTGGAATGGGTTGCGCTGCAGAATTTCCTTCCAGAAAGCGAGAAGCTCTTCCTTGGTAAGCTCGGATTTTTTAAATTTCCCGTGGAGAGGAATTTCCACGGGCGTGGTCATTACCAGCTTCTGGCGCGGATACTTGGACACCGTGCCGCCCACTTCGTCCTGCTCGATGGTAAGACAGTTCAGCTTTCTTTCGAGGCCGCGGAGCGACGCGCTGATTCCCGCGGGACCCGCGCCAATGATGACCACATCATAGATGCCGGGTTCGGACTGGCCGGATCGCAAGGCGGTGATTCTGCCGGCGATGGCGTCCATGCATTCCCGTCCCTGGTTGATCGCATTTTTGATCAGAGCCAAACCGCCGAGTTCTCCAACGATGAATAGATTATCGATGCTGGTTTCGTATTCGGCGGAGAGCGCCGGCAAATCGGCGGACATGCTGGGGCTGGCCAGCACCATGGTAATCGCGCCGACCGGGCAGACCTCCGCGCATAGGGCATGGCCGATGCACTTGTAGCCATTCACGATGGCCGCCTTGCCGCCGACCATGGCGAGCACGTCGCCTTCCGGACAGACCGCGGTGCACGTCGCGCAGCCAATGCAATAGTTGGAGTCAATGTGCGGATGCTGCGCTTTGGGGCCTTCCGAGAACACTTTCCCCTTCTTCGCAGCCTCCTGCGCCAGCGACTCTTTCTTCTTCATGTCTGCCAGATAGTGGCGCACGAAGAGCAGCGTAATGCCTGCGGCGAAGACAAAGCTGAGTAGGGTTTCCATATTCGATTCAATTCCTCCGGAACGCGCTCATCGAGCGCCGGCCGCGGGAGCGCCATTCACCGGCGGATGGCCGGGAGGAAGCGCTTGCGCTCCGCCGGCATCGCCGGATTTCATGCTCCTCATCATGTCGGAAATCGAGCGGCCGACATTGTCGGTTGCTCCGGGCCCGGCCGGGTTTTGGGCTGAGTCGAGCGAGGGGTGCGAAAAATTGCTTCCCACCGGATCGGACTCCACAACAGCCCAGTTTCCGTCGCGCTTTTCGAGCGCATACGTTAACTGCATGGACCCAGGACCGTTCTTCACGCTGTAGGTGACCTGCGCCTGCGCGTGCTCCCCTTGTATCGTCACTTTTTGCAGCGTCATATCGAAGGCTTGCAGATTCAGCGTGCCTTTGTGCGCCAGATGCGCTTGAATGGCCGCGCGAATGCCGGCGTCCGGATCGGCCGATCCCGCATTTTTATTGCAACCGGCGAGAACCAACGAAACCGAAATGGTCAGCAACACCAGAGAAGCGAGCTTCATCATGACTTCCCGCCGCATACGCAACACCTCGATACTCATAAGTATCCCAGCAACATTGCTGTAACGATATGAATAAACGCCAGAAGTGCGAAAGCGTAACTAAACGGGCGGTGCACCACATGCCATAAATGGAATACCTGCTGCGAACGGGAAAGAAACAGCATCTTCTTGGAAAGCGTGGATTGCCCGCGCACGATGTCGATCATGTGCTCGAGTTCGCGATTTCCCGATGGGAGCAAACCAAACAGCGTGCGCAGCGTGCCGCCGAATCCCAGCACTTGCCGGCGCAAGGACGCCACCTGAAATGGGCGTCTCAGGTCGAGCAGGAGCATGGTGAGGAACGCCGACATCACACCCATTTTGCTAGCGCGCTCCGGAGGAGGCAGGCGGAGCACGGCGCGCACGTCGGCCGGCGACACCAGCTTCTGGGACGAGAGCTGCGATTCCAGTTCAGCGCGGGCCGATTCGAGTTCCTTCCAGGAAATCTCGGCGGTGTTGATGCTTCGCGGAATCTGCGCATAGAAATACCGGCCGATAACGCCGCTGAGGGCCACGGCCAGCATGATCCAGAACGCCATGCCGGCCATGCCGCGGAATTTGAACGCGGCGTGAAATGCAATGACCACCGGAGCCGTCAGCCCCAGCACAACGTGGAAATCCAGCCAATGCCGGCTGATGCCTATTTGTCCGAGCCACTTCCAGCGCTTGCGGAAGTAGTAGAGATAAATCGTGAAAAAGAGCAGCGTGCCGAAAATCCCAAGCTGGATGCCAATCGTGCCGCTGGGCCGCAGCAGGAAATGCTTGGGCGACAGAGGGCGCTCGGCAAGGCTCAACCGGTAATAATCGAAACCGTTCAGAGTAAGCGCCGCCAGCAATCCGGCGGCCGCGAACCACATGAACCACACGCGCATGCGGTGGCCGCGCTCCCGGTTCGGAGCGGCCACTCCCGCAATACCCAGTGCTGCCGTCGTGCTCATTGTGTTTCTCCTTTATGTGCGCCCGACGGCGAACTCCCGCGGTTCGAGTCGTGGGGCAGGTGTTGTTTAAGCGAACTCATTGGTCTTGAGAAATCTCCTGATGCACGCTGACGTCAAACCGCTTGAACGCGGTGAAGCGATGCAGGTTGCGCCAATGCTGGAGCGGCGTTTCGAGATCGATGGTGGCCGACACGGGAACCCACACGCTCTCCTCTTTTTCGTTGAACCGATGGAGCGCAAACTGGACTTCACTGTGCATGCCGGCCAGTCCCACATCGCTCATGCTGGAGTCCACCGTTGCCTCGATCTTCACGATGGCGCCGGATTGGGGTTCGATCCAAAGCGTGCCGGCGAGAGGCAAGGGATAATTTCTTCCGCGCAGACGGAGAGACGCCGGTGAAGATGCTCCGGGAACCGGCTTGAAGCCGATTTTGACGTAGGATATTCCCTCGATCGTTTCGGCGCCGCTCGGTTCGAACTCATAGCTGGCCTCGTACATGGGATGCGCCACAAACAACAGGCTGGCAAAACCGGTGGTCACCAGCAACGTTCGGGCCGGATCGCGAAAAGCGGGATTGCGAGGCGTCCGCGTCTCGCTAAACTTCCATTTACCGCTCCGATCGGATGTTTGAAATTGATAATCGTAGGCCGAATTCTCCCGGTAGATCGTTCTGCCGCTTCCGTTCAACACGAGTTGCGTGACCGACTCCTTGCAGATCAGGTCGGAAAACTGGTCGAAATATTCCTGAACGTGCTTCCGCGCACGCGCCAGGGCATCGAGCGAAGGGACGGCGGCAACGTTTTCCACCGGAGCTTGGGCAACGCACACTCCGCCCATCGCCGCAAACGCGGCAACGAGTGCCACGGCCAGCCACCAAGCCGGGCGAAGGGCAGTTCGTGCGGATCTCCGGATTTGGAGGACGCTCGGGCTCATTTGGGGCGGAAACCTCCAAACCTGTATCCGAACGTCAAATTCATCTGGCGGTAGCTCATCGTTGAGCCGGTGTTCCAACTGTAGAGCCCTTCGAAGAAATAGCGCGGGCCGATGGTCCAATCCACGGTTCCGGTCACGAATCTGGAGTTGGAGTTCGAGCTGAAACTCGAGTTGAGATGCTGCACTCCGCCCCGCAACTGAACGCGCAACCGTTCGGCAAGGTTTCTGGACAAGGAAACAAACTGGTAGGTTCCCTGTCCGAACGAGCTATTGAATTTCGTGTAGCGAAGATCCAATTGCAAACCCGTGTTGCGGATATCCCCCCAACTAATGCCGTACATCTGATTCCAGGACGATGCCGTATCGGTGCTGCTCTGGCTGCGGCCGATATCGGTGGACAGCGCAACGTGATATGGAAATTCCAAGCGCACCCCGCCGCTCAATCCCTGAAATAGATATTGGTCGAGCAAACCGGTGCTGATCAGCGCCGGATCAAACGTGGGCAAATTGCGCAGATAATTGTGGTTGAGATTGAAGGCCAACAGCGCGATGGGCTGATATCGCACGCTGGTGAAACTCTGCGTGATTCCGGTGCTGTACGATGCGCCTCCGGCAGCGGTCCGGGCGGCATCGGCCTGAAGCGAATTGTAAACGGAAAACGTCCGGCCCAGCGAGACCGTGTTTTCCAGGAAAACAAATTCCCGCGCTACATGCCATTGAATGCTGGTCATGGCCAGCCCAAACGTGCTGGTGAGCCGCGCGTGCTGCAAATCCCCCTTTTCGTAGTTGAGAAACGTTCCGGCGATATGCTGGTTCGGGTTGTAACTCCAGGAAGTTGGGTCTGGAGTGGACCCGCCAAACACGCCCACGGTCAGCCGCTGCGTGAGCCTGTCACCGATATAGCCACCATCGATCGTGCTCAAACTGGGAGCGTATGGCAAATACAGACGCCCCACGCCCATCGTGATGATGGAATCGGGATTCTGGTAAAAAAGTCCCAGGCGGTAGGTCCTGTTCATCAAGTCGGTCAGCGTAACGGGTGAGGTTGCGCTGGAAGCGCCGGTGCTTTGCATATTGAAATCGCCGCGGTAGTAGCCCGTGAAATTCCAGTGAGTTCCCCCAATGCGGTTCATGTCGGCGTCCAGCATGAATCCCAATTGCCTCGAACCGATCCCTCCGGGTTCCGAAAGAGTTCCCAAATCCCATCCGAAGCGGCCGCGCATCTGGTTATCAACGGGATCCGCAACTTTTGAGACGGTCGTCGCCCGGACTTCCTCATCCAGGGGATCCCCGTACGAAAACGTGACGACGACTGGATAGTTTTCCGATTCGGCCGCGTTACTCTTGTCTTCCCGAAAATGAATGCTTTTGTTATCCAGATAGGCGATATCGCCCACGGCCAGATCTTCACGCGACTTTACGATTTCGGCCGCGGAGGACGAGTCCGCCACGGAAAATATGCGTACGTCGGCAATGGGTTCCTGGCCCTGAAACCTCACCGCCTCGGTCGTTCCATCGTCCGGACCGGCGTGGACCAGATGGAGGAGCATCCCCTCTTCCAGTCCGGCGTTGCGCCCACTATCCAAGTAGACAGCCCCCTCGGAAATGTATTTGATGTGAAAAATATTTTTTGCCGGTGCGGGCTGGGCCTGGGCAGTCTGCGCCGCGTGAGTTGTCGTGGACACAACCCCGAGCAACAATACGGGAATCAGCAGAAGCCGGCGCAATTGAATTCATCCCCCCATCACTTTTTGTGGCAGTTGTAGCAGGTCGTCGGCCCATATACGTACCCGGAGACACCATCATGATTGGAATTCGTGCTGGTCTGGGAATGGCATGTCGCTGTGCACGAAAACGTCGCATAGTTCGTCGAATCGATATGGCAGTTGGCGCACGTCGCGCTGTGGTGTGGAATCGAAAAATAGGTGTGAGTAAAGACCGCGCCCAGCCACGAGGTCGTTGTATGGCATGTCGCGCAAGTGGTGGGAAAACCCGCCGAGATGTGATTCGGCACCGTCCCGCCAAGCGTAGTGGTGCTTTGCCAGGCTGCGGTGTGGCAACTATAGCAATCCGTTGGCGGTGGTGTGGAACTGGTATGGCAAAGGTTGCAGGCCACCGTGGTGTGAAATCCGGTTAGCGGAAACGCCGTTGCATTGTGGTTGAAAACCGCGCCCAGCCACGAGGTTGTCGTATGGCATGACGCGCATGTGGTCGGATATCCGCCCGCGATGTGATCCGGCACCCCCCCGCCAAGCGTTGTGGTGCTTTGCCAGGCGACGGTGTGGCAACTGTAACAATCCGTTGGCAACGTGGTGTAGTTGTTATTCACGTGGCACAACGCGCAGGCCACAGTTGTGTGCGCGCCGGTCAGCGGAAAGGTCGTATTGTTGTGATTGAAGGTTGAGGTCGTCCAATTGGCCGTGGAGTGGCAGACCGAACAGTCGGTCGGGAATCCTCCTGTAACATGATTCGGCACCGTGCCGCCGAGCGTCGTGGTGCTCTGCCAGGCGGTGAGGTGGCAACCGTAGCAGGCTGTTGAGCTGAGTGTGTAGTTGTTGTTCACATGGCAGGCAATGCAGGGCGTTGGCACGGGGGAAACGTGCATTCCCGTCAAGGCAAAGCCTGTCGTGCTGTGGTCGAACGTCGCCGTGCTCCAACTCACCGTCGTGTGGCAGGTGGTACAGTTCGCTGCCGCAAACGGCGCACCGGCCGTCGAATGCACCGGATTATTCGTCTGCTGCCAGGTGGTCAGATGGCATTGGGAATTCCCGCAATCAGTCGGCGCGATCGTCAAGTTGTAGTTGTTATTGATGTGGCAGGAAGCGCAAGGCACGTTGGCATGGCCGTTGGTCAGCGAAAAACCCGTAAGGCTGTGATCGAACGTGGCGTTCAGCCAGGTGTCAAACGAGTGGCAGGTCTCGCATGTGGACGGAAATTTTGCCGCCACGTGATTGGGATTCGTGGTTGCCTGAAAATCCGCCAGGTGACAGGATGCGCATGCCGTCGAGAGTCCCACGAATTGTCCGGCAGCGGCGTTCTTGTGACACTCATGGCATTCGACCACGGCGTGCGCTCCGAGAAGCGGAAATCGGTTGAGGTGCTGTTTGACGGATTGAACCGATGTCTGCCAACCTTGGACGGTGTGGCATTCCGCGCAATTGGCGCCAAACTGGCGGCGATGAATGTCCGCGTGGCAATCGGCGCAGTTTTTACCGACATCGGTGAAGACCGGCTTGAAGTGGCACGCCGAGCAATAGACCTTTTCGTGCTGGCCGTGAAGCGGGTATTTCGTGGTGTCGTGATTGAATTCGGGAACGGCGCGTAACGGCTTCCAACCTGTGTTGGTGTGGCAATTCTCGCACGGGATGTTCAAAGAACCGTGTGGACTCCGCATCGGCTGCCGCTGTGCAGCGGCCGGGGGAACGAGGCCGGGCGTCAGCAGGAGAAGCGCCACATAAAAAATGACTTGGAGCACGGTCGAAATGGCTTCCTCCCAGAACCGCTGTGGACGAAATTCGAGGCTGGAAGAAAATCATAATTTCCCTCTCAAAGGCCTGTCACCTGTACTAAAGGGCAGAAAAGGGTCATGTCCTTTCCCCGCAACGGGATATATCGCCCCAGTTCACAACGGGCGGACATCCGCGCCGTGACAATCCGCGCAATTTTTGGGCGTCGGTTTGTAAAAAAGAACCAGCTTTCCCTGCACTTCCTGCTGCGACACGTGACACATCGAGCAGGCCACGCCTGAGTGCCCTCCTTCCAGCGGAAACTGCGTGCGCTTGTTGTGATCGAAGGTCGAAGGAATCCAGCGCTGCACCACATGGCAGTCGGCACAGCGCGTGTTCCCATCCTTGGCGGCGAACTGGCCGGCATGGGAGTCGGCATGGCACGATTCGCAGGCCTGCGGCGCTCCCTTGAACTGGATTTCATGGGTACCGGAGGCGGCCTTGTGGCAATCGCCGCACGCCACCGAGCGGTGCGCGCCGAGCAACGCGAATTTCGTTTTCGAATGGTCGAAATTTCTTACGTCGATCCATGAACGTGTGCTATGGCAGGCCTCGCACCCCAGCGCGGTTCCATCGGCACGCCGCTGCGCCATGCGTTCCTTGAACTCACCGCGATGAGGATCGGTGTGACATGCCGTGCAGGTGCGATTCTCGAAGTGGAATGGCAGAATCTTGTCCGTGCGCCCGCTCAGTCCGATTTTGTGACATGCCGCGCAAGAGACAGCCGCGTGCGCCCCGGCCAGCGCAAAACGCGTGTTACGGTGCTTGGCTATCGTGAACGTGGATCGGTGGAAGTCCCGGACCGTGTGGCAATCCTCGCAGCGATTCTGATAGGGCGCCGCGACGAATTGCTTGTCGTGGGCGTCCTGGTGACAATCCGTGCACGCCGCAAATTTCACCTTGTAGACCGTGTTTTTGCCCGCGGGCGTGTGGCACTTTTCGCAGGCCACGGGCGCATGTTTCCCCTCCAGCGGATAGCGGGAGGAGGCGTGCTCCTTGACGCCGAATAGAGAAGGCTTCCAGCCATTTACGTTGTGGCATTCCGAGCACTCTCCCTTGCTGGCCCGAGCCTGGAACTGGCCCTTGTGGGGATCGGGAGAGTGGCAATTCGCGCACTGGGCGAAAACCAGAGGGCGGCGGAAATCGGCTTTGGGATGGCATTCCGCGCAGGCCACTTTCAGGTGCATCCCGGCGAGCGGATACTTTGTTTTCGAATGGTCGAACGACGCCGACATGGTGACTTTTTTCCAGCCGCCGGTGTTGTGACAGGATTCGCACGTTGCTTGAAAGCTGCCCTTGTGCGGGTCCGCATGACACGCGGTGCAGGTGTCAAATTTCAGGCCGGCAAACTGAAGGGTATGATCCGGACCTGCCGGGTGATGGCACTTGTCGCAAGCCACCTGGGCATGAAGCCCCGTGAGAGGGTATTTCGTCTTGGAGTGGTCGAACTGCTGCACTTGTTTCCAGTCGGTGACATTGTGGCAGCGCTGGCAATCCGATCCCAACTGGCCTTTGTGGAAATCGGTGTGGCAACCGACGCAGTCTTGCGTAAGCCCCAGGAAGGAAGACGCGAGATTCTTTTGTTTGATCAGCGAGCGCTCGGTGGGGACGATATGCGCGGGCGTGTGGCATTTCTCGCATTCGAGGGTGGCATGTTTCTCCGCCAGCGCATACCCGGCCTGGCGATGATCGAATTGCTTTTGCGGTGGGTCCCAATGCACGAGAGCGAAGTCTACGCCGTTGTGCTCCAGGTGGCAGCGCACGCAATCCCTGCCGTTGGGATTCTTCATGCCCAGTTGTGCGTGAAATCCCCGGCGCACCGTCAAGCGTTGGGCGATCTCCTTGTGGCAATCGAGACACTTAAAGGTCGGCGTGCTGGTGCCAAATTGGTGACAGGTGGCGCACTGTGTCCCGCCTTCCATGGATTGATGTGCTTTGGAAAGAGGCCCCGGCGACATCTGGGCGTGAGCGGCGCCCGTGACGAGCAACAAGCCTGCGACCGAGGCCAGCAGGAGACGAGCGAGCCGCGACATGGGGACACCCCTCCTGGACTGATTTGTAGCGTACAGCCACACAAATTCCTCTGGCTCAAGGCCATGGATCACCGGCACACGGTGCTCCACATCTCCACGTATACCATTGGAGGATGTCACCTGCTGTGGTATGCACCGCCGCATGTGTCCTCAGTGAAACTCTGTCCTCTAGTACAGACGGCGAGCTTTGCGGTGTCTAAGATGCCCCGCTCTTTCCGGTTGTTGCGCGGGCTTTTCCGAAGTTGCGCCTTTGCGCGCTTTTGTGCGCTTTTGTACCCCCTCTTCGGACAAAAAACGGATATAGCCTATGCGCCCGGCTGGGAGGAACTGCAGCGACCATGGCGCATAGGATAGATCTAGAAAATATGGGAAATCTGGGGCATAACTGTGTTCCTTGCTTATTACGAATGGGAAAGCGAAATAGTGACGACGAACAATTCGCAACTGCTGGAAGTTCTCGCTTGCCCTCGAGATGGTTTGAGTCTGCGTCTTCATGCAGACATTCTGGAGTGCGCGCAAGGGCATTCCTTCGCCGTGGAGGGGGGAATTCCCATATTTACCGGAGACGTGCGGCGGGAATCGCTTCCGGGGAACATGGCGCCGGCATCGCTTTCGAATCGGGACGAAACGATTGATCCGTTCGTTGATCATTGGCTCGTGAATACCCATGGAAATCTCTATTGGGGAGCGCGCGGCAGACTGCGCCGCTACCCGATTCCGCGCTGGCCGCTGCGCGAACGCGGTCAGGGCAAAGTGCTGGTGGATGTAGGCTGCTCCTGGGGACGTTGGTCCATCGCGGCGGCTCGCGCCGGCTTCCATCCGGTCGGCGTGGATGTGCATATTGATGCGCTGGAAGCGGGCGGACGCGTGGCCGGCCAGTTGGGCGTGGCGGCGGATTTTGTCTGCGCCGCTGCGGAGCAATTGCCCTTCCGCGCCGCGAGCGTCGATTTTGTTTTCTCCTATAGCGTTTTGCAGCATCTCGACCGCGACATAGTGCTGGAATTTTTTCGCGAGGCTGGACGAATCCTGAAGCCGGGGGGAATCTGCCTGGTGCAGTTGCCGAATACGCTGGGTCTCTATAATCTGGCCCGTCAAACCCGGCGCGGCTTCCGCGAGGCAGCGCCAGGGACATTCGAGATGCGTTATTGGACGCGCCGGCAGATTCGGCAAGCGGTCGAGAATGCGGGACTGAGCGGCCTCCAGTTGCGCGCGGATGGTTTCTTTTCACAAAATCCGCAGCTTTCCGACCTGGATATTCTTTCTCTTGCCGGCAAGCTGATTGTCCTGGCTTCCTATGCCGGATGCAAAGCGGCTTCTCTTTTTCCCGTCCTTACTCGCATCGCTGACAGCTTCTGGGTCGAAATTCGAAAGGCGTAAGATTCCACGGAGAAGAGGAAAGGCCAGGGCAGGACATCGGGGCGACGGAAAACAGCATCATGATTCGCCGCGATCAATACATTTGAATACACGAATTTCGGAGGGCCTGGCAATTACAAATTGATGGGACTGAGATCGCTGCGTTTAAGGACGGCGTCCGTGCCTGCTTCTTTGTGGATCTCATCCAGCAGGCGGCGCGCTTTCTCCAGTTCATCGCCGGCATCCCGCGAACCGCCGCTCGACCGATCGTAGCGCGCCAAGAGGTAGTGGCATTGGGCAATCAGCGCGCGCAATCCGAGCTTTTCGCTTTTACCAAGGGTGCGCTGCAATTCTTCGCGAGCCTGCTGGTAGCTCTTTGCATTCAGGAGAGCTTCTGCAAGGTACATGGAGCACTCCACGGAAAGATATTTCATACCCATCGAGTCTGCTTGCGTGGCGATCTCGCGAAGGTTGTTGGCTGCCGCCAGACCCCCGCCCTGTTTCACGGATAGTTTCGCGATATTGGCTTTGATCAACAGGGTTAGTTCGCGATCTCCTACACGCGCGGATTCCTCCTGCGCCTTGTGATAGGAGAGCAGGGCCGAATTCAAATCCCCTTGATAGAAAAAACCGTCCCCCTGATTATTCAGGATCTGGGAAATCTGGGCTTGATTCTTCGATTCCCGCGCCAAGGCAAGAGCCTGGTCGAAGGTCTTGCCGGCGTCTTCCCCCTTTCCGATCTGGGCCTGAGCTTTCCCATACGCATTCAGAACTTCCGTCATGAAAAAACCCTGCTCTTTACTTTCCTGAAGCGCCTTGACCGCGTCTTCCTCGGAACTCAGCGCCGCTCCATATCTACCTTGATAGCCGAAGAGGATTCCCAAGGCGGAGAACTCCAGGGCCGCACCATGTTTATCGCCGGTACTGCGCCGCAAATCCAAGGACTTCATGTATTGCGACAGCGCCTGATCGTACTGAGCGGTTCTCACGGAAATTTCGGCAAGGTTATTGAGCGTATCAGCAATATCCGCGGGAACCTTAAGCGTTTCGCGGACACTCAGCGACTGATCCAAATAGGTGCGCGCATTTTCAAAATCTCCCTGTTGAAGATAGGTAATCCCGATGTTGTTGAGAGTGAGCCCCCGGCTCTTTTCGTTACCCGCTTCGGTCTGAATCTCCAGAGACTCTTTGTACAGCTTCATGGCGTCGCTGTATTGACCGCGGTCGTCATAGAATTGAGCCATGTCCGTCAGAACGTCGCCTATTCCGGATTTATCTCCAATTTCGCGGCGAATGCGGAGCGCCTCCTTATAATCCCGCAAGGCGGGGTCTTTCTGTCCCAGGGTGCTCTCGGTTGTCGCGATCATTTGCAAACTGTCCGCAATGCCTTTCTGAAGTCCCAGACGTTTCTTGATTTTCAAAGACTTCTGGAAATTAAGAAGAGCGTCCTCCTGCTTATTCATCACGGAATAAGCAATACCAAAGGCCTGTAAGATGTTGGCCTTTTCTTCTTCATTTCCAATCTCGATGGCCATCACCTGGGCGCGATTCAAGTAGTCCAGGCCCGATTGCGCGTTTCCACTCTCGATCTCCACCCGGCCCATGGCCAGTAGCGCTTCAACCCTCTTGGGGTCCAAAGTCAGGACCTTGGCGAAATTCGTTCGGGCCTTATCGTACGCTCCTGTACTTTCCTGCAGGCGGCCCAGCTCAAAGACCTCGTCCGCATTGTCCGGAGAAACCTTGGCCAGAGTTTCATAGGTCTCGATGGCCTTGTCGTAATGCTTTAGAATTTCGTCATGACGCGCCTGGATGAGATATTTTTCTTGATCGGGAAGTTTCTCGCTGAGGTCGAGGGCCTTTTGGGAAACCTGTTCCGCTTCATCATCCCGCCCCAGGTTCGCGAAAGATTGTGCGAGCTGCGAGTAGGCCAGGGCGAATTCCGGATCCTCCTTCGTGGAAGCTTCAAACCGCTTGGCGGCTTCACCATTGGTTCCCTGGCGGGCAAGTTGCAGACCTTCATCGTAGTCGCGGAGGGCCGGAAGAGAAGTGGAGGAAGGTTTGAAGGACTGCGCACGAAGCTCTTTGATCAGGTCGGGAGATAAATCAAGATTCTGGCGGATATCCGCTGCCAGGCGATCGATCGCTGCAAGTATGTCTTTTTCGCCATTGGCTTGAACCGTGAGGTTACTTGCATGTTGCCGCTTGAGATCCTGTATGGTGGCATCAATTCGAATCTGGTCTCCGATCTTGGCGTACTGGCCCCACACGATCGTATCGGCGTTGCTGAACTCAGCGAGACGCTGAATCGTGGGAGCATCGAGCGTGCTTTCCGCCGAAATTTTCAGGTCTTTCAGGATTTGGCCAACGCGCTCCGCCGAGACAGCCCGCAAATGAGAAGACCGTCCAACATCCGTGCTCAACATTTCCGCCATGCTCGACCCAAGCCAATCCAAGGAGTGGTCGCCGGAGGCATTTCGAAGTGGAAGAATGGCCAGAGACACCGCCGGCGGCATGGGCCCCTGCTTTTCCGACGCTGGGCCAAGCACTCGTTCGCGGAACACCACGCCGAAAAATACCAGCGCCACGACTGCCGCGGAAATTCCGGCGACGAGCCACTTGCTGCGAGGCGCGGGGGCCGGCGCGGGTTTCGGGGGGACGATGGTTGCAAATCCCTCAGCCGATCCGCCTTGCCACGCGCGCAGATCGTGAATGATCTCGCGGGCAGACTGATAGCGGAGCTGCGGATCGATCTCCATGCACTTCGCCACGATGTCGCTGAGAAATTTGGGGATGTCCGGATCCACATCGATTGCCGGCCGGGGACGATCCCGCGTCCGCTTGAACATGGCCGCTTGTACGGTCTCCGCCGCATACGGCATGTCGCCGGTCAGAAGTTGAAAAAAAATAATTCCCAGCGTGAAAAGATCGGAGCGCGCATCCACATGTTCGCCCATGACCTGCTCCGGAGACATGTAATCCGGCGTGCCGAGAACAGCCCCGGTCATTGTCATGCCGCCGATTTCGGTGGAGTGCGCGATACCGAAGTCCATCACGTAGGCTCTTCCGTGCGCGTCCAGCATGATGTTCTGCGGTTTCAAGTCGCGGTGCACCACTCCTTCGGCATGAGCGGCTTCCAGCGCCAGGCATACTTGTTCAAGGATCCGCACGGATTCCTCGAAACTCAATTTTCCTTTTTGAGCAACAACGGATTTGAGGTCCTGGCCCTCGATGTACTCCATCGTGATGAACTTCGTGCCCTGCGCTTCTCCGAGGTCAAAGATGCGGATCACATTCTTATGCGTGACCTTGCGGGCAAGGATCAGTTCCTGTTTGAAGCGATGCAGAATGTCCGGATCCGACGCCAGTTCCAGCCGAATCACTTTTAGCGCGACAAGGCGGTCCACCTCGATGTCGTTAGCCTTATAGACCGCTCCCATCCCTCCTTGGCCGAGGAGTGCGAGAATTTTGTAGCGATTTCCAAAAATGGTTCCGAGTACCAGCGTGCCGGCATGGAAAGAAGATTGTCCGGTTTGTGGAGGATGTATGGGTACAGACCACTCCATTGCGACTCCGCCCGCAGTAGCGTCCGTTAGAGTTGCCTCTGGGTCCTGAGGATCACCGCCGGTCAGTGTAGCGCCACTTAAATCGAAGGCCGCGTCACAGCTCGCACATCGGACTGCTGTAGACGGATTTGTGGAATGGCAGCGTGGGCATTCTATTGTGTATGCAGCCATGGGCGAGTATTAGGCGGAATAATATGACTTCACCGTGAGGAAATCAAGCAGCGTTAGGCCTATCCTAGGCTTACAGGGCTTACAGGCTACCGCCATTGCCCGCAAGCACGTTCGCCCCACGGAGTTCCAGTGCACGACATCGGGGCGACGGCATTGTCTTATCAAGAGCACAGCAAATCCGCCAAAAACCCGATTCCTCATTTTTGCGGAACAAGAGTGGCGCTTTTATTTGTGAATTGCAGGGGATGAACAAATAAATTTGTCGGGACCGGCGCAAAAGAAAAAAGGCCGCACATCTAGATTCCGGCCGCCGCATATCAAGATTGGTTGCGGGGGTTGGATTTGAACCAACGACCTTCGGGTTATGAGCCCAACTTTGAATAGGCCCGTCTTTGCTTCTCAATGACTTACGTACGTGTTGCTCTACCTATTTCACGCTTGTTCCTTGGTGGTTTGTTCCCAATCTGTTCCCAATCTGTTCCCAGTTGGCTGGCTACTCCTTCACAGCCGTGGGAACCGGAATAGTTACAGTAATGGCGGGAATTTCCCTCTGTTCCCCGTGACCATCCTGTACAGGATATGATGCGCATGAAATGTCTACTGCGCTTCTTTATTGCGGTACACCGGAGGGTTTTATAATCGGAGCGGATAGCCGTGCATTTAATAAGGTGACCCGGCAGGTTGAGACAGATAAGGAAAGAAAAATATTTTCATTTCAAAATCAGTATGTGTCCGTCATATTTGCGTGGTCCGGTATTGTAAAAGCTCGCGCCCAGAATTTTGATGTAAGCATCATTGAAGAATCGAATCGCATTCTTCCGAATGTGAATTTTCAAAAGTTTGATAAAGACTTTAATGTACAGCTTCGAAATCGCCTTTCGGATTTGAAAGTTAATACGACCGGAGAATGTGCGCGAGGGGTATTTCTCTATTTTTGGGGCGGTGTTGCAATGGGATTTGAGATTTCTGTTTTCAAAAACGGTCATACTTGGGATTCTTGCATTACTGACGGCGGAACACCAAACGGAGAAATAGTCATTGTTAGTGGGGGCACGGAACCAACAGAATTTGAGAAACCGACTTCCCTGAATCAAGCTAAGAATATGATCGAACATTATATTCTGAGTTGCATTGCCGATTCTCGAAATGAGGAAATAGGCGGTGATGTGCATATCGGAAAATTGACGCTAAAAGGATTTGATTGGATTATTCCGCTTAAATTCCTTTAAAGATATTGATGCGGTAGTTTAATCTCTTAAGGAGGATTGCTGATGAAGACGCACATGGTAATTTACTTGGGCTGATGTTCTTTGCAGGAAGTTTGCTTGTCAGTCCCGCGAAGCCTCAGCCGCAAATTGGCTATGGCTGCTCGGGGATACCAATACCCAATCCGCCAATAGGCTGTGGGCCAGGTTCGTATGTTTGTGTTTGCAAACCAGACCCTAATGGGGGACCTCCGCGTGACTGTCACTGGGAATTCCGTGAGTGCAGACCGTAATGCAACAATTGATTATGTTGTCTATTTTCTGAGTGGGGAAGTTAAGCGTATAATTCCCCAATTTCGTACTTGCGAAAGAACGGCGGCCCGTAGCCGCCTCCAAATGGAAGAGTGCGACATTGTGCTCCTGCCCGAGGGAGCTTCCATAGGCAACCCCGTCAAAACCGTTCGCCGGAAAGAACTCGGCGATTAATTCTTGTCAAGAGAACCAGGCATGTTTAGCTTTCTTAGTGCTTCTGCTAAGTTTTTGTAGGCATTTTTCTCTCGTTCGAACCTCTTCTCTGATTCCATGCCTCCTAAGACTGCCAAGCCCGCTGCATGGCGGCGGTCGACGGGTTCCGGAACACCTAGATGATGCGCAACGGACCTCGCCAAATATTCATCATCGCCATAAGACTGAAGATCGACAGCTTGTAGGTTCGAATACGGTTTCGGAATAAAATCTTTCCCTAGTCCTCCGAAGCAAACGGGAATTGTCTTAATTTCCCTCGTCCAGGCCGCTCCAGCCTCAAAGTTCACCCAAGGCCTTTTCATTGATTCCGTGCTAAGCATTAGGATCACGACCTTCGCTTCCTTCAACTCGTCCATGATTCTGTCAAGCCATTTCTCGCCCGCATATACTTGAAGCTTGTCGGATGAGAGAAAGGGTTTGGCCTCTGGGCCAAGAATCTGAGTGATGAAGGCCTGCACCGCCTCTGCATACCCGGCCTCTTCGTGAATGAAACTAATAAACACTTGAGCCATCATCCCTCCTGCCCTAGCTTCCACGCCTTCTCAACAGACTCTTCCAGTTTGGTTTGGCGGGTGGCCCCTGGACAATTTTCTCCATCTGTCTTTCCCGCCGACCCATTCGAAGGGAGAATACCGCTCCGGCAACTCCGTTGGGTGGAGTAGAACGAAGAAGCCTTTCCACCCATTAACCTGTCGGCCACTCGCCAGGGGGACAGATTAAGTAACCGTTTCGTGCCCTGCACCATTGACGCGAGAAGCCGAACCGGCGGACGATGGATGTGCGGAAGTTGTACGCCGTAGACCGGCATTACCCGTCGGAGTTATACTTCCGCTGGTGAGCGCTTTGCGGGAAGGGATTGACAGTGAGGTCTGTTCTTCCGCCTTTCAGATGGAACGGTAGCCCATCAAGGGAATCTAGATGGCATTTACGGTTAAGGGGGACCGGAAAGGGCGAGCATTTTGCGATGAAACTTGTTTCTCTGATTTTTCTCGTTGCTGGTGTCGCTGCCGCGCAGTCGGCACCGCCTGAGGGATCGGTCCAGGGTGTTCCTCCCGGTCTGATCGCGGTGCCTATTAAGCCGACGCCTGCGCAGTCTGCGCCGCCTCGAAAAGACATACCAGCGATTGCCAAAGCTGCCAGCGGGGCCATCGTGTCCATCGTCATGTCGGCTAAGGACGGCAAGCCAGTGGCCCAAGGCAGCGGCTTCCTTGTGAGCAAAGACGGCCTCATCGTGACCAACTATCACGTCATTGCAGAGGGCACCTCCGCAGTCGTCAAACTGCCTGACGGTGCCTTCTATGTCGTTGATGGAGTGTTGGGCGCCGACAAGGCACGCGATATTGCCGTGATCAAGGCGCACGGTCAAAACTTCCGGACACTCGCGCTCGGCGATTCAGACCGAGTTCAAGTGGGAGATGAAGTTGTTGCCATCGGCAATCCGCTTTCTCTGGAATCGACGGTCTCGAACGGCATAGTCAGCGCAGTCCGAACAATCGAGGAGGAGGGCGGCAAATTCTTGCAGATCACGACGCCCATCTCTCCCGGCAGCAGCGGTGGTCCGTTGTTCAATATGGCGGGAGAGGTTGTTGGAATCACGACCTTAAAAATCAAGGGTGGCGAAAATCTAAATTTTGCGATTCCCATCAATGATGCGAAACTCCTACTTCAGAAGCGAACCGCGAAGTTCCAGGACCTACCCAATGAAGTAGAGAAGGAAACTCCAAAGGAAACATACGCCGAAGCCTCACCAGCGCCTCCGTTAGGCGGCGAGATTTTAGATTCGCCAGCATATCGGCAGTACCAAGAACTCTTGAACGCAGGTGATCTTACGATTGGGACGGCGATTTACGCTTGTTTCTATGACAGCAAGGAAAGGACCAACCACTTCTTTGTGATAAGGGCCCATCTTCTCAATAAGCAGTATATGGACGTTTTTGTGAACGACTTTACAGACGGCGTATTAGGAGATAGTCCTCTTATGTTTGGAGGGAAAATAGAACCATTTTCCTTAAAACGGGCCATATATGCTGACCTACCCGCTAGTTATGACTATAGTTTACCTAATAAAAGCCAAAAAACTGATGTCTTTCATTGGACATCTGGCGATGTTGCAATCGAAGCGGGCTTCGAAAGGTTTGCTCCCGGAGAGTTCGCCTACAGACTCAAAATGCAACACTCTACAGGAAGATTCGTCGAAGACACTATCACACTCCACGAAACCGGAAAATGCATCAGAATCCCAAATATCGCCATGACTCCAGAAGAACAATATGAATTAGCAGATAATTAATAGCAGAAACGGAGGCAGCCCTCATGAAGCGCATTGGAATTGCGCACGAATAGTACCCGTAAGAAGGAAAATCAATCGGAGAGAATCGTGAAGATTATTCTAGCGGTTGCAGTCCTGTTTCTTGCAGCTCCTGTAACGTCGGGTCAGCAACAGAAGTCCGCCAAGCGCGCCTATGATGGATTCGCCGTAGCCTTCCCATGCGCAGTGCAGAAGGATAGTAAGTACCCCAGCTATAGTTGCGACTCGGGAAAATGGGCGCGCTTTAAATCGCCTCGCCTGGTTCTTGGCACGAGCGTCTCACAAATCTACCAAGAAGCAGACCCCCCGAACTCGGTCAGGATGAGCACGGAAATGCAACATTACGCAACGGCAGTAGGTATTAATTCCCCGCGTTAACCGCTTGTGTTCTCAGTGCCCCAATCCAGAACAATGCAACAGAACATTCATTCTGTTGCGCCTTTCGCCTTGTTGAAAACTGGATGATGTGACCACCACGGCCACAGGCTGAGTTCTCTCTTGGCGAACGTTGCACTGTTCCTCACAGTTTCCGCGCTTGCGCAACCATATCGGTCAGAACTGTTCTCGCTTCCGCCGGACTACTCACTTCCTTTGAGAATGCTATGCGTGCGCCGCGCGGGCCGTCTGCGGTTTTTAACCGTACGTGAAACCCGAGGCGATCGACCGAAGTCATCGTCGTTTGCTGAGAGTCAATCCCAGCAAATGTCCTGACAAGGAGCGTGAGCGCTTCCCCATGGTCGGCATTCATGTGCTGGATGATGTCAGCTGCAGCGTCAGCCAGCGGGTCCGGTTGCCCCTGGAGATAATCCGAAGCGGTCACCCAGCCCATCACACCGAATCCGCCCACGTAATAAACGTCCACCACGTTCATGCGATAAAAGGAAAAATCTTCAAAGTCCACCCAGTTCTTGCTGTTGGCATAACGCTCGAGGTAAAGCTTCCGTACTGCAGCCACCTCAGGCTCCGGAATCGGTACAACATTTCCTACCAACGTGACTCTGGACGCCCCTAACGGGTCACCGCTCGCGTCAGCCTGAGTCACTAACAAGCTGGAGCGCGGATCCGCGTGCAGATTTTGAGTGTGCATGGCCATCGTACTGATGAGGAAGACGGGGCGCCCGTTTTCGTCCAGCGAATACGGCATCACGGATCCAAAAGGAAATCCTTGCTGCTTACGTGAGATCGTTGAAAGAGTGCCAATGCGACCGAGCTGCAGCAGCGTACGCGCTCGCTCGGCAAACGTAGGCTCGGCAACTGCAGGCTGGTTAGTCGCTGTGCCTGAGCCGGCGTGTTTCCCCATCGGTAGCGAAGACATTGAAATTCTCCCCCCATGGTCGCTGGATTAGTCTCGATTCCAGAGCCAACTATCACTACTGACATCAGTGGCGGAATCCTCGCCCAACCAACGAGACGGGCCGTGTGATCACTTTTGACGATTATGCCTGCCCGGGGCCATATCCGAAAGCGATCCCGGCAGCCTGCTTGAATCGCAGCGCACGTAAGAAACGTCCTTTCGGCAGGCGACCGGTTCCTGCCAAGCCCCAAAAAGCCAGTTTCCGGTAAGCCGACTTCACAGGACTTGGCTTCGGGAGTCGGACAGCCAGCTGCCGAAAGCAGCAGTATGCTGGGGGCCAATGACTCATTTGCGCGCGTCACCAATCGCCGAGGCCGGAGTTGTGGACCGTAATTCCCCTCGCCGACAGCTCCTCCAGCAACTGCGCCACGGCTGGTGTAACCTCACCGTCGCCCGGGACGACCACTGCCCATTCAAGGTTTTCTCGGAACTCTCGCGTGCTAATGCTCCATCGCCGCAAAGCGACCGGCGTCGTCTGCCCAATTTGTATGAGGGACCAGTGCCGGGCAAGAGCTAATGCCGTCTCTCGATCCGGAAATGGACCGCGCACAATGAAGTGATTATTCCCAAGCACCAAAATGCCAACCATGCCGTTTCATACCTCGAGCCGCGGATCGGGAATGGCGCGGCCGATTGCAAAGTGATAGATCACCTGCTGCGGGAGTTTGCTGGAGTCTTTGCGTGGAGCAGCTTCGAGTTTGTTCACTCGGAGCTGCCTCTTTCCGGAAAATTGATCGTCGTCCGAGTCGGAGATCGCCGAAGCGAGCTCAGGCGAATCTCGGTCCTGGGTCGCCGCGTGACGGCTCGTTGGCGAGCCCAGCATGACCAGCATCGCTCGTTCCGCCGCATCGAGTGAGCTGCCCACGGAGCCGTCTGTTTCCTCCAGGAAGCCAAGGTAGCGGTGCACATCGTCGTCGTAGAATGCGCCTATGCCAGTGGCGTTCCAGCTCAGTGCTTCCGCTCCAAGGTAGAGCCTCTGCCCGATGGCCCCGGCTTCAAAATGTACATACCGGTAACCTCGATTGCCGAATGTCTGCGCCGCCTTGGCCAAGTCTGCCACCATTGAAACGGCGAAGCACGCATTCCCCGCCAGTGCCTGTTCGAGGCTAAGATAAGCCGCCACACGCTCTACATTGCCCCGATGGAGTTGCTCCAACTTGCGGCTGCTGCCGTCCCACCGGTAAACACCGGGCTCGCAGTCACGCACGCGGTGAACATACAGGTACAGGGTCACGAAATCGGCGCCCTTCACAACCGCTGCAGTTTCGCCACCGAAATTTCCGCGCCAGTCTGCCGGCCAATCTCGTGTCGCGAAGTCCAGGAGTTGTTCCACCTCGCTGCGTCCCATAGGTGGAGTCCGAGCATCGAAATCGAGCGCGGAACGCCGTCGCCGCGCGATGACTCCCAGACTGCTATCGCGCGGGGAGTCGCGGAAAAGTTCGGGCAGCCGCGCGTGACTGCCAGCAATGGCTGCATTCGCCGCTGAGATATGCGCCGGCAGGACCGCAAGGTCAGGCAGGATCGTCGAGCGATGAATGCCGAGCAGCAATTCGTAAGGCACTTCCTGCCTGGACAACTCATTGGGAACTCCAGCGAATGTCTCCTGCGGGAGTGCGGAGATTCGCCCAGAAAAACTTTTTGGCGCAAACACCAGAAAGGTCATCGGCGCCTCATCACCTCCGGTCAAGCCGAGTGCGCGCGTCAGGCGGGAATCACTGAAGTGAGTGATCGCGCCGCCGGGCAATCCCAACGCGCGAGCCGCCAGAAGCAGGCTCATCATCGCGTGTCCCAAATCGTGGCAGCAGTAGCGATAGGCGCGGTCGCGGTACTTCCATGCCTCTCGCCAGAATATCGAGGTTAGTCCCACGATCAACGACGACTCCGCAGCCCATGGGATCAGTAGGGCTTGGGCCAGATGCTGCGTCCAGGCGCCCCTACTGCGAAGCTCAAGAGCGTGGCGGTCCGCGCGGTAGTGATACAAACCGTCGTCGAAACCCGTGAACCCGAGCAGCGCCAGGTAAGTTTCCGTGGGGTGAAGATTTCCTGACGAGGGGTTGACGCGCAGGCTGTAGCGATTGCCCGTGCGCGGGACTTTCTTCCATGAGCTGATTGCCATGGAATGCCAAAGCAAGCTACTGAGCCAGATCGCGTCCAGCCGGATTGGGTCGCGGTCTTCAGAATCGTTTTCATTGGCGGCCCGTGTTCTCCCGCCGAGCGCCCCTATTGCGGCGAATGTTCCGATGTTCGGGAAGCCAGGTTCAGGGGGAAGCACGGTCACAGGGGCGCCTTCATAGGTGCGGAAGGGATCGGGCTGATTACTCCAGTCGAGATAATGGGCATTCGCGCGAACGGAGTGATAGGTATGCTTCGTGGCCTGGTGATAGTCGAAGAGACGCTTTGTTTCTTCGTTGATGCCAGCACATTGGGGATCGTCCAATACGCGGGAGAGAAAGCGCGTCATTCTGCTATCCGCTGAGAGCTTCCGATGCGTTTCAAATCGCTTCTCACTCCAAAGGGTCAAGTTGCATCAGTTGTCGAAACAGCGACGGCCACTTTCTGATGATAGCACTCCCCTACACCACTAAGAGCAGATTGGATTGTTCCTGAGAAAGGTGCCAGCTCAACCGGTCGATGCAACACCATCTAACCAGTTGTTCAGACAATGCTTCCCAACAAGAATCAATCTGTACGGCAGCCCTCAATCAGAACCTAACCAGGGCTTTTGTTTTGTTTGAGTTGACGCCCATGATCGAAATCAGCGTCGTAGCCTGCTACAAGAAGACGATGAGCAAGTGTTGCATCGACCCATTGAGACCGCCCCGTTTCACAGGACTTGGGAAATCGAGTTCTGGCGAAAAGCACGAAGGACAGGAATCGAGAAGAATGACTGGCAATTCCTGCTGTTGCGGCAGGGGAAACTCCTACTCATTACGATCAGGAAAGAAAGGGTGATACGATGCACCAGAAATTGAGCCAAATCGGAAATACCGGCTGAACCGTAAAAGGAGGAGAAGCTATGAAAATCATTCAGGCCTCACTCGCTTCGTTTTTGCTCTTAGCCTCTACCGCGCCCGCGCGCGCCGATTTCAAATACACTGAGACGTCGCAGTTGACCGGCGGCTCTCTGCTCAACATGATGAAGTTCGTTTCCAAGTTCTCTCGAGGAGATGCCAAGAAACAGGAAAAAGACATGCTGCAGCCGAGCAGCACAACGCACTACGTTAAGGGCGATCGCCTGCGCACCGATAACGAAGATGGCACCTCCCAAATCATCGACGTCGGCGGCCGGCGCGTGATCTTCATCGACAACAATAAGAAAACGTACGCCGTGGCGACCTTCGATCAGATCAGAGCCGCAATGGAGCAGGCGGCGCAGCAGATGCAGCAGCAGATGCAGCAGAATCCGCAGGCGCCGCAGGACAAAGCCGTGCCCCAGGACGTGCAGCTCACCGTTAAGCCCACCGTCAAAGTCATGCCAGGAGGCGCTGGCCGCACGATCCTGGACCAAGCCACTAATGAAACCAAAGTGGAGATAGACCTCGTCATGCAAGGCACCGCCACTGGCGCCGACGCGCCACCACCCGGCCAGCCTAACTCCGCCACGTTTACCTCTACCATGAACATGGACACTTGCGTGGCGCCAAACGTTACTGGTTACATGGAGTTCGCGCAATTCTACCGGCGCATGGCCCAAGAGGTGCCATGGATGAAGATCCCTTCAATGCCCGGCCTCCAAATCGATCCGCGGGCCGCGGAGGGCATGTCTGAACTGCAGAAGAATTCCGACGCTCTGAAGGGTTTCCCGATGCTCTCATATGTCAGCATGACCATGTCTGCAACAGCCGATGGGCAGACGCAAACCGTGGGATCGCAAAACAGCGGCGCGTCTAGCTCGAAACCGTCGAATCCGCCGCCATCGCAGACCGACAACTCTCCGAGTTCGCTCGAATCGCAAGCGGTGCTGAAAGGCTTGGGTGGGCTGTTTGGCAAAAAGAAGAAGGACAATGATTCCGCGCCGGCGGCCAGTACTCTGCCTCCGAATCCCCATCCTGATCCGAATGCGCTGATGGAAATGACCACGGCGGTAACTTCGTTCTCGACGTCCTCGCTCGACGGAAGCTTGTTCGACGTTCCTTCGGGCTTTCTGCAGATGCAAGAGGATCCAATGCAGGTTTTTAGCGGAGGCGCGAGATCTTCGCAGCAGCCGGGAACTAAAAAATAGCCGGTTTTCGGCGAGCTACTCGCAGGGAGTTCTTAGCTGAAATGGGCAGACAGTTAACTGTCGTGCTTTACGTGATAGCGATGGCAGCCGTCATAGTCGGTGTAGATTTCGTGTTCTTCAGAAACCGATTCTGGGAACGGCTGACAGTGAATATTGGTATTGTCTTGGTGTTCGCAGCTTTCTACTTGAGATTCCTCAGGCGTCCATGAACAAGGCGCGATAGCGCCCTTTCGCTGCGATTGTACAGACGCACTTTGCACTGGGAAGCAGTTGCGGCAATGCCAATGCTGCTCCCCTTTTTTAACCCCGAACGCCCAAGAGCCACCTTCCGGTAATCCCGTTTATCAAGCGCAATCGTGAAGCAACTCAGCGCTGTCATCTGACACGGCGCGACGCACTGTACCGGCCCAGTTTCACGCCAGCCTTACTTGCACTGGTTCCATCCAGGTCTTACAGGCAATCGCGGATCAATTCACAGTCAAGGTCAAGGTCTGCGAGTGGCTGGAGCCGTTCGACGTGCCGGTAATCGTCAAAACATAGTTCCCCTTGGGCGTACCGAAGTTCTCCTGGCCCGCGCCGGTACTTGCGCTACCGCAGCCAGTGAGGAGCGCGCATACGAGTAGAGAGCCAAAAGGCATGGCAAAGAAGAAAACATATCGCCATCGTATCGCGGGGCTTCGAAGGCGGGAAGCGAAGGGAAGCAGCGTTAACGGAAGAGCAGCCGCAAAAACCATCACCATGATGCACAAACCAAATAGATGCAAATGCCGACCGACGTCCGGCGGAGCGACGGATGAGGCCGTCGTGGTCACCTGGATGGAAAATGTGGCGGCAGTACTTCCATTCGGAGTAGCAGACGCTACTGAAGGCATGCATGTCGACCCGGGAGGCGCGCCATTGCAACTCAGCGCGACCGTTCCAACGAATCCGTTAAGGGCGGTCACCTGCAGGCTATAGATGGCCGAACTCCCCGCCTGCACGGTGGCCGTAGCCGAACCACCCGGCGCGAGACCGATAGAGAAGTCCATCCCGGTGCCGGTCAGCCCGACAGATTGCTGGGTGCCCGGCGCGTTGTCCACAAACTGCAGCGACGCAATTTCATCAGCCGCCGTACTTGGCGTGAACGTGACGCTCACAGAGCACGTGGCATTGACCGCCACAGCTGCGTTGATGCAAGTGTCGGGACCGATTGCGAAATCGCCGCTGTTGGGGCCGTTGATCGTTATGTAGGTGATCGTCAGACCGAGGGTGCCGATGTTTGTCACGGTCACGCTCTTCGCTGCACTCGTCACGTTTGTTTGCTGATTTCCGAAAGAAATCGTGGAAACGGATGGTGAGAAAACAGGGGCCACCATCCCAGTGCCGGCCAAGGCAACGTTTTGCGTGCCCGCAGTGTCGGTCATTGTGAGGACGGCGCTCTCCGTGCCAGCGACTGACGCGGTGAATTTCACGTTGATTACGCAGGAGGCACCCGCCGCGAGAGAACGGCCCGTACAATTGTTCGTCTCTGAGAAATCGGAGGCATTCGTGCCGGAGATGGCCACGGTGGAGACGCTCGTTGGCAAGGCGCCTCGATCATTGAGCGTTACGGTGAGCGTGTTGGACGTCCTCAACGCTTCGCTGGGGAACACCAAGGGGTTGGGAAAAGGGACGGCGGCTGGTGCGGACCCTTGCACTAGGCCCGCCACGGTGCGAACTCGGATGTTGTCCCGCACGACCAGGTTTCCGGACGCGCCTGCCGCGACGGCGCCTGGATAATCAAAGAAAGCGCTCAGCGCGGGCCCGCCATCTCCCGAGTATCCGCAATAAGGATTACCGAAGCTGTTGGGCGCGCCCGCCGCGATGGAGATGATGCCCGTGGAGCCGGAGACCTCGCGAATGACGCACCTGTCTGGGTCGGGGACGAAGAGATTTCCCGCGGAGTCGAGGTAAACGCCGAAGACGTAGCCAAGCTGAACTGAACCGGGAGCGCCAGGATCGCCTGAAAAGCCCAATCCCAAATCTGCGTTGCCCACGACTGTATAAATATTGCCGTTCGCTGCCAGCACCTCGCGGATTGCGTTGTTGTACGTGTCCGCGATGAAGATGTTATCGGAGCCATCCACGGCCACGCCATAGGGAGCATTCATCAGGGCGCTAGTTGCGGGGCCGCCGTCGCCAGAGAAGCCTACGAAACTGAGTCCGCCTACTCCCGCCACTGTGGTGATAATGCCAGTTGAGGCGGAAACTTCGCGAATCACGCCATTTCCGGTGTCGGCAATGAAGATGTTCCCGGAGCCATCCACGGCAACACCGCCTCCCGGTGTCAACAAGTCGATGGGATATAGCTGGGCGCTGGTGGCTGGACCGCCATCGCCTGAAAACCCGCAATAATAATTGCCGGCGCTGTCCGGCGGCGTACCTGCCACGGTGGAGATGACACGAGTTGACGCCGTGATTTTGCGGACCACGCAGTTCCCCGTATCCATAATGAAAATGTTTCCGGAACTATCCACAGCCACATCCCTAGGAAAGGAGAGCTGGGAACCGGTGGCCGGGCCGCCATCGCCCGAGTAGCCGGGGATGCCGTTTCCTGCGATAGTAGTGATGATTCCTGTCGAGGCGGACACCTCGCGGACGGCCTGGTTGAGCGTGTCCGCCGTAAACACATTCCCAGAACGGTCCGTAGCTAGGCCTGCAACGTAGGGAGTATCGTTTAAGAAACCGAGCTCTGCGTCCGTGGCAAGGTAGCCGTCGCCGCTGTACTCCAACAGGCCGATCATGTGGCCCATTTGGTTCGGATCGGGCACGGCCACTCCGGCGAACGTGGAGATGCTGCCGGCGGAGGCAGAAACTTCCCGGATGACAGAGTTGTTGTAGTCCGCGATGAAGATGTCCCCCGAGCCGTCCACGGCGACGCCGAACGGCTCGTTGAGCTGCGCACTGGTGGCCAAAGTTCCATCACCGGAGTATCCACATCCGAGGCTGTAGTCCCCCGCCACAGTAGAGATGTGCGCGTTCGATGAGGATACCTCGCGAACCAAGCAGTTGACGGTATCCGCAATGAAGATATTCCCAGAGCTATCCACGGCTACGCCGCGTGGCGGGCTGAGCTGTGCGCTCGTGCCCAAGCCTCCATCGCCGGAGTATCCACAAATGCCCGTGCCCGCAACGGTGGAGATAACGCCAGAAGATGCGGAAATCTTGCGAAGCGCGCAATTAGTGGTATCCGCAATGAAGATATTCCCAGAGCTATCCACGGCCACGCCGTCAGCAAATCCAACCTTGGCGCTGGTAGCCAAGCCCCCGTCCCCTGAGTATCCGCAATGCAACAATCCTGTTGTATCTGGGAGCGCTCCAGCCAACGTGGAAATGATGCCCGTGGAGGCGGAAACCATGCGAATCAAGCAATTGTTTGTATCCGCGATAAAGATGTTTCCGAATTTGTCTACGGCAACGCCGGAGGGATTGTTCAGTTGGGCGCTGGTGGCCCGTCCTCCATCGCCGGAGTAGAAACAAAGGCCCGTGCCCGCTACGGTGGAAATGATGCCAGTCTGGGCCGAGATCTCGCGAATCAGACAATAGGTGCTATCCGCGATGAAGACGTCACCGGCGCTATCCATGGCCATACCGCTGGGATAATACAAGTTGGCGCTGGTAGCTGGGCCGCCATCGCCGAGGGGCCCTCCCCGTCCCCCAGTGCCTGCCACAACGGTAACGTCGCCAGCAGCAGCCACTCTCAAGACCCGTTCGGAATAGAGATCGACGACGTAAACGTTCCCCGAGCCATCGGTGGCGATAGCGGCGGGAGTTCCGAGACTCGACTTCAAGGCGGGGAGATTATTGGGCCCGCCACCGGCAATGGTTTGAACCGTGTTTTGGGCCCAAATTCCAGGGCCAGCCAGCCCAAACACAAAAATTATAACTGCCGCGAGTCGAGATGTGCCTTTGCGCATAGCTCTTGTTCACTCAACTGGATCGCCGAAACAGTCCGACTCGCGGTCGAAATCGAATAGCACACCACGAAAAGGACACGGCTGAAGGTGTGTGCTTTCTTAGAAATATATGTAGACATTATGAAAAATAAAGCACTTAATTTCAAAGTATTAAGTTGTGACTGGTAAGTGCTGCTGGCTCAACCGGTTGATGCAACCCCACAAGATTGCGCCCGTAAAGTCATGCCCCTCAACCGAATCGATGCAACACCACGGGATCGCGCTCGATAAGTCGGCTTATCGGAAACTGGCTTTTTGCCCTTCGGCCAGGATGGCACGACCGCACGATGACGCAAGCTCACGGGAGAAAAATGCAAAGTGTGGTGGAGACTACGAAGTGGATTCGCGTAGGGCTGGGGCGTATGTAACTGCCTTCACGTCGATGTCCGCAGCTTGAAGCCGAAATGCGAAACTCAACATGTGATTTTGCCCGCAGATCATGAGGGCTTTTTTAAATTCTTTCTTCATCATTTGTTGTAGCCACAACTATTTGCGGATTACGATGAAGGTGATCGGGGTTCCGGGCTGATGGTGATCAGCAT
>PLUM01000020.1 GCA_003165465.1 Acidobacteriota bacterium
CCATGCTCGGACATCGCGGTTGCCGTCTGGCCATCACCTATCCTGAAATCCTTGAAATGCAGGTGCGGGCCATCATGGAAGCTGCGGTGGAGTGCAAAAAGAATGGAGTTAAAGTAACACCTGAGATTATGATTCCGCTGGTTATGGATCGAAAAGAGCTGCAAATTCTCACGGACCGAACCAATCAGGTAGTACAGGATGTATTTCGAGAATCGAATGTAAAACTTAAATACATGGTTGGCACGATGATCGAGATTCCGCGCGCGGCTTTGCTCGCGGACGAAATCGCCCATGTCGCTGAATTCTTTTCTTTCGGAACAAACGATCTGACGCAAATGGTAATGGGGCTTTCGAGGGACGATGCCGGCCGGTTCCTTCCGGAGTATGTGGACGAGACGAAAGCCGCGGTCTTTTCGGACGATCCGTTTCAAACCCTGGACATCCAGGGGGTCGGGATGCTCATTCGCTGGGGGATTGAGCGGGGGCGTTCGGTTCGGCCACATCTGGAGGTTGGTATCTGCGGAGAACACGGGGGAGATACGGCGAGCGTAAAGTTCTGCCACGAGGTCGGGATGGATTATGTCAGCGCCTCGCCCTTCCGCGTTCCGATTGCCCGGCTGGCGGCGGCTCAGGCGGTCATCGAGGAGCGCGCAGCCAAGGCACGCGGCAAGAAGAAGGGCAAGAGATAGCGCACAGGCTTTTGGCGTGCAGTCGGCTCGCCGACAAACCGCACGCGCGGAATAATCGAGGAACGATTGTGGCGGACCGGCTGGTCATTGGAATCTGCGGGGGCGCCTGGTCAGGCAAAACTACCTTGCGGATCGAATGATTTCCGCGCTTTCCCCAGAAAGCGTCCTGGTGCTCCAGCAAGACCATTACTACAAGGACCTTTCCCATCTGCCGCCGGAAGAGCGCGCCAGGCGGAATTTCGATCACCCGGACTCCATCACCCGGACTCCATCGATACGCCTCTCTTGATTGAGGATCTGCGGCGGCTCCGCGAGGGACAGTCCATCGACCGCCCCGCCTACGATTTCACGAAGCACTAGAGGGATTCCCGCACGATTCGCATCCGCCCGCATCCCGCAGTTGTTCTCGAAGGGATCCTGATCTTCTAAAACAAAGCCCTGCGCGATTTAGTGGACATCAAAGTCTTCGTGGACCCGGACCCGGACCTGCGCTTCATACGCCGGCTGGGCCGGGATATTCGCGAAAGGGGCAGGACGGTCGAATCCGTCGTCAGCAATATCTGGCCACGGTGCGGCCCATGCACATGGAGTTCGTCGAGCCATCCAAGCGCCATGCCGACGTGATTATCCCCCAGGGGTGGGCGTAATGAGGTCGGCATCGATCTCGTCATCCAAAAAATCCGGTCTTTGGTCGGAACGGATTTTCCTAAACCTTAAGTGTTACCGCAGATTTACATAATTCACTTGGAGTCCTTCACGACATTAAAGCTGCGGAAGGCGGTACAGTTTAAGGAGTGGTCGAGAATTTGCGCGGGTTTATAGTTAAAGTAAAACTGTACATTTAGTCCCGGGTGCTAAATTCTTCACGAATTACGATTCGCAAATCACGAATCGCGATTCCATGCCCTCACGTCGGCATTTTCAGGAAGAAATACAATCCCAGAAAACCGAAGACGGTGTCCGGCGCCCAGGCAGCCAGGACCGGAGGCAATTGGCCGACGGCGCCCATGGCTTCGGTAAGCGCCGAGGCGGCCCAATAGACAATCGCGATACCCACGCCCAGGGCCAAACCTCCGACCGCGCCGCGCGTTCCCACCAGGATCGAAAACGGGATTGCCAGCAGGATGATGATCGGAGCGATCAGCGGAAAGGAAAGTTTTTTCTGCAATTGCACGGAAAGCCGGGCGACGTCGAACCCGGCCTGTTGCAGATCGCCGATATAGCGTTTGAGCTCCCACCAGGTCATTTGGTAGGACTGGCGGACTTCGCGGTTGAAATACGTGGGTGGCTCGCTCAGTTCGTTCATGGCGGTGGCCATGAAGGGAGTGTAATGAGTGATCCGGCCGTGGTCGAAATCGCGGATCCATCCGGACTCGAGAATCCAGATTGCCTGATGGCTATCCCAGTGGGCGCGTGCGGCGTAAATGCGCCGCCGGATTCCGAACGTAGCGGGGTCCAGTTCGAAGACGTTCAGGCCTCCGAATAATTCATGGTCGTAGTCGAACAGCTCATAGTTATAGACCTTCGCGTTTTCGCCAAAGATCCATTGCCGGCTGGGCTGATAGTAGGTTTGCGCGGGACGGCCCTTGATCTGGTTGCGGAGGGCGTCCTGGCGCTGATTGGCGAACGGTAGGTAGGTGTCGTCCAGCACCAGCAGGCCGGCCGCGAGAAAAACGCCCGCCAGCAAGAGTGGCAGCGAAATGCGGTACAGGCTGAGGCCGCTGGCCTTGAACGCGACGAGTTCGTTGTTTTTCGTCATGACGCCAAGGGTCACGAGTACGGCCACCAGAGCGGCGAGGGGCGCGAGCTGGTAGAAGAGATAGCAGGCGAAATACAGGAAATAGGCCGCGACTTCGATGAGGCCGGTGCGATGGCGCGCGATATCGTCCAGCAATTCAAAAAATGTGAAGACCTCGAAGAGAATGATGAATCCGGCCGTCAGCAGGGCAAAGTTATAGAAGAAGCCGCGGAGTACGTATGCGTCCAACAGTTGCGGAATCCCGGTCCGGCTCTTCTTCCGGATAAAAACTTTTTCGCCGGCGGATGCGCCGCTCCGAGTCGCCTCGCCCGATTTCTCCTGCTTCGAGAAGAGTTTCCATGCGGGCCAGCCGGCCACCCATTCCAGGAATATATTCTTGTGGCTGCCGCCCGGCATAAGCTCCAACCGGGGCAGGAGAAACAGTCCCAGAGCAGCCGTAATGAAGTTCGCCGTCCAGATGCCGGCCCAGATGGGAATAATTCCCTGGCGCGCCAGTCCCGCGCCAATCGTGAACAGCAGGTAGTAGCCGGTAATCAGGAGCAGTGTGATCAGAAAGCCTGCCGCGCGGCCGCCACGACGCGGGCGCGAACCGATCGGCATGGCCAGCAGCGCAAACGAAATGCACGCAAAGGGAAACGAAAACCGCCGCTGAACTTCCACGCTCGCGTCGCGTTGGGTATGGCGTTCCCGCCATAGGACGCTCGTGGTTCGGCCGGGAATTCCGGGCTCGGAGACGCGGTCGGCCTCGCCGGATTTGACTTCCACGGGCAAGTCTCTTTGTCCGAAAGACGAAAGGGAGTAGCGCTCCGGATCGGCTTGCGAAAATTCGTGAACGCTTCCGTTGCGCAGGTGCAACTCCAACTTGCCCTCGCTGCGGTCGGCAATTACAATCGCTTCCTCGGCGAGTGTCAGGCTGGAGACGTCCTTGTCGGTGCCGGCAAGGAAGACACCCTTCCAACGCGTGGCCGCGGAATCGATGTCGTTGACATAGAGAACCATATGGGGAAACCGTTCGTCGAAGACGCGCGGGGTCACCTGATAGGAAGCTTGTCCGGCGCGCAAGCGGTCTTCGATGGTCCGAAACGAGCGGACGGAGAGAGGACCAAGCCAGATGGTCATGACAAACGTGATTGCCGTCGCGCTGACCGCCAGGATGCCAACCGGAACCAGCAATCGCCGCCGCCCGATGCCGAGAGCGCTCATGGCGATCAATTCGCTGTCGGACGACAGTCGCCCGAGCGCGATGAGCACGCCGACCAGAACGCCGATGGGTAACGTGAAACTCAGAATGCCGGGAAACGCGGAAAGAAACAGGATGCCGATGGTCGACCACGATCCCGGGTGGCGCACCACCAGGTCCATCAGGCGCACGAGTTGCGGCACGAAAAATACGAACGTGAAAATGCCCAGTCCCAGCAATGCGTGGGAAAACAATTGGCGGAAAATGTACCGGTCGATTAGGCGCATCGTTCAGCAGCGCCATTCTAACACGCCCGGGATGCGCGCGAGCGAGTTGCGCGAATGGAATATGAATGGGGAAGAGTATCTCGCCCGGGAAGCGGCCAGCCGATGAACCGCGTCCACTTGATGATCTTGTGGCACATGCACCAGCCGCAATATCGCGATCCTTCGACCGGGAGTTACGTGCTTCCGTGGACGCGCCTTCATGCGCTTAAGGACTACTGGGGCATGGTCCGCCTGATCGAGGAATTTCCCCGCGTACATGCCACGTTCAATGTCGTGCCCTCGCTGGGAATGCAGCTGGAAGAATACGCGAGCGGAAAATTCGAAGAACCGTGGTTCACGGTGGCGTTTCGCCCGGTGGCGAATCTGACGCCGGAAGATAAATCCGAGATTTTGCAGCGCGCCTTCCAGTTGAATTACGACAATCTTCTGGGCCGCTGGCCGCGCTTTATCGAGCTTCATCAATGGGTGAGCGCACAGGGCAACGAGCGCGCCGCGCAAACGTTTGGGAAGCGCGATTGGCGCGACCTGCAAGTGCTTTCGCAGCTTGCGTGGATGGATGAGGAATATCTCGCGAGCGATCCGGTCGTGTCGCGGCTCGCCAGGAAGGGAATCGATTACACGGAAGAGGACAAGCGGCAGCTTCGCGAAAAGCAGCTCGAACTTCTCGGGCGAGTCCTGCCCGAATACCGGAAAGCGGCATTGGCCGGACAAATTGAAATTTCCGCGACGCCTTTTTATCACCCCATTCTTCCGCTCCTGTGCAATTCGGACATCGCGCGCGTTTCCAATCCCGGCACGCCGCTGCCCGAGTTGGCATTTCGCCATCCGGAAGACGCGCGGGAACAACTTGTGCGCGCGCGAAGCTATCACGAGCGAGTGTTCGGCAGCGCGCCCGACGGGCTGTGGCCTTCCGAGGGATCCGTTTCCGATGAGGCGCTTTTCATCGCGGCCGATCTCGGCTTCAAGTGGTTCGCCACGGATGAAGGTGTTCTCGGGCAGACGCTGGGTGTCGGATTCGGACGCGACTCCGCCGGAGTGCCGGACAATGCGGACAAGCTCTACTCGCCGCTGCGCGTTCGCGTGGGCGGCAAGGAAATGGTGGGATTCTTCCGCGACCATTATTTATCCGACCTCGTGGGCTTCGTCTACAGCCGCATGGACGCCCATGCCGCGGCCGAGGACTTGCACCAGCGCATTCGCGCGATTGGGGAACGCGTTCACATCGGGCGTCCGCTGACGATCTCGCTGATTCTGGACGGGGAGAATGCCTGGGAATATTTCCCCGGCAACGGCCGCGAATTTTTGCGGCAATTCTACGGGAGAATCGACGGCGATCCGGACATTCGGGCGCTGACCGCGAGCGAGGCCGCGGCCGCCGCCGGAGAAATTCCCCGGAACAACGGAATTTTCCCCGCGTCCTGGATCAATGCCAATTTCGATGTGTGGATTGGCGCGGGAGAAGACGTGACGGCCTGGAATCATCTGCGCCGCGCGCACGATTTTTATACGGAGCAGGCGCGGAACGCGGCCATTGGCGCGACGAAAGCGCCGTCGCTCGCGCAGCTACTGATCGCGTATGAGGCTCTGCTCGCGGCCGAGGGCAGCGACTGGTGCTGGTGGTACGGCCCGGAACACAGCTCGGCGAATGACGCGGAGTTCGATGCGTTTTACAGAAAGCTGCTCACCGAGGTGTACCGCTCGCTGGGCGCGGAGGCGCCGGACGTGCTGGCCGAGCCCATCAAGCGGCAGCCCGTGCCGGCGCTGGTCTTGCCGCCGAGCGCGTACCTCAGGGTGAAAGTGGACGGGCGCGAATCGACCTACTTCGAATGGATGGGCGCGGGCCTGTACTCTGCCGACCGGCGAAGCAGCGCGATGCACGGGCGCTTGATGCTGCTGCACGAAATTCGTTACGGTTTCGACGAGAAGCGGTTTCACCTGCGTGTGGACGTGTTTTCCGAGGCCCTCAAGGAACTTCGCGACGCTGAATTCCGGATTACGTTTCGCGCCGAGCAGGAGTTGCGCGTCGTGGTCCGCTTCGAGGAGGGGCGCATGACCGGATATCTGGTCGAGTCGCGCGACCTCTGCCTGCTGGGGCCGGACGAGGTGGTGCAGGTTGCCTTTGACCGCGTGCTGGAAGTGTCCGTCGCGAAGGAAATGTTCCAACTTGGCAGCCGGAAATCGATTGCCGTGGGAGTCGCGCTGTGGGAAGGCGGATTGCCCATGGACCTGTTGCCCGGCGAGGGACTGCTCGAAATCGAGTTGGGCGAAGAAAATTGCGCCTGGAATTTGGAATAGCCCGATGGCCAGTTCCGTTTTTTGCGGAGAATTTGGATTATGCGACCGCCGAAAAAAAAGCCCCGGGTCTGAAGACCCGGGCTACAAAAGTCGCGCGAATGGTGTAGCCCGCCTCTTCAGAGTCGGCCCCTTCCGTCAGACTAGGCAACACATTCCAGTAAAAACCGAATACAGGCATCTGGAAATAATGATTCACGCAACCCGCCAGATTCTTCAATCCGATTGAATTGCCAGCAAGCGAAGCGTTGTTTCCGCCAGCATTGTTTTGCCGAGGATCTGCGTGCGCACGCGATGTGCCCGGTCGAGGGAACCGCTTGCGGCGATCATTCCCCCTTCCTGAGTGGTTGAAAAGCAGCGCCGCCGGTGGATTGCAGCCATGTGGCGAGAGCTTCTATCGGAATCGCTTTGACTAGGTGCGTGCAACTATATGATTCTAAAGAGGAAATATTTCTACCCTCAATCTCCGGCATTGGCCCATCTATTGCACTATAGAAAGCGTGTCGTGATTGAGGATGGAGCGGCGCAAGGTGATGGTAGTTGCCGCAGTTCGAAGAAGAAGGAGGCTACGTGATGCGATATCTAAAATACGCTGTGTTGCTCGGGCTTTTCATGGTTGCCGCATGGCCTGCCCATGCGCAAGTTGCCGTTCAATTTGGTCCAGACTACGCCGGACCGCCTCCGGATTGCTCCTATGGCTACTATGACTATTCGCCATATGCCTGCGCGCCATACGGATACTACGGCCCGGAATATTTTGACGGCGGAGTATTTGTTGGCGTGGGGCCATGGTTCAACGGCTACTACGGTGGTGGTTACTATGGCGGACGGGGCGGTTTCCGCGGTGAAGGTGGTTACTGGGGTGGAGGCGGAAGGTATGGCGGTGGATTCCGTGGAGGAAATGGTTTCCGTGGTGGCGGCAATCGCGGCGGTGGTAGAGGGTTCCAAGGTGGCGGAGGTGGATACCAAGGTGGCGGCGGTGGATACCGAGGCGGCGGTAGTGGACCCCGAGGTGGTGGAGGAGGGTTCCGTGGCGGCGGAGGTGGATACCAAGGTGGCGGAGGTGGATACCGCGGCGGCGGTGGTGGATTCCGAGGTGGTGGAGGAGGGTCCCGTGGCGGCGGTGGTGGATCCCGAGGTGGTGGAGGAGGGTTCCATGGTGGCGGAGGTGGTGGTGGAGGGTCCCGTGGCGGCGGTGGTGGAGGAGGGTCCCATGGTGGCGGTGGTGGTGGCGGAGGGTCTCATGGTGGCGGTGGCGGTGGGCACCGATAGCCGCTGAGGCTTGATGTACTCTTACACAGAAACGGCTGGCAGCCAGAGCTGCCAGCCGTTTTTGCATACCTCCCGTTTTGGCAAGAGAACAACTCAACTAGAACAATTTGATGGCGATGGAGCGCGGCTGGGTTCCCACCGGAATCATGGTGATGAGGCTTTGTGTGCGCACGCGAATGATGGCGATGTCGCCGGAATCTTCGTCGGCGACGAGCAGAAGATCGCCACTCGGATCGAGGGCGGCGGGACCGGGGTGGCGGCCGGTTGGAATTTGAGGCAGGAGATGCCGCGTGTCCATTTCAATGGGAGCAACGCTGTTGGCGGCGGAGTCAGTGACGTAGACGATGGATGCGTCCGCGGTCATGGTTCCGCCGGCCGGGGCCGAGCCCAGGATCATGGACTCGGAAATTTCGGTTCTCCAGGTATCGACGATCTCCAGTTCATGCGAGGCGGGAACGGTGACGTAGAGTTCGCCGCCGTCCGGCTTGAGAAGCATCTGGGCGGGCGCTCCGGATAGCTGCAAACTCGCAACGAGCGCGCGCCGCTTCAGATCGACCGCGGAAATTTCGTTCGCGCCCGTGGCGGAAACGAATGCTACGGAACTGTCCGGCAGGATTACGATTTGCTCGGGGCGGGAAGCGACGCCAACCGTGGCGAGCGAAGTGAGCGTGGCGGCGTCGAAAACTTCCACGGTCGAGTCTTCGCGATTGGGCACGACGATTTGTTTTCCGTCGGGCGTCACGCGGGCTAGCCAGGGGCGCCGTCCCGTGCGCGCGCGTCCCACAACTTGGCCCGTCGTGCAATCGATGGCCACGAGCGTTGCCGAGCCCGAAGCGGCCACATAGGCGCGGCTTCCGTCAGGCGAGAAGTCGAGCGCGAAGGGCGACAGGCCCACGGGAATGCGCGCCGTCACGCGCCCCGTGGACGCGTCGATGACGAACGCGTATCCGCCTTCGGTCGAGACTCCCCAGATTTGATTGAATTTCGGATGCGCCCGAAGGCCGGAGGGAGACGGACCCACGGCGATGGTCGCAATTTTCGCGACGCGGACCAGGTCGATGACCGAGACGGTGCCGTCTCCCGCGTTGGCCACAAAGGCGTAGAGGCGCAGGTCCGGCCGCAAGAACGAAGGGCGGCGCTCCCGCGCGATTTCCACCGCAGCCAGGGCGACGATCGCAATGGCGGCGACCAGGAATCGATAGTTTAGGGAGCGCGTCATCGCGGATTCGTTCGGCGGGATCGAGTCAGGGCTTGCACCTTTTAATTCTGCCACAGAGACAGGGAGTCATGGAGAGGATTCAGGGCTTTTAGTAGCACAGGCTTCAGCCTGTGTTCTTTTGACTTTACCCTTGCCACAAACCAAAACCACACAGGCTGAAGAGCCTGTGTGGCAACTAGGGCTG
>PLUM01000082.1 GCA_003165465.1 Acidobacteriota bacterium
AGCGCCACGTCGCGCTTCGCTTCGAAGGCGCGCGGCACTTCCGGTGACACAGGCGCAGGAGCGGCGTTCGCGGGCAGGGCCGGTACGGTCGGCGCGTGCTTTGTCGCGCCGTTCCCTGGCGCATCCCCTGATTCCAGCGCCCGCACAGCCTCCGCCAGCGGATACTTGGCCGGCGACGGCACGGGTTCTCTCTTTACCACCGCAGGGGGCGGTTCGGCGGGTGTTGGACTCTGAGTTGGCGAGCCATTCGTTGCCTGCTGCGCTTGCCCCGCCGCGCTTCCAACCAAAGAAAGAGCCAGCATTGCTACTACATAGTTCGTTTTCATAGCGTCCCTCACAGAACTTTCGACAACGTGATATCCATGACGTAGATCCCGAACGGATTCACTCTCAGAACCGCCTCATCCGTTGGAGGATTGATCGCCACCGTGAAAATGCCTCTCCACTTGTCCGAGGAGATCGGCTTGCCGTCGAGCGTCCGCTCCGTTTCCGTCCAATCGACTTCATAGCTGTGCGGTGAGTTTGGCAAGATCGCGTTCACCTCCACCTGCACCGTTTCGCGGGAGCCCCGCTCGAACGGCTGATTTGCGCGGAAATAGTCGGTGACGAGTGTTTGCGCCGCGCTTTGACTGCCGATCATGGCGTATACATGATCGATCGCAGCGCGCTCGGCTAGGCCGTCGCTGGTCACGCCGCGCATGTCCTGCACCCATTGCGTGATTGCCGCCAGCTTCATGCGCTCATCAACGGGAGAAGTCCGATCGACGGTACCCGCCGCGGCCACACGGCCGAGCGAATCGACAGCCACCACATACGGAGTAGTTCGGGGGCGCGTCGCCACACCAATAATGACAACGGCCTCAGCGAGAGCCACGAGTAGCGCCAGGACCGCAGCTCCGCGCCATTGTTGCGCACGCTTAATCAAACCGCCGTAGCGTTCGTCCCACTCCCGGCGCGCGACCAAATACGGACTCCCGAAGGACTCATCTTTCGAGCTCTTCTGCTGTGTGAGTGCAATTGCTTTAGACACCGCTCCACCTCTCGTAGTTAGCTTTCACCGTGCCCTGTCGAACTCGACGGTGGCGCGTGAGACGTTCCGTCGTGCGGAATGCGAACACTGTTCATCGCATACTGCGCCCGCGTTGCCGTACGCTCGAGCGCATCGAGGAAGGAATCATTCGCACCAGCCGCCGCGGATCGCGGCGGGCCGGGTTGCTGGCCCGACGTTTGCGCTGCAAGAGGACGCGACGGCGGCGCGGGTTGATTTGCGCCACCTGGCATGCCGTTTTGCGTTGCAGCGGAAGATCCTCCCCCACTCGGGGAGCTTGGTCCGTTTCCATTCCCCCCACCGCCTCCACCTGGCCGTGGTGTCGCACCGGTGGCTCCGTTCGCCCCACCGCCTCCAGGTCCGCGTGAGCCTGCTGCCACTGCTTCCTTTACTTTCGTCAAAGCATCAGAGCCGCGTGCGGCATATCCTGTCGCAAGTACACCTGCACCCACTGCGGCCATGCCAACACCCATGCCGACGCCTGTCAGGTCGCCGCCACTCATCGAAGCCACTCCGCCCAGCATTGCGGAAGAGATTTTGGGAGACATCCAGCAAACACAGAGGAACATCACCGCGGCGGCGGCCAAGTCGAATCCAGTTCGGGCAGGGTCGGTCGACGTCGCGGCAGTTTGTGCGACCGCTATCCAACCCTGAGAGACCGTCATCCCTGCTCCCACCAGCAAGTAAAGTACGAGGATTTTCATACCGACCGACACGGCGTAGGCGATGTACCGCTCCACGTATGCCGCAGTCCACCGCGAACCGCCGAATCCAAGAAAGATCACTCCCGCGCCAATCACGAGATAGCTTTCCACCATCGCCACCACGAATTGAATCGCTATAGCGAGATATGCGATGAAAATAACGACAGCACAAAAAACGAGTGCCATGCTACTCGCAAAACCTGTCAGAAAATCCGCACCCTTCAAGGAATAAAGAAGATCGACGGACATATTCACGCCAAAGCCAACGATGGCGCTCGGCCCCAGAGGGCCTACGGACGATGCGCTTTGGCCCAAGATATGAAAGCTGTTGATGATGGCGGGAATCCACCCGCCTCCCCCGGGAGTAACGCCATAGAGCAGAATGGCGTAGAAAATTCCGATCCACATGATTTTGCGAACGATGGTCGCCGTGAGCGCCTGGAAATCGGCTTTTTCAATTGCCAGAAGAGTGAAGCTCCAGGCTACTTCGACGCCAGCAAGCAAAAAGAAAAGCCGCTGCGCGGCACCAAGGAGCTTTGTTATCCAAGCATTTTGGAGACCCTTATATTCATCGAGGATGCTGGATGGCCCGTTTACGGAATTCGGTCCTTGAGCGTGCGCGAGGGCGGCGGCACTCAAAAGAACAACGCCGATCACAACCACATGGCTCAATACCATGTAGAAACGCCAGCGCCCTCTGCGCTTGCCACTCATGTCTTCACCTCAATACTTCTTGTCGTCTGTCCGTATTGGTTCATTTCCGATCATTGTTGACGTAATAGCTGAACCGCACACGCGACCCTCAGTTGTGTCTCGCCAATCTGCCGGCTTCGAATCTTTCACTTCTAAGCATTCCTTCTTGATTTCCTTTGCCAGATCCTGGTGTTTATTAAACCAATCGTTGATCGAATTCGTGCTTGCCTGAGATAAATCACCAGATCCCGCATCTTCGACCTTTTTCACGATGGGGCTTGGCGGTTCCGCCTTCTTGCAACCCATGGGTGCACCCACAAGAACCAGAATCGAAACCGCCATCCATGCTCGTTTCATGTCGTCTCCCCGCGGAGTCAGTATTTTTTCTGATCGGTCACGAGCGGGTGCGTTCCAAACACTTGCTCCAGAGCCGCACTATCCGCTTGTTCCTTCTGAATCTGCTCCGCCTGATATGCTTGTTTACTCTGTAGGTCGGTCAAGATCAACTGCCGAAGTGACATCAGTTGTTCTACCTGCTGCTCAGCAATCTGATTCCCCACTTCAACCGCCTGCATCTGGCCGCCCGCTCCCGTGGACATGGTGCGAAGTTGCGCGAGTACCGCCTGTGCATTGTTCAGTTGCTGGCCTTGCAAGCCCGCAGCCCGCAATGAGTTCATCGTGGTATCGAGCGAGGTCTGCGACCATTTCTTATAGTCGTTAAAATACCCGGAGGTGCGGAAACTGTAGCCCGGGAACGTATTCCGAAACTGAGCATCGAGATTGCCCATCGAATACGACAGGGCTTGGCCGCCTTGCACGACTTGCGCGAGTTGCGATAAATCCTGCTGGATAGGACCAAAGAGCTGCTGCGGCAACACCAGTCCCTGTTTCAACTGCTCTTCATATTGCTTCAGCTCGTTCTCGAGCTGAAGTCCCTGCCGGATGTAGCCCATAATCAATTGGACGTGATTTAGAATCTGCGTCCATTCCGTTGCCATACCCGCCACTACTCCCGCATCCGTAGGCGCAGGAACACCCAAAAACAGCATAGACACCGCAACTGTGAACACCATTATTTTTTTCATGCCGATATTCTCCTTTCAAGTGCACCCTCAACTTCACGCCACCAGTCCGCCCAATCCGAGCGGCCTCGTTGGCTCAACCACTCCGCTTGCCAGGTTCGGGGATGGGCACGCATGACCTCCTCCGCCTTTTTACGGTCATCCGGACTATTCACGCCGACAAACGCAAGCGCAACGCCGCCAAGTCCCAGCGAAATAAGACGACGACCCTCTGGCGAAACCACGTAATACTGGCGCTTCGGAATGGCGCCCTGAACGATCTGGATCTCCCGGTCATTGAGACCCACCGCTTCATACAAACGGCGCGACTGCGCGTTCGCCGCTTCCGCGTTCGCCAGCAGAATTTTCGTGGGGCACGCTTCCATAACCACATCGCTGATACCCGAATTGAAGATGTCAGAGAGATTTTGCGTAGCGAGAACGACAACCGCGTTCAGCTTGCGCAACGTCTTCAGCCAATCGCGAAGGTATTCGCGGAACAACTCATCCCGCAGATAGACCCAGGCCTCATCGAGAACAATGAGTGTGGGACGCCCATCCAGCTTCTTCTGGATTCGACGGAACAAGTACAGCAGTACCGCGACCGTGGCTTTGCTATTGCCATCGCCGTACTTCATGAGGTGGTCCATCTCGAACACCATCATGCGTCCGTCCCGCAAACCATCCTTATCGGCATCGAGCAGACGGCCGAGCGGTCCGCTCAGTGTGTAGACTTCGAGCGCGGAGCGAACTTCCTTGTTCTGCACCGTCGCTAGAAAATCCGTCAGCGTCCGCCGCGGCGAACCTTGCGTCAGCTTCATGGCGTCCGCCACCGCGTTGCGGTGATGGGGCTTCATGTCGAGACCACCGAGCGTGCAGAGTTTTTCGATCCAGCTATTCGCCCAGGCCAGGTCGCTGTCATCGGTGAGGTCCGCCAATGGATAAAACGATAGTCCATCGGTCTCACCGCCGAGATCGTAAAACTCACCGCCGCAGGCCCGCGTAAGCACCGCGAGCGAGTAGCCCTTATCGAAAGCGAACACTTGCGCTCGGGGATACCGGAAGAACTGTGCAACTATGAATCCGAGGAACGTTGATTTTCCCGAGCCTGGCGGACCGACCATGAAGGTGTGCCCGATATCCCCACAGTGCAGATTGAAGCGGAACGGAGTCGATCCCGTTGTCGCCGCATACAACAACGGCGGGCTTTTCGGCGGATAGAACGGGCAGGGATTTTCTTTATTCCCAGCCCACACCGCACTTATCGGAAGAAGGTCCGCGAGGTTCAGCGTATGCAAGACAACCCGCCTCACATTGCGATAACCATCTCCGGGAAGGCTCCCTCTCCAGGCCTCGACACTGTTCACATCTTCGATCCGTGCCGAGAAACCCAAGTTTTGCACCGTCTTCGCGACCAGGGCGACAGCTTCCTCGACGCTGGGCTCATCCTCATCGCCGCAAATCACTGTGGTGGTGTATTGCGCGAATAGCACGTCGCCAGCGGCTGCAACGCTCATTGCCTCTTCCGCGTCGATGCTCATCTCGTGCGCGTGTAGGTTCACGGCCCCGGTCTGCGTTTGCATGATCTGGTCTTTAAGGCCGCGCATCTTCGAACGCCATTTCTTGCGCACCTTATCGAGGAACGAACGCGCCTCTTCCGGGTCCATTAGAATTGCCCGCGTGTTCCAGCGGCATTCGATCGGCAACGTATCGAGCGCCGCGAGAATTCCCGGCACGCTCGCTTTGGGGAATCCATCGATGGCCACCACACGCAGATGCTTGCGCCCAATGCGTGGCGTCAAACCACCCACGAAATCCTCCGTGGCCAGCATGTCGTTCAGATACACCGGAAATTCAGGAAGCCGGATGGGGTGATCTTTCCATGACACGCAGCGATGCACGTAGCGCAGCAATTCATCGTGAACCACTGAATTACCGGTTGTGTCTTTTGTGATCACCGCTTTCAAGCGCGTCACGGCGAACAAAGACTTGAAAACGTCCTCGAAACTCGCAATGCGGTTCTTGAAATAATCCACGATACGCGCGGCATTCCCCCGCTGCTCCTTCATGCCCTCAAACATCCATCCTTTGATCTTCTCTTCTCGGGCAACGGGGGGAAGGTAGGTCAGCGAAAGGTAGTAGTCGCTTTCGAAATGAACGCCCTCGGACATGAACTGCTCGCGCCGCTCATCGTCGATGATCTTTGTAACCGAATCCGGAAACTCTTGATGTTCTGGGTAGCCGGGCGCTGGGGCGCGAACGCTGTCACACTGCACCATCCAGCCCCCGCCAAGTCGAAGCAATGCTCCCAAACGCCCGCTGAGCGCGGCCATCTCTCCGTTTGTGGCCGAACCGAGATCGGGTCCTTGAAACTTCCAAGCCGCAAGCAGGCCGCCGTCTTGCAAAAGGAGAACCCCGTCCTCAATCAAGGAGTCGTAGAGGAGCAGGTCGGCTAATCCAATCGCGTGACGGCGCTGTTCGATAAAGGGCATGGTTCATCTCCAATTCGCGGGGGTTGTAGTGGGTGGAGCGGACATCCGGCTCTTAGCGGGATAGAAATCCCGATAACGAATGTGCCGGATATAGACGTGACGCAAGAGGGGGTCCACCTTCGCCATGCGCGCGAGAACCCCCACCGCGATCAGCCACAGAACAAGCCCGGCAAGAATGCTCCACCACTTCATCACCGCAAAAACCAACATCGCCGCCAGGATGGCGGAGACCAAAATCAATTCCCGGTCTCCGCCCATCAATAATTGCGGCCGGTTTGCAGACTCGTGAAACGGGACTTCCCGTGGTCCGTCCATTGCTAAACGACCGCAGCGCCAACCGCGAACAAGCCTCCGAGCAAGCCGGCTGCGGAGACAATGAAAGCGATTGCGCAGACTGCATACACCGCACGGCGAGCAAATTCATTCCACTCGCCGCCGAACACCAGCGTTACACCGATCGCCACCAGTGCGATAACCGCGATCGCACCCGCCACGGGCCCGCTTAACGACTGTTGCAGACGAGTCAGCGGAGCTTCCCAGGGCAATGCCGCTCCGCCAGCCGCTGCGGATGCGGGCAGACTGAGAACCACCGATGCCAGCGTCAGCAAGCCTGTTTGGGCTGCGAGACGCCGCCATTCCACTCTTTTCCTGAATACTTTCATTTCGTTTTTTCCTTTCGTCTTGAGATTCACAACCAGCAACTACTCGCTCCACTGACGGTGAACCACGCCACCAGTGCAACGAATCCCGAACATAGAAGCGCCGCCGCAAACAAGACCACCAACGTCCGCCGCATTGTGTTTGGCAGATCGAGCAGCGTGCTCACGAGCACACCCGAAAAACCCAACGCCATAACCACCAGCGCTACGCGGCCCGCTCCAGGAAAAACCATCTGCGGCCTCCCCAACACGGGAAGGACCCAAAGCGCGCCCACCGCAACCATTGCGGCAACAGCGACAAACAACACGCTGGAAAGAAGGCCCGCGCTGTGCAAAGAATCCATTCCGGTTTGTTGCGTGCTGTTTTCCATCGGGCCCCCTATACGTACTCCAGCTCGTAATTCCCATCGCGATACCCCATAACAACGGCTACCTCGCGGACCTTGCGGCCCGCGCGAATACTTGGCTCGCCGTCCACGAAGACGACCACATTCACTGCTTCGGCGATCAATTGCTGTTGCGGCGCGGCGGTCGCTTCCGCCACCAGACTTTCCAGGCGAATCAGGGCCCCGTGTGCGTCGTTTGCGTGCACGCTTGCCGCGCCCCCTGGGTGCCCGGTGTTCCAAGCTTTGAGCATGCTCAACGCTTCCGCGCCGCGCACTTCGCCCACGACTATCCGTGTCGGCTTCAGACGCATAGACGCGCGCAGGCAATCGAGCATCGACACACGCCCCACAGCGAGGAGCGCCACGGAGTTTTCTACGTTGCATTGCAATTCGGGCGTATCTTCGATGATGAGCACACGGTCATCCGGTGAAATGCCCGCCAGTTCGTCCAGGAGCGCATTGATGAACGTTGTCTTGCCGGAGCCCGTTGACCCGGCAACCAGGATATTTTTCCGCTGTGCTATCGCTGCGCGGATCACGTCCCCGTGGCGCTTGCCACGCACTAGCTCCACAAAATAATCGCGATGCCGCTGGCGGTTCAGCTCATCGCTCTTATCCGTTAGGATTCCCGAAGTTTCGTAGTCCTTTAAGGTGAACACGCGATGAGGGCGTTGCCGGATCGCGAATACCGGTTGCCGTACTACAGGGGGGATCAAACCCTCGAAGCGGCTCCCATCCGTGGGCAGTTCCGTTTCTAGAATGGGGTTGTCGTGATTGATGACCGTGTCGCGAATCGCTGCAATCGTGCCGAACGCGCTCAAGGCTTGCGCTGGAAGCATCGAGCCTGCAACCTCAAAATCCTGATGCGTGCGCTTCACCCACACCCGGCCATCGGCGTTAAGCAAGATATCTTCAGTGCGATGATCTTCAAGGCAGGAAGCGACGAGCGGCCCGAGTTCCCGGACCAGCTTTTCATTGCGGCGTTCGGTCACTTGCTGAAGCTCTTGCATTGAGATGCGCTCGCTTATTCGATCTAAACTTACCCTGCTGTATGCCAACCAATGGTACTATACATACAGAGTGTTAATGACTAGGGTACGTTATTACGCTTGAGCGCTGAGCTTGTCAAGTCGAAAAAGCAAATGACAACGATCAGCACACCGGAAGCCGTCGAGAAGCAGAGCTGCGCTATGTGCGCAAACGCTTTCGAAGTCGGCCTCTTTGATCCGAATGCCGCGCACGGAGCGATGCTCCCGCGTGTGTGGGACACGGACACGTTGCTTCGCTCCGTTTCTTGGTTGCGCCTGAAAAATGCCGAAGGCCGGAACATCTACATCCGGCCAGCCGGCGAACATAGTCTTTCGCTAATCGACGACGCCAGTATCCAGGTCATCGAGCGTTTGAAATCGGAAGGCTTTGCTCCAGCGGTTGTTCTGGAAACTTCTCCGGGGAACTTTCAAGCATGGCTGCGTCACGGACAGATTCTGCCGAAACCTCTTTCTACATTTGCAGCACGATTGCTGGCGTCGCGCTTTGGCGGTGACCTTGCTTCGGCGGATTGGCGGCATTACGGAAGACTCGCAGGATTTACGAATCGCAAAGACAAGCATCGAAGGACGGATGGAACCTTTCCGTATGTCCGGCTGCATGAGGCCACGGGAGCGGTGTATTCAAAAGCGATAGCATTTCTCGCGGAACTCAAAGGCCTATATGAAGCAGAGAAATCCAAGCTTCCGCTTCCCGCCTCTTTACGGCGCCGGAGCCTGTGCCTTTCGAATCTCAAAAGCATCGAGGACTTCCGCGCGAAGCCGATCTACGGCGGCGACCAGACGCGCGTGGATCTCGCTTATGCCGTCTACGCTTTGGCCCACGGCGTATCGGAGAACGAAGCCCGCAACACCCTCGCCTCGCGTGATCTTACGCACAAAGGAGATAGAAAACGCCAAGAAGAGTATATTGATCGGACGATCAAAAAGGCTCGGGAGCGAATCGGAGACAATTGCAAAGGCTAATGACTTTCTCTCCAAAACTCAACATTCTTCCTGCATCGCAGCGGGCGCTCTGGATGGAATTGAAGGCCACGCCAAAGCATTTTGTGCTGTACGGCGGAACCGCTCTTGCTCTCAGACTCGGGCATCGGGTCTCGGAAGATTTCGATTTCTTTACGAATGCGACTTTTGAATCGCAGGACCTATTGGAACGTATACCTTATCTTCGCGACGGCAGGGTCACTTTGCTCAGCGAAAACACACTCACAGTCGTCCTAGATCGTAACGGTCCCGTGTCGGTGTCATTTTTCGGAGGGTTAGGACTCACCCGCGTTTCCAGCCCCGACACCGCAGATGACAACGGCGTCCAAGTCGCTTCCTTGCTGGACGTTGCGGGATGCAAAATGGCCGTTGTACAAAGGCGCGCAGAAGGAAAGGACTATCTCGATATTGCAGCCTTACTGGAAAACGGCATCAGTTTGCCGAAGGCTCTTGCTGCCGCCAAGGCTATCTATGGCGACCAATTTGAGCCCACAACGACGCTCCGCGCGTTAAGTTACTTCGCGGACGGCGATCTGCCCAAACTCCCCGCCTCGATGCAAAATGCATTGCGAACCGCAGCCATAGGCGTAAAATTAGATGAGTTGCCCGTGCTTATTGGGAAGCGCGACGTGGCCTCACAGGGTAAAGATTGATGACTTACTCTCACGAACTTCTGGCTGTTGCGAAGCGCATCTTCTGGTTTGGAACTCCAGAAGAAGCGCTTGAATTCCCATTGCGCTTTCTCACCTATGCGATGACATACGCTTCGGAAGAGGACATTGAAATTCTTAGGAAGTACTTCAGCGACGCTGATTTCAAAGCGGCACTGGACGACCCCGCACCCGGGATTTTCGACCGAAGCTCATGGGCCAAATGGAATGAACGCTACGGCCGCACTCCCGTTCCACCACTTCCGGGACGACGGATTCCGGGTGTAGATCCAGCCACGGTCCCAGATTTCTTTCCAGCCAAATCTTGAAACCTGCAACGTCTTAATACCCAGTGACCGCCGACGTCAGAGGGGGTCGCAGGGCCGTGGGATAATGTCCGAGTGGGCGACAATACGCCCGCGACGTGGGGGAGCTGCCTTTTGCCCTCCTCCTAAATGAAACCCATTAAAGGGCTGTGGTCCAACCACAATCAATACTTGCGTCGTCATGGTGCATTAGCTATGCTGCGCCGTCCCCGGCTAGCTATTGGAATAATCAACATCCTAAAGGGAGGAACAGGCCATGATTATTGGAGAACGTTTGCGCGCATTGCGCGAGGAAAAGAAGTTCTCACAGGGCGAAGTTGAGAAAAGAACGGGACTTCTCCGTTGCTATATCTCTCGCGTCGAAAACGGTCATACAGTCCCTGCTGTCGAAACGCTTGAAAAGTTCGCTCGCGCTCTTGAGGTCCCGATGTATCAACTGTTCTACGAAGGCGAAGAGCCGCCCAAGCTGCCAAATCTTCCGAAACGTAAAACTGGCGCTGACCTCACATGGGGCAGTTCGGGCAAAGACGCCCAGGTGCTGGTGATGTTCTGCCGCCTTTTCAGCCGAATGAAAGAAAGTGACCGGGCGTTAGTGTTCTTCATGGCTCAGAAAATGGCGAGGGCAAAAGCGGCTTGACGGCCCCGCTAAACGGGCCATTGCAGTCATAGCACTCCTACAGAACTGCGGGTTATTCTTCGAACAGAGACGATTCTTGGCGCATCCGGTGTGACTTCCCTATTCCCGGCAGTCCCTTCGCGTACCACAACCGAGGGCTCCGCTGGAATTTGAACTGGAGCAGGAGTTGACGCGGGGCGTTTGGAGTGTTTTACCCGAGCACCTTGAGGCTTAGGCTGGGCAGAAGTATCCGCCCGCACAACAGGAGCAGGGCAAACACCAAATACGGGGCAAAGCACAGGGCGCCACGGCGACCACAAGAGGAAAACGAAGATAAGTGTAAACACCAAAAACGTTTTCCGAAATCCCGGTTGTGTGTCGCATTTATAATCGACATAGAACAACAGTGTGAGAATTGATCTCATTTCAGCACCCTGGCAAGCAGCACTCCCAAGCCAACACCCAACACCAGCAGGCCGCTTGCGGCAATCACGCCCACGGCAACCCAGCGGCGTACTGCGGATCGCGAGTAGGCGCGGTTCAACTCTACAATTAATTCTCTCGCGTGTAACCGCCCACCGTCAATATCCTTTTGAATCTCTTCGCGCACCGCAATCCCGGCCTTTCGCGCTTCTCTTTCAACGCTTCCCAAAGCTTCGTGTTGCGCTGAACGGAGGCCCGCTCCTATGCCGGCGACCATTTCTTCCGTGCGGGCCTCGATACTCCCGATCACCTGCTCCAACACCACTTCATTCATTGTCACCAAAAGCATCGCAGGATCATCCGGCATAACCAGCATTCCATGACGCGCTGCAACTTCCGCAGTTATGCGTCTCAAGTTCAGCGTGGCTTCCGTTTTCGTCGGACTCTTTACCATGAAGATTTCCCCGCTCACGGGCGGTCTCTTTCATTACACGAATGGAATCGCATCCAATTGCTCGAAGAGGTCACGCTGCACCACCCTCAACCGCTGCTTCGCCATGATCGTGAATCCATTCCCATTCAGCGCTTCGTCAAAAGTCATCTTCTGGCAAATCATCTCTTCCACATCCCGGCCAAATGTGTCCGCAGTGCGCCGCACGATCGCCACAGAGCCATGCACTTTGCCCGCATGCTTCTTGCACACAGCCATTTCCCGGAATGGCGATCCATCCTGCAACACTGCCCCAAAATACTCGTTCAGCCACACAACTAGATTCTTCTCCCGTGTCGTTTCCGCAAGCTGCTCGAACCCGCCTAGTGTGTCGTTCAGCGATTGACCTCCTGTGATCACCGAATGGATGAACACGCGCTTGCCTTTCTCCCGCAAGTAATCGAGCGCCTGATTCTCCAGGATGTAGTGCCACAGGGGAATAAACGTGGATGCGCCCGTATCCACAACGAACGTGCCGCTCTCTGTCAAAAATCGTTCCATGAGCAGATCGAATTCACGCTGGTCCACGCTTCCTTCTTTCAAAAGGTTTAGGCGCCTCACCGCCAAGCCACGATATTCCGACAGGGTTTGATTCACCGGGTCCGCGTCAATACCAACCACCTCGTGCCCTTTCGACAATAGATATTGCGACAGGATCGCGGAGATTAGACTCTTTCCGACCCCACCCTTGCCTTGCAGTGAGATGTGAATCGACGTTGCACCGCTCCCATTACCGTTTGTTTTTGTCATTCGAGTCCTCCCTGCCGTGCACTAGCCTTTGCAACTTCTGCGTGCCTCGCCACTGAAATCCTGGCCTGTTTTCTTCCAATCGTTTTAGATTGGCTAGGGGGTCTCGCTCTTCAACTGCCTCTACCCTTGCTTCCCCCAGCCCTTCCGCTTGAGAAGTCTTGTCCTGTTTTCCCCAGCCGCTGGTCGCGGTCCGTTTTCTTTTGGCGCGCCATACCGCCATGTGGAAAGTGTGGTAGCTCACCTGCAAGCCTTCGGTTTCTAACGCCTCCCAAATGTCTTTAAGACTTTGGCCAGAGTTCACCGCTGCTTCTATACCGGGAAGAAGAGACCGAATGAGAGCGGCTTTTCTCTTCGGGGGAGCGGCGGCTAGATGTTCTAAACAGCGGCGGTAATTGTTTTGCGTTGACATGTTTTGTAAGCCTGCTGTATATATAGCACCATGAGGGATGGATGTAAAGCACGAAAGAATGCGAAGTCAACCGAGGCCTGCAAATGCCTTCGTTAGTCATCATTTGCCCACAGACGGAAGCACTTCTCAACTTGGGCCAACAGTTGTCATCAATACTCAACATTCTTCAGCGGCACTAGGAGCAGCGTGCATGAAGTGCAGGCGGGTTATCGGCGAAGGACACAGGTATTGGAACATAAAGGGTTGTGGCGACGCTGCGCGGTTTTTTGCAAGTAAGTGCTTATTTTGCAGAGAGGTAGCATGTGGCGACTTTTGCCGGAAATGTGGCACAAATGTGCCACATTTGGAAATCGGGGCAACGCATGGCAAAACCTAGAACCGAACGAAGCCTCCTCTTTCCGAGCGAGGAGTTCCGAGACCGGGTACGCAACGCAGCGAAGGACAGGGGCTTCCGTTCCGAGCAAGCGTTCATTCTCGCTGCTTGCGAAAACGAACTTCGAAGAGGCGAGAATACTGACGCGACAACCCAGTTTGAGGCGCGCGTGGCAGCCACGCTAACGAATCTGGCGAAGCAGGTGCAGGGGCTTCAGACGCTCGCGCACGCGCAGGTCGCCCTGATCGACGTATTTCTCAAGTACGTCATCACGTGTGTGGTCGAACCCCCGGAAGATGCGCTTCCTGCGGCGCGCGTTCGCGCCAGGTTGCGATATGAAAAACTGGTGCGTGCTGCGGCGGAAGGAATCTCGAACAGAAACAGAGACACGCTCAAAGGAATGGTGGCCGATGAATGACGAACCTCTAATTCGCTTGCGACCGAGGAAATCGAAGCACGGCCCAAACGAAAATCCGCGTAAGTATACGGGTGTTCTTCGTTCCATGCTTCGGCTCGTCCAGATGTCAAAGCGAGGACAAAAATCGCACGGCACACCCAGGGCAGGAGGTGGCCGGGCGCCCCGCACGTTCAATCAGCGCGTAGCCGTTCGGGTCAACTATTCCGCAAATAAGAATCCAGGGCAGTGGAAGGCACACGGAAAATACCTGGCACGTGAGAGCGCGACACAGGGTGGAAGGGCGGCCGAGTCGGGGTTCAACGCTACCGAGCAGAAGCTAGACATCTCAACAACACTCGACAATTGGCAGGATGCCGGAGACGAGCGGCTCTTCAAAATCATCGTATCTCCTGAGTTTGCTGACCGCTTGAATCTCCAGCTGCACACTCGCGAGCTGATGCTACGGATGGAACGCGACCTGGGCACGCTACTCGAATGGGTCGCTGCCGTCCATCACAACACCGAGCATCCCCACGTTCACATCGCTATTCGAGGAGTGGACGACAAAGGACTTCCGCTTCGCTTGCCAAGGGAATACATTCGCGGGGGCATGCGTGAGCGGGCCGAAGAGATTGCTACCGAAGCCCTGGGCTATCGCTCCCCGGCAGATGCGCAGGAGGCGCAGCGCCGCGAAACCCTTCAAAACCGCTACACACCGCTCGACCGCATCCTGCAACGGAGCAATGACGGCTCATCTTCCCACTTTGCGGTGACCACCAATCCAAACGACGCGTCCCTATCTGAATACACCCGGCAACTCCAGGAACACCTTGCCGCGCGACTCATGCACCTTCAAACAATGGGCCTCGCGCATCTCGTCGCGCCGCACGAGTGGAGCGTGCAGGCGGATTTTGAAACGGTGCTCCGCACCCTGCAACAGAGTGGAGACCGCCAAAAGATGCTCGCGGCGCACGGCGCACTGGTTTCCGACAAGCGGCTTCCGCTCCAGGTCACGACTCTTCGCCAGCTCCAAAGTGTAGCCGGCCGCGTCCTTCTCCACACCGAAGATGAACAAACGGGGAAACGGTACATGCTGGTCGAAGGCACGGATGGGACAGTGCATTTGATCTATCACACGGGTGCGATCGAGGAAGCGCGCAACCAAGGGAAACTCGCGGTGAACGATTTCGTTCGCATCGAGAAACGATTCACCAAAAAGAAACCCATCTTGCATGTGGATGATCTCGGCTGCGCGAACGCGCTCCTCCAAAATTCTTCATTCTTCCACAAAGAAGCAGAGATCTTAATTCGCCGCGGAATACATGATGTCCAGCCCGTGTGGGGTGGATGGCTCGGACAATACCAAACGAAGCTGCAATCTGAGTTACGAAACCACGAAAGACGCAGGCGGCAGAAGTTCGGACGCGGCGGGCGCTCAACGTAATCTATGAATGTGGTTGGCCCCGACGCACATATCAGAATACTTACCTAGCGAGTGCCAATAGGCAGGAATTCCATGCCAGCCGTCTCATTTAAGAAAAGCTTTGTAGTTCCAAGAATTTCGCATTGGTCGGCAGAAACATCCGCTCTCGACAAGCCTGGTTGAATAACGAAGACTCGGAATTCTGCAAAAACAGATCGAGCCTGAAATCTCATTGTCTGAAGCGCCTTGAAATCTCTTTTTTGAAATCTACTGAAAGCGTGCTCTTTTAAGGTGTTCTTTTCTCTGCTGGCGAGGTGAGTAAATAAGCGGTCAATATCGTCCCGCCATTTTCTGCTTCGTTGTGCTTGCCCACAAACGACGAAGAGGTCGTTAACACGTTTTCCACCCACTTTTTTGGAAAACTTGCAGTGAAACAAATCGACTTTAAGTCTTCCAGCGGAAATCACCATTGCGACAATGTCGGCTGCTTCGCCCGGCGCGTCGTCATCGAAAATAATGCTGTACGGGATGTCCCAGTCGGGAGCGGAGATGTTTTGAATGGTTCTCCCTTGGACGGAATCCGGAAATTTCGCAACAGTTTGAGATTCTTTAGTAGGGTCTACACCGTCCCAGTTCCAAGCCACTATTTTCTGCGGATCAAATTGATAAATGCGCGCCTGGCTCGGCCTGAGCAACTGGGTCCCCTGACTGAAGCAATCTTTTTCGTATCTAACTATGGGATGAGCAACGCCGAAGAGGTCCGCCAACTTCTCTGTACGCTTGCCAAACGCAATTAAAAGTTCATCTCCCTCTTCGCGGGCGTACGTAGCGATATTGCCGTTGAAGATTAATCTGTATACGGCAGAAAACTTTTCAGAAACCACGGCGAACTTAATCGGAGAATTCGGAGCAGGGTCAATTAGTTCAATTCCAACGTTAAAGAACGGAACTCTTAAGTCTCCTCTCTGAATGAATACCGACTCCTCAGCTCGCCGATAGAGATAGTCAGGCCATTCAACCAGAATCGGATGTAGGTTCGGAGTCTTCGATATCTCCTCTGGAACCATCCAATCTTGGAGGAACGTGTCGGGCTTTATGGAACTATCGAGAAGCTTTGCGCCGATCCCTTTACACCATTTCGTCCAGTCCAGCAGATCTTTTGCTTCTTTCCAAGACCAAATTCTTCCTTTCTTCGAGGTTCCTATCGTGACCCTCGAAGTGCCATCGAAACCATCGCCGAATACGTGAGTCGTCTCTTTGCCGTGGGACTTTGCCCCTTCCACAAAGTTCCTCACATCTGACCCGGAAAACATTGTGAATCTCACTGACCTGAGCAGGCGGTCGTTGAGCCCCATGTTACGAAGGGTCAGGCGATTGATGCCGTCCATTACTCTAAAAGTTTGCACCCCGCGAATTAGCTCGGCGGTATCACCACAGACAGCCTTACCAATGTCCTCGTGGACGCTTGAATTGTCCGAACTGTTTATGTATAAGAGTCTTGTTAGTGGGTCCCAGAACAGGGCGAATAGGTCATAAACACGGTCGACTAGCTCTGAGGCATCAGCCCAATCCACCTGGCTGTTACGGACTGTCACAAAAAATGCAATGTTCTCCTTGAGGCTTACAGAGAGTTTGCCCTGGATGTGCTTTGCCATTGACATGCCTTCAATATTCCACGGATTCCATTTATCAATTTCAGTCCGGTAAACAACCGTGCTCATTTTGGGAGATATGTTTTGAATTGGAATCGCTAACGCAATGACAGGGAAGCTGTGAAAGAAATCCTCCTTTTCGATTTGAATCTTGTTGGCACCCTCCGTCAGCGTTCTGAGAACTTGATTCCAATCCGTCCCTTCTCCCTCCGCATATAGCGCGCGAACTGAATCGTTTATTTCTGCATCTGCTCTGTTCACGATGATTGTGGCATCCCCGACCTTAGGGTTCCCTCGCGTAAATCTACCGGCGAACTGAATTGTCACGGCAAGACTCTGGTGGATGTCGTGCAACGCAGCAATCTTCAACTCAGGTAAATCAAATCCTTCCCCGAACATTGAAACGCAAATGGCAACTCTAGATTTTCTCGATTGAAGTAGGCCAACGCGGATGTCGAGTTCTTTCCGTGTGAGCTGGCTGTGGACCACGACAGGAGCAAACTCAGTCGCAATATTCTGGTAGATCTGCTCGAGATTCGTTGCCTTAGATATCTTCGCTGTTCTGGCCATAACAATATGGTCAAAACCCAGCGCCAAGTCGTGCTTAAGCTGGCTGACAGCAGCCTTTGCGACAGCCTCGTCAGAATCAACTGGTACCCATAGCTCCTTTAGTGTGATCTTCTTGAAATAGCCGTCCTTCTGCGCCCTAAACAAGGGATAGTTGAATACCATTCGCCCGTCAACATGTTTGCCGTCATTTCGATATGGTGTCGCTGTGAACTGGATTGTCGGTTTGCCGCCAAATGCAGACCTTACCCGATCCCATGTGACCGCTTTCACGTGGTGAGCTTCATCAATAAATAGATGGCTGCAGCGCGAACTGAGTTCTGCCAGCAACGCCTTGTCGAATGTTCCCAACAGCGACATGGTCGTTACGACGACGTTGCACGCCTCGCAAAATACTTCCGTCTCTTTGGCTCCTTCGAGACGCGACTTCAATAGACCTACAGTCGGGAATGCGGAATCCATGGGAACAAGTCCGTACCGTTTGAGAACACCAAGAGATCGAAAGCTATCCCCTAACTGTGTTCTGAGGGCATCAGTAGGAACAACAACCAGAAGACAACTAGGCTCTAAAAGAGCCATGAGGCCCACCATACTATCGGTCTTCCCGGTGCCAGTTGGCATCACAATCGTCGCGACTTCTGAGGACATCTTTAGATGCCCGAGGACTGAATGAATTGCGCCCACTTGGGGTGGCCGAAGGCCGAATCGAGTTACTGCGTGGTCTGCGTCACGCGTTTCCTCTATGTATTTGAAACTGTCGCAAAGTCCTTTCATTACTTCTCGCCGTCTGGCGAAAAGGTCATTCCATTTGGGATTACTGAATTCGATGGTTTCGGCCCAAGCATACCCGGCATCAGAAACCATTAGGAGGTCGTCTGCTTCGGCAAGATCGGCTTTCCCTTTTGCTTTTCGAACAGCGACTTTTCTTCCCCAAACCTCTAGGGTCGAACCATTGTTTGCAGCTACTTCCAAATCCTCTCTCTTGAGTTCGGTCTTGGGGAATTTTAGTTGGTCGATGCAATTCTTACCGATGCGTTTGGAGAAGTAGAATTTCGGAGGAATGGTGACGCGGTTATCTTCGTCCACGCAATTAGCTCCCTATGACTCAGCCATTTCATTTCACCATGCGCGAGAGTAGCTTGGTACCATACTCGGTACTTGTCAATCATAGTAGCGTACCGACTTCTTAGACTATGGTTGTCATAGGAAGAGTCCGAAGCAAAGGCAGTTATCCTCGACCCCTACCTCTCCGCGGTCACATTGAAGTCGAATCAACGGAAACTGACCCACCTCCACTTAATCCATTGACACCCACTACCCCAATGGTGCTATATGTATGCTATATGTATCACTACATAGCTCTATGGTCCGGTCGCGATCGCTTTTCGGGCCCGTTAGGAGGTTTCCTTCGATGAACAGCAAGAACGCAGCGGTTCGCCAAGATGTAATCGAGAATTCTGTGGACCACCAAATCTCAAGGCTTGCAAATTCCGCCGGTTCGCCGGGGCAACTTGAGACTTTGCTCACCTCTGAACTCGACCACGACCTTATCGCGTGGCCCCGGCAGTATCTGGAAACGTATCTCGATTCCGATTCGATGGGCCGGGTCCCGCTCGATGCAGAGCAACTCCAAGATGTTCTCGAAGCGGCCTTTGACCGCGATGCAACCCTCGCCCGCGATTACCTCGAAGAATTGAACGGAGAACGCGGGCCGAAGACCCTCGGAGACTCCACCCTACAAATCGCAGCCGCACGCAGCGAGGGGGAAGAGGCTGAATATGAACTGCTGTTCGATCCTACTGATAGCCAGGACCTGAAACACCTCATCGCGAAATTGGACATACGCGCCTGGGAGAAACAGAAGGCCCAGCCCACTCCCGCTCTCGAAACACAGCCCGATACCGAACGACGCGAAACTACTACCTCTGTAGCCACGCATCAGCCCGGAAGCGGGGCCGTAGAGCTTCACGCCAAAACGACAGGCACCGACGTGCGCAAACTGCTTGGAGGCGGCGAGCTTCCCGCTGGTCTGCAGTCCGCGCTGAGACAGATGGCTCCCGATGCACGCATTGAAAACGCGCAGACCGATAGCGGCACCTACCGGGGTGGCATCATCGGCGAGACCGAGAAGAATCTTATTCAGCAAATCACTTCGCATACCGCGGTTGTGCACCGGAAAGACCTTCTCGACATGATTCCGGCTGTCGGCGAAAACGTGCGCATCGCCTACAGCAACGACATTGCCCGTGTGTTCCCCGTTAAGGAAAGGAGCAAAACGCGGGAGTTGGGACGTTGAGACACCCACCTGCTTACCGGAAGCCGAGAGACCCCGGCTACGTCGGCGGCTTCTATTGGACGCCGACAATCGTTGGTTTCATCGGACTCTTCTTGACGAATGTCGTTGCCACGCAATTTGTTGCCTGGCGCTTTGAATACCAGCCCGCGCTCGGCCCCGCCTTGGTCCGTGTCGGCTCCTTCTACCTCTACGCACCTTATAAATGGCTTGTATGGGTGTGGACGCAGGGAGGCACGGGGGACATTCGAATCACGCTTCCGTTGCTTATCGGCGCGGGCATGATTGTGGGCGGCGCGTTCGCGTCGGGGGCTCTTTTTTTTCTCCTGAATCTCGCTCGCACCAAGGCGCTCTCGAAAAACACCGAGGACCTTCACGGCTCGGCGCGGTGGGCCACGAAAGCCGATATCGCGGAAACCAATCTGATTCAGGCGAAGCAGGGCGTGTATGTCGGAGGCTGGCACGAACAGTCCATCAAGCATCTCCACTACTTGCGGCACAACGGCCCGGAACACATCCTCGCCTTTGCTCCCACACGGAGCGGCAAAGGAGTAGGCATCGTCATTCCTACACTCCTGGCGTGGGCGGAAAGCACCGTGGTCTACGACATTAAGGGTGAGAATTGGGCCAAGACCGCGGGTTTCCGCAGTCAGTCTGGGCAAATCTGCTTCAAGTTCTCCCCGGTCGAGCCCGAGCACTCTTCCCGATTTAATCCACTGTCAGAAATTCGCCTATTCACCGATCGCGATGTTTCCGACGCACAAAACATTGCGAACATGCTCGTCCGCACAGGGGAAGACAGCCCGCAGGAACGGTACTGGCAGGAAGCCGCCGCGTCCATCACTGCGGGGATGATCCTGCATGTGTGCTACGCCGCCGCTCTCGAAGGTCGGCAGGCCTCTCTCAGTCTACTCGCCGGGGTCTTCACGCGACCCGGCTTCACCTTCCGCGAAACACTCACCGAGCTTCTCACCTACACACACGACAAAGACAACGCGCATAACTGGCGGCTTCCCACAGGGGAGCCGACGCGCACACATCCCGTCGTGAAAGAGAAAGTCCAGGAAATGCTCGACAAGGAGGACAAGGATTTCTCCGGCGTGCTGTCCACAGCGAAGACGGCACTAACGCTATACAGCGATCCACTTGTCAGCCGCTCCACTTCCGCGAGCGACTTTACGATTCAAGACCTCGTAAATCACGAACGGCCCGTGTCGCTCTACCTCGTCGTCCCCCCGAGCGACAAGATCCGGCTTCGCCCTCTCATGCGCCTCATCTTTACGATGATCGTCAATCGCCTCACTGAAAAACTCGATTATCAGGGTTCCGAGCAACTCCGCAACAAACACCGTTTGCTCTTCCTGATTGATGAGTTTCCTTCTCTCAAGCGCATGGAGATTTTCGCGGATGCGCTTTCCTACATGGCCGGCTTTGGCCTCAAGGCCTACCTCATCACCCAGGACATTCGCCAAATCGTGGACGAATATGGACGCAACGAGAGCATCGTCAGCAATTGCCAGGTTCGCGTCGCCTTTGCCCCCAACCAGTACGACACCGCGGAACTCCTCAGCAAAATGACGGGGACGCAGACCATTCGAAAAGCATCGTTCAACTTCTCCGGCTCGCGCATGTCTCCGGTCCTCGATCACATGAGTACGCATATGGACGAGATCGAGCGTCCCCTCATGACCCCGGACGAAATCATGCGCCTGCGGCCCCCCAAAAAAGAGAGCGCTGGACACCAGGAAAAAATTATTGCTCCCGGTGACATGCTTATCTTTGTTTCCGGGCACTACCCCATTTACGGCACGCAAATGCTCTACTTCTTTGACCCCATCCTTCTTTCCCGAGCCGAGATTCCTCCGCCAACAAAGTTTTTTTCCATTCACGACGGAGGTCTCTCGCCCCAAGACCCACTCCCCGACCTGACCCCACGGTCGAAGCCAACACCAGGACCGCATCCGCACCGACGCCTACCTGCTTCATCCGGCGCCGGTACTGGCACAGATACGCCGATCGAGCAACCTCCGCCACCGCCGAGCGCCACCCTTCGACCGCCAGAAGGTTTAATAGAACGCTTGGATCTCAATTCGGAGCCCTAAGTCATGCAAGAGAACCGTTTTCAACTCGCCGGTTACCTCGCAGCAAAACCCACGCTACGTTATTTGCCCTCCTCCATGCCCGTGGCCAACGCTCGGCTTGGACAAACCTATCGTTTTACTCGTCAGGACAAGCCCTCAGAGCACACCAATTGGTTCAGCCTCGTCTTCTACGGGGATCTGGCAATCCTTGCGACCGAGCTTGAAAAAGGGGCCAATGTGTATGTGGAAGGAAGTTTCGACCAACGGCCTTACGTCGGCCAGGACAATTACAAGCGCTATATTTACGAAGTCAGCGTGCACAAATTCTTTGTGATTGGCGGTGTGGCGCAAGACCCGCCCGCTCCCGCCCAACCGAACGCAGCACTCACGAACGAGGTCATGACCGATGACGTTCCGTCTCTCGAATCCCCTGAGATTCAAGACCCGTGGCTCATATGAACTGCGCCAACGAGTTCGCCGCGCCGTTTTGTGGTCCTGCCTGTTGGCGTCTCCTTTCTTCCTCGGACTCATTGCGGGCTGGGTTTTCGGGATCCGCTTCAATCTCACTCCATCCCTCCCGCGCGGCTTTTACATCACCAGCCATTCGCCCAGCGCCCATCTTGTGGAGTTCTGTCCGCAAGGGGCAGCGGCATCCATCTCCCTCAGCCGTCAATATCGCTCTGCGGGGGTTTGCCCCGATGGCGGAGCGCCTCTTCTCAAACCCGCCGTCGCATTTCCCGGAGACCACGTCGAGGTGAGTGCAGATGGAATTCGAGTCAATGAACAACTCCTTCCCAACAGCGCGGGACGATTCCGCGACCACTTGCAACGTCCCCTTGACCCGTGGCCATATGGCACCTACAAAGTCGAACCGGGAACCGTGTGGGTCATCTCCTCGTTCAACAGCTACAGCTTCGACAGCCGCTATTATGGCGCCATTCCGGAGGCCTCGATTCGCCATCATCTCCGCCCGCTGTGGACATTCGCTACGGAAGTTCCTCAGCAGTAGCGTTGCGCTTCCCGCCATTGCCGGCACGACGGCGGTGGTTGCGTGGAGCGGCCACCTCGCAGCCATACCTCTCTCCCTCATCGCTCCGCTTCTCGTGTATCACGCGAAATCAAGAAAGCACGCCTATGCTTCGATGTTCTGCTACTACGCAGCGGCGAGTTGGCCGCTCATCCCCGGAGCGCACGCTTTCTTTGGACTCCAGGGGACCCCAATCATTGGATTGTTCCTGTGTCTAGCCGCGGCAGCTCTGCTGGCGTTGCCCTGGGGTTTGCTCTTCACGCGGGCACGGGGAAGAACTGCATTGTCTGTGCCACTGTGCATCCTGCTCACCGCGATGCCGCCGCTCGGAATCATCGGATGGGCTTCGCCCCTTCTTTCTGCAGGCGTTCTTTTTCCCGGCTCAAAATGGTTCGGCCTGGTACTCATCCTCGCGTTTCTAAGTCTCTTCCGCTTCAAGCCAGCACAGAGCGTTGTCTGTTTAACGCTCTGCGCTTTTGTCTTTCAATTCCAGTACACGCAACCGCAGATCCCTGCTGGATGGGAAGCGGTCAACACAAATTATGGCGGTGCGGGGCAAGGCGACCCCGATTTCGCGACAGAATACAACACCGACCAATCCATGCAGGTGACCATCATCGAGTCCCACGCGACAGTGCTGCTCTTCCCGGAACACCTGGTCACGGACTGGAATGAATCCACGGAAGCTTTTTGGGGAGATACCTTAACCTCGGTCGCAGCGCAGCACCGCACCGCCCTTATCGGAGCTGGCATAAACCAACCCGGCGATTCGAGAAATCCTTTTGACCAGAACCGGTATTTGAATGTGCTGCTCGCACGCGGAGAGAATAATACCGCGCTCTATCAGGAGCGCATTCCCATTCCGATCGCAATGTGGAAGCCTTTTGGTGATGAAGGCGTGCCATTGAATCTCTTTGCTCGCGGAACAATCCACGTCCACAATCAAAACGCCGCCGTGCTCATCTGCTATGAACAGGTCCTCGTATGGCCCTTTCTTTCTTCCGCTCTCGAACACCCCACCATTCTATTGACCACCGCAAACGACTATTGGGCTAAGGGCACTCGTATTCCGGCGATTCAGCAATCCAGCACCGCAAGCTGGGCGCGGCTTTTCCATCTTCCCGTGCTTTCGGCCACCAATTTCTAATGCGCCTTGCAAAGATCATTTTCGCAACGCTCTTCTCCGTCGCCGGAACCACCTGTTTTGCGCAGACACCCACCGCCAATCCCAACACCAAGATTTCGCTTACCTCCTTCCGAACGCTCGCGCAATCCTGCGCAGCGAACGTCCCCGTCAGTACCCTCGAAGCCATCGCACGCACCGAGTCCGCGCTCTACCCGTACGCTCTCAGCATTAACCGTCCCCACCAGTTCGCCCGCCGCCAGGGATGGAATCGCGGCACCATCACTCTTGAAAGGCAACCCGCATCGCTCGAAGAAGCGATTGCGTGGACGGAATGGCTACTCGCGCAAGGCATCACCGTCAGCATCGGGCTGCTTCAGGTGAACAGCGAGCACGCCGCCCTTTTGCATCTCACGGCCGAACAACTGTTTGACCCTTGCACCAATCTCCGTTCCGGGGCTGCTCTTCTTTCCATTACGTACGCAGAAACAGCTCGCATTCACGGTGAGGGCTTCGCTGCCCTCGATTCCGCTCTGTCCTACTACAACACCGGATCTCCCACAGCCGGATTGACCAACGGATACGTGCAGCAAGTCAAAACCCACGCAAAGCATTCAGAACACCAACCCTGATTCACTTCCGCGATTGAAACAGTCCCCCCGCAAATTCCCTTCTCCGCAAGAGGCTGCGCCCGGTCCCGCGCTTGTTCCGTCAAGGGTTTCCGCTTCGCTCCAATAAACGGCCAATACCGCCGCCCTTGACGGCGCGCGCGCCCGTTCGCAATGAGCCCGCTATGAAGGGAATTTGCTTCTTTCTTTCGAGCGCAAAACCGCTCGAAAAAAGGAAAAAGGAGAAACATCAATGACGAATACGCAAGAACATGCAACTTGGGGAGAATTGCTGTACAGCGCGGTGCACACGCCGGGAAAACTTCTCGCCGCGTATACCGCTTTCCATAACTACTCGTTTGGGAATGCACTACTCGCCCTAGAACAATGCATCAGCCGGAAGATTGAACCGGGACCGCTTAATAGTTACAAGGGCTGGCTAACGCTCAAACGGCAAGTCCGGAAAGGCGAGAAGGGCCTGTGTCTGTGTATGCCCGTGACCTACAAAAAGTGTGTGACGGGCAAAGCAGCATCGGAAACAAGCGACGAGAGCGAAGAGATTCAGAACGAGGTGCGGCAACGGTTTGTATTCCGCAATTACTGGTTTGTCTTGGCGCAGACAGAAGGCGAAGCACCCTACGAGCAGGCGATCCCCGGCTTTGACCTGGAAGCCGCCTTGCAAACGCTCGGCATCACCCGCACGCCATTCGATGAAATCAACGGCAACGTGCAAGGCTTCGCGCATCAACGCGTGATAGCCGTTAGCCCGATTGCGGAGCTCCCGCTCAAGACCACTTTCCACGAAGCCGCCCATATAATTCTCGGCCACACGGCTTCTCAAAAGCTGGTGGACTTAGAACAAATGGACCGGAATATCCGAGAAGTAGAGGCGGAATCCGTCGCTCTCATCTGCTGTGAATCGCTCGGTTTGCCCGGCGCAGAAGCCGCACGCGGCTACATTCAACATTGGCTGCAAGGCGAGAAGGAAATTCCCAATCAGTCCGCAGCGCGGATTTTCAGCGCCGCACAGACAATCCTGAAAGCCGGGAATTCGAAGGAGGAGAGTCAGTAGGCTCCTTTTGCTCCCGTTTTCAAGCCCGGGTGCGGGGACGCCCCCGAGCAAACCACAATACTAGGATTCGGGGGATCGACACCTTTTCTGTCGGACATTGTTTGAGTATGGCGTATCGAACTGCCAACGCCCCCGTGCTGAATTGAGGAACACAGAAATATCGAATGTCGAGTGATGCTCAACGGCAAATATACCTCTCGACCAATCCGTGAACGCTCATATTATCAGTGACAGCGTCGTGAGGAATGAGAGCGTATTTCCAGGGCTTCCCCCCAGAACTCGCAGAATAATCGCTGGCAAGTGCACACCACTTTACCGCCACATCACGCTTTGCTTTCACTTCGTCATCGTTCATTTCGTTGGCAGCTTTCGGTTCAAGCATATATATGCAATCTGCACCCTCTGCCACAAAATCGGGTTGGTACTCGGGATGATCTGAACCCCATTTATAGAAAATCTGAAACTGTCCTTTGCGAGGCTTAAACCACTTTAGCCCCTCGCGTTCGAGGATCACTGCTAACCTGCGCTCGGAGTCAGACTGGAACTTTTCAACGGGATACAGGCAGTGCTGGAATCCCCCAAAGAGGTACTTCGCCATATTGCTCTTGTCTGGCGGGGAGACACGGTAATCCATTGGCGGTTCGTTCGCAGCAGCGGTATAAGCGGCTGGCTTGAGTTCACTGAAGCCCTTTGTGATTTTTGTCTCATATCCGCTGGCTTCCTCCCAGAAGTGCTCTTGCATTTGGGAGTGTATGAAGCGGGCGATGTCGCGCTGATAGGTGCGGAGCACCCGCCCGGTCTCAACTTCCGATAGATACGACTGAAAGTGCTTCACTGTCTGAGATGCAAGGTCATACAGGAAGTCGGCGTGGTCATCGTAGGAAACGTCGTCAAAGTCCACCAGACCACTGACGACGTAATTTTCCAATCGCTTTTCTTCTATACCGCCAACGCCAAGTGTCAGCAGTTCACGCTGGTCCGTGCGGAGATATTGAATCCAGAGTTCTTCTGATACCGCTGGATATCGCAGTGTATCCAGCTTGAGTGTGAAAGGCTTGAACCCTGATTTCACCACTCCAGTAGGCACAACGAGAATGCGAGGTATGTCAATCGTCTGCTGCTGAACCAGTTCGGCGGTCCTCGCTACCACTGCCGCGATGTCCGGCTGTTCCGTGACACCCTCCAGGGTCAATTGCGTGGGCCTGAACTGCTCTGTAACTGTCTTCACTATCTCTGCCTGTATATCCGGCTTTGCCAAATGCGACAGCGACGGCAGCTTCTGCGGCTGGTTTTCCAGATTTCTAATGACGTCATAAGCGATCTGCGCTACTCGTTGGTCTTCCGGCTTAGTAAACTCTGGCTGAGTATTCGACCCCGCCACCATTGTGCTAGTGGTAGCTTGCTGCGGTTCGATGCCAAGTTTTGTGGCCAGTTGCGACTGTGAAACTACGGTCACCGTCTTCTGCTGCAGTTCCTCTGGGTTCAGTACGACAGCTTTTAGCCGGATCGGAGAATCCGACTTATTTGCTTCGTCAATGATTTCCTGGAATCTGTCATGCGCCACAATATTGAGCCGGTCGACCGCCGTCACGCCGGTACGCTTTCCGTAAGGAAGCCGCAGTCCACGACCGATGGACTGTTCGATCAAAATGCGTGCGTTGGCCGCACGTAATGGGACGATGGTGTAGAGATTAGTCACGTCCCAGCCCTCTTTCAGCATGTTCACGTGGATGACGATCTCAGTCGGCTCGTCGGTGTGTTCCACCTTCAGCAGCCGAGCAATCATCTCTTCCTCTTCAGCACCGGTCTTGCTGGAGTCCACCTGGATGACTTTATCCTTGTAGCCACCCTTAAAGAAACTGTCCGACTGGATCAGGTCAAGCAATTGCTTTGCGTGTGTTATGTCGCGCGCAATCACCAGAAGAAATGGTTTGACGATCTCGCGTGAGTTCTCACGTGCATACGTTTCCAATTGCACCTTCACACTCTCGTGCAGGCGCACGCCGTCTTCAAGTTTCAGCCGCTCAATCTCCTCGGCGGACATGCCTGCCGGATTGAAATCCTTTCGCGTGACAACCGCTGGCTCCTTCACGAAACCGTCCGCCATCGCTTGGCCGAGCGGATAATTCACGATCACGTTTTTGAACCGTACAAGACCCTGCGCCGATTCGACGAAGGGAGTAGCGGTCAGTTCCAGTCCGAGCACTGGCTTCAGTTCGTTGATCGCTCTCACCCCGGCCGACGCCCGGTAGCGATGCGATTCATCCATCAGTAGCACAAGGTCCGGCAGTGCAGCCAGGTATTGGAAGTAACTTTCGCCGATATACTCGGACAGGCGCTTGATGCGTGGCGACTTGCCTCCACGCACCTCGGAGTTGATTTTTGAGATATTGAAGATGTTGATTTTGCACCGGAGCAGGACATCAAAGAGTGTGCTCGCCATCGCTTCGTAGTTGTCCCCGGTAATGATTGCCGGAGCGTCCGTTGCGAACTCCGAGACCCCCTTGAACACGTACTTCGGTGTGTTCGGCGTGAAGTCCATGATTAGCTTGTTGTAGATCGTTAGGTTTGGTGCCAATACAAAGAAATTGTTGATGCCGTGCGCCAGATGCAGATAGCTGATGAACGCACCCATTAGCCGCGTCTTGCCAACACCGGTAGCCAGCGCGAAACAAAGGGAAGGAAACTCCCGCTCGAAGTCGGTAACGGAAGGAAACTCCGCACGGACGGCTGCTAGGGCGGCTTCGACATCTACATCTTTTCTCGGCGGCGCGATCTCCGTGATGCGGTCGAGGATTTCGAGCGACTGCCGCTGGGGTGGACGAAGACTCAAACGGCCAGCGATGGCGTTCACATGACGGTTCATTCGCCCACCTCATCGCCAAACAATGCTTGTTGTCCAGGTTTCGGCGATGCCTTGGGCAGATTCTCCACCTGCAGGCTGTAGTCGTCATGACCCCACTCACAGCGCGAGAGCACTTGCTTCGGAATCTTCCTCACGGTCAGGTTTGGATACCGATCTGCTTTGCCACGGAATGCAGTGCAAAGTACGAGCAGTGTGCGTGTTGGCCCAACCTCATCGCTCAATTGTTGCAGTTGGTCGGGATTGAGATGTGCGGTCGTCACGTAGAGGAAGTCGCGTTCCGTGGAACGGCCATGTTGCCAGTAGATTGTATCGCTCGGCAGATAGCTGAAACCCTCCAGCTTGCAGACCGCCTCGGCGAGCATTGCTGCGTTGTATTCCTTACTGATGATCCAGTTGCCCCATCTGTCTCGGGTCAGAAGCGACGATGCAAGGTGGAAGAATCGGAATCCGCCACCGCCCTTCCAGTCCACGGCTTTTGTGATGCCACCCTGGTCTTCGCCATCAATGACCTTTTTGATGCGTGGAATGATGTCCGTATGGATGTGCCCACCGAGTTCGATCATAATCCAGCGGCGGCCCATCTTTTGGGCGACCGCGCCGGTTGTACCCGATCCTGCGAATGAATCGAGGACTAGATCGCCTAGGTCAGTCGAGACTTCCAGTATCTTTCGCAGCAGCCGCTCAGGTTTCGGCGTTCCGAATAAATCACTAACGACGCGCTCAGGAAAAAGGTTTTTCAATTCGTATTTTGCCTGTCTGTTATGACCTGTCTCATCAATGTCGTACCAAAGCGTCGAGGGAGGTAATCCCTTCATATCCGCGAGATACGTGCGACGTCGAATGCCAGTTTGGTCTTCCGTGAACCGTATTTCGCCGGATGCAATCTTCTCCATCATCGTCTCCCTGGCCCAACGCCAGCCTTTGTTTGGCGGTTTGATTACATTTCCATTCGGCGCAGTGATATTGAACATTAGGTTCGGCCGGGGATTGGGGGAATTGAGAGGGTTGCCATCAAACCAAGGACCGCGAGGATCGTTATCTGGATTCTTAAAGTGCGTTCTCTTTCCTTCCGAATCAAGTTTCTTCGTGATCCAGTCTGAATGTTTCGAGTACGCAAGAATATAGTTGTGGTCCACCGAAAATTGTTTGGCGTCATTATTGCTATTATCTGTCGAACGCCAAACGACCGATGCAATGAAACAATCCCGCCCAAATATTTCGTCACACAATACCTTCAGGTAATGCGCCTCATTGTCATCAATCGTGATCCAGAGCGAGCCATCTTCCGACAGCAAACGTCGAAGCAACTCTACGCGGTCCCGCATCAGCGACAGCCATATGGAATGTTCCATTCCATCATCAAAATGAGTAAATGCACTTCCGGTATTGTATGGCGGGTCGATGAAGACACATTTCACCCTGCCAGTGAATTCCTGCTCCAGTGCTTTTAGCGCGAGCAAGTTATCGCCAATAATCAGGCGGTTGTCGAATATGTCGTTTTCCGTTATTCGATGCGCGGCATGATATGAGTTCTGCGGGTCTTCCAGCAAGATCCGTGGCTCCAGCTTCGGCCGGTTCTCTTTGCCAATCCACGTCAATTCCAGTTTCTGTCTGTTGCTCATGCCAGATTTCCGATCTGGGGGGCCTTTGAAACCAGATACGCAAAGAGGTCTTCAGGATATGGCTGCCCCGACTTCTGCTGCTTTATCTTATGGCCGATAACCTCATCGTCCTTCAGATTGTAGTGCTCGATTGCAATGCCTTGCACAAGCGGTATCACGTCGCCTTGATTCCGGAAGAGTGCCAATGGTCCGCGTTTGACCAGTTTCGTCTTTTCGAGATGTATTTGGCGGAGTTTATCAAATGGACTGCTCAATTCCGTCGTCAACTTTTTTTCATCAATAAGAGCAGCGCTAGCAATGACTGAACTCACGCGTTTAGCAAGTATCCACGCCACAGCATAGTTTCCATGCTTATAAATGAGCCGATCCAGCTTACCCGCTGCTTGTCCACTCTCATTCCCCATCCTCTTTTGGATATAGCGATTCACACGGACTGCATTGGCCAATTTCATTCCAGTTAGCCCGGATGGGAAAAGCGCTTTGTACTGAATCGATGTCGTATCAAGGAGGATAGCCGGTTCCTTTTTCAGCCAAACTATGTAACGAGGATCATCCATAAGCATTGCTAATGCTTGAGCAGCCTCATCAATACCGATTCGCGAGAGGTCACCGCCAGCATCTGCTACTCCCGCTTTGTAGGCATAGTGAATGCTGAAATAAGCCAACTCCCGCCTCAACCGCTCCTGTCCGTCATCCAGCGCAGCAAAGTCCGATAACTGAACCGGATTTTGATGATTTCTCGCCCTCGTGACAGACTTCCCAAAAGCCCCGTCGGAGTCCGCCTTAATGATCGTTAGCGATACACGCGCACTGGAAATATCACTAAGCTTGTGATTCTCAAGATAACTCGCGGACGATGCAATTGTCTGTGCGCCGTTGATTACGGACAATCCACGCAGTTTGAGTCGCTTTCCAGCTTTCTTTTGGCTCTTTGGCTCAATGGAGTCACAGAGCATCGTGACACCATTGTTGAGATAGAGAAAGTCTTGGGGCGAAGCCGCGAGTGTTTTTTGGATCGAAGTGTACACATCTTTCTTATGACCTAGAAATGTGCGGATGTTCCTTTCATATAAAGCGTTCCCATATTTGTTATGAAGGTTGATCAGTGTTTCAAGCTTGATTAAACCGAAGTACGTAACGCGAGGTTCCTGAACACCAGAGCACTTGTGGACTGTCAGATCTAAGTTAATCTTTTCGGAGCCCTTTCCGCCCTGTAGGTCCGCAATGGTTCGTACAGCATCATACTCAACGATTGTGCCCACCAAGCGCTCTTCGCCAAGCTCTTCGTCGGACAGAAGCTCTGCGAGTGCGCCTTGGGCATGATGACTAATGCCGGAGCCAGTGTGTGCTACAACTAGCTGGATGTGGCTACAGTTTTCAACTGCGTCTTCAATCTCAGTCACGCGGGTTTCCACATTTCTATTGAACCCGCTAAAATCCACTCTGACTAGTTTTCTGGCGCCTTGACAGAATGCTAGAGCCTCATCTTGGCTGAATTGTTCGGAAGCCTTGAGTTTCGCCTGGACGAGATAAAGCGTTTCTTTAGGTGCGTCATAATAGATGGCGTCGATGCCGTAGTCATCGAAGTCATCGACGACAGATTTGGCAGCATCTACTTTCGACACGCCACAGATGTTGTGAAGTGCGAATGCACTAAATGCACGCGAGCGGTTCTTTCGACGCTGCTCTTCCGCAGGTTTAGTGGTATCTAGCAACGGCGGCAGAAATGGGACGAACTCTGAATCGAGCGCAGTCTCGAGCAAAACAAAATATTGGTCATCCAAGGCGAATAATCCTCACTCTTTCCAGAACTATTTCGGGAACGTCTCACATGCTATGCGATTGACCAATGTATTAGAAATAAAAGTTGGGTATGACATCGCTGTAATAATTTCCCTTCAATCTGAGAAATCAAGTCATCCCTCTGTTTGTCCACCTTATCCTGGGCCTCGAACAGGGAGCGCCGCTTCTCGTTGCGCTCCGATTCCAAGGCGCGAATCTGCTTCTGGCAAGTGAGCTTGTCTTCCAGAGTTAGAGCCGTTGTCGAGGCCCGTCTCGATTCCTTGACCTGGCGGTCTAGTTCTTTTAGCTCGCGTTCGAGGCCCAGCTTCAGGTCGTCGGCCCAACCGTCCAGTTTGTCCGCTTCCGCTGCAAAGAAGTTGGCATTGCGCTCCGAAATGTCCTTCTGGATGGCTGCTTGCCGTGCGCTGGCCTGCTTTTTTAGTTCTTCGCTCAAGCTCTCGGTTGCAGTCTGCGGAGCCGCAATCGTTCCAGGCAGGCTCAGCATACGGAGCATCACTTGATCGTCCAACTCTACGCCAAAGTCAGTAAGCCCCGCGAAGATCAAATGGTCTTCCGCCTGGTCGAGCGCTTCAACAGATAGGAGCGACAAGGCGAGCCAGCCAGATTTACCCACCAAGGGTTCGAGAAGGGAGACCTTACCACTGTGCTTCCCATAGTCGAAGCGGATCTCGACAGGCGGGAGATCGCGCGCTTTTGCCTGTTCCAAAACCGCCTCGGCCAACGGATGGTTCAACCGGTAGAGGTGCGCCTCACCGGAGCGGCGGGGCAACTCGTAAAGGCCAAGCGGAATATCACTACCTTTGTTCGGGAATGGGCATGTTTTGAGCCTGAAGGCAGAGTCACCCACGAACTCAGCATATCCACTCAGTTCATACTCGGTGATTTGCATTAGCAGGCGTTCAAAGCGATTGAGATACGCCCTGGAAGCCTCATCGCGGACTCTGAGCTTGTCGCGGACCTCGTCGTCAAAGTTCTCCAGCAGCTTGCGCCGCGTGGAAGTCATCGCCTCGCTGATCTCCAGACCGAGTTCGAGCTGGAGTTGGTCAAAGGCGGACTTAATCTGCTCAGGCTGGCGGCAGCGTTGATAGATATCGACGATACGCTTCTCAAAATCAACGCCGGACTCAATCGCGCCTAGCACCTCATCGCTGGCACCGAAGACACCTTCAAAGAGCTGGAACTTTTCGGAAAGAAGCTCGAAGACTCGTTTGTCGGCGGCATTGTTCCGATTGAGGAAGTTGACCACGACAACATCGTGCTTCTGGCCGTAGCGATGGCAACGTCCGATACGCTGCTCGATACGTTGCGGATTCCAGGGTAGGTCATAATTCACCACAAGCGAGCAGAACTGAAGGTTGATGCCCTCCGCGCCTGCTTCCGTGGCGATCATGATGCGACCCTCCTCTCGGAAGTAGTCCACGAGTGCCGAGCGCATATCTGCTGTGCGCGATCCTGTGACACGGTCTGTCCCTTGGTGGCGCTGGAGCCAAGCGGTGTATATCGCTTTGGAGCGATCATCGGTGTTGGAGCCATTAAAGAGAACGATGCCTTCAGCAAACGGACTGTCGGCCAGGACTCGCAGGAGATAGCTTTGAGTACGGCGGGATTCGGTAAAGATGATCGCCTTTTCTTCCGCCCCAATCTGCCGGGCCTTGCCAAAGGCAATGGCGAGTGCTTTGAGTAGAGCCTTACCTTTGGCGTTGTGCTGGATGGAAGACGCAAGCTGTGCGAACTGTTCGAGGTCAGCGATCTCCCGTTCGAGCGCCGTCCTGTCCGTTTCTGATAGTAGCTGAGGAGAAGAGTCGTCTGTCCACTCCTCGGCTGTCTCGCCGAGCGCTTCGTAGTCTTTGTCCAGATCGTCTTCGAGTGAATTGGCAGGCTCTTGCTTGACAAGTTTGGTCCTGAGCCGGTTCGCCATCGACGATAGCGCGCCGGCGATGGCGAAAGTGGAAGAAGCAAGCAGCTTGCGCAAAACCAATGTCATCAGGGAGCGTTGGCTAGCAGGCAAAGCCTGAAGATTGTCACGCATCAGGTATTCGGAAACGAGTTGGTAAAGGCGATCTTCACTTTCTTCCGGTGTGAAATTTTCCAACAAAGGCATTCGCTTAGTGAACGGGATGTAGCTGGTCACCTGCCGTCGCAGCGTGCGGTGGCAGACTGGTTTCAAACGGGCTTTTAGTGTCTGAAACACTGCTTCCTGACTGAGGTTGGCGAATTGCTCTTTGAAACTCTTAAGATCTCCGAAGGTGCGCTCATCAATGAAGCTCACCAGACCGAAGAGTTCTAGTAACGAGTTTTGCAAAGGTGTCGCGGTTAGAAGCAGCTTTGGCGCATTGGCCAGCGCCAGCTTCAATGTGTTGGCGATGACATTGCTGGGTTTGTAGACGTTGCGCAGGCGGTGCGCCTCATCAATCACCACAAGGTCCCAGGCGGTGTTGGCCACGTCCGCTGCCTTACCACGTGCAAATTGGTAAGAGCAGATGACAATCTCCTTTGACTCAAAAGGGCGAAAATCTCCATTTTTGATGGCCGCGTTGTAGGACTTGGCTTCAAGAATCCGGCAGGGCAGGAAGAATTTCTCGGTTACTTCCTGATACCACTGCTTGCGGAGGTTCGATGGAGTGATGACGAGGATGCGTCGCTTGCGCTCAGCCCATTTTTGGGAGAGCACCAGACCGGCTTCAATGGTCTTGCCAAGTCCGACTTCGTCAGCCAGAAGTGCGCCCTTTGCAAGTGGCGACTGGAATGCAAATAACGCCGCGTCAACTTGATGAGGATTCAGGTCTACTTGTGCGCTGGCAACAGCACCTGCAAGTTTCTCGGCACTATCGGAAGGATAGCGCCTGGTGAGTTCGTGCGCGAAATACTTCGCGTGATATGGCGTCAGACTCATGGTATGTCCTGCCTTAGCTCCTCGTGCAGGAGCCTGTCTAACGACCTCAATTTTGCTTCATCATCGAGTTTATATCTCACCTCACCGGGGAAAAGCACAATCTGGCGCGACGCCCTTGTTGACACACCCGACTTTTCCTTCGATGTTAGGATTGCGCTATTTGCCGCACTACTCTTCTCTAGAGCAATGGCCTCTGACCCATTCAATGCATCAACTATTGGATTGATGAATGATCAGATCATACGTTGAAGTTCCAAGTGTTGTCGATGCCATTACCGATGACAGTGCATCTGTCCGCTGCATTTCAATGCCATGAAGAAATGTAATCCTCTCGCTCAGACTTCGCCTTTGCCCTCCGGGACTGTGTCTCGTACCAGCGGAAGCGACAACTGCGACCCTCCAAACAAATACGGCGCTGAGAGACAGTGGCTCTCTGTTTCAGTACAAGTTCAAATGCAAATCGATTGGCGCTGGCTCGCCGCGGCCTCGGCCTTCCTTCTGCAACTCCTAAGGTGAGCTATGCTCCGGTGGAAAGTTTTACGCCTCCACCGGACTCTCCGGACGCCACCGCCGCGAACCAACCGCGCAGAACACTTACTATCTTCATCCCCCCAGCCCATGTCCATGCCCTTCCGCCGAAAACCGTGCGCCTGCTCCGTCCGCTTGTTCTGTCAAGGGTTTCCGCTTCGCTCCAACTGAACGCCACATAAAACGTGGCGCCCTTGACAGCGCGGAGCGGCCAGGCGCGAAGCGTCGGCTATGAAGGGCATTTGTTTTTTGTGCAGCAAAGTGCCGCTGCCCAGGAAGCAAAACGCCAAATACAAAGGAGCGAACAATGCAGACAGAAAGAACCGAACTATATTTCCAGCAGGGAAGTTCCGACAAGGTTTATCACCTCCAACTGGAGAGCGTTGGCTCAATATGGTCCGTCAAAGCTCAGTGGGGGAGACGTGGTGCCACTTTGCAGAGCGACGTTAAGGCAAATGATGTCTCTTATGAAGAAGCGAAGCGTGTTTACGACCGAGTTTTCCGGGAGAAAACGGGCAAGGGCTATAAGGTCGCCCAAAGTAGCGGCGGCGCGACAAGCGCACCTTTCTCCGTTGGAACTCCTTCCACGAAAGAGTTTTCCGGCCACGCACCGGAATTGCTCACTCCCATTGACGAACCGGAAGCACTCCAGCTCGTATCGAATTCTTCTTGGTGGTTCCAACAGAAATTCGATGGGCGGCGGCTCGCCGTTGAGAAACTGAACGGCCAGTACTCGGGAATCAACAAACTCGGCCAGGTCATTTCCATCGACACCCAGCTCGCCGCGTCTCTCGACAAGGCGCGGGCCGATGCCTTCCTTGTGGACGGCGAGATCACCGCGTCCCGGTTCGATGTGTGGGACTTGTTGACCGTCGATCATACCAACCTACGCGACCAGCCCTACGAATTGCGCTACGCGCATCTTTTCTGCCGCTTTCAAGGCGTGCATGATCTTTTGCGCGTTGCAGAAACTCCACGGACAACCCAAGAGAAACGACGCTTCGTGGACACCATGCACCGAATTCGCGCCGAAGGTTTCGTGTGCAAGAACCGCCTCGCCGCCTACGCAGGTGGACGAGCAGGACAACATTTCAAGTGCAAGTTCGTCACAACAGCATCGTTTATCGTCGGCCCTAAGCCCGCAAAGAAAGTCAGCGACGGACACCGCTCAATCGCCGTGTATCTGTTCGAAGAGGAACGCCAGCGCTTCATGGGCACAGTGGGGGTACCGGAGCGTTACCCGCTGCCAACAGAAGGGCAAATCGTTGAAATCCGGTACCTCTATTGCCATCCCGGGCCGGACGGCAAGCTCATCCAAGCAAAGTATTTCGGCCAGATACGCGATGACATCGCGCGTGGTGAATGCTCCGTGAGTCAGTTGAAACTCAGGGCCGACGAAAGTGAAGAGGAACAGAAATGCGACTGACTCTTGAAGAAGCACTCGAACGCGATGGTCGTACACTCCATGAGATCGCACAAGCGGCGCTCTTTGGAGATGAGAATGCACCAACTCTTTGTGACCACGGATGCGAAGTGGAACCAAACGGAACTTGCTCCCACGGTTGTCCCACGCTCCTCCGAGAAGCCGGTTTGATCTAAACTGCGAAGATTGAAAGAGGGATGCCGATATCGTTGGATCCCTCTTTCAATCCCCCTAAAATGCGATATAATTGAAACTGTTATGCTTTCTGAAAAGCCGTTCTCGAGCGTTTCCGTTAAGCGTCTTTCTCTCGACGTGATCGACGTGGAGAACGACGCGGAACTTGACGCTCTCACCGCGCAAGTCCTCGCTGCGGGCAACAAGATAGCCGAGTCAGAACGCGCGGAGATGATTCGCAAGGGTATCATCGACGAGCATGGCAACCTCCTGAAGACCGAGCTTCCCGAAGATATGCGCAAGGACGCAGACAGAGACTTCGGGGGCTGACTTGGCGCGACCGCGAATGGTCATCGTTGCCGGTCCCCCTGGCAGTGGCAAAACAACCCGTTTCCCCGTAACTGAATTCGAGGTCGATTCCTTCAATGCCGACAACCGCGCCGCGCAACTGAATGATGGTTTGTTTCGCGGTATCTCCAGAGAAATCCGTTCCCAGGTCAACGTCGAGTTTCAAAAGTGGATTTTGGACCACATCTCCGCGCGAAAAAGCTTTGCCCTAGAAACAACGCTCCGCAGCCAGGTCACGTTTGAGCAGACGCATCTAGCCCGTGGGCACGGTTTCTGGACTTCGATGTATTACGTCACGCCTGGCAGCGTCGAAGAATGCATCAAACGCATCAAGGCCCGCTCCTACCGTGGGGGCCACTCAGCGTCCGAGAGCATTGTTCGCGACATCTATCAAAAGAGTATGCACAATCTCGTGACCGCGCTCGATTTTTGTGAGGGTGGAATTAACCGTATTGAGATCTACGACAATTCCGCCAACCTTGCCGATGAGAAAGACTTGCGACGGATCATGAGCATGCGCCAAGGTCGCGTGACCTCTCTTGCCAACGACGTTCCTGGTTGGCTTGACCACTTGCTGAAAGGCACAAAATTCGAGATCGCCGCCGTTCGCGCATTTTTGCAGCTTCGGGCTAGCCGTCGCACACACGACCTCGGCCGCTAATGACTATGTTGCCGTTTTTTGATACTGCTTGCCAATACGCTTACGTGCGAAAAGAGACCTCACTGTACACTCGGGTCGCGTATTCTGATAGCGTGTGATAAAGGACGTTATCAAACGCTTATGGATATCACGATGCCAGCATCTTTTCCCGAGACGGAGTTCCGTGCTTTCGGAATCGCCGCCTCGAATTTCTTTCCGGGACTGCTCAGCGACGAAGTGCTGTACGACCCTCAGGAAAAGCGGCGGCACTTCGACTTGTCATGGCAAGCCGTTCGCTATCGTTACCGCAGTTGCGCGGAATGCAGCGACAAATTCAAGGTGTTGCTCGACAACCCGAGCGAAATGTGGCAGGCCGGATGGGGCGACGAAGAACTGACCTACAAGCTGGAGCGCTGCATCTACATCTTCTTTATGAGCGCGCTCTCGATCTTCGACAGTTTCGCACTCAGCCTGTATTTCCTCGGCAACGCCATTCAGGCGTCGGCATTCCCCGACGTGGCGGCTCCGCGCAAGATCACCCGTGCATCAACGCACAGGGCCATGAGCGCCGCGTTCCCGGCGGACCCCATCACGGGCTTGCTGGGCAACCTTCCCAATGACGCCCGCTTCAAGGCCATTGACCACATCCGCAATCTTCTTGGGCATCGCATCAGCGGCAGGCGCAGCGTCCGCTCCTCCGGCACACTGAAAAAGGACGGCTCCTACACCACGGACTTCCATGAGGAATCCTGGCACATGCCCGGCGCAACCGGAAAACTCGTCTTTGACCGGGAGCTGCTGCAGCGTCATCTCGACGACATTACCGCCCTGCTGTCTTCGCTCGCCGGGGCCGCGCGGACTTTTGCTGAATCGCACCAGCCCGTGAAGCCAAGCCAATGAGCACCGCGTTGGCTGTACTGTATGGTTTGTGGCTGGAAAGTTCGGGGGATAGAAAATCATGGCCCGCATCATAGAAGAAGATTCTTCTCAAATCTTAGCTGCCGCTGACCGCTGGCGGAATTTGTGCCTGGCGCAGGGTAAATCTCTGCTTTGGCCCGGCCGTGATATCTGGGCCGCAAGCAACCTGCAGAGATTCAAAGCCTGTTTTATCGACCGCCCGGATACGTCTAAGGACAAAGATTTCGAGACTAAATTCAAGGAGCAGTTGGCAACAGAGACCGAGGACGTGACGCGGCTCGCGTGTGAATTGCTCTTTGTCTACTTCCTGTTCCCAACCAGTGTGGGTGCGTCTCGAAAAAAGGAACTAATCCAGACTGTCGCAAGCTGGAAAAGCATTACGATTGACGCCAATGAGGAAGAATTCGCGTGTTTCAACTCTGGCATTGGTGACCCCGGCCTCGTTTACAACACGGGACGACCAAACGAACTCACCTACCTTGCGCGGTTCGCGATGGCCATCGCGGAAATGACTGGCGAGAAGCGTGAGGCATTGCTGCGCGACCATCTTCAGGTTCGCGAATTGTTCGACAAATTGGCTGAAGCACATCGAGAGGATTTCGGACGCCCGCCGCAACTGCGGCATATCCTTCTTTATTTGTTATTCCCCGATGATTATGAGCGTATTGCAAGCGAAGGGCACAAGGGGCGGATTTGCGAAGCGTTCGGCGAAATCATAGATGGGACCGCGCCGGACGACACCGATGATCACCTAAAATCTATCCGGCGCAAACTCGAAGAATTCCTGCCAGGCAAAGATCTCGACTTCTATTGGCCCCCCTTGCGCCAGTGTTGGTATACGGACGGCGAGTCCGACGCCATCAGCCCGTTGCAGGCTCTCCACATCAAGAAGCAGATCGTCCTATACGGACCGCCCGGAACGGGTAAAACCTATCAGTCGCGTGAGATTGCCGAGAGCTTGGTCCGGCAGCAGCAGCTCAAGAGTCGCGGTCCCCGCCGATTTTTTTCAGCGCCTGAAGAGGTGGAGACTCTTATCAGAGAGCGCATTCAGCGAGTGCAATTTCATCCGGGATACGGTTACGAAGACTTCGTCAGAGGCCTGCAGATCGGCGGCAATGGCGAAACCGTTTACCGTGATGGCGTTCTCCTAAGCATCGTGGAAAAGCTGAACACGGAAGCGGAAGATCATCGTGATGTTCCCTTCGTTCTCATTCTGGACGAGATGAACCGTGCCGACCTGAGCAAAGTGTTAGGCGAGGCATTCACGTTGCTTGAAGACCGCGACAGTTCCGTGCGGCTCGGCGGCCATGACAAAGCGCCGCGAATCGTGCAGCTTCCCGGTAATCTCTACTTTATCGAGACGATGAACCTCATCGACCAGTCGTTGGAGCACGTCGATTTTGCGTTGCGCAGACGGTTCATTTGGTTCCTTCGGGGCTTTTCAAGGGAGGATTTTCTCGCAGTGTCGAAGAAACGATGGGAAACGCTAGCAAAAGCGGGGAGGATTCGGAAAGCCTGGGAGAGGGTGGAGGAGGAATTCGAGGAACTTGGCAATCGCGCGGAAAGCCTTAATCGGGAGATTGAGGCAAGCAGCTATCTCGGGCCGCAATACCAAATCGGGCATACTTATTTCTGCGACGTAGTTTCGTTTGCCCAGCAATATCTGATTTCTTCTGAAAAGCGACGCAACCGCGTTTTATTTAACAAGAGCGGGGCGGCCCTCGATCCTGTCGTCGGACTGTGGCGCTACGCGATTGGCCCTCTCCTTGAACAATATCTTTCCGGAATCGACGCGGCTGAACGCAAAGCCCTGATGGATCGCGCTCAATCCATTCTTCTTCAGGCCACGCCCCTGTGACAGGACCAGACAACGACGGAAAAGTTATCGTCGTGCGGGACTGCTCACCGTTCCCGGAATTGACGCGCGAGCAGGACATTTGGTTGCGCAAGCTGGTCTCTGGCACGAAAACCGGCGACATGCTTCTCCGACTTGGACATGCCGCCGACAATGCGGAGCAAGACGACGATCCGCTGGCCACGTTCGACAGTGCATCGGGGACATGGTGGGCAGGGCGCTACGTCGGTGAAGTACAGTTTGAAGGCCTGACATTGCGCATGGAACCACGTTTCGGCATGCCTGCACTGATGCGTTGGCTGTCAACTGTCTGGGGCGTGCGGCTCGTGGAATCCAAAGGAACGCACCAGCAGCAGCGCATTTGGCTCTGGCTCGTCATTGCACACCTTTGGGTGGGACGGCTGATTCTCGCTGCGAAACATGGCCTGCCATCCAAGCGCATTGACACAGTCCATCGGGGCCATGCTTTGCGCGGACGGCTTCTCACTCAGAAAACGGCGCTTGCACGGAGAACGGGCGACGATTGTCTTGTGAGCATCACCCGTAATCGGGTAACAGACGTGAATATTGGCAGCATCCTTCTTGCTGCATTCGAGCGGCTGGAGAGGGCCTTGAAAGAATATGGCGAGTCTCACGGATGGCTCCCAGAGCGGGCGCGAACGCTGGTGGAAGAATTGAATAACGCACTCGGCAGCCGCTACCGTCGAATGCCAAAAGGAGCGCGACCGAAAATTCGCTATTCGCCAATTACAGAGAGTTACCGACCGATTGTCGATCTCTCGCTATCTATCCTCGAACACAGGCCTCTTCTACCCGCCTCAAGCGGGGATCGAAAGGCGTTCGGGATTGTGCTCGACGTGGCTGAGATATGGGAACTCTACGTTGCCAAGGTACTGCAAACCGCCCTGCCCGCTTACCATGTGAGTCACACCGGGCGATCCAGGGATCACTTTCGCTGGCTTCTCCGCAGTTCAATGGATGAGGACAAGTTCGGGTCATTGCGTCCCGATATCGTCGTCAGCGACCTTCGGGACCGCTGTCTGGCGATTGTTGACGCCAAGTACAAAACTACTCGCATCAATGCAACGAATCGAACGGGGGTGGTTACAGAGGATTTGTACCAGCTCGCGGCATACCTCTCTGCATTTGGTGAATCTGGTTCACGACTGGATGGCTTCCTTGTATACCCGGAAGACGAGTTGGGTCAGGTGATACAACGGTTGGCTCCGAAAAATCCCTGGAGCCTGTTCGCAGCGCCACAACGAAATCTTTGGTTTGTCTCAGTTGATTGCCGGGTAGCCGATAACTCAGCCAAGAGCGAGGATCGAATGGCGAGTCTGATCCAATCTGCAATCACGGAAATGCGTAACTAGGCCGAATCCCAAGTACCGAAAATCATCAAACGAGCTTGAATTGGTTGCGGGCGATGGCTTCACCCTCGGCCCGTGTCGCGGCTTGGAGCTTGGCGTTTTACTCTTTCTGCAATTCCTGTAGTTGCCTTCGCAGCGCGGCGCAACCCGCTTCATACGCTTCGTTGTAGTTCTTCACCAAGCCATGTATGAGCGCCTGCCCAATGACATCCTCTTGTTCTCCGGTCATCATGCCGCAGCTCCACCGTGGTTCGTCGCTTGAAATCTACGCGCTGATCGGGATCGAGTCAACCGGAGGATGCGGCCTAAAGAGGTTCCTTGCTGGAATGATGGTATTTGCGGGGATAGGCAAAAAACCCCAACTTCGGGCTCGGTACAAGTTCACAGGCTATGAGAACCAGTTCTTTACTGCTTGCCAGATGCCTTTTTTCATCTTGCGGCTCTCGACTGTGGCGGCATCGTCCTTGATCGGAGCCTCAGCCGAAACGTCCGACGCACCAAAGTAGCCTTCCTTCGCGTAATTATCGCGAGTTCGTCCACGCTCAATCTGTTCGCGAGACCATTTCGGAGCCCATTTGATTCGATTGTTTCTTATAAAGTAGTGGGACTGGCAAGGGAAACTCCAGTTGCCAATCGAAGGGTCGAGAGAAACTGTCTTGCCATCAAAGATTAGCTTCCAATCGGTGGGTCGAATCGGCGTTACAACTTTGTTCCCACAGCCACAGCAACACAGATGCGATGCGGTTGCAAAGCGTATTGAAATATAGATAGTCCCCTGCTCAAGGTCATCCGGAATGAATTCGACAAATTGATATTTGAGGACGATTTCCGGATTCATTGTGGACGATCCTCGTTAAGGAGCAGGTTCGTGTCGATACTAAACTGGCTGTGGTGCTCAGATTTGAGGTCGCGATAAAAGCCGAAGAGCTTCTTCCACTTGATGACAGCCAAAGCAGCGTTTAGTGCGTTGAGATCCGCGATCTGAATATTGCGGTCATAGTCGCCGCCAGGCGCTTCCCCGAAAGATACTCGGGTTTGGAAATGATCGCGCATTTGTACCGTGCTTGTGGTGACTCTCAGAATGCCGCCCAGCGCGTTGTCGCTCAACTGTATGCCCATACCTACATCGGTGAACGGAATATTAAACTCTTCAAGTTTTTCGACCATTAGTTTCTTCGGATTGCCCTTGTCCACGCAAACAAAAACAAAATCCATGCCGCGCAATTCATCGGCGTTGGCGGCGTCCAGATAGACAGGGTGATCGACAATGCCGCGATGCATCTTCCCGTAGACGCTTTTGAAATAAGTGGTCTTGGGAAGCCTGGCTCTCAGTTCATCGCCGGAAGGCGCGCTCGGCGAACGGAATGCGTTGTGCTGAAAGAAGATATCCCCGTCATACAGGTGAATCTCTTTGATGGGCGTTTTCGCAAGCAGATCGAGTACGTAAGAGCCGGTTCCACCCAAGCCTGCTATCGCGACCTTGCCAAGTGCCAGCTTCTTCGTGACAGAGACGATTTCAGCTCGGCTGGAGGCGGTGTCAATGTAGTTGAACGGTTCCTCGCTTTCCTTTTCCGGCTCGATGACCGGGAAGGTCCTTGCGGTGAGCGCGGAATCGATCCTCCGTGCGGGACCGGAAATAATGGCGACATAAGTCGTCACCTGGGCGTAGTAGTCGGGATAAGAATCGTTGGGCTTTGGCTTGGCCGAAAAAGAGTGATTTACCACGACTCCTTCGGCCAGCGAATTCGCCCCGCTGCCGTGCTTTATTTTGTCAATTTCAGTGCCATCCTCGTTGCAGGGATGATCGCCTGAGAAATAGGCCTGATGGGTATCCGGACGGCCAGTTTGGTCGTCTGCGAGTACAAGCTTGATGACCAGAATACCGCGTTGGACCTCTCTGCGTGAATTCACATATGGCACGTCTTTGACCAGCAGACAACCGGAACGGACTTCGAGATCATATCCCTCGTCCCGAAGTCTTTTCAGGTCCGCGCTACGACTTATCGGTCGCTGTGACATTGAAAATCATTCCATCCTTCACCTTTATGGTTCCACCTTCTTTCAAAGAACCTTGCGGGTTAGCTTTAGGACCATCTTCGTAAGACACCGTGTACAAAATGTTGGCTCCGCTTGGGGGCGTTGGAAACGCCAGCTTGACGATCTCATCGAACGTCACAGTCTTCGTCGTAACCGTCTTCTTCTGCCCGTTGACGATGATGACGAAGTCCCTTTGGGAATAAAAGTGCTGATCTTGCTTGAGATGCACCTGGGTGCCGTCGTTTGGAATAAGTTCATCTTCACCGTCGCCACCGATTTCCTTGAACAGCTCCTGGTGCGCCCCAATTTGGCCGAGGGCATAGAGGGCAGCTCCGGTAGTGGGGTTCGGCGACTCATAGGGCTGCCGATTTATGTGAATCCGTACTTCGTGTTTTGGTTCAGGTTGATTTTCGGACATTTCATATTCTCCTTCTCATGACAATCGGTTGCTCTACGTCTTATTGCTTTGCGCGAATTCGCGCAGCCGCACGAACGTTAAGATTTTGTGCCTGGAATCGATTTCGAACGATCTGCGCCATCTCGTCGTAAACCCGCGCCTTTTTCTGCGGATCGGAAATTGTGATGATGAGTGAGAATGGCTGGGGCTTGAATGCCTCTTCATCCTCGATCCCATGCCGTGTGAGCAGTTGAAGCTTCAAACGCCAGCGAGATCCGCGCTCACCTTTTTCGCCGAGATCCCCGTAGTAAGTCCGCACAGGAGCCCATTTGCGAAGCTTCTCCACCTGATACGACTCGTATAACAGCCCAGCATTCTTATGCTCTGGAGGCACGAGCCCGACAAATTTCGTTTTAACTATCCCTGTGTCGCGAGATTTCTGCCCCCGGTAAACGCCGAAATGCGCGTCGATGTGAGTCTCACAATATTCAGTTCCCCATCTTGCTCCGCGCGCTGGCGAGAACGCTACCGTCATCCATATCTCCCCGAAGTACTTTCCGTCCCGATGCAGCGATGGTGGGTACGGGAAATCGTCCCATTCAAGAAAGTATCGGGGCCTCAGAACGTCGTCGAACACGAGTGTCGAAGTGTATGGCGTGCATTCGAGGCAGTATGGAACCGGAGATGGCAGCCCGAAGCCGAAGAAATTCTCATCGCCATCGGGGACGCGCTTCTTCGTGCGGGGATCGCGGGCGTGGTGCGTTAGAAGCGCCCTTGCTAGCACGGGAGAAGGTGTTGGCGTGATCTGATGATAGATTTGCGCCAGAGTCCTGGAAACCAGCGGAGTCGCAAAACTGGTTCCAAGATTCTCGGCCGAACCACCGTTATTGACGGAGCGGATTCCGGAGATGTGGCTGAGATCCGTAGAGCATGATCCACCGTAGTGAATGAGATCCGGCTTGATTACATAGTTCGGTCCAGCTCCATGCCGCGAGAAGGCCGAGGGATGATGCTCTTTCGGGCCGTTCTTCTTGTAATCCACGTGGGAGACTGCACCCACCGTAATGCCCAGAACGCTGTCGGCTGGCGTGGTGATTCTTCCAGCGTCGAGCTGTTCTTGGGTGCGCGGAAAATCCAAGAGTGGCGGAGTGTCATAGTTGCCAGCGCTGATGACAAACGACACCTGATATTTTTCCTGTAGATTGTCGAGTTCCTCCGCCAATGCGGAAAACTCGTCCATGGAACAGATGGTGTCAGTTCCAAGCGAAAGATTCCAGACTCGGTACTTGTTTGCGTGTTCCTGTAACGCCTCTTCCAAAGAAACAAGAAACTCCTGTTCCAACAGCGCCAGCGTGTCGCCTTTTGCCGGGTCCTGGTTCGGAATAACTTGCAGGTCAAATACGCCGCACGGGCTACTCTCAAGGCCGGAGATTGTAGGATTCAGTTCGGCACCCCAGCAAATCAACCCAGCCACGAAGGTTCCATGATCCGTGTTCTGATACTGCGGTGCCACCTGCGACTCGCGGCCGACGACCCAGCTTTCCAATCCAGGAATGTCCGTAGTTATGCCGCTATCCACGACAACAACCACTGGAAAGTCGCCAGTCACATCGGCCCGACTGGGCAGTACTGGAAGCGGCTTGGGATTAAACATGCGGGGACGAATCGTGCGAATCAGGGGCATGTGGACGATGGATCGCACACCAATGACGCGAGATAACGCTTCCACATCCTCGACATCTCGGCACTCGATCCCGTAGGTAAAGCTGGATGGCGAGTATCCGTCCTGACTGACTGGAATGTTTCGCTGACGGCATACGCTCGTGAAATCTTCTACGAGCTTCGGTTGGTCTCCATCTGAGCCCAGATTGAAAAGACGGACGCGCGTTATGAAACCTTGCTTCCCCCGAGGACTGCGACGAAGCACATCGTTTGCGTCCGCTCCGCCTCTGCGGAAAGCCGGTGTAATCGGCTCGATGGTTTCAACGCAGGAGAGTTCTTTCGTTACTTGGTCGGAAGTATTATGGTCGATGATCTCCACCAGACGATCAAGTCCCTCGGGCGTCGCCTTAACGAAAAGCTCCCCCAAGCGACCCGAACCGATTATCGGACAGGACTGAGGAGAGAAAAGGAAATCGGGTCGATGGCTCTTGGCTGCTGCTTTGGCGAGCAATTTGATGCGAACCGGCGCGCTTCCTGTCCGGCGCACCTGGGGAACGATGGCACTACGGAGCGCTGAAACCTGATTCGAAAGATGGTTCCGATATTTTCTGTCAACGGTCCGAAAGGGCTTGGGCGGCGTACCGCCAGGAGGGATTTTCCGCTCCGCCCCTTGTTTCGGCATGATGAGCTTGATAGGTAAGCGATCTTGTTGAGGAGGCCGGGGTTCGTTTGCCATCTTATGCCACTCCCTTCGCTCTCCGGAAAGCGGTCGCCTTCGAGATGCCGAGTAGATCCGCTATTGCCGAATAACTGTAAAGCCTGGCGTTCCGTTGGCGGAGCAAGGTTGAGATAGCGTGCTCGTCTTTGCTGCGCAGTCCTGCCAGAAAACGGCGCTCCGCGCCTTCTCCTATCGCCATGTTTTGCAAAACCTGAAAAGCGTCCTTTAATTCGGGGGCTTTTTGCGAGGCAATTCGCCGTCGCTGCAGGCGCAAACAAACTTCGCGAATATCGGAGCCGGAAAACCCGTCGGAGAGATCGACCAGCAATTCAATTTCACGCTCTTGGAATTGCAAGGGACTAAGGAACTGCGCCCACATCAGCTGGCGCTGGTCCTGAGAGGGGAAATTCAGAGCAAGGCGGTAGCTGAAGCGTCGCCAGATAGCGGAGTCAAGCAGCTCTTCGTGGTTCGTGGCTGCGATCACGATGGACTGGGTTCCAAGGGTATCCAAGTTCTGAATGAAGCTATTGACGACACGTTTCAGCTCTCCAAGTTCCTGGGTGTCGCCCCGAACCTTTGCGATAGCATCGAACTCGTCGAGAAAGAGAATGCAGGGTGTTCTGGCCGCGAAATCAAAGAGCGCGCGGATGTTCTTGGATGTGCTTCCGAGGAACGAAGAAATCAACCCGTCGAGGCGGGCTATATATAGTTCGAGGCCAAGTTCCTGCGCGATATGACGCGCAAGTCGGCTTTTCCCCGTTCCCGGTGGCCCGTACATAAGAAGGCTGATCGCCGCCGTGTCTGCTTGCGCATGGCTCTTGGCGATACTGAGAAATTCATTAACAGTGTCCCACTGTTCTTGCGAGAGAATGGCGGGAGGTTCGGACAAACCCTTGACGTTAACGCGCTCGATCAGAGGAAACCGGCTTTCGGAATCAACCGGGAGAGCCCTAGCGAATGCGGCTCCCGCTGGCCGGAGCTGATGATCGTTTTCTTCCAGCATTTTCCGGAGGCGTGCCGCTGAGGCCTTATCGCCAGCCTTTTCGAGCTTGTCCGCAAGGAAAGCTGTGTAATTGCGGACCTTGTCAATGTCGAGACGAAGTGCCCCGTTTATGATACGGAACATCTCTCCCATGAATCGAATATCGTCTTTCATGAGACGATTATGGATTATCGCGGTACGCGTGTCAAGGGATCGTTTTGCCCTTCTCAGGGGAAATCACGGGCGGCTATGGAAATCGACTACTGATGCGCGGGTATGTTGGGCGCTAGCAAGCCAGCGAGGGCGGGTCGTAAACTTATTTCCGAGTCGCGTTCAGCCTTGACCTAGTAGCCAGTCGAAGCTTGTCGGCAAGATTCCATGAGGCAGAAAATTGACCCGTCACAAGCAAATTAATCAATCTTGGACTCCCTTCATTATATTCCGACCGTAGTCTATGATGAGCCATCAACCGATGGCCGGGATCAACAGGTTTTGGAGATTCTGAACGCATAGGACATCAATGGAAGCTGCGCAGGTTAGAACGAAGAAAAGAGTCTCGGATCACGGCGAGGTGTTGACCGGACAACGTGAGGTCAACGCCATGCTCGATCTGGTGAAGCACGAAGCGGAGCGAATCGACTCCCGTTTCCTCGAACCGGCTTGCGGCGACGGGAACTTCTTGACCGCGATTCTGGAACGCAAGTTGGCGGTTGTGGAGAAGCGCTACGGCAAGTCGCAACTGGATTTTGAGCGCTATGCCGTCCTAGCCGTGTCCTCGATCTACGGGATTGATATTCTGCCTGACAATGTCCGCGATTGCCGACGAAGGCTCTTCGAACTGTTTGATGCAAACTACACGCGCTTATTCAAGGGTGCCGGGAAAAACAAATGCCACGAGGCGGTATGGTTTATCCTTGAACGAAACATCATCTGGGGCGATGCGTTGACGCTAAGGACCGTGGACGAGAAGCCAAGCTATATCGTCTTTTCCGAATGGTCGCCGGTCAACGGAAGCATGCTCAAGAGGAGAGACTTCACGTTTAGCGAATTGCTTCGGCATGAGGAAGCCATGCAAGCCCCCTTGTTCCCTGGTTTGGAGAGCAAGGACCAGTTACCTCTCTTCTCCGACATTGGTGAGCACGTGTTTATCCCCACTCCGGTAAGGGAATATGCCCCGGTCCATTTCTTGGAGATCGCCCGTGTCGGAGCATAACTACAACCCCGACGTCTTAAGCTGCATAGCGAACCTAAGCAGCGACGAAGTCTTCACGCCGCCGCAACTGGCGAACCGAATGCTTGACGTGCTCCCTGCGGACCTATGGAGCAACAGGAAGGCCACATTCCTCGATCCTGGCTGCAAGTCTGGCGTGTTCCTCCGAGAGATCGTCAAGCGCCTCGACAACGGACTGGAGAAGCAAATCCCAAATCGTCAGAAGCGGCTGAACCACATCTTCGAAAATCAGGTCTTCGGACTCGCCATCACGGAATTGACTGTCTTAATCTCGCGGAGGTCCCTGTACTGCTCTAAAACCGCCAACGGGAAATATTCAGTGTGCGAGGCATTTAACAACTCGCAAGGCAATATTCACTTCACCCGTATTGAGCACACTTGGGAAAATGGCCGTTGCAGTTATTGCGGAGCCAACGAGGAGAACTACGAGCGGGGCGGCGAACTGGAAAGCCACGCCTACCCGTTTATCCACACCAACAAAGCGGAGGAAATCTTCAACATGAAATTCGACGTGATTATCGGCAACCCGCCGTATCAACTTGGGTCAAGTGGTGGCGATTCACAGGGCAGCTTTGCAATGCCAATCTATCAGAAATTTGTCCAGACTGCGAAGAGTCTCGACCCGCGATACGTGGTAATGGTGACGCCGTCGCGCTGGTTCGCGGGTGGACGCGGACTCGATGAGTACCGCTCCGAGATGCTTTCCGACACACACCTTCGGGAACTCGTCGACTTTCCAGACGCGACCGACGTGTTTCCGGGCCTGGATATCTCAGGTGGCGTTTCGTACTTCCTTTGGGACCGCTCGCATGATGGGCCTTGTAATGTGCAGACATTCATTGGGGGAGTGTCTAGTGGCGTCGTCTCCCGCCGCCTCGACGCATACAATGTGTTCGTCCGTTACAACACGGGTGTTTCTATTCTTGAAAAGGTTTGGCCCAAAGGCGTCGACGTGGGTAAATCGCTCGCGGTCAAGGTATCGCCCACGCAGCCGTTTGGCCTACGAACTTCTTACCGCGGCGCGCCCACGGCCAAAGGGTTGAAGAAGCCTGTCGTACTTCGGTCCAGCGAAGGCGAATCGTGGATCGCTCGTGCTGACGTCCCACGGAATGACGTATGGATCGATCAGTGGAAGGTCATTCTTGGACTCGCGTATGGCGAGCGGGGAGCTTTTCCTTACTGGATTACCTCGTCGCCTGAGATTCTTGGGCCAGGGACAGTGTGCACGGAAACCTACCTCGTTATCGACCGCTTTGATAGCAAGGCAAAGGCCAAAGTGTTCGCGAGTTATCTCCGCACGCAATTTGTGAGGTTCCTGATTTCCCTCCAAAAATACACGCAGCACTTGTACAGTGAGCGCTTCTCGTTCGTTCCTGATCTCCCAATGAACCAGACATGGACAGACGAGAAGCTCTACACGAAATACGGACTGACAAAAGACGAGGTTGCCTTCGTCGAGTCCATGGTTCGCCCTATGGATGCCAGCGATGAGTAAGGACTTCTTCCCCCCACGCCCTGAATCACGGCCCGCCATCTACGCCTACGAGGACACAAATCTGCAATATGCGAACCTGCTAAAAGTTGGCTACACGACTGTAAACGTCCAGGGCCGCGTTGCCCAGCAGTATCCGACCTTGCGCCCCGGCAAGCCGCCGTATCGGATCGTCCTGGAAGAGTCCGCCATGCGGAATGACGGAACGGTGTTCACCGACCATGACGTACATCGGATGCTCAGGCTCAATGGCGTCAAGAACCCTGAGGGCGAGTGGTTTCGGTGCACGGTAGCTCAGGTCAAAGCGGCCATCGTTGCGGTGGGAACGGGACAACTGAACGAGGAGAACCGATCTCTTGACTTCACAATGCGCCCGGAGCAGAAAGCGGCTGTGGAGAAGACAGCCGCATACTTCGCAAGCTGGCGTAGGGAGAAAGGCAACCGGAACAAACCGCCGCACTTCCTGTGGAATGCCAAAATGCGGTTTGGAAAGACGTTTGCAGCGTATCAGTTGGCGAAGAGGATGGGGTGGCGCAAGGTGCTGGTCCTTACGTTCAAGCTGGCCGTGCAAAGCGCTTGGGAAGAGGACCTGAAGTGTCACGTTGACTTCAAGGGCTGGCAGTTCATCTCACCGGGCGGCTTGTCGTATGCGAAGGCCGACAAGAAGAGGCCGTTCGTCTGTTTTGGCTCATTTCAAGACTATCTGGGTCGTAACCCGAGCACCGGCGGCATAAAGACAAAAAATGAGTGGGTTCACTCGACCAACTGGGATTGCGTCGTTCTGGACGAGTATCACTACGGCGCATGGCGCGAGAGCGCGAAGGAATTGTTTGAGGCTGAGGACAAGAAGGAGGTCGAGTTCGGGGAAGGCGAGGGCATCGAGGACTTTGACGAAGATATAATGCCGATCACCACGGACGCCTATCTCTACCTATCCGGAACGCCCTTCCGAGCCATTGCCTCCGGCGAGTTCATCGAGGAGCAAATCTACAACTGGACCTATTCGGACGAGCAACGGGCAAAGCGGGACTGGAAAGGTGCTAACAACCCCTATGCCGCATTGCCCTGTATGGTGCTCTTGACCTATCAACTCCCGGACGCGATCCGGGAAATCGCCATGCAGGGCGAGTTCAACGAGTTCGACTTGAACGTTTTTTTCTCCGCTGAAGGCATCGGTGACAAAGCAAAATTTAAGTATGAAGATGAGGTTCAAAAGTGGCTCGACCTGATTCGCGGTTCATTCCTGCCGACCACGGTTGACAACCTGAAACTCGGTGCCAAGCCGCCTTTCCCATTTTCGGATGCACGGCTCCTGAACGTGTTATCCCACACCTTCTGGTTCCTTCCCAGTGTGGCTTCCTGTCAAGCCATGCGCAACCTGCTTGCGAAGAGACAGAACCGCTTTTACCACGACTACAAAATTGTACTCGCTGCGGGGAGCGCCGCCGGGATCGGCATCTCGGCTTTGCCGCCCGTTTTGGAAGCTATGGAAGAACCACTGAAGTCCAAGACTATTACGCTTTCCTGCGGCAAGCTCACAACCGGCGTCACCGTTAAGCCGTGGACTGGCATTCTCATGCTCCGCAACTCATCCACTCCGGAGACATACTTTCAGGCAGCATTCCGTGTCCAATCGCCGTGGACCGTGCGGAACCCGGACGGCGACTCCCCAAACAGAGAACAGATCATTAAGGAAGAGTGTTACGTCTTCGACTTTGCTCCGGACCGGGCGTTGCGACAGATCGCCGATTACAGTTGTAGGTTGAATGTCGACGAGACAAATGTGGAAAAGAAGGTAGAGGAGTTCATCAGTTTCCTACCTGTCCTCGCCTATGACGGCAGTTCTATGAAGCAGATTGACGCCGCGGGAATTCTTGACATGGCGATGAGCGGCACAACCGCAACCCTTCTGGCGCGGCGATGGGAAAGCGCGCTACTGGTTAACGTGGATAACGACACCTTGCGCCGCTTGATGGACAACAACAAGGCGATGGATGCCCTCATGAGCATCGAGGCTTTCCGCAATCTCAATCAGGAAATCGAGATCATCATCAACAAGTCGGAAGCCGTAAAAAAGGCCCGCAAGGAGGCCAACGACGAAGAGTTGTCCGAGAAGGAGAAGAAGGAACTAACTGAACAGGAGAAAGAGTACAAGAGCTTGCGGAAGCAGATTCAGGAAAAGCTCATTAAGTTCGCCACACGTGTCCCGATTTTCATGTATCTGACCGACTATCGAGAGCGGTCGCTGAAGGATGTGATTACGCAACTGGAACCGGGCCTGTTCAAGAAGGTCACGGGCCTGACCGTAACGGACTTCTCGTTGCTTGTCAGCCTGGGACTGTTCAACAGCGCTCTGATGAATGACGCCGTCTACAAATTCAAGCGCTACGAGGACTCCAGCCTCAGCTATACGGGGATCGACAAGCACGAAGGCGAGGACATTGGATTGTACGACACGGTGATCACCCGCAAGGATTCGCAGGAGATCTTTGAGAATATCCCCGCACGGAAGCGCTAAGGAGGCGGAGCTTTGTCTCCCACGTCAATGTTGAAGCAATAAGAATGTCCTCCGCGGAAGAGGGCGATTGCTCGAGTCCATTCGGGCCTACCACTTCTTTGGTTCAGCTTTGAGCGCTACCATGTCCGACTGTCGCTTTTCAACCCGAAGGCCAACCCGAGATGTATCCGACTACGGGGTATTATCAAGTACTTGGCAGTCCCCAACAGCCTTGTAAGTTGTTGTGAGTACTTGAAATCCCCGCGTTGACACGGTAGAGGTCTGCGGTTCGAATAGGTGGTGCATGAAGTTGAAATGTTGAAACTGAGTTTCACAGCATCGAGGGCGCTGCTGCTTCTCAGGCAGGTGCTCCCCCCATCAGTCTGGGGTGAACCCCTTGTTGAGACAACTTGAAATTTGCATCCTCTCGAGAGCACGTGAGATGTCTCACGGAGACGTGGGGACCGAAACAATGAAGGGAACGTAGTCTCAAGGAATTGCAAGGAACATCAGGGAACCCGAGGCAATGAAAGGAACGGGTGAGGAATTTAATTGTTCCCCGGTTGTTACCTCGTCTTTCATCAAGTGTCGGCTCGAAACTCCGCTGATGGTCCATATCCCTGATCAAGAAGTCGGCTTCCGGTCAACAATGCCCAGTGCAGGGATGGTAATCCGATCTTTTGGGCTACAAATTTCTGTGAGCGCTATACGAACCCCATCTTGTGAAAGATTGTGTCGCGTAGCAATGTTGCGACATGACCAAGCGCACAAAGAAGGCATGGACGAAGTGGCGAAAGCTGGTTTCCGAGCAGGCGCGTAGCGGACTGGATGTGACTGCGTTCTGCCGGGAGCGTGCTTTGTGCAGGCCGTATTTCTTCGTGTGGAAGAAACGGCTGCGGGAAAGCGCGGTGACAAAATTCTTGGAAGTGCAAGTGGCGGAGCCTGCGCCGAGCGTGCCAGGCGACTCGCGCATTGAAGTCCGACTCCAGAATGGCCGAAGCCTGTTGGTGAGTCCTGGATTCGACGGGCAACATTTGCGAGCGTTGCTGGCGGTGGTGGAGAGCGGAGCATGATCGGGTTGCCCAGTTTGCACACGCTGGACCGAGCGCAGTCGGCACGCATCTGGCTGGCGGCGGAGGCGACCGACATGCGCTGTGGCTTTGACCGGCTGGCGGAACGCGTCAAAGTGGTGATCGGAGAAGACCCGCTGAGTGGCCATTTGTTTGTATTCCGTTCGCGGCGCGGTGACCGGTTGAAGATTTTGGTGTGGGAGCGGGACGGATTCCTGCTGTGGTACAAGCGGCTGGAAGCGGGCGTATTCAAGCTGCCGCGGATGAGCGAAGGAGCGCGCTCGGTGGAGTTGCGGGCCAGCGAATTGGCGATGATCCTGGACGGGATCGATGTATCGAAGCTGAAGCGCACGCCGCGCTATGAACGCGCTGCGCGAAGCAGTGAATAAACAATCGGAAAAGAAAAAATAGCGCGAAACAAATGACGATGTGAGTAACCACGCTTGCGATGGTGCGTCTAAACGAGTGTGTCCGACACGAGAATTTCTTTCCCCAACTTACCGGAGGACAACGAATCGCTGAAGGCGATGTTGTGTTCTCTGCTACAGGAACGCGACTGCGAGAAACAGCGTGCGCAAGAGCAGACCAAGCGCGCCGATGATCTGCACGTGGAAAATCTGCGATTGCAAGTGGAGCTGGCGCGCTACAAGAAGTGGTATTACGGGCCGCGAGCGGATCGGCTGGCAGCCAGCGGCGATCTGGCGCAGGTGCTGTTGGACTTCGCCGAGGAACTGGAGCAGAAGCCGATCTGCCCGGACGATGTACCACCGCAGACGGAACCGGAGTACGAACTGCGGCGGGTGAAGCGACGCAAAGGGCGGCGGCATCTGGCCAACTTCGAGAACCTCCCGGCAACCACGCAGGTCTACGAGCTGAGCGCGGAACAGCGAGCTTGTCCGTGCTGTGGCCTGGAGCGCAAAGAGATTGGTGCAGAGGAAAGCTGGCAGATCGAATACATTCCCGGGCGCTTCGAGCGCATTCAGCATGTGCGCAAGAAGTATGCCTGCGCGAAATGCGAAGGTGCGGGGGAATCGCCGCAGATCGAGGTGGCGGCACGGGCAGAAGCGGCCATCGAGAAAGGTCTGGCGGGGCCGGGGCTGCTAGCCTACATCGTGACCAGCAAGTTTGCGGATTACTTGCCGCTGTATCGACTGGAAGACATCTTCACTCGACAGGGATTCGAGATCTCGCGAGCGACGCAGTCGGTATGGTGCGGCGATGTGGCCGATCTGGTCGAGCCGTTGTACGAGCGAATGGCCGCGCGGGTGCGCGCATCGCACGTGGTAGCCACCGATGACACCATTCTGCCGATGCTGAGCATGGGGAAAACGCAGCCGGCGCGGATGTGGGTGTACGTGGGCGACGCGACCAATCCCTACCACGTGTTCGATTTCACCTTGAACCGTGGCCGGGACGGACCGAAACATTTTCTGAAGGATTACCAGCAGGTTTTGCTGGCTGATGCCTATGGCGGATACAACGGCGTGGTGGCCGGTAACGCGATCACGCGCGCCGGCTGCTGGTCGCATGCGAGACGGAAGTTTGTGGATGCGGAGAAAGCCGCGCCGGAGATCGCACGGGAGGCGGTCGCTTTCCTGCGGACTCTTTATGCCGTGGAGAAGCAGGCCCAGGAAGCTTCGGTAGCGGAACGTTTCGAGCTGCGCCAGGCCAAGTCGCTACCCGTGTTGACGGAACTGCGGCACAGGCTACTGGCCTGGAAGGAGCAACTGTTGCCCAAGCATCCCATGGCCGAGGCAGTGAACTACACGCTAGGCCAATGGACCGAGCTGAACGTCTTCTGCAAAGATGGCGCGGTGCCCATCGACAACAATATGAGTGAGCGCGAGATGAAGCGCGTGGTGCTGAACAGAAAAAATTCCCTCTTCGTCGGTAACCCGCGTGGCGGCCGCACGGCGGCCATTCTGGCCAGCCTGACATCCACCTGTCGCCGCCACGAAATCGATCCGCAGCGTTACCTCACACAATTACTGGTGAATCTTCCTTCCTGGCCCGCACGCGATCTCGACGCCTGGCTCCCTGATCAGTGGAAACTCCGCCAAGCCGCCCGCCTCGCTACCCTGCAAGACACGGCCATCACAGATTCCTAGGAACTGTGGTTCACGTATCCCTCACCACATTTAGGTACAGGGATAACAAGATTTCACGATTCGCCGGCTTGCTTTCTATTGGTGAGATGGGAATTCGCACTCATCGAGAATCCGGCAGTGACCGTGGGCACATCCTATTGCGCGCCCGACGACATGTAGTAGGTCTCACAATCTCCGGGCGAGAATGCATTGAGGAACGTATCGTGTTACGATGCAATGACCGGATTAGCCAACCACCGGTGGAGGATAGTATATGCCTATCGCACAAACAGGAGCTTCCCGACGTTCCAGTGTCGGGCACGAGTCTATTGATGGTACTCTCAGCGGCCCCCTCCTCCAATTTGACCTAGCTGGCGAACTCGACCGACAGCACCGGGATGAATCATGGCTGCACCCCACGGGACGAAGTTCGAAGACGCTTGTAAAGTATCCGGATCTCCGTATTGTCCTGATCGCCATGAAGGCGAATACGCGCATGCAGGAGCACACAGCGGCTGGCAGAATCTCGGTACATTCGCTTAGCGGACATATCCGGCTCCATCTACCCGAGCGCGTGGTAGATCTCCCTGCCGGGCGCCTGCTCGTCCTGGATCGGTGCGTTCCTCATGATGTAGAGGCGACCGAAGACAGCGCCTTTCTACTGACGCTCTCGTGACCGCCGGAAAAAAAGATTGTGGAGACCAAAGCGCGCCGAAAGGAGACTACTCGCCATAAGAGGAAATAGCGGGAAGTCACGCATACGGGTCCTGGCCGTCTTGTATAGCGTTCTTGTGCCCCCCCACAAACACCGCTCTTGTACAGTGCGATAGAAGGACGCTTCCAAGGGCCATGTAATCTAATGAGGTTCGAAATGAAGCCACTCTCTTTGCGCGTTCTGCGGCTATTCGAAGAAATGGGGAAGGATCGGCTGGACCTTCATGTCCTGTTCGAGGCGGCGGGCAACGAACCAGCCGCACGGCAGAGCGTGCTCGACGCTATCGATGAATTGACCCGTGCGGATATGCTGAGCGCGTGCGGTGGTGACTTCTACGCGCTGACAGAAATAGGTAAAGGGTTAGTCGCTCAGTTTTGAGTAGCGGACAATATCTGCCCGGACTCGAGAACCGTGGCTCAAATATAGCAGCCCGAGCCCGGCAAGAACTTGCTCTGAAATGAGAGGACCAATTATGGATATCCTCGAATCTGTCGCAATTGAGATCCCATGCGTCGCCTGCGGGGGGCGATATGAGGTGACCCTCAAACAGATCACACTTTCACAGAAGATGCTCCACGATGGATGCCCAATCCGGGTAGAAACTGAATGCCCGCCTCTCACCCAGTCCGGCCTGGTGGATCAGGAACTAATCCAGGAGCTTCAAGGTATTTGGGCGCGCCTCGAAGAAAAAGCGCGTGGGGCCGGCGGAGAACTGAAGTTGCGTTGCGGATAATGGAGCATGTGCTGATGGAAGCAAGTTGATAACACGAGATAATGGCGGCGGTCGAGGTGGCTGAAGATGAGTTCACAAAAGGCAGAAAGTAAGCGTGAAATCCCTAGCGCGGAAGTTGTCCGCTTGATCGACCTTGTGAATTACCAGGAAGGAGCCGTTGTCAGCCGAGTGCTAGTAAACCGCACGACGACAACAGTCACTCTGTTCGCCTTCGATGACGGCCAAGGCTTAAGTGAGCATACATCTCCATTTGACGCAGTGGCACACCTGCTGGAGGGCGAAGCGGAAATTGTGGTTTCTGGCAACCCGCTACGGACGACGGCAGGCGAAGCGGTTCTCATGCCCGCAAATCAATCTCACTCGCTGAAGGCCCTCGGCAGATTCAAGATGCTACTGACCATGATCCGTTCATGAGCGACGTGGAGGGGGGTGGAAATTGCGCCCGAATCGACATTCCCAACGCAGTCCCTAAGGTAGAAGGTTCTACTTTCATGGTCTGCCACGGGTTGATAAGAAAAAGGTACTCGCCATGAGAAAGGTCAAGACCGAAATGCCCGCTGTCTTGACCATTGGGCATTCGACCCGCATGTGGAAAGACTTCCTCGATCTTCTCCGGGCGCACGGCGTCAAGCGCGTTATAGACGTACGCAGTATCCCCCGATCGAGACACAACCCTCAGTTCAACCGGGAGACTCTGTCGACAAAACTGCGGGCCGCGAGGATCGGCTACGTGCATTTGCGCAAGCTCGGGGGTTTGCGCCATGCACGAAGCGATTCGCCGAACATGGGCTGGCGCAATACCTCATTTCGCGGCTTTGCTGATTATATGCAGACCTCCGAATTCGAAGCAGGGTTACACCGATTGATGAAATTGGCCGAGCAGAAGAGGAGCGTGATTATGTGCGCGGAGGCGGTTCCATGGCGTTGCCACCGTTNNCCGATGCGCTGACTGTGCGCGGGATCCGGGTTGACGACATTATGAGCATGAAACGTTCCCGGGTTCATACGCTCATTCCTTTTGCCCGTGTCCAAGGTCATCGCATCACCTACCCTCTCGGGAATCGCGGCGGGCGAATCCCACTTGTAAGTTCTAGATTGAGATTACGGGAGAACCGAAAAACCAAGGTTAAAGAATGTGATGAATGATGCAATGGAGGTTGCGATGTTCGATGGGGCTCAGGTTGCCGACCAAAGGCCTGTTTCGTTGGATGACAAGACAAAATATGTCATGGATCGTGCAATCGCGCGTGAACAATCGCTTTCGCGCCTCCTGATGACTTATATCGTCACGGGGCTGGTCTTCATGCTGCTGCCGGGCACGTTTCTCGGTGTGTGGAATCTGATCAAAATCAGCAATCAGGAGGAGGCCGATTCGATCACTCCTGCTTGGATTCAGGCGCACGGCCATGCGCAATTATTCGGCTGGGTGGGCAATTTCATTCTCGGGATCGGCTTCTATTCAATTCCGAAGCTCCGCAAACTGAAACCGTTCGCACTTTGGGAAGGGTGGGTCTGTTGGGCGCTTTGGGTCGTTGGTGTGACCACCCGCTGGTTTTCCAATATTTATCCCTGGCAATGGCGCATCTTGATGCCCATGTCAGCCGCGCTTGAAATAGTGGCGTTCTTGATTTTCTTTCAGGCCGTGGCAAGTCACCGGCCTTCACATGACACTCCGAAGCCGTTGGAATCCTGGATATTTGTTGTGATTGCAGCAACTCTGGGTTTGCTGGCTTCCCTGGCGCTCAATCTTGGGGCCTCCATTCAACTGGCTCTCCATGCCAGTTCACCGGCGTTCCCGCACGAATTCGATCAGCGCTATTTGATCGTTTCAACCTGGGGCTTTCTGGTTCCCATGGTGTGGGGCTTCAGCTCGCGTTGGCTCCCAGTGTTCCTGGGGCTGAAACCCCTGCGGGGGTCCTGGCTCTTAGTGGCTGCTGGTTTGAACACGGCGGGTGTCGTGGCTGGCTTCTTGGAACGCTTTACGGCAGCTGGAATACTTCTACTGGGAGGAGCAGTGATGGCCGTGGGAGCCATCCGTTTTTTTGAGCCAACAGCTAAGGCGGCGAAAACCATTAATGTTCACTCGAGCTTTCCCATTTTCATCCGAATAGCATATGGGTGGCTATTGATCGCTGCGACACTGGGTATCTGGGCGGCGCGCGCCGGGGCGGCGCCCGGAATCTGGGGAGCGTCGCGACCCGCGCTGACCGTTGGATTCATTGCGGCGATGGTATTTTCCGTCGGGCAGAGGATTCTCCCGTCGTTCTGTGGGATGCGCGTGTTGTGGAGCACGAGGCTCATGCTCGTGATGCTAGTGCTGTTGATGATAGGCTGCACGCTCCGTGTCACATCTGAAATCCTGGCCTACCAAAATTACGCGGCTTGGGCATGGAACGTCCTGCCAATTTCTGCTCTGATTGAGCTGGCGGCGGTCACGCTGTTCGCCATCAACCTAATGATTACTTTTCTTCGACCTCCCATTACAGTCGCCGCATGCCACTGACAATGATCCGGTCATAAGCGACGCGAACGAGTTGAAACGCAATTGTTTTGGGTATCGTTGTCCGCAGATACGAGCCCGAGCGGCCATTCAAACACTTCCACGTCGACGAGTTCCCCCGAATCCATGCGCGATGCCCCTTGGGAAGAGGTCTCACGGACGACGATAATCGCATTTGAATCCGCGGCTGTGCGTACCAGAGCCGAGCACTGATTGTCGAGCGGAGTGACCACAAAGCCATCCGGAGCTAGATCGAGGCGCGCCAAAACGAAATACCGGCGTTCCGCACGCGCATGCAAGGAGCCCTGCAAACGAGCGCGTACTACCGGCAAACTGGTCGCCTGCCTTCCACTAAGGCGCGCCATGGCGGATCGGACTAATTCTTGGAAGCATACAAACGCGGCCGCTGGGGTGCCGGGGAGTACGCAAACGGGCTTGCCATGCCACATGGCGAAGCCGAATGGCTTGCCGGGCCTCATGGCTACCTGTTCAAAAAGAAATTTGGCACCGAGGTCCTTCAGGACGCCCTTCACAAGATCGCGCTCTGCCATCGATGCGCCGCCAGTCGTAACCAGAAGATCTGAATCGTCACGAGCGGACTCAAGCATGGCCGATAGGATAGCGGGGTCATCAGGAGCAGTTCCACGATCGTAAGGCACACCGCCGAATTCGGCCACAAGTGCGTTAAGCGCAGTAGCATTGCTATTGCGTACTTGGCCGCGGCCTGGTGTTACGCCCGGATCTACAAGCTCCTGACCGTTGCACAAAACGGCCACGCGAGGACGCTGAAATACCCGTAGTTGCGTCGTTCCAGCAAATGCCAGCAGCGCCAGTTTCCCGGCGCTTAAGGATTCACCTGAGGCAACTAGCTCGTCACCACGGCGAATGTCTTCACCCGGCGGGAAGACGCAAGCGCCCAAAGCAACCGGCCCGAAGATGCGGATGGTGCTGTCATGCCGCTCAATTTGTTCAAAGGGGATCACTGCATCGGCGCCATCAGGCAAGGGCGCGCCTGTGGTGATCGCCAGCGTGGTGCCTGGTGCAAGATTAGATTCCGCCTGCTCGGCAAAAACTTTGCCGACAAGAGGAATCTCCATGGGATGTTCCCTAGTCGCGCGGGAGGATTCCGCGGCTCGAACGGCGTAGCCATCCATCGCCGAGCGCGGGAATGGCACAGCGTCCGCATCGGCTACAATTGTTTCCGCCGCGATGCGACCCAGTGCGTCGCGAAGTGAAACTCTTGTTACTCCCAATGGCAGAATAGTTGAGAGAATCGTGCAGCGAGCTTCATCAAAGCTAATCATGCGGCAAGCTTAGCTTGCTCAGAGAAAACCGCTGTGACTTTTATCACAGTGAAGCCTAGCCTGTGATTCCATGATCGCATCCCGGCAATCACGGCAGGATTCCAAGATTCCGCCGTCGTCTCTTGCTTCAGGAAAGTAGTATGCTTGCCCCGCAGAAGAAGACGTCAAGGGGGTTTCATATGAAGTCCGATCTTCCACAATGGTCCCGGCGATTCCAGAAAACTTACGGAAAGATATGGAAATCCTTTCAGCTTCTTGGCGAAGAGTGTCATCGGTGGGGGCCCCTGGATGTCCGCACAAGACGTCTTGTAAAGGTCGGAATCGCTGTGGGAGCGGGTTCGGAGGGTGCATTGCATTCGGCCGTTAGAAACGCCTTGGCGGAGGGTGTATCGAAAGATGAAATCCGTCATGCTATTTTGCTGTCCATTACAACAATTGGATTCCCAAGAGCACAGGCTGCTCTCAGTTGGGCTGAAGACATTCTCTCCAAGAAATAGGAACCCTCTTCTAGGGTGTTCCCCATAGAGCACACGCGATCGGCTTAAGGATCGTGTCCCCCAAAAACGCGCCGTTGATGTTCCTCTGAGTGTTCCAATTGAAATATTCTTATTGCGCGCAAGTGACGAACCGCACCAGAAAACGTGACCGGGATCACATGGCAGGGTGATTCCGGTTACAGCGCCAACCGAAGCAACTGTGGAATAAAAGGTCCTGAATTCGAGAAAGGACCTTGCATGATCCTGCAACGCTCCTCCGAACTCGCCATCCGAGCTGCCTTATTCCTGGCCCAACAGGCTCCCGGGAAGCTTTCCCCAGTCCACGAGATCGCGGCGCGCACCGGGGTTTCTAAGGCTTACCTGGCAAAGATATTGCAGCGGCTGGCCGGTGCTGGATTGGTGCGCTCCTTCCGCGGCCCGGGAAAAGGCATGGAACTTGGCCGGGCGCCCGCTTTCATCAATTTGGACTCTATCGTCTGTGCGATCGAGGGCCCCAGGACGGAAGACGAATGTGTGCTCGGCATCGGGATTTGCTCGAAGGAGACTCCTTGCACCCTACACTCAGATTGGATTCCAATTCGTACCGCGATCCAAGCGCTTCTGCAAAACACCACTCTCGCCAAGCTGGTTGAGATCGCCCAAGACCATCCAAACAAATCAGTCGAGCGGATGATCGGTGAAAGGAATTCTTCCGCCCAAGCGCAAGTGAGCCGGGGAAGGAGGCACTCGTGAGCCCCCAGCGATGCCTATTGATTGCGGTCTTGATCGTGCTTGTGTTGCCGCGAAATGCGGCCGCGCAATCTGCCAATGAGTTCTTTCAGCAGAACTGCACCGCGTGCCATACGATCGGTGGTGGCCGGCTAGTCGGCCCCGATTTGAAAGAAGCCGTGCAACATAAAGATCGCGCCTGGCTAGAACACTTCATACAAGACCCGGAAGCGGTATTAAACAGCGGCGATCCCTATGCCTTGCAACTGAAAAAAGATGCCAACGGAATTGTCATGCCCAAGATGCCGGGTCTGACGCCGGAGATGGCTAAAGCACTCCTGGACATGATTGAAGCAAAATCGAACCTTCCAAATTCGGGTGCCACCGGGGTGAGCATCAGTGAGCCGCCCTTCACACCCAGCGATATCTTGACCGGCACGGAGATCTTTCTTGGCAAGCGAAAACTGAGTCAAGGGGGACCTCCATGTGTCTCCTGCCATACGCTCGGGTCGATCGGTGGTTTTGGCGGCGGACGCCTCGGGCCGGATTTGACTCAGGTTTATAAGCGACTTGGCGGCCGGAAATCACTGGGTGCATGGCTTTCCGCCCCCGCCACAACGACGATGCAGTCGGTTTTCCGCAATCATTCGCTCCAAAAGGAAGAAATTCTGCCGCTCTTAGCTGTCTTTGAAAATTCGTCCCGACAATCACAACCTGCAAATTCATCCAGTCAAATCCGTTTTTTCCTAGCGGGGTTTGCCGGTGCTGTGCTGGGTCTGGCTTTGATGGGTTGGATCTGGCGAGGCCGGATCCGGACCGTAAGGCGATCTTTGGTTACCAGCGCGCAGAGAGGTGCGGCATGAAATCGAAAAAGGGTGTGAGCTGGATCAAGGACGAAAGCGATCCAAAGCTGCGTGGGTGGGAAGAGTTCTACCGGAACCGCTGGCAGCACGACAAGATCGTCCGGAGCACGCACGGCGTGAACTGTACGGGTAGTTGTACTTGGCAGATCTACGTCAAAGACGGAATCGTCACCTGGGAAATGCAAGGGCTGGACTATCCCTCACTGGAAGCGGGCTTGCCTCCTTACGAGCCACGGGGATGCCAGCGCGGCATTTCCTATTCCTGGTATCTCTACAGCCCATTGCGCGTGAAGTATCCGTACATGCGCGGCGCTCTTCTGGACTTGTGGAAACAGGCGCGCACCAAGTTCGAAGATCCGGTCCAGGCGTGGCAATCGCTCGTTGAAAACTCCGAGGCTCGGCAGCGGTGGCAACGCGCGCGTGGCAAAGGCGGATTCCGGCGGGCTGATTGGGACACGGTGCGAGAACTGATTGCGGCCAGCTGTGTCTACACGGTTCGCAAACACGGACCGGATCGCGTGGCCGGTTTCTCGCCGATTCCAGCAATGTCCATGATCAGCTACGCCGCAGGGGCTCGCTTCCTGCAATTGATGGGTGGCGTTTCTCTTTCGTTCTACGACTGGTACAGCGATCTCCCTCCTGCATCTCCGGAGACATGGGGAGAGCAGACCGACGTCCACGAATCGGCCGATTGGTACAACGCAAAACTGCTCGCGGTCATGGGTTCCAACCTCAACATGACGCGCACGCCGGACTGTCATTTCGCCGCGGAAGCCCGGCACAACGGCAGCAAGATGTGGGTTTTCTCGCCAGATTTCAGCCAGGTATCAAAATACGCCGACGAATGGGTTCGAGTGAATGCCGGGCAGGACGGCGCCTGGTGGATGGCCGTGAATCACGTCCTGCTCAAAGAATTTCACCACGATAAGCAGGTTCCCTACTTCATTAACTATACGAAGAAATATACGGACGCACCGTACCTGGTGGAATTGCACGAAATCGATGGCGGCTACAAGCCCGGACAGTTGCTTCGGGCCAACCGGCTGGCGAATTACAAGAGCATCGAAAACGGCGACTGGAAATTTCTGATGTGGGATACGGCCGAAGGCCGGCCAAAGATGCCCATGGGCAGCGTTGGTTTTCGTTGGGGAAAAGAAAAAGGGAAATGGAATCTCGAATTGAAAGACGGCATCGATGGTTCCGAAATTGATCCGACACTCAGTTTTTTGACTGAAAATGACGGAGTGGTGCAGGCTCGCTTCGATGATTTCGCCGAGGGCCGTGCCCTATTGCGCGGGGTTCCGGTCCGCAAAGTGAAGACGGCGGACGGAGGAATAGCCATTGTCACAACCGCCTATGACCTATTGATGGCGCAGTACGGCGTAGACCGCGGCCTGCCTGGTCAATACCCGAAAGATTATGACGATGCAGACGCGCCTTATACACCTGCGTGGTCGGAAAAGTTCACCGGCATGGGTCGCGACGTGCTGATTCGCTTTGCGCGCGAGTGGGGTAACACTGCGAATCTCACGAATGGCAAGTGCTTGGTCATCATTGGTGCGGGGATCAACCACTGGTATCACGGCAACCTGATGTATCGCGCCGCGATCCATGCGTTGATGTTTTGCGGCTGCGTCGGCGTCAATGGCGGCGGACTGGCACACTATACGGGACAAGAAAAGCTGGCCCCGATGGAGTCCTGGTCCTCGATCGCATTTGCGCGCGACTGGACGCCTGCATCGCGGTTGCAAAATGCGCCGAGTTGGCACTACGTACACTCCGATCAGTGGCGCTACGAGAAGCAATTCACGGACTACCATACGGTCCCTTCCGATCAGGGTCCGGATTCGCTGGCCTCGGGCCACACTATGGATTTGCAGGTGCGGGCCGTGCGCAGCGGCTGGTTGCCATTTTTCCCGCAGTTCAATCGCAACCCTCTCGACGTGGTGCGGGAAGCGGAACAGACCGGCGCGAAGACCCAGGAGGAAGTCGGCGACTACGCGACTCAAAAACTGAAGAGCGGTGAGCTGAAATTCGCCGTCGAAGATCCTGACGCTCCGGAAAACTGGCCTCGTGTGTGGTTTATGTGGAGGGGCAACGCGCTCATGGCCAGCGCCAAGGGCCACGAATATTTCCTCAAACACTATCTCGGCACTCACACCAACGCCATCGCCACCGATATCGCCAAAGATGCGGTGAAGGAAGTCGTCTGGCGGGATCCGGCGCCGCAGGGAAAGATGGACCTCGTCGTGGACTTGAACTTCCGGATGGACACCTCCGCGCTTTACTCCGATATTGTGCTGCCCGCCGCCACCTGGTATGAGAAGGCCGACTTAAACTCCACCGACATGCACAGCTTCATTCACCCACTCTCAAAGGCGGTGCCGCCGTGCTGGGAATCGAAAAGCGACTGGCAGATTTTTCGAGAGCTGGCGAAAGAGTTTTCCAAGTTGGCCGCGCCGTATTTTCCCTCGCCGGTCTGGGACCTAGTGGCCACGCCGCTGGCGCACGATACGCCCGCGGAGATGGCGCAGCCCGACCTGCGCGATTGGAAGCGCGGCGAAGTGGAAGCGATCCCCGGCAAGACGATGCCTGGATGGAAGCTGGTCGCGCGCGATTACGCCAATCTCTACAACCAATACATCTCCTTCGGGCCGCAGGTCCGTTCGCAGGGATTGGGGACACATGGGACGCATTATGCCTGCGAGGACTTTTATGACGATGCCGTGAAGAATCAGACTACATCAATGTGGAACGGCGAGCGATATCCGTCGCTTGAAGACGACGAGGATGTTTGCAATCTCATCCTGCAGTTCGCGACGGTCACGAACGGGGAGCTGGCATACCGATCCTATCGGGAAATGGAAGAGAAGGTCGGATTGCCGCTCGCGCACTACGGGGAGAAGAACCGCAGCGTGCGAGTCAGTTATAAGGGACTGCAGGCCCGGCCCCAAAGGCTGATCAACAGCCCAATGTGGTCGGGGCTGACGGAGAACGGCCGCTCCTATTCGCCCTTCACCTACAACGTCGAAGGTCTTGTGCCCTGGCGCACGCTGACCGGGCGGCAGCACTTCTACCTCGACCATCTTGGCTACATCCAATTCGGGGAGCACCTGCCCACCTACAAACCGAAACCTCTGCCAGTGGAATACGCCGACATACGCTTGAGTCGCGAAGTTGGTCCGACACTGACGCTCAATTACCTCACGCCACACGGGAAATGGCACATTCACTCGACGTTCGGAGACAACCACCGCATGACAACGTTGTCACGCGGCATCGAGCCGTTGTGGATGAACGACAAAGATGCCACTGACATCGAGATCAACGACAACGACTGGGTTGAAGTGCACAACGATAATGGCGTAGTCGTGACGCGGGCCGTGGTCAGCGCGCGTATTCCCCGCGGCATTTGCATCCAGTATCACTCTCCGGAACGGACGCTCTCCGTTCCGACTTCGCCACTACGGAACAACCGCCGCGCCGGCGGGCACAACAGCCTGACGCGCGTGCGCCTGAAACCCAACCTCATGGTCGGCGGGTACGGCCAATTTACATACCACATGAACTACTGGGGCCCGACCGGTGGCAACCGGGATACGCACGTCTTTGTGCGAAAGCTGCCGGAACTCAAATGGTAAGGAGCGCCGCCATGAATGTCCGATCACAAATTTCGATGGTCTTTCATCTCGACAAATGCATCGGCTGCCATACCTGCAGCATCGCGTGCAAGAACCTTTGGACCGACCGGCGCGGCACCGAATACATGTGGTGGAATAACGTCGAGACCAAGCCCGGCACCGGCTTTCCCACGAAGTGGGAAGACCAGGATAAATATCACGGAGGCTGGGAGGTAAAGAATGGCAAGCTGCAACTGAAATCCACCAGCAAGACGAAGACCGTTTTTAACATCTATCACAACCCCAGCATGCCCACCATGGACGATTACTACGAGCCTTGGACCTACGATTATCAGCACTTATTCAATGCACCGGAGGGTACTGACCAGCCCACGGCTCGCCCGATCTCGATGGTCACCGGCGAACTCGTTCAGATCGAGGCCGGTCCCAACTGGGATGACGACCTCGGCGGGTCGCCCGTCTATGCGGAAAACGATCCCAACCTGAAGGGCCTGACACCGGATCAGCGCGCGCAACTTTCCGCTGTCGAACAGCTCGTCTTTTTTTACTTTCCCCGCATCTGCAATCATTGCCTGAATCCGGCATGCGTGGCGTCGTGTCCCTCGGGGGCACTCTACAAGCGGGGAGAGGACGGCATCGTGCTCGTGGATCAGAATCGCTGCCGTGGCTGGCGGATGTGTGTTGCGGCTTGCCCGTACAAGAAGATGTTCTACAACTGGAATACCGGAAAATCCGAAAAGTGCATCCTCTGTTATCCGCGGTTGGAGACCGGCCAGGCGCCCGCGTGCTTCCATTCCTGCGTGGGCCGGATCCGGTACCTTGGCGTGATGCTTTACGATGCCTCTAAGATTGAGGAAATGGCTTCGCTGCCGGAGGAAGACCTCGTCGAAGCGCAGCGTTCCCTGGTGCTGGACCCGAACGATCCCGAAGTCGTGGCCGCGGCGCGGAAGAACGGGATTCACGACTCGGTCATCGAGTCAGCGCAGCGTTCGCCGGTTTATCAGTTCGTGAAGGTCTGGAAAATCGCTCTGCCGCCGCACATCGAATACAGGACGATGCCGATGCTGTTCTATGTCCCTCCGATGTCGCCCGTGATGTCCAATGTAGCGGATGGCACAATCCACCACGTTTCGGACAATCTGTTCCACGACATCGATGAATCCCGTGTGCCGCTGAAGTTCCTGGCAAACCTCTTTGGCGCCGGCCATGAAGGATTCGTGCGCTACGCGCTTCGAAAACAGAAGGCGGTGCGATGGTATCGCCGTGCGGTGACCGTGGGTGATGTCGAAATGGCGACGGCGAAACGAATGCTGCGCGAGGCGGATTGCTCTCCGGAAGAAGCCGAGGCGATCTATCGACTGACCTCGCTATGCACCTTTGACGATCGTTTCGTCATTCCGCCCATGCATCGCGAGGAAGCGATCCAGATGATGGAAGACCCGCTTGAGCACAAGCAGGGTGTCGGCTTTGGATTCCTATCCGGGCCGCACCGGGGGACGTGATGGACACGACATCAATTTACGAGCGATTCGCAAAGCTTTTTGAATATCCGGGCGAAGACTATCACGCGAACGCCGAACGGTGCCTGGCAACGCTGCGCCCCGAGCATTCGGATGCGGCAGCGTCGCTCGAAGAGTTTTGTGCTTCGACTCGAAATCTAAGCACGGATGACCTGCGGGAACTCTTCACCCGCACTTTCGATCTGAATCCGATATGCACGCTCGAACTCGGCTGGCAACTGTACGGGGAAGATTACCAGCGCGGTGAATTCCTGGTGAAGATGCGCGAGCAATTGCGTGAGTACGATCTGCGGGAGTCCGGCGAACTTCCCGACCATGTGACTCACGCACTCGTTTTATTGGCCCATTTGGAGCCGGACGAAGCGGCCGAATTTGCGGGAGGATACTTGCTCCCGGCGCTCGACAAAATGCGCACGAGTTGGCGGGAGGACCGCAACGCCTTCGCCGCGTTACTCGAATCGGCATTCCTGCGGCTCCGCGGTGAATATCCCTACGACCCGGCAAGGATGCCAATCCGGAAGCCGGAACTGCCGATTCTGCAGTGAATGGAGACGACGATGACGAATGCATTCCCATTCCACAATCAGCTTTGCTTTATTGTCTTCCCATATATTGCGATCCTGATTTTCTTTCTAGGCTCCATCCGGCGCTATCGAAAGCAGCCGTTCACCTATTCCAGTTTGTCATCGCAGTTCTTAGAGAACCGACAACATTTCTGGGGGCTCGTCCCTCTCCATTACGGAATCGTGGTCGTACTGATCGGACACATCGTTGCGTTTCTCTTGCCGCGTCAGATTCTCCAATGGGACAGCCAGCCGCTTCGACTATACGTCCTGGAAATATCCGCATTGATCTTTGGCCTCCTCACAGTTATCGGTTTGGTGGGAGCCATTGCGCGACGCTTGACGGTTTCCAAAGTGCGTGTCGTCACGAATGTTTTTGACTGGATCGTGCTTACTCTCCTGCTCGTGCAAGCCGTCAGCGGCGTTTCCGTGGCGATTTTTCATCCCTGGGGTTCGGCGTGGTTTGCCGCGGCCATTTCGCCGTACCTGTGGTCGCTCGTCCGGTTCAATCCGGATCTCGGGTATGTGTCGATGATGCCCTGGGGCGTGCAGCTGCATATTCTCATGGCCTACGTCATCATCTGCGTCGCCCCCTTCACCCGCCTGGTGCACATTCTGGTTGCTCCGACTCCTTATCTTTGGCGGCGGCCGCAAGTGGTTCGCTGGTATCGCGCGCAGAAGGAAACCTCCTGAACCGGAGCGGGCCGTGTTCGGAGAACGCCAGACGATTCAGCCCCGCTGAAATCGTAGCACTGGTTTTGTTTCTTTGATTTTTGCCCAGCAGAGCTTGGGGATAAGCGGCGACATCCGAGCCGGGGCATTTGAAATCAAGAAAACAAGAAGTGGAATCGGCAAGGGGCCAAACATGAACCGCATCGAAGATACGCCAATATCAGCTTCGAGCGAATCGCGATTTGTGAAAACTGAATCCAGACCAAAAATCAGCAGCGGTGAGAGTCCTTTCGCCGAAGGGATTCGAATCCTTCAGCCGGCCTATTTTGCGTTCGTCATGGCCACCGGGATCGTAGCCATCGCCGCGCAGACCCAGGGCATGGCCATGGTCGCCAGGGGGCTCACCTGGCTGAATGCAGTGGCATTCATTGTTCTCTGGCTGTTGACGCTCGGTCGGATCGTCTTCTATCCGAGAGAGGTTTTGGGGGATTTGATTGATCACCGTCGAGGCGCGGGTTTCTTCACAACCGCGGCCGGTACAGCCGTCCTGGGATCGCAAATGGTGGTTATTTTCGGCAAATATCGCCTGGCATTCCTTCTATGGCTCATGGCCGCATGTCTGTGGGCATTGCTGACCTACGCGATTTTCACCGCCTTCACGGTGAAAGAGCAGAAGCCATCCCTTGCCGAGGGAATCAACGGAGGGTGGTTGCTCGCGGTCGTTGCCACGGAGGCCGTCTCCCAGTTGGCCACCCTGCTTTCGCCCATGTTCGGCATCCATCAAGAACAAATTCTGTTCCTCTCACTTTGCTTATGGCTCTGTGGGGGAATGCTGTACATTTGGATGATCGCACTGATTTTCTATCGCTATACTTTCTTTACTTTTTCGTCTACGGACCTCATGCCCCCTTATTGGATCAACATGGGAGCAATGGCTATCTCCACGCTCGCGGGAGCACTCCTGATTCTGCGTGCCTCGGACGCTCCCTTCCTGACAGGCATGCTCCCGTTCCTGAAGGGTTTTACCGTCTTCTTTTGGGCAACGGCAACATGGTGGATTCCCATGCTCTTCATTCTGGGCATCTGGAGACATGGGTACAAGCGCTTCAAACTCGCTTACGATCCGCTCTATTGGGGATTGGTATTCCCGCTCGGAATGTACACAGTCTGCACATTCCGGCTTTCCCAAGCCATGAACTTGCCGTTCCTTCTCTTCATTGTCCACGGTTTCCTATACGTGGCACTGGCCGCCTGGCTCATCACGTTTCTCGGATTGCTTCACAGATTGCTTGCCTTCGGTTTCGCAAGACAATCTCGTGGGATCGCTGACCGCAGCTCATCATGAATATAGAATATTATTCGATGTATAGTTTTCTCCAGTGATATGAAGACCGCCGTGGCAATCCGGCACGTTCATTTCGAAGACCTAGGCACGTTCGAGCCCACGCTGCGCGATCACGGCTACGCGGTTCGTTATTTAGACGCGGGCGTGGACGACCTGCGTTCGGATGAAGTGCGCGACGCCGACTTGCTGATTGTTTTGGGCGCGCCGGTCAGCGCTTATGAAGAGGACAAATATCCATTTCTTGCGTGCGAGTTGGCAATTCTGGAGAGCCGGCTCGCGGCCGACCGCCCCATGCTGGGGATTTGCCTGGGCGCACAACTCTTCGCGCGTGCCATGGGCTCGAACGCCTATCCCGGTCGGGCGAAGGAAATCGGGTGGGCACCGCTCGTCTTCACCGAAGCAGGAAAACAGAGCGTCGTGCGCCATTTCGAGGGCGTGTCCGTGTTGCACTGGCACGGTGATACGTTCGATCTGCCTGCAGGCGCCGAGTTGTTGGCTTCCACGGCGATCTGCCGGAATCAAGCGTTCACATGCGGCCGTAACGTGATCGCATTTCAGTTTCATCCCGAAGCGTCGGCCAAATATTTCGAACGCTGGCTGATCGGCCATGCTTGCGAAGTCAGCGGCGTGCCCGGACTCTCTGTCAACACGCTGCGCTCGGACACCGAGCGCTTAGCGCCGCTGCTCGAGCCGCGCGGACAGCGGTGCCTCGCCGAATGGCTCTGCAATCTCCGCCCGTCCGTCATCTGACGATTATTGACGAGGGGTATAAGTCGTAATCTCCGATTTGGATCATGCGGTTGCGCATGTAAAAGTGGATTTTCAATTCAAAACCAGGTCTGACACCCAAGGGGTGGCGGGCATATTCTCTTGCGGGAAAATAGGGTGGGAATCGGGACTTACGGCTGCGAGCCACTCGATGTGGAGACGATCGTGCGCGAGAGCCTGCCGCACAGTCCGCGGGCGACGAGCACGAGTCCCCATCACAGTTGAGGGTTTGCCTGTTCCACGTTGACGACAAGCGCGGCCCGGGCCCAGCGAAATTTGGATTTGACGGCATCGAAGTGCGGACCTGCGGTCTGGAACGCCGCCTTGCCGACGATAGCGCACCCTTGCCTGGGCCGTTAGTTCCCTGCACCTGACGCGTACCGCAGAGCAACTCCACGCGATTGTCACCTTTCAGATTCGCCTCGGTCTTGTGCATGTGGCCGACGGGGATGAGGAGCGTGTCATCCTGGGTAATGAACACGCGCACGTAATCGCCCCAGGTTCCGACCACGTGCGGGCCGTCAGGACCCACCGTAGCGATGGCGATCCATTCGGATTTGTCGATCGCTTCCTTACAGATGCCTTCGATCTTTGCCATGACGCATTTACCCCGTTGAGCCGGAACTTCCGATTCGGACCGCTGTCTAGCGCTTCGTACGCTTGTCCTGCCCTCGACACAACGAATTTGCCACCATAGCAGACCCCAGCGACGTCAGCGGGGTTCCGAGAGCTTGTTTTTGCCCGCGTGACGAGCCCCGCTTGCTGCCACCCAATAGATTTCTCAGACACTGCCGGTTTTCCTCAGCGGGATAACCGAGTACAGCACCGCAAAATAGTGGCAGGCACTTCCTGTCATGACGAAGGCGTGCCAGATGACGTGGTTGTAAGGGATCCTTTTCCACGCGTAAAACACAACGCCAACCGTATACGCCAATCCTCCCGCCATCAACCAGATGAGCCCGCCGGTAGGCACCAATCCGAAGAGAGGCTTCACCGCAATCAACGCGAGCCAGCCCATCAGAAGATAGACTACCGTGGATAAAATTGGAAAATAGTCCACGAACCAGAATTTGAAAATGATCCCAGCCACCGCGAGCGTCCACACGATGCTGAGCAACGTCCAGCCCCAGCCACCGCGTAAGTTGACGAGCAAGAACGGAGTGTATGTTCCGGCAATCAGCAGGTAAATGGCCGAATGGTCAAAGACCTTGAGTGCGCGCTTCAGATGTGGCGACTGGATGCCGTGGTAGAGCGTCGAGGCCGTATAAAGACACACGAGGGTGCTACCATAAATAGCGCAGCCTGTAATGTGCCACGCGCTCCCGCGCATCACTGCCAGGACCAGCAAGAAAATGAAGCCGACGAGGCTGAACACCAAGCCGATGCCGTGTGTGACGCTGTTGGCAAGCTCTTCGACAGACACTCGGTTGGTACATGAATCTCCCATTGGTCACCTTCAGGGACTACTCCACTCTGGTGAGACTTCTATGCCACCAGTCGGGTCGCAATCTACAAGAGATGGCACCCATTAGGACGTAACCAACACCGGCGAGCATGACACCGCACAGGGAAGGTAGATGCGGAATCTGAATTTTCTCGAGGTAGTTAATTCCGACTGGATTGTGGTGGCCTTCCGAAGCGAGAAAAACCTCAACAAAATTGGCAACGATACATAGCTCGATCAGTTCGCGCGACGAATCTTTCGTGTGCTTCGGCAGAGTTTTGTAAGACTCACTCTCCGACTTCCCGCCGGGGATATAATGTCTCCGCCAAAGTCGTTCGGCCATCTCGGGAACAGGGAAATGATCGAGACCACGGCGCATGTGCCCGCCAGGATCTCCGTCTTGCAACCGCCTGGAGAAGATTTGGTCCAAAGCCGTTTCGGAGACAACCCCGAGCTTACCGATCTGGGACACCGCATTTGCAAGCCGCCAATTGGAGACGCCCGCCCCCATGCCTTCCTGAATGATGATCGGAGGAGTGTTCATGCGTGTGATTATCTCCTGCGGGATCAATGTTGAATGTAATAGTTCTGTATCAAGATGTGATTCGCCCTCCGCTCGTGGTTTCACCTGCCATACCTGTTGGTCGTGCGGGCATAATAGGAGCGCTGTCGCACTCCGCTGGCGGGATTTGGCCGCGAGTTGCGAGCGGCTTTACTCGCCTGGAACGAATCGTGGTGATGCTCGCTTTTCAATGGCATAAATGCGGCGCAGGTAACGGTCAGCGCCACAGTTTTCAGTAACTGTTGCGCTAGCCCGATGCGCTACAATCTAGTTCCCCCCCAGGGACCACGAGGGAGAAGGAGAGAAAGTCATGAAAGCTGCGCATATCCCTGCATCTGAAGCGGAAAAAGAGAAGACTGCGGGCCAGTGGGGATCGCTCGTATGGATGGCGAATCAGGTCCTGTCGGGAAGCTCGGTGGCCGTGGCTCGGTTGATCCTTACTGCCGGCCAATCCACTTACGGACAATCCGGCAAAAAACACAGGCACCCCAATGCGGACGAAGTGATCTACCTTTTCAGAGGAAAGGTGGATGTTCTCGTCGGCGATGAAACAACCTTACTCCAGCCGGGGGATGCTTTGACCGTTCCAGCCAACCTGACGCATCGGATTCAAAACGTCGGAAGTGAGGACGCCGAAATGGTGCTTTCATATTCTTCTGGTAATAGGGATTATGTGGCCGAGTAGCAGGCGGGAACCTGCGATTTCGTGGACTCAGAGTGCACCACAAAGCCAGTTTCTACAACGTGGCTTGAACACAGTGCAAGGTGCGATGCGTTCTTCACTCCTTTTCTTCACCTTGTGTCTAGGTTGAATGTGCCCCCATCTAATCTAAGATCTTCGTTGGCTCCTCCCCGAACCAATATTTTTCGTTGCGGGTCATAGTCCTTTCACCTACCGCCCCCCAACCAGCGCAGCAAACTCCAGCCCATTAGACGCGGGGCGCCGCCCCAGAGGCACACAACATTGGCACTCGATGCGTAGTTGCTCAGAAATTGGGGTTTATTACAAATGCCCGCAACTGCACTTGCGATGCGAAAAACCCAGGGCACCTGATTCTCAGGCAGGTGCTCCCCCCATCAGGATGGAGTGAACCCCTAGATTGAGACACTTCTTTGGGGCACACTTTTCACGAAAGGAGTTGCAAAGTGGAGAGAAAAAAGGGAGAGCGATACACTAAGAAATTTCGTTGCCGGACCGTTGAGCGTATGAACGCGTGCGAGAACATCCTGAGATTATCGCGAGATATGGGCGTTCATCGCAGGCTGTTGTACAAGTGGCGGGATCAACTGGACCCCGCGAATGTCTATGCTGAAGGTGAGTTGTCGCCACAGAATTCCCGAGAATCCACCCTCCGCGGGGAAATCAACAAGCTCAAACGGTTACTGGCGGACAAAATGGTCGAGGTGGATTTTTTCAAAAGTGCCTTGCAAAAAGTCGGTGCTCGACGCCGGAAGAGCGATATCTCTGGCGACAAGGCGTCTACGACGAAATCCGAGACGCCGTTGCAAGGCAGCTTGAGTATCGAGCGAATGTGTTAGCTGGCACAAGTCAGCCGAGCGGGATTCTATCGCTATCTGCAGCGGCGGGCACCTGTCGAGGAGTGCATGACCTTACGATCAGCCATTCAGGAGATCGTCTTAGAACATCGCCGACGCTACGGCTATCGACGAGTCACGGCAGAACTGCGGCGACGTGGGATCATGGTGAACCGCAAACGGGTAGCGCGAATGATGCAGGCGGACAACCTGTTGGGGATTCAGAACCGTGAACTCCGACTCGCAAATAATCGGGACGACGAGCTGGAGATTTATCTCAACCTTGCTAGTCGCGTGAAAGTGTGTGGTCCGAATCAGGTGTGGATCGCGGATATAACCTACATTCGCCTGAACACGGAATTCGTCTATTTGGCGGTTGTCCTGGACGCCTTCTCTCGCAAGGTAGTGGGATGGTCGCTCAATCGAGCCTTGCAGGCGAGGCTTGCGCTCAATGCGTTAGAAAAAGCGATCATGAATCGACAGCCGGCTCCCGGTCTCGTTCACCATTCCGATCAGGGTGTGCAATACGCTTGCAGAGACTACGTCCGGATGCTTCGGGACCACCGAATGATGCCGAGCATGAGTCGGCCGGGGAATCCGTATGACAACGCTAAGTGCGAGAGCTTCATGAAAAGTCTGAAACAGGAGGAAATTTACGCCAACGACTACCGTGATTTAGAACACCTGATCGAGAGTGTCGAGGAATTTATTGAACACTACTACAATCGATGCCGTTTACATTCGGCGCTAGGTTACCGTCCACCGGAAGAGTTCGAAAAAGAATCAGAGCAAGGAAACGCTGAGGCAAGCTTCGCCGCCTCGACACTAACCTATTGTAAAGCCCGGTAGTGATCCGAATTCCCACGCTCCAGAATATGAGGCGTTAGCGGATGGACTGGTGTGCCAGTGTGCCAATTCAAATTGTCTCAAACTGGGGTTCACCCAACGGGTCACCCCACTCGACTGTGCCAGAACTGTGACAAAACACCGCGTATTGGTGAGGTTAGGGTTAGCTTTGCGCGAAAAGAAAACTCCCCAGGCTGTTGGAAAGAGTGCCCCCTAATTGGGATGTAAATGATCTGTCTGCTGATGGCAGGTGTTTTGCTTGGGGATGGGGATCGAAACGGAAAGTTCGGTACGGGTCAACAAAGGTTAATCCGATCCATGGTCCTTACTGTGATTTTTCTGATTAGCTCAATCGAAATTGTGAATTTGCTTCCTTGGTCGCAATGCTGCAAAGTACAAGGGACAAGTTGAGAATGGCCGATTTCTCGAGGACTGTACGGCTCATTAGTGATTTTCCCGCAGAGCTGTAGGTCCCTTCCATGTCGGAAGTGAGAGCCTAGGCCATTTAGCTTCATTCGATCCGCCCGGACACCAAGTGGTGTCCGTAATTTAAATATTAATAGTGCTCTGTCAGAGCTCTTCTGTTGCATCGCGCCAAGTAATAAAGGTCGCGACACGAATGGTACTCGTGCATTTACGGGCTCCTTTCGGAAGCTGGTTTGTATCTGGGCCGGCGGCTGCAGACGTAATGGGCGAAGAGCAAGCTAAAAGGCCAACTGATGTCATTGCCATTGCTCGAAAGAGTTAAGGAACCGAATCCGCGCTTTTTGCTGACCCCGAGAAATCACGGGGCCGGCCGCGAATCGCTGCACTGCGGAAACTCCATCGAGACCGAAACCCCGAACATTCCACAACGCGCATTACTGGCCGGCGAACAATTCCGCTTTCATTTTGATATGAGCAAATGCATCGGATGCAAATGCTGCGTGGTGGCCTGCAACGAACAGAATGGAAATCCGGCGGACATCAACTGGCGGCGCGTGGGCGAGATCGAGGGCGGTTGGTATCCGAATACGCAGCGTTTGCATTTATCCATGGGCTGCAATCACTGCATTGAACCCACGTGCCTGACGGGTTGCCCCGTGGACGCCTATTCAAAAGATGCCATTACGGGAGTGGTGCTCCATAGCGCGGACGCCTGTATCGGGTGCCAATACTGCACATGGAACTGTTCCTACGGCGTTCCTCAATACAATCCGGAACGCGGCGTAGTGGGCAAATGCGACATGTGCCACAACCGCCTGGAAGAAGGGCGCGAGCCCGCCTGCGTCTCGGCGTGTCCCGAGACGGCCATTCAGATTGAAATCGTAAATATCGCCGAATGGAAGCAAACCTATGCGGCCAGCGCCAACGCGCCCGGGTTGCCTTCCGCGGACGACAGCATTTCGACGACGCGCATTACTCTGCCGGCCATTCTCCCGCCGGACACTGGAAAAGTGGATCTCGGCCGCGTGTGCCCCGAGCAGCCACATTGGCCGCTGGTTTTCATGACAGTTCTGACGCAACTCTCGGTGGGCGCGTTCGCCGCGATCTGGCTGTTGCAACTCACTGGAAGAGCCTCGCGGCTGGGTGCAGCGGCACTCGTCTCCATGCTGGCCGGCAGCCTGGCGCTCGGCGCATCCACGATGCACCTTGGCCGGCCGATTTACGCGTATCGCGCGCTAAAAATGTGGAAGCGTTCCTGGCTGAGCCGCGAAGTCCTGCTGTTTTCCTGTTTTTCCGGTGTTGCGGCAATTTATTCGGCTTGGATTTGGTTTGCGTTGCCGGGGAGCTTGGTCCTCGGGGCGCTCACGTCGCTGTTTGGCATTGCCGGAGTTGGGGCCAGCGCGTGCATTTATCTAGTGCAAGCGCGGCCGGCGTGGAATACCAAGCATACCGTACTCGATTTTTTTCTTACGGCTTGCCTGCTTGGTTCGCTGCTGACGGCGAGCGTCGGAATCGGGGAGCGGAGCGGATTGCTTTTGCTCGCGGTTGCGGCGGCGGGCGCGCAAATTCTGAATCAGGCCGCAAGATTCTTCCTACTGACTTCGTCGGATTCCTTCGAGCTTCGCGCGTCGGCCCAATTGCTCTCGACCGTGTTCTCCTCGAGATTCTTCGCACGGGGCGCCATGCTTCTGCTGGGCGGAATCATTTTGCCGTTGGCGTTCGCGAACGTGTACGGCGCATACGCTTCGCTGGCCCTCGCACTCACCGGAGAAATTCTTGGCCGTTACCTTTTCTTCGTAAGCGTGGTTCCCAAGAACATGGCCGCTTCCTATCTTTTTCAAGGAAAGGCCGCCGCATGAATTTAAAACGCACGCTCGGCCTCGATATCCTCAACGGAAAATATGCCTATGCCACCGACGATGTGACGGGATACACGTCGGCGCAGAAAATCCCCGATCAATGGATCTCCACCACATGCGGATATTGTTCGGTGGGCTGCGGAATGTTTGTCGGCGTGAAGGATGGCCGGGCAGTGAGCGTGCGCGGAAATCCAGAGCACGGCGCCAATTTCGGAACGCTTTGCCCCAAAGGACTATCCGAGCACTACACCCTCGAGGCGGAGAACCGCGCCCGCTTTCCGCTGCTGCGAAAGAACGGCGCGCTGGTCCGCGTGGATTGGGACGAAGCGTTGACCACGATGGCGGACAAATTTAAAAGCGTCCAGCAGAAATATGGTCCCGATGCCGTCGGCGTTTTGAGCACGGGCCAGTTGGTCACGGAAGAGTTCTACACACTGGGGAAGCTGGTGCAGCTGGGGTTCGGCAGCAAGAATTACGATGGAAACACAACACTGTGCATGTCCAGCGCTGTCTCCGGATACAAACGCTCGTTCGGCAGCGACGGCCCTCCCGGATCGTACGAGGACCTTGCGATTGCCGATGTTATTTTTCTGATCGGCGCGAACATCGCCGATAACCATCCGATTCTTTGCCAGTGGGTGGACGCCAATCCCAACAAAGTGCTGATGGTGGCCGATCCGCGCGTGACCAAGACCGCAATGATGGCGGATTTCTTTCTGCCGCTCAATCCGCGGTCGGACATCGCGCTCATCAACGGCATGATTCGCCTGCTGATCGAAAATAATTTAGCGAACCGGGAATATATCGCAGAGCACACGACAGGGTTTGCCGCGCTCGAAGAATCCGTTCGCGCCTACACCCTCGAATACGTTGCCCAGATTACAGGGCTTTCCGCCGAGCAGATTTTCAAGGCGGCATGGATTTTCGGGAACGCCAAGGCGCCCTTCATCGGCTGGACCATGGGAGTGAATCACAGCACCAAGGGAACCGAGACCGTCAATGCGATCAACAATCTGGCGCTGATTACCGGCAACGTCGGACGCCCCGGCGCATCCCCATTTTCAATCACCGGCCAGTGCAATGCGATGGGATCGCGAGAAGCCAGTTTCACTTCCAGCCTGCCGGGCTACCGGAAATTCGAGAGTGCCGAGGATCGCGAAGAGTTGTCGGCGCTGTGGGGCGTTTCCGCCGAACGAATTCCAACATCTCGGGGATTGGCTTACCCCGACATCATTGAAGCGATGTTGGCAAAAAAAATCCGCGCTCTCTGGGTCATCGCCACGAATCCGATTGTTTCCTATCCGAATCTGGATGTCCTCACGCAGAGCCTGGAAAATTTGGAATTCTTCGTCGTGCAGGATGGCTTTCATCCCACGCCGACTTCCGCGCTGGCCGATCTTGTGCTCCCCGCGGCAATTTGGGGCGAGAAGGAAGGCACCTACACCAATTCGGAGCGGCGCGTCAGCAAGGTGAATCGCGCGGTGGATCCCCCGGGCGAGGCGCGCAGCGATTTTAATATTTTTCTCGACGTTGCCAAACGGCTGGGGTGCTACCAAGAATTATTTTCCGGCTGGGAGCAACCGAAGGATGCATTCGAGGAATGGAAGAAAGTTTCCGCCGGCAGGCTGTGTGATTACTCCGGAATGGATTACGAATGGATTGAAAAATCCGGCGGCATCCAGTGGCCCTTCCCGGAAGGAAGCACGGAAGTAAGAACAACCCGCCTTTACGAAGACGGAATTTTCCCCACCGAAGACGGGAAGGCAAATCTGATTTGCGTCGAATGGAAACCGTTCCCCGAGCAGCCGAATTCCGAATTTCCATTTGTGCTCAATACGGGGCGCACCGTCGAGCACTGGCACACGCGCACGAAAACGGGGCAGGTGCCCATCCTGGAGCGCATGTCTCCCAACGCCTGGCTGGAAATGAATCCGCGCGATGCCCTGGCGCTCCGCCTCAAACCGCACGACCTGGTGGACGTGGAATCCAAGCGCGGCAGAGTCAGCGGAATCGAATTGCGCATCACGGAAATTATCGCGCCGGGGCAAGTGTTCATGCCGTTCCATTTTGCGGAGACGAATGTGAATCAGGTGACGCAGAGCGCGTTCGATCCGATTTCACGGGAACCAAATTATAAGCAGTGCGCGGTACGAGTGCTGAAAACGGCGGGTTTGCTCGAGTCCCGCGGAGGGCGGTAAGACATGAGTGCATCGAACGGCAACTCCAACGGAAGTGCAAAGAGAGAGCGACTCGTCGTGGTCGGAAACGGAATGGCCGGCGTGGCTTGCGTCGAGCAGATCCTGAAGCACGCGCACAAATTTGAGATCACCATCTTCGGCGACGAAACTCACGTCAACTACAGCCGCATCATGCTTTCCTCTGTCCTGGCCGGCGAGAAATCGCCCGACGAAATTGTCCTGAACAGCCTGGAGTGGTACGAGCAAAACGAAATTCGGCTTCGCTTGGGCGTGCGCGTTACCGAAGTGGACCCTGCGGCAAAGACGGTTACTGGGAACGACGGAAGCGTTACGCCATACGACAAATTGTTGCTGGCCACGGGAAGCTCGCCGCTGATTCCCTCTCTCGATTGGGTGCAGAAGGAAGGCGTGCACGTGTTTCGGAGCCTGGATGACACCCGAGCGTTGCTCGAACGTTCGCGCGCCGGAGCCAAGGCCGTGGTAATCGGCGGCGGATTGCTGGGTCTGGAAGCCGCGCGCGGATTGCAGGTGCAGGGTTGCGACGTCACGGTCGTGCACCTGATGGACAGGCTCATGGAGCGGCAACTGGATGCGACGGGCGGCGGATATCTGAAAGCCAAGATGGAATGCCTGGGCGTAAAAGTCCTGGTGAACCGAAGCACCACGGAAATTCTCGGGGATCGCAAGGCGGCGGGTGTGGCATTCAAGGAAGGTCCCAGCGTTGAGGCAGATTTCGTGGTGGTTGCCGCGGGCATTCGCCCGAATACGGAGTTGGGACGCAAAGCGGGGCTGCAAGTGAATCGCGGCATCGTAGTGAATGACTACATGGAAACTTCCAACCCGGATATTTTTGCCGTCGGGGAATGTGTCGAGCACAAGGGCATTTGCTATGGGCTAGTCAAGCCGTTGTTTGAGCAGGGAAAGGTTCTGGCGGCCACGATTACGGGAAACAAGGGCCCCGTGTATGAAGGTTCCATCCTGGCATCCAAGCTGAAAATTATGGGCGTGGACGTTTTTTCCGCCGGAGATTTCAATGAGAAGGCGCCTGGAACGGATGCGGTGCGCTACGAAGATCCCGCGCTGGGCATCTATAAGAAACTTACACTGCGGGACGGAAAACTGGTGGGCGTAATTCTGGTTGGCGATATCTCCGACAGCCATCGTTACATGGACTGGCTGCGCTCCGGAACAGATCTCACGAAAATGCGGCGGCACCTTCTCTTTCCGGCTCCTGTCGAGGATAGGGGCCTGGACACCGCGCAAATGCCGGACCACGAAACGGTTTGCGGATGCATGGGCGTCACCAAAGGCTCGATTATTCAGGCTATTCACGAGAAGGGAGTCAACACACTTTCTCAGCTCAAGGAATGCACGCGCGCCTCGACCGGTTGCGGAAGTTGTACTGAACTTTGCCAGCAACTGCTCAAGGCCGTCGCTCTGGAATTCCAGGAAGAGACCAAGAAAGTCCTCTGCAAGTGCGTTCCGTTTGCCGAGGACAACCTGCGGGAAATCTTGCGCAGTCAAAAACTACGCTCCGTCCAGGAAGTTTTGGACATTTACGGAAACGGACAGGGTTGCGAAGTTTGCAAACCGGCGCTCAGTTACATGATGGACATGATTTGGTGCGGAGATCATGACGAAGATCGCTCCGCGCGATTCATCAACGACCGCGTTCACGCCAACATTCAGAAGGATGGAACTTTTTCAGTAATTCCGCGCATCCGTGGCGGCGTCACTTCGGCGGCCGAGCTGCGCCGCATCGCCGATGTCGCCGACAAGTACAACGTGCCCATGGTGAAGATCACCGGAAGCCAGCGCATTGATCTTTTGGGAGTCAAAAAATCCGACCTGCCGAACATGTGGGCCGACCTTGGAATGCCTTCCGGGCAAGCCTACACCAAAGGCGTGCGCATGGTGAAGACGTGCGTAGGGACTGAGTTCTGCCGGTACGGAGTTCAGGATTCCACCAGCGCCGGCATCGAACTCGAACGGCGCCTAGAAAACCTGTACACGCCGCACAAAGTGAAAATGGGCGTCGTCGGCTGTCCGCGCAATTGCGCGGAAGCCACGGTGAAGGATATCGGAATCATTGGGCAGGAAGGCAGCTGGCAGATCGTCGTCGGAGGGGCTGCCGGAAAATCCGTCCGCAAGGCCGACCTGCTCATCACCGTCGCCGGCACGGAAGAAGCCCTCGAAGCAGCCGAAGTCTTTTTCCAGTATTACCGCGAGAACGCGAATTATCTGGAGCGCACCTACGGGTTCGTCGAGCGGCTCGGCATTGAAAAGGTCCGCAAGGAAACCGTGTACGCCACCGAAGAGGTCAGGCAAGCCCTTCTCGATCGGCTGCGCAAGTCTAAAGCACTTGCTCCGGATCCGTGGCTAGAGGGCGCGAACCCACGCCATCCCAGTCAATTCATTCAAATAGAACCAATAGAAAGGGTGTCCCTGTGAGCGACAAACTGAGCGACAAACTCCGCTGGGTCCGAACCGCGCGATGCGAAGACATCCCGCTTCGCGAGGCGCGTTCCGTAAAATTCGGCGACCGCGAAATCGCGATCTTCAATCTCGGCGACCGTTTCCTCGCGGTTGACAATCGCTGCCCGCACAAAGGCGGCCCGCTTTCTGATGGCATCGTCTCCGGCGCAACGGTGGCTTGTCCCCTGCACGCCCGCAAAGTGGATCTCGAAACGGGGAATGTTTTGAATGCGCCTGATTCTCCGCAGTGCGTCGCGGCGTTTCGCACGCGCGTGGAAGACGGCGTGATCTCGCTGGAGCTGCCGGTCAAAACCGCGGCGAAGGAAAAAAGGCTGGAAGTTTGTTTCGAGGGAAGCGCGCGGATTCTCGGGACCATCCAGTCGGGGATATGAAAAAAATAACCAAGGAGGCGGAACGGAAATGCCGATGAATAAGAGCACATCAACTGCCGGTGGTATCCATGTGAATCAAGATTCGGATGGCAAAGCCACGCGCGTCCGCTTGCTTGATTTCAGCACGGCGCCGATGCGCGCGTTCCATCTCTCCTGGTTTGCCTTCTTCGTTTGTTTCGTCGCATGGTTCGGCATCGCGCCGCTGATGGCGGTAGTGCGCGACGATCTGAAGCTGACGAAGGCGCAGGTCGGCAACACGGTAATCGCATCCGTGGCCATCACGGTGCTGGCACGATTTCTCACCGGCTGGCTGTGCGATCGCTTCGGTCCGCGGCGGACGTACAGCGCACTGCTGTTTTTCGGATCGTTTCCCGTGATGTGCATCGGCCTGGCGCACAGCTACCAGTCGTTCCTGTTTTTCCGGCTGGCGATTGGATTGGTTGGCGCGTCATTCGTCATCACGCAGTATCACACCTCCGTGATGTTCGCTCCGCGCATCGTGGGAACGGCCAACGCCACTTCGGCCGGCTGGGGCAATCTTGGCGGAGGCGTGGCGCAATGGTTCATGCCGCTGCTGGCAGGAGCCATTGTCGGGCTGGGCGCAGATCGTTTTCTGAGCTGGCGGCTGGCCATGATCGTTCCGGGAATCGGCATGCTCATCACCGGCGTCCTTTACTATTTTCTTACACAAGACACTCCGAACGCGACGCCCTTCGCTCCCAGAAAGGGCGCGCAGGCATTTTGGGAAGCGGCGGGCGACTATCGCGTTTGGGTGCTGTTCCTTCTCTACGGCGCATGCTTTGGAGTGGAGATCACCATCGACAACGTGGCGGCACTTTATTTCAAGGATTCCTTCCACGTAAGCCTAAAGCTTGCCGGCCTGCTGGCCAGCGCCACGGGAATGATGAACATTTTCGCGCGCGCCGTCGGCGGGATCGTCGCGGATTGGACCGGAGGAAATTGGGGACTGCGAGGGCGCTCGCTTCTACTGGGATTGGTGATTTTTGCGGAAGGCCTTGCGCTGACCATGTTTTCCCGGTTGGCGAGTTTAGGCTCTGCCACCGCCGCATATCTGTTGTTCGGCCTTCTAGTTTGCATGGCCTGCGGAGTCACGTACGCGGTTGTGCCGCTCATACAGCCTCGGGCCATCGGATCGGTCTCGGGAATTGTGGGCGCGGGTGGCAACGTGGGAGCCGTTCTCGCCGGATTCCTGTTCAAGGCGGAGAGCATCTCGGGATCGCAAGCGCTTTCGATCCTGGGAATGGTGGTGGCCGCCACTGCATTCTCCGTCCTTTTACTGCGATTCAACGAAGCCGAGGCGCCGCAACGCGCACTGGTTGGCGCGTCGGTGATCCAGGCTCAATCCGCGGATTGAGCCTGTCAGGCCGTTCGATGGCACGAGCTATACCCGTTTTTAACTTTCATCTTGTCGCGGAAATGAGGGCATGGAAAATGAATAGCAATCCTCAGCATTCAAAAATAGAAGCCTCTAATTGTGCCGCTGGTCGAAATATTGTGCGCATAATTGTCATGGCGTTTTTCTTGCTGAGCAGCGTCGCGGTTCTCGCGCACGAGCAGGCGGCATTTCTGTCGCCGTCCGCAACTGTCTCAACCAGCGCGAATACCATCTCGCCGAACGCCACAGATTCAGCAAGCGCGAATCCAAAACCCGCGCCCGCGCCAGCCATCGGTCACAAGGTCGGGCCGCTGGACGTTTCGATCAATTGGCGCTTTCGAGTCGAGGCGTGGGACTTTTTTCAGCCGCCGACTGGCCAAAACGCCTACGCGTTCGAACATTCCCTGCTGAAGATCGGCATCGGCCAAAAACATGAAGCGTTCGAATGGCTGATCGAGGGCGCGGCCGACGGCATCTTCGATCTGCCGTCCTCCGCTGTGCAACCCGGGCGGCTGGGCCAGCTTGGCCTGGGAGGCACGTATTTTGCCGCCAACGGCAATGTTCGAAATACGGCCAGCGGATTCCTGAAGCAGGCGTACATCGGATTCAAACTCCCGATGAAAAGCAACGCCAGCCTGGGCCGGTTCACGTTTCTGGATGGCGCGGAGGCCAGGCCAAAAGACAAGACGCTGGCGACACTGATCAACACGCGCATCGCTCAGCGATTGATCGGAGATTTTTCCTTCTCCGCAACGCAGCGAAGCTTCGATGGAATACAACTGGGACTGGACGCCGGGAATTCCAACTTTACTTTTTTCGGCGCGCGTCCCACTGAAGGTGTGTATCAAATGCGCGGCATGGATGAGCTGAACATCAACCTCTTCTACGGCGCATTCAATCTTCCGATCACCACAAAAAACAATGCCGGCGAACTTCGAATTTTCGCCATCGGATATATGGACGATCGCGCAGGCGTGCTGAAAACCGACAATCGCCCGCTGGCCGTCCGCACGGCGGACACAAATCAAATCCGCATCGGTACGTACGGTCTGGACTACGTTCATGTGCTGCACACCGGCCACGAAGGCCAATTTGACATCCTCGGTTGGGGAGCTTTTCAGACCGGCGGTTGGGGCGTGCAAACGCAGCGAGCCGAAGCGTTTCTTGGAGAACTCGGATGGCAGCCGCCCGTTCCCGTGATCAATCCCTGGTTCAGCGCCGGATATTCATACGGCAGCGGCGATTCTAATCCCAACGACAACGTCCACGGCACATTTTTTCAAATCATGCCCACGCCGCGTCCTTACGATCGGATCCCGTTTTACAATATGATGAACCATGAAGATTTTTACGGATCGGCGGCGTTACGGCTGCCTCGCACCCTCGCCGTTCGCAGCGAACTTCATGCTCTGCGCCTGGCCAATGCCAATGACCTCTCGTATGGCGGGGGCGGCGCGTTTCAGTCCAACACGTTTGGGTATACGGGTCGCGCCAGCAACGGGAACCGCAGCCTGGCGAATGTTTGGGATATCAGTTTGGATATCCCGTTGCGCGACGGCTTCAGCGTCACGACATATTACGGACATGCCTGGGGAAAGAGTCTGATCGCGAACATCTATCCAGGCGGCACGAGCGCGCAATTCGGTTACGTGGAGACAAACTTTCACTTTTAAGAAGGCCTGAATGGCTAGTGCAACATTCAACGGACTGCGCGTGCTGGCGCTCGAGAGCCGCCACGCCAAAGAAATATCAAAATTAATTACTACGCATGGCGGCCAACCGATTGTGGCGCCCGCCATGCGCGAAGTCTGTTTGGAATCCAATCGCCAGGCGTTGGAGTGCGCTGCGGGACTCGTGGACAAACAGTTTGATATGGTGATTTTTCTCACCGGGGCAGGCATTCGAGGGCTAGTCAACTCCGTTGAGAGCGAATTTCCACGGGAGCGGCTAGTAAGCGCACTCAGGCAAGTTCAAGTGGTGGCGCGCGGGCCGAAACCCGCATCGGTGCTGAACGAAATAGGCGCAAAGCCTAACCTGATTGCGCCCGCACCCAATACCTGGCGCGAAATATTGCGCGGGCTTGATGACGCGGTGGGGCCGAAGCTGCTTCGAGGGATGCGGATCGCCGTTCAGGAATACGGCGTGCCTTGCACGGGATTGCTCGCGGGGTTATATGAACGCGGCGCGCGCGTGACCGGAGTTCCTATTTACCAATGGTCATTGCCCGAGGACATGGTTCCATTGCGGGATGCCGCGAAGGCGGTCGCCGCCGGCGAAGTGGATGTACTCCTTCTCACTGCGGCCGTGCAAGCCGAGCATTTGATTCAAGTAGCCGCGGAAATCGGGATTGAAGAAGCGATGCGGAGCAGGCTGGAACAGATGGTGATTGCCAGCGTCGGCCCGACTACCTCCGAGCATTTGGGCGCAATCGGATTGCGTGCGGACATGGAAGCCTCGCACCCCCGAATGGGCTATTTGGTGGAGGAAGCCGCCGGGCGCTCCGCCGAAATTCTTCGCGAAAAGCACAAAGAACAGGGGCTGGATTTTCTGCACGAAATTGGAAGCCGTATGGCAACTTCCAGTTCCTTGCGCGGCGTGCTCCGGCGGATCATGGACTTCGTGTCCTCGCTGGTGAAATGCGATTCGTGTTTTGTGTATGTCCTGGAAGAAGATGAACTGGTTTTGCGAGCGTCCAAGAATCCGCACCCGGAGGAGGTGGATTACTTGAGGCTCGGCCTGGGCGAGGGGATCACCGGCTGGGTGGCTAAAAATAAGCAGCCCGTCGCTGTAGGATTCAACGCGTTTCAAGACTCGCGTTTCCAATTTTTCAATGAGCTTCCGGAAGACCGCTACGAAGCGTTCCTGTCCGTGCCCATCCTTTGCCGCGGACAGCTTGTGGGCGTAATTAATCTGCAGAACAGCCAGCCGCACTCGTACACGCGGCGTGAAATCCGCCTGCTCTCCACCATCGGATTTTTTGTGGGCGCTGAGATTGAGATGGCGCGTCTGGAAGAAAAGAGTTCGCAACTGTCCGAGGAACTCGAGGCCCGCAAGATTGTCGAACGCGCCAAGGGAATCCTGCAGCGCGAACTGAAGGTAAGCGAAGAAGAAGCCTATCTGACGCTGCGCAGGCAGAGCCGCATGATGCGGAAGACCATGAAAGAAGTTTCGCAAGCGATCATTCTTGAAAAGGGCGGACGCAAACGAAAACAATCTCTCGCGTAGTGGCGCTTTTGGCGATGTCGCATCGAGCTCTTTTCGCCGCCGCTGACGCGAATGAGGCGCTTCTCCGAAACGTTCACGAGAAAACCTTATGAAGGCTAAAGTCTACCTTGTCGGCGCGGGTCCCGGCGATCCGGAATTGCTCACCATGAAAGCTTGCCGGATTTTGAGCGAGGCCCAGGTCGTCCTGCATGACGATCTGGTCAATCCGGAAATTCTCCGGTTTGCCCCGGCTTCGGCGCGCATTCAAAATGTGGGAAAGCGCTGCGGGCATCCGCGTATCACTCAGGAAGAAATTAATTCGTTGATGGTGGCGTACGCCAACCAGGGACTGACGGTGGTTCGCCTCAAAGGAGGCGACCCATTGCTGTATGGCCGATCCGGCGAAGAGATGGAAGCCTTGCGCCGCGCCGGAATCGAGTTCGAGGTCGTGCCGGGCGTCACGGCAGCATTCGGCGCGGCCGCCGCGGCACGGATTCCCCTTACCGATCGCAGACTCGCCTCCAAGGTAATTTTTTTGACCAACCATCTTTGCACAGAGGAGAGCGTGCCCCTCGAACGGAATTCCATCGCCCAAGACACGACGGTAGTCATTTACATGCCTGGCAAAGAGTACGGAGAGTTGGCGGTAAAGTTGTGTGCCGCCGGTTTTGACGCTCACACATGTTGCCTGATCGTGTCATCCGCTACCACTGAGCGGCAACAGATTCATTCCAGCACGCTGGAAAAATTAGCGGCAACTCCGGGTCTCCCCGCGCCCGCGCTTTTGATTGTCGGGGGCGTGGCCGCGCACTATTCGGGAGGAGAAAATCCCGTCTCCAAAAACTTTCTCGCTTCTTCGTAGTCCGAGTGAGTGTTCATGTTCCTTAAAACTCGGCCTTGCGGGTCGTGAATCTTCCAATCGCTTTCCGATAGATCCTCCGTGCGAAATTCAGCCATCGCGTCGGTCACTTTTCGAACGCCGCGTTCGAGCGCGGCAAAAATGGGGGCGGCGCATTCCTTGCGATAAACGGCTGCGAGCGGCTCAAGTCCTCCCGAAGTGCGCGGCATCAAAATGTGAGCACCGGAATTGATCGCGCGCGCGAGTAGCCAATCCAGCCACTCGATAGTGAGGTACGGCAGGTCGCACGCCAGAATGAGATTCCATGGCGCTTTGGTCGCGTTGAGCGCGGTCGCGATTCCGACCAGCGGCGTCCGCACCAGCTCGTTTCCTTCTTGACTCCTAAAATTCTGATCCGTAATGGCTCTGAACCCCAGGGGGGTATAGCGTTCGGGCGCGCCGACAATCGTGACTTCGGAAACGAGTGATTCGATCAAGCGAGCGGTTCGAACGATGATCGGTTCGCCTCCCAACTCAAGCAAACCTTTTTCTTGGCCCATGCGCGAGCTAGAGCCACCGGCAAGAATGAATGCGGCGACTTGGCAATAGCGTTTCATCGCTCCAGGAAGTTGAATGCACCGTTTGCCGCCTGCCCCGTATGCTGAACCATTGTCGCAGTGAGACCTCAACAGCATTGCCAAACGAAATCGCTTAGAAGCTACAAGAATTCATGATGTTCTACAAGCTTTGGCGCATGGTTCGAATCCAGAATGCCGGTGGTTTCTTTTGGGGGTTCAGCTAGACGCAAAAAATATAGTTTCAGATTTCGAGAGGTTAAAAGCATTGAAGAAATGAAGGCACGTATGCCACGGCTGCACCCGCGAACCACAAAGATTCCAGCCTTTTTTCCGCAGCCTGTCAAGACCAGCAAATTAAGGTGTCCCAACCGATCTTTCTAAAAGGTTAGATCAACAAACTGGCCTTTCATCCGCAAAGATGCAGACGATTTTTGTAGATCACTATGGGTACAGGACTTCGTTCAATCCTGAGGGTGGTGAATTCGATCAATGTTGTCCTGCGGTGGCGATGGTGAAGAGGCTCGTGAATCAGCCAAAATGTCCAGGCGTCGTTTTTTGATACAGAATTGGGTGCAAGTAAAAGCATGAAAGCTGCGCGGGTACGTTCGGAAGTGACACCAGGCAAACGAGATATGGTTTTTGACCTAACCTCCCATAACCCGAAAATCGTCAGTTCGAATTTGCCCCTCTCGATCATCTGAGTGGCCATCAGAATTGCTGGGCTTTGACACGGTGCGAACTCGAATTCTGCGTTGTCTTCGGCTGTTGAAGCTTGGAACTAAGTTACACGAAATTGAGAGTGCTGCTGCTTCTCGCGCAGTTGCTCTCCCCCTCCGTCACCGTGCCAAAACTGTGCCAAATGTCGCTGGATTCTAACGCTTGGGGTTAGCTTTGAGCGAAAAGCAGATTCCCCAAGTTGTTGTAAATGTTGCTAATTCAAAGCACAGAATGGAAAGGTTGGAGTGGCTCAGCGTGCTTGCAAAGCAGGTGCTCTCCCAGCTGAGCTACACGCCCACGCTTGCGGCTACAGCCATTCTAAAGCATTTCCCGCCGTTCCAAAAATCAAATCGCAAACTGCTCGTGGAGTGTCGCGCTACGGGATTATGACTGTTGCTCGTACATGCGGCGGGCAACGCTGAAGCAGTAATGAAAACCGGAGAAGACCGTAAAGCCCGCGACCAGATATCCGATGATGTTTCTGACTTGTTGTAGCCAGGGCCAATTCGTGACCGCCAGCAGCACCACGGCAAACACGAGCAGAATTTGCAGGGACGTGGTGGCCTTGCCGTAGATGCTCGGCGGAAACGGCCGGTAGCCGCCCACCACCAGAATTACGGCGGCGGCCGTCAAAAGCAGGACGTCACGGCTCAGCACCAGCGTGGCGAGCCACCAAGTGATCTTCCGGTTCAGCGCCAGGATCACAACGGAAGAGGACAGCAAGAGTTTATCCGCGATGGGATCGAGATACGCGCCCAGCGCGGTCCTCTGGTTCAGCGAGCGCGCCAGAATGCCGTCCAGCCCATCCGTCAGCCCCGCGACAATCAAAATCGCGAGCGCCACTCCATAGCGGTGGTAATGAATGGAAATAATAAAAAACGGCAAAAATCCAAGCCGCAGAAACGTGAGTTGATTCGGAACCGTGAAGATGCGAGAGGCCATTTTGAATGTCGCTTCAGCTTACACGAATAGGGCGAGATAGTCCCGCAAGGAGCGGCCCACGCGCTGCTCGAACCTTCCGCTAAGGGAAGGAATCGATCCATGCGGCTCGTCGAGCGCGACGCGCTCGACGCGTTGCATCGGGAAAAAAAGTGTGGGAAGCCCGATGCGCTCCCCTTCCGGGTCCATCACCTGCCGTATGAAATCGTCGAATGAATTGAGATCGATCCCGCGCATCGTGATCCCCGAACCGTTCATGGAAACGAGCGCGCCCCACAACTTTTCCTTGGGCGTATGCAGGCTGACAATGACGATCGAATTCGGTTCCAAGGATACACTCACGTTTCTCCCCGCGCCGGCTGCCCGCTGAAATCCGCCGGAATCAGGAGCCCATCTTCTTTTGCGTTACTTTTGCGTTACAACGACATCGTTTTCAGTTTTTCGGAAACAACCAATTTCGGCTCCGTGAGTTTTTGCACATCCGCGGGCGTCACGCCCGCCGCGACCTCGCGCAGCACAAGCCCCTCCGGCGTAACATCGATAACCGCCAATTCGGTTACGATCATGTCCACGACTTCCACCCCGGTCAGCGGCAGCGAGCATTTCTTGAGGATCTTGGGCTGGCCGTCTTTCGTCGCGTGCTCCATCGCGATAATCACGTAGGGCGAACTGGCAACGAGGTCCATCGCGCCGCCCATGCCCTTCAGCATTTTCCCGGGAATGGCCCAGTTGGCGAGATTGCCCTTTTCATCCACTTGCAGCGCGCCAAGGACTGTCATGTTCACATGCGCGCCGCGAATCATGCCAAATGAATCGGAGCTGGAAAAATAACTTGTCCCGGGAATTTCCGTGACCGTTTCCTTGCCGGCATTGATCAAATCCGGATCTTCCTCGCCCTCGTACGGAAACGGCCCGACGCCGAGCATGCCATTTTCCGATTGCAGCACGACTTCCATCCCCGCCGGAATATAGTTGGCAACCAGTGTGGGCGTGCCAATCCCGAGGTTTACGTAGAAACCATCGCGCAATTCCTGCGCGACGCGCCGGGCGATCAGTTCCCTCTTGCTCTCCTCAGACTTGGCCATGTTCTTCCCTTCCCGATTTCATGTCGCTCCGCGTCATGCGCGCTTTCGCACCGTTCTCTTCTCGATTTTTTTATCGTAATTCGATCCCTGAAAAATCGCATTCACGAATATTCCCGGCGTGTGCACGGATTCCGGCGGCAGTTCGCCCAATTCGACAAGCTCTTCGACCTCGGCAATCACATAATCCGCCGCCGTGGCCATGACCGGATTGAAATTTCGCGCCGTCTTGCGATACACGAGGTTTCCCCAGCGGTCGCCCTTCCATGCCTTGATGAACGCGAAATCGCCGCGCAGGCCGCGCTCGAGGATGAATTTGCGCCCGTTAAATTCGCGCACTTCTTTTCCGTCGGCAATCATCGTGCCCACGCCGGTCGGCGTATAGAAGGCCGGAATCCCCGCGCCCGCCGCGCGCATGCGTTCGGCGAGCGTGCCCTGCGGATTCAGCTCGACCTCGATCTCTCCGCTCAGCACTTGCTGCTCGAACAGTTTATTTTCACCCACGTAGCTGGCAATCATTTTCCGGATCTGATGAGTCTGGAGCAGCAGGCCCAGGCCGGCATCCATCGTGCCCGCGTTGTTTGAGGCCACCGTCAGATTTTTCGTGCCTTTGCGGTGCACCGCGGCAATCAGGTTTTCGGGAACGCCACACGTCCCGAATCCGCCCGAAAGGATGGTGGCGCCGTCGAAAAGCTTTTCGATCGCCACATCGGCGTTGGCTACCCGTTTATCCATCGAATCCGGCTCCCCAAAAAATGAGATGCATCCGCGATTTAGCGCGGACAGTTTACTGCATGTTGCGCAGAATCTTGTACAGTTCTCCGGCGGCCGAGAATTCGTCCTCGAGCACGCGCGTCCGCAACTCGCTCCGAACCTGCTCCAAAGCCTGGATCATTTGATCCAGCACATGCTCCAGATTGTCGCTGTTCGTGAGAATGATATCACGCCAGACCGAATACGGACTTCCCGCCAGCCGCAGCGCATCGCGCAACCCGCGGCCCGCGAGCGTGACTGGCAACCCAGTATCGTCCGTCTGGCCACGGACCACTCCCGCGAGCGCAACCGCGAGAAGCTGCGGAAGGTGCGAGACCACGGCGGCGGCGCGGTCATGCACCTCGGCCTCCAACCACACGGGCTCCGCGCCAAGTTTTTCCAGAAGCGCGACGAATTCCGCAACGCGCGGCCCGCGCTCCGTCCTGGACTTTCCCCCCGCGGACGGGGCGATCAGCGCATATTTCGAGCCGCGAAACAATTCCACATCGGCGGCGGCGATTCCCGAAATTTCTTTTCCCGCCATCGGGTGTCCGCCCAGAAAATGCGCCCCACCGGCATGAAACGATTCCGCCGCAACAACGCACACCGACCGCTTCGTGCTGGACGCGTCCGTGACCAGCGCATTCGCCGGGGCGAATCGCGCGATTTCCGGAAGGAACTCGATGGTGTGGCCCACCGGAAGCGCCACGTAAATCAAGTCCGATCCGGAAACGGCCACGGAAAGTTCGGAAATCCCTTCGTGGATCGCGCCGCGATCGAGCGCCTGGCGCAACACGTCCGGCCTGTCCCAGCCGACAACCACCGTGTCCGGAGAATATTTGCGAAGCGCGAGGGCGAACGAGCCGCCAATCAATCCCGTTCCAACAATTGCGGCACGGTGGAAGGAGTCGGCCATGGCTTATGCGATGGTCCGGCCGACGGCGGGAGCGATGATGCGAAGTTCGGCCATGAGTTTTTCAAATTGTTCGAAGTAGAGCGACTGTGCGCCATCCGAATACGCATGTTCCGGATCGTTGTGCACTTCGAGGATCAGCCCATCGGCTCCGGCGGCGACCGCGGCCCGCGCCATGGGAGGAACCTTGTCGCGAATCCCCACACCATGCGACGGATCAGCCACAATCGGGAGATGCGAGAGCTGGTGGATGACGGGGATCGCGGCGATATCGAACGTGTTGCGCGTGGCGGTTTCAAACGTGCGAATGCCGCGCTCGCACAGGATCACGTTGTGGTTGCCGCCGGCCATAATGTATTCGGCGCTCAACAAAAGTTCCTCGATCGTCGCGGACATGCCCCGCTTGAGAAGCACGGGCTTGCTGACCGTTCCGAGCGCGCGGAGCAGGAAATAGTTCTGCATGTTGCGCGCGCCGACCTGGAAAATATCCACGTACGGCAGCATCAACTGAATCTGCGAAGCGTCCATCACCTCGCTGCAAACGAGCAGGCCGCTTTTTTCCGCGGCCTCGCGCATCATGATGAGGCCTTTTTCGCCATGCCCCTGAAAACTGTACGGCGAACTGCGCGGCTTGAACGCTCCGCCGCGCAAAATCTTCGCGCCCGCCTTCTTAACGCGTTCCGCAATCACGCCAATCTGTTCCGGAGTCTCGATCGAGCACGGCCCCGCGGCGACGACCACTTCCTTGCCGCCAAATTTCACGCCGCGCGGCAACTCGATCACGCTGCCCTCGGGGCGAAACGCGCGGCTCGCCAGCTTGTAAGGATGCGTGATGCGCACGACTTGCTTAACGCCATCGAGCACTTCGACGTCCCTCGGATCGAAATCCGCGGGAACGCCCACGGCGCCCAGTACCGTTTGCGACGCCCCGGTCGAACGGTGAATGTCGAACCCCATCGACACCAGGCGGTCAATGACGTGCTGGATCTGCTCCTCTTTCGCGCCTTCCTGCATCACGACAACCATCTCAACTCCTGTTCTCTTCGTAAAATTCGTCGCCCACAAGCGTTTACGTTTCCGCAGGCCACCCGTAATCGAGACGTTTGGTAGCGCCGTCGTCTCGCCGGCCCTTTTCACTTTTCCTGTGACCGGAAAACCTGCCGGCGCTACAAAAAACTTCGTCTCGTCAGTGCTAAATACGAAGCTAGCCTTCTTTTTTTCCGTCGCTGCCGTGCATCACCGTGCGCTCCACCGATCGCGCTTCATCCAAAATCCGCTCGAACAGGCGGCGAATCGCGGCGTCCGGAAGCGGCCCGGGATTTGCCCGTACCACGCCGTCGAGCACCTGCTTCTCGCGATCCGGCTGATAGAGCGCTTCGCCCGACAATTGCTTGATCCGCCCAATTTCCACCACGCAGTTCGAGCGCTCGTTCAGCAACTCGACCAGACGCCGGTCGATTTCGTCGATTTTGCGGCGCCAGCCTTCCACGTTCTTATCCGGCACGCTCATGCTTTTGGCTCCCGCCGGCTCATCCCGGCCGTCGCCGCGCCTTTCAGCAGCTTGATGCGCGCGGCCAGCGCCGCGGCCGCCGCGTCCACGCTTCCCGCGCGCTCGATCTCCTCGACCAGCGCTGAACCGACCACGGCGGCGTCAGCCAATCCTCCGAGCACGGACACATGCCCCGGCAGCGAAATTCCGAAACCGATGGCCAGGGGCAGCTCGGTGAAACGCCGCACGCGCCGCGCCAGCGCCGGCAATTCGTCCGCGAGCTGGTCCTTCGCGCCGGTCACGCCGGTCCGCGAAATCAGGTACAGAAATCCGCTCGTCGCTTTCGCGATGATCGCAAGCCGCTCGTCGGTGGATGTGGGAGCGGCAAGGAAAATCGTGTCCAGTCCGCGCGCGGACATGTCCCGGCGATAGTCGCCCGCTTCCTCGGGCGTGAGGTCCGTAATCAGCACGCCATCGGCGCCCGCCGCTTTTGCCGCGCCGCCGAATTTCTCAAGCCCCATCTGCAAAACCGGATTGAAATAGCTGAACAACACGAGCGGCACTTCGGTCTTCGCGCGCAGCGATTTCACGAGCGCAAGCACGCCGGCAAGCGTCGCGCCCGCGCGCAGTGCGCGTTCGCTGGCGCGTTGAATCACCGGCCCATCGGCCACCGGATCGCTGAACGGCACGCCCAGTTCGATGACGTCCGCTCCGGCCTCCGCCATCGCGAGCACAAACTGCTCGGTCGCAGCCATCGACGGATCGCCCGCGGTGAGATACGCGACCAGGCCCATTTCGCCGGTTCGGCGCAAGTCGGCAAATCGGCGCGAGATTCGTGATGGATTCGTCATCGTGGCACTCGTGTTTTTGGTCGCATGAGCCATTTCAAAAAGTAGCACAGGCTTTAGCCTGTGTGGTTTACGTTGCGGCACGCTAAATTCAAAAGAACACAGGCTGAAGCCTGTGCTACCAAACCCGTCACAGGTAGCGGGCCAGGATTTCCATGTCCTTATCGCCACGGCCCGAAAGATTCACAATCACGATCGCGTCGCGGGACATTTTCGGCGCGCGCGTGATCAATTCACCGAGCGCATGAGCCGATTCAAGCGCCGGAATGATGCCCTCCATCCGCGCAAGGGTTCGCGCGGCGGCCACCGCCTGATCGTCGCTCACGGCCGTGTACTCCGCGCGGTGCTGGTCGGCAAGCCATGCATGTTCCGGCCCAATCGCCGGATAATCCAGCCCCGCCGAGACCGAATGCGTGTTCGCAATCTGCCCGTCGGCTGTCTGCAAAACGTACGAATACGTTCCTTGCAGCACTCCGGGCCGCGCGCCCGAGTATCCTGCCGCCGCAGCCATGCGCGCGGCGTGCTCGCCAAGCGTCGTGCCGCGTCCTCCGGCTTCGACGCCCAGCATTTTCACGGACGAATCGTTCAGAAACGCGTGGAACAAGCCAATCGCGTTCGAGCCGCCTCCGACGCACGCGACGAGCAGGTCCGGCAAACGTTTTTCCGCCGCCAGAATCTGCGCGCGCGCTTCGATGCCAATCACGCGGTGAAAATCGCGCACCATCATCGGATACGGATGCGCTCCCAAAACCGAGCCAAGCAAATAATGTGTGCTGCGCACGTTCGTGACCCAATCGCGCATCGCTTCGTTGATCGCGTCCTTGAGCGTGCGCGTGCCGGAATTCACGCCCACCACTTCCGCGCCCAGGAGTCTCATGCGGAAGACGTTGAGCTTTTGCCGCTCCATGTCGTCCACGCCCATGTACACCACGCATTCCAGGCCCAGACGCGCCGCAACCGTCGCCGTGGCGACTCCGTGCTGGCCCGCGCCGGTTTCGGCAATCACGCGACGCTTCCCCATGCGCACGGCCAGCAATCCCTGGCCAATGCAGTTGTTGATCTTGTGCGCGCCGGTGTGCAGCAAATCCTCGCGCTTGATGTAGATACGCGGTCCGCCCAGATGCTCCGTCAGCCGCGAAGCGAACTGCAGCGGCGTGGGCCGCCCGGCAAAATTCTTGAGCAGGTAGTCGAGTTCTTTTTGGAAACTCGGGTCCTTGCGCGCGTCATCGTACGCGCGTTCGAGTTCCTCGAGCGGCGCCACGAGCGTTTCCGGAACGTAGCGGCCCCCGTAAGGACCGAAGCGGCCCTTCGCGTCCGGCCAAATCTGTGCAGCGGTGCTCATCGTTTCCCTTTATCCATCGAGCGGTAATTCCGTTGCTGTACCCGTTGCGGTGCCCGTTACTGTAGCCCGCCTCTTCAGAGGCGGGGATTTTCGGCACTCCCGCGCATATTCGCCCATCGGATGCCGCATGTTGCTTACATCTTGCTGCCGGCGACGAAAACCCCCGCCTCTGAAGAGGGGGGCTACAAAAACTCGAACACCAAAATTTATGCGCGCGCGGAATCCACCGCCGCGAACAACGCCCGCAATCTTGCGGGATCCTTGCGGCCGGGCCGCGCTTCGACGCCGCTGGCAACGTCCACGGCATACGGCTGCGCGACACGAATCGCTTCCGCGATATTTTCCGGCGTCAGCCCGCCCGCCAAAATAATCCGCGCGTATTTGTTCGCGGTCCGCGCAAGTTTCCAATTCAGTGTGCGGCCGGTGCCGCCGAGCAATCCTCGCGCAAATCCATCCAAGAGTATCGCATCAGCCGCGCGGTACCGGGCAATCGACGCGACGCGGAATCCGTCCTTTACCTGTGCCGCCTTAATCACCCGATGCTTTCGAGCCAATTCCGCCACTTCCGCGGGCGATTCCGCTCCGTGAAGCTGCACCGATCCGAGCCGCACGGCCCGCGCCAGCGCATCCACCACCAGCGGCGGCCAGTTCACAAACACACCGACCGTTTCCACAAATGGCGGCAGACGCCGAATGATGCTCCACGCGTCCGCTGGACTGATGGCGCGCGGGCTGGGCGGATAAAAATTAAATCCCAGCGCGGAAGCTCCCAGGTCAATGGCCAGCCGCGCATCGGCCCACGTGGTGATCCCGCAAATTTTAACACGAGTCGTCATGAGATTTTTGTAGCGCAGGCTTCAGCCTGGGTGGTAACTGTTAAATCTTTGTAGGGCACGGTTTCAGCCGTGCCGTAAAGTGTGCAAAATCAATGCGGCTTTAGCCGCTGGCCGTTTCGAAATCGAGTTGCCCCGCAGGCTGAAGTCCACGTTACGTTAAGCACCCAGCAATTTGCGCAGCGCCGCACCCGGATCCGGCTGCGCCATGAGATATTCACCGATCAGGAAGGCGTCAAATCCCGCGGCCCGTAGGCGCACCAGATCCTCGTGCGAGCGCAGGCCAGATTCGCACACGGCGACGCATTCGTCGGGAATGGCCTCGATCAATTCCATGGACGTTTCGACGCGCACTTCGAGCGTGCGAAGATTGCGATTATTCACGCCGACGATGCGCGCGCCCGCCACGAGCGCCCGCGCCAGTTCCTCGCGCGTGTGCACTTCGACAAGCGGCTCCATTCCCAGTTCGCGGCCCAGCGCCAGCAATTCGCCGAGCAGCGCATCGGTGAGCCCCGCGACGATCAGCAGAAATGAATCGGCGTCCGTCGCCCGCGCTTCCCATACCTGCCACGGATCGACGATGAAATCCTTGCGCAGCACCGGCAGGCCGACGGCCGCGCGCGCGTCGCGCATGTATTTCAATTCGCCCTGAAAAAATTCCTCTTCGGTCAGCACGGAAAGCGCCGCCGCTCCAGCCGCCTCAAAACCCTTGGCCAACGCCACCGGATCGAAATCCGCGCGGATCAAGCCGCGCGAAGGCGATGCCTTCTTCAATTCAGCGATCACATTCAGGGAATCGCGCGTCAGCGCGGCGGCAAAATCGCGCACGGGCTTCGCGTGCTTCGCCCCAAAACGCAGCGCCGTCTCCGGAACGGTTTTCTTCCGGTGCGCGATCGCGACGCGGCGCGCATCGATGATGCGGTCGAGCACGGTCCCCGATTTGGTTTCAGCCGCCATGGGCGCGCCTCTCGTCTCCAATCCGTGTGGAAGCGGAAACCATCATGCTATCGTCCAGCGCAAGGGGAGTCAATCGGACCCAACGTGGCGCAGTGGGTCAGTTTCCGATAACGCCTGCCAGCTCAACCGGTC
>PLUM01000103.1 GCA_003165465.1 Acidobacteriota bacterium
AATCGTTTCTGATCGAGATGGTGGGGCGCGAGAATCTACTGAACGCGATAGCGCTCAATTCGTCGATGTTCAACGGCGCGCGCGTAGCGGGCCCCGCGATTGCCGGCATCCTGGTGGCGGTGGTCGGCGAGGGCTGGTGCTTTCTGCTGAATGGCGTGAGTTATCTGGCGGTGATCGCGGGCCTGTGCATGATGCGCATTGAGAAGTCGAAGGCCGCGCACGACGGCGCCTCTCCGCTCAAAAAACTGCGCGAGGGATTCCGTTTCGCGCGGCACACCAAACCCATTCGTGCGCTGCTCGTTCTGCTGGGAGTCGTGAGTTTCATGGCGCTGCCCTTCAGCGTGCTGATGCCGATTTTTGCGGTGCAAATTCTGCATGGCGGGGCTTCGGCATACGGCTGGTTGATGGGCGCGGTGGGCGTGGGAGCGATGTTCGGCGCGCTGGCGATTGCCATGCGCCAGCAGTTGCGCGCGCTGGGGAGCATCGTGGCGTATTCGACAACGGGGTTGGGCGTCTCGCTGGTTCTGTTTAGCGCGTCCCGCTGGTTTTGGGTCTCGTTTACGATTCTGATTCTTTGTGGATTCACGATGATGATGCAGTTTACGGCTACGAACACGCTTCTTCAGGCGATGGTGCCGGACCAGCTTCGCGGGCGCGTGATGTCCATGTATTCGATGATGTTTCTGGGCATGTCGCCTTTTGGCTCGCTTCTGGCCGGCGCGCTGGCGGGTCGCATTGGCGCACCCGTGACGGTTGCAATTGGCGGCCTCGCTGCCTGCCTTGGCGGGCTGGCATTTGCGCGCAAGTGGCCGGCGCTGCGCGGCCCGGCGCGCGAACTCATCGCCGCGCAGGGCCTGATGGCGCCGCCGGCGCCGGCGCAAGACGCATCCTGATTATTTGTGTGAGACGGTGTGGCGTAGGCTTCAGCCTGCGCTGTGACGCAGGGCGTAAGCCCGCGGTTTTCCTTGTTCAAGGCAGTGCGCGGCGCGGGCTTCGCCCTGCTTGACTGCGCAGGCTGAAGCCTACGCCACCTGATTATCGGTTTGGGTTTCCGGCTGGATTGGCGTGAGATAGGTTTCGGAGATGCGGTCCTGCCAGCAAAGGCCCTCTTCGTCGAGGAGCGCCCACACAAAACCCAGGAAGCATGTCCCCGCGGAAATCAAATAGCCAAAACTTCTCCACGCCATTTGGCGCAGCGTGGGCGTGCCGCCGTCAAAGCCGACGACGCGCAATCCGCACAGCATCATCCCCGGCGTCCTGCCTCCAAAGAATGTGAACAGCGCGAAATATTGGGCATAGAAGACCGCAAACGTGGCCCCGGTCACGGCGAGGTCGATTTTGTTAAGGCCGATATGGCCGCCCAGCGCCGCAAAGAACCCGAGGATCCCTCCGTAGCTGACGAGCAGCAGCGCCGCGTCGCGCACAGCCGCCTTGCGGCGGTCCGTGAGCGAAGCCACGGAATGCAGGCGCTCATGACCCACGTGCGCGCCATGTCGCGCAAGGACGGGCCCGTGAGCATGGCCCGCATGGGGCACGGTCTCCATCCTGGGAATGGGAATTTCGAATCTCTCGTTGCGAAGTTTGCGCGGGCCGTGAGCCTGTCTGGGAGGCGCGGGCAAGACCAGTTCCGTTTCCACGGCGTGGGATTCCACGGGAATGGGCGCAAAGGATTCGAACGGCAAAGCCGTTTGCAGATCGGAGACGGCAGTGCCGCGGCGGCGGACGCGATAATCCTGAAGCCGGGTGGAAACTTCGCGCCGCCATTCCGGATCGACAGCCAGATTTCCTTCGGTGGCTGGCGCAACGCGATTGGGAATGGGCGCGCGTCCAGACGAGCCAAGTGGCACGTCGCAAAAGTGGCAAACGCCGGACGGATCGCCATGAACGGCGCCGCAATACTCACAGGTTTTTATCACCGTTCCGTTTTGCGCTGCGGATGTCTCGCCGAACGGAAGTCGGGAGTCGCGGGCATTCTATCAGCAGCGCGGCTTTGGGAGGGAAGATTTGCTTCATGATTTGTATCGCGATTGTCGAAAATGTAACAACCCGGGCAGCCCGGCGCGCATCCATCGCAATCTAAACAGCGTGTGTGCCAACTGGAAAATCTTTGTGGGGCACGGCTTTACAGGCTGCGGAAAAAGCCCGTGATTCTGTCATTTCGAGCGAAGCGAGGAATTTCTCTATTCCATGGGTTTGTCTGTTTCCGTGGGTGCCCCATCCTTCGCGCCTTTTGCGAAGGGTGGGGTCTTGCTCCCTATTTTTCGTTTCCTGCGTCGATCCACCGGCACGGACCCACCCTTCGCAAAAGGCGCGAAGGATGGGGCACCCAGATCTTCCGGAGGTGAGTTGGCACACAGGCTCTGAAGCAAGGTGAGAAAATCTGTTTGTGTCGTGTCAGCGGACGATTGCGTGCCCCACATGGAGAATGCCGATTTTCACTTTCATGCCGCACGCCGGGTGCCACCGGGAACGATTGTAAGCCTTCAGGGGGAATGCTAGGCTAACGAGCTATTTTCTATTAAGCCCTTTCAGGCATTCTTTTTTCCTGATCAATGGGCGGCGGGGCATGGGACTCTTACAAAAAATCGGAGCGGCTTGCCGGAGACGCGCTCTCCTTGCGCTGATCGCCGGCATTGCTCTGCCGTTTGGGGCGCTCCCTGCGGCCGCCGCGCAGGGAACCCGCACGCCATCGCTGCAGGGCCCAGCCAGCGTGCGGCTTGAAGCCGAACAGCAGCGGAAGGAAGGGGATTTTTACTTCGCTGACGGCAAGGTCGAAATCCAGTATAGAAATCTTCGCTTGCGCGCCGATCATGTGCAGTACAACACGAAGACCTACGACGTCGTCGTTCACGGGCACGTACTGTTCGATACGGATACGCAGCACATGACGGCGGAATCCGGCGATTTCAACATGCGCACGGGTGAAGGCCGCTTTGTGCATGTGCACGGGGAAATCACGGTGGAGCGCAATCCGAACGCCAACGTGCTGGTGTCGCCGAATCCCCTGGTCTTCGAAGCCCAGGAAGTGCGCCGCCTCGACGCGCGCACGTACTCGATCGAGCACGCCTGGCTGACGGTGTGCGAGCCGGATCAGACGATTTGGAAATTTTTCACCACGCATGCCACGCTGCGTGTGGATCGCTCTGTCGCTCTGGTGAACGCGAACTTTCGCGTTCTGGAAATTCCGCTGCTCTACATGCCCTACACAAAGTTGCCGGCGGGACGCGATCTGCGGCTATCCGGATTCCTGATGCCGGAGATTGGCGACACGTCGATCAAGGGAATCATTCTGGGCGACGGCTATTACTGGGCGCCGCGCGATTGGACCGACGCCACGCTGGGCGCAACCTATCTCAGCCGCCGCGGATGGCAGCAAAACGTCGAATTTCGCGCCAAGCCCTGGGAAAATGTGGACATCTCGGCAAGATATTTTGGCGTGATCGATCGCGGCTTGCCCGAGACGGTTGTCAACTCCTCGGGCGCTTCCTCAACGCAGCTTGTCAACCAGGGCGGCCACAGCGTGCAATTTAAGCTCACCGCGCAACTGCACGACGGCTGGCGCGCCGTCGCCGATCTCAATCAACTCTCCTCGCTCACCTTTCAGCTGGCGTTTGCGCCGACCTTCGGACAGGCGGTGAACTCGGAAGTGCGCAGCGCGGCGTTTCTGACCAATAATTTCAGCGGATTCAGCGTGAATCTGGCCTCGAACAGTTATGAAAACTTTCTGAATGCCCAGCCGGAAGTCGCGGTCGATTTGCGCGCCGCTCCCGAGGCGCGTTTCGCTTCGGTTGATCAATCTCCCTGGAAAAACGTGCCGATTTATTTTGGAGGCGATGCGTTTGCTGGCGCCGTTCATCGCAGCGATGAAAATTTATTGACGAATTCGGTGACCGGCGTGCAAAGCGTGGTGCCCGGCATCGACACCGCGGCGTTCGTGGAACGCTCGGAATTCGCGCCGCGAGTTGTTTTGCCGCTGCACTGGGGCCCCTGGCTGGGAGTCACGACAAGCTATACGGTGCGAACGACGAGTTACGGCGCGCAATTAGTTGGGGGAACGCCGATGAGCGATCCCACGCGGCGGACGACAGGCGAGTTGAGCGTTGATATCCGCCCGCCGACGATCGAGCGCGTGTGGGAAACGCCAAGCGGGAAATGGAAACACACGATTGATCCTGAAATCGAATACAACTATGTGCGGGGCGTGAATCAATTCGACCGCTTCATTCGTTTTGACGAGGACGAAACGCTCACGGACACGAATGAATTCATGTATTCCATCACGCAGCGGCTGTTCCACCGGGGCGGAGACGGCCAGGCCGATGAACTGGTCAGCTGGAAGGTCGCGCAAAAATATTATTTCGATCCCACGTTTAACGGCGCGCTCGTTCCCGGGACGCGCAACGTTTTCCAGGCGCTGGACTCGATCACGCCGTTTGCGTTTGCGGACGAGCCGCGCCACTTTTCTCCCATCGATAGCGACCTGCTGATTACGCCCGGCGGGAACTTCGACGCCGAGGTGCGCCTCGACTACGATACCGTTCTGCACAAGATCACCACGGCCGGCACGCTGCTCAAAATTCATCCCACGCAGCGTTTCAATTTTACCGTGGCGCATTTTTCCATCGACAATCCGGTTGACCTGCAGCCGGTCGCGAATCAAATCCGCGTGCAGGCGGGTTACGGGGACTTGAACCGCCGCGGCTGGAATGCGTCGTTCGGCTTCGGTTACGATGTGCAGCAGCACGTTCCGCAGAACGAGTTTATGCAGGCGGGCTATAACGGTTCCTGCTGCGGCATTGCGTTTGAATACGCGCGGCTTGCGCTCGGGCAGATCCGCACGGAAAATCAATTTCGCGTCGCGCTGATCATCGCGAATATCGGGACGTTCGGAAATCTGCGCCGGCAGGAGAAACTTTTCTAACCATGACCCCTGAAGAATCGCCTAAAGAATCGCTTGAAGAATCGCTCGCGTTCGCAACCATCGAGGAATTGGCCGCGCTGCTGGCAAAGCGCAAAATTTCGCCCGTCGAGCTGACCGAACTGTTTTTGCGGCGCATCGAGCGGCAAAATCCTGCGCTGAACGCGTTTCTGACAGTCACCGGAGAACACGCTCTCGCCTCGGCGCGCCGCGCGGAAAAACAATTGCTCGCGCGTCGCGGATCGCGGGGCACACATTCTCCGCTCCTCGGCATTCCGCTCTCGCTCAAGGACAATATCTGGACGCGCGGAATCCGTTCGACCGCGGGATCGAAAATTCTGCGCGATTTCATTCCGTCCGAGGACGCGACCGTCGCGCGGCGGCTGGCTCGCGCGGGTGCCGTCCTGATCGGCAAAACAAACATGAACGAATTTGCCTACGGAATCACCGGAGGCAACGCGCACTACGGCCCCGCGCACAATCCGTGGGCGCTCGACCGGATTTCCGGCGGATCGAGCGCGGGCTCGGCCGTGGCGATTGCCGCTGGCCTTTGCGCGGCTTCGGTCGGAACCGATACCGGAGGATCGATTCGCGTCCCCTCCGCGTTTTGCGGGACCGTTGGTCTGAAGCCGACCTTCGGGCGCGTCAGCGTCTTTGGCACCATGCCGCTGTCGCCCCCGTTCGACCATGTTGGCCCGCTGGCGCGCAGCGTTGCGGACGCCGCCATCCTGCTGGGGCTGATCGCCGGACGCGATCCTCTGGACCCAGCCTGTTCGGCGAAGCCGGTGGAGGATTATCGAGGCGCGTTGCGCAAGCCTCTGCGCAAATTTATCTTGGGACGCCCGCGCGAACATTTTTGGGAAACGGTGGACGCCGAAGTGCGCCGCGCCACGGAAGCGGCCGTGCGCGACATGGAAAAACGCGGTGCGGTGGTGCGGGAAGTTTCGCTGCCGCACTTGAAGGAATCGCTCGATGCGGCCACCGAAATTTCGCTCGCCGAGGCGCTGCATGTGCACGAAGCCGCCGGATATTTCCCGGCGCGCGCCGGCGAATATGGCGAGGAAGTGCGCCAGCGAATCGACGCGGGGCGAAACGTTCCGGCGCACCGTTATCTGGCGGGGTTTGATGTGCGCAAGCGCTTGCTCGCCGAATTCGACACGGCCTTTCGGGATGTGGACGCCGTCGTCGCGCCCACGGTTCCGGTTCCCGCGCCGCTCATCGGCGCCGAATCCATCCAGATCGATGGAGAAACAATTGGCGTGCGCTCCGCCATCGTCGGCCATTGCCGCCCGGCGAATTTCACGGGGCTTCCGGCGATTTCCATTCCTTGCGGATTCACGCGCAATGGCCTGCCCGTCGGATTGCAATTGATTGGCCGCGCTTTCGATGAAGTTTCCCTCTTGCGCATCGCGTTTTCCTACGAGCGCGCAAATGATTGGCGCGCGTGGCATCCCCGCGTCTAGGAAACATTTTGGTAGCGCGGGCTTCAGCCTGCGGGTTTTGACCCTGCAAGCACGAACCCCCGCAGGCTGGAGCCCGCGCTACTAAAAAAAGGAGCAAACCGTGACCAGCGCAAAAGTTCATGGCATTCGCCGGCCATTTCGTGTCGGCATGGCTTTCTTCCTGCTCTGTCCGCTGTTCACGGCGGCGCAAACCGATTCCGCGAAAGCCGCAGCGGCGCAAGGCGCGCCTGAACGGCGCGCCGCTCGCGCGTACGAAACGGCGCGCGCGAACCCGCTCGATCTGGAAGCGTTTCTCGCCCAGATGCCCAAAGGCGCGGACCTGCACTATCACCTGAGCGGCGGAATCTACGCCGAAACGTTTATTCGCGACGCCGTCGAGGATGGCCTGTGCGTGGATCTGGCCAGCCATGCGTTTGTCGCGCCGCAGCCCGTGTGCGGCGCGGGACAGGCGGCCGCGGAGCGGGCGTTCCACGATCAGAATTTGTACGATGCGCTTATCAACGCGTTTTCCATGCGCAGCTTCGTTCCCTCGCCCGGCGTCAGCGGGCATGACCATTTCTTCGATACGTTTGGAAAATTTGGAGGGATAAGCCGCCGCCACGCTGGCGAATGGCTGGACGAAGTCGCTTCTCGCGCCGCCGCGCAAAACGAGCAGTACATGGAACTCATGGAAACGCCCGGCTTCGGCCACACGATACAGATCGCGAAACAGATAGGATGGATGGACGATCTCGGCCAGCTTCGCGACCAGCTGCTCGCACGCGGCCTGCGCGATGACGTTGCCGTGGCCCGCGACGGGCGCGATGAGGCCGAAGCCTCCCGCCGCGCGCGCGAGCATTGCGGCACGCGCGAGGAAATGCCCGGCTGCAAAGTCGAGATTCGTTACCTCTATCAGGTGTTGCGCGGGTTTCCGAAGGAGCAGGTCTTCGCGCAAACGCTGCTCGGCTTCGAAGTCGCTTCGGCCGACCCGCGCTTTGTGGGCATCAACTACGTGATGCCCGAGGACGGCACGATCTCGATGGCCGACTACGCGCTGCACATGAAGATCGTTGGCTTCCTGCATGGCCTCTATCCCAAGGTGCACATCAGCCTGCACGCTGGCGAACTCGCGCCCGGACTTGTGCCGCCCGAGGGACTTTGCTGCCACATTCGCCTGGCGGTCGAGGAGGCACATGCCGAGCGCATCGGCCACGGTGTCGACGTGATGCACGAGGATCGCCCCTACGAATTGCTGAAAGAGATGGCCGAGAAACACGTGATGGTCGAAATCAACCTCACCAGCAACGACGGGATTCTTGGCGTCGCGGGGAAAGATCATCCGCTTCTGATCTACCGCAAATTTCACGTCCCCGTGGCGCTTTCGACCGACGACGAAGGCGTCTCGCGCATCGACATGACGCACGAATACGCGCGCGCCGCCGGTACCTATGCACTGAGCTATGCGGACCTGAAGCAGATGGTGCGCACCGGACTCGAACACAATTTTCTTCCCGGCGCGAGCCTGTGGCGCGCGCCGGACACGTTCACGCGCGCGAACGCCTCCTGCGCGGCGGACATCCTGGGCGGCTCGAAACCACCCGCCGCCTGTGCGGCATTCCTCAAGTCCAGCGAAAAGGCGCAGCAGCAGTGGGAACTGGAGCACCGCTTCCGCGAATTCGAAGCCGGGTTTTGAGGCGCGCAGGATGGTTCGCCGCGATCCATGCGGGCGGGGTTGGAGGTTTGGATTGGAATGTTTTGCATGGGCTGGCGGAAGTCCCCGCCTCTGAAGAGGCGGGCTACAGCAATCCCCCAACATCTCGCTAAAGCTGTAGCCCGGGTCTTCAGACCCGGGGCCTTTTTGCAGCGTACGAGAATCTCCCGACTGAAATGACACTCCATGTAACGCGTTGGTTTGCACACGCATCTGAAAACAGTCTGAAGAGCCTGCGTGGCAACTCGGCTTCGAANNTGAAGCCGTGCCCTACAAAGATTTGACAGTAGCCACACAGGCTCTGAAGGTGCTGAAGAAATTGATGACAGGCGCCGATTTAAAGTCACCGATCTAAGGTCTGACGCATCCGATACAAGGTGTCGTACTATATAAAGTTTAGAACGTACACCTTTGGGAAGCGATAGGAGATTGATGCTCCGCCGGAACAAGACATTTTATCTGGCCTGTGCTGCGGGCCTGCTGCTGACATCTTGCGCAAAGAAAGATCCGCCGCCGTTTGAGCGGCCGCCTTCGGCCGTGACGGTCGTGACGGCCGCGGCGCAGGACGTGCCGTTTTACCTCGATGAAGTGGGACGAACTGTTGCGCGGGAAGTCGTGTCGATCCAGCCCGAGGTGTCCGGCAAGATCATGGAAATCCATTTCGCGGACGGCGCTGACCTGAAGAAGGGCGATCCGCTGTTTACGATCGATCCGCGTCCGTTCGAGGCGCAGCTCAATGCGGCGCAGGCCAATCTCGCGCAGTCGAAGGCGGCGCTGGATTTTGCGCGGATTCAATTTGCCCGTGTGCAGGACCTGATCGAGTCGAAGGCGATCGCGCGGCAGGATTACGACACGCGGAAGAATGCCGTCGACGTGGGCGAGGCTCAGGTCAAACAAAATGAAGCCGCTGTGGAATCCGCGCGCCTGAATCTGGAGTACACCGCGATTCGTTCGCCGATCGATGGCCGCGCGGGGCGGCGCCTCGTCGATACCGGAAACGTCGTGACCGCGAACACGACGACGCTGTTGAGCGTCGAACGCATGGACCCGATCTACGCCGACTTCACGGTCACGGAAAGCGATTTTTCCGAGGTGCAGCGCAACGCCGCAAAGCGCGAGCTCAAAGTGGAAGTGCGTTTGCCGGACGACGCGAAGCCCGAAGTTGGGCAGCTCACGTTTCTCGATAATTCCGTGCAGAGCGCCAGCGGAACGGTCATGCTTCGCGCCACGGTGCAAAACGGCTCCCGCCATCTTTGGCCCGGGCAGTTCGTGAACGTCAGGCTCGTGTTGGCGTCTCTGCCGAAGGCCGTGCTTGTGCCTGCGGCTGTGGCGCAGGATTCGGCGGAAGGTCCTTTTGTATATGTGGTCAAAGCGGATTCGACCGCCGAAATGCGGCCCGTGAAGCTCGGACAGAGGCAGGGAGAAATGGTGGTCGTCGAACAGGGCCTTCAGCCCGGCGAGCGCGTGGTCCTGAATGGCCAGATCGGCGTGATGCCCGGCGGCAAAGTGCGCGTGGTTCCGGACGCGCCCGCGGCGCAACCGGCGGGGAATCCATGAACCTTTCCGAACCATTCATTCGCCGCCCGGTGATGACGGCTGTGCTGACGATGTCCGTCATTGTTTTCGGCGTGCTGAGTTATCTGCGCCTCCCGGTCAACGATTTGCCGGTGGTGGACTATCCGGTGATTTCCGTGCAGGCGAATTATCCCGGAGCGGGCCCCGACACGGTCGCCAACAATATCGCCACGCCGCTCGAGCGGCAATTCATGCAGATCAACGGGCTGGAGATGGTGACCTCGCAGAGCACGCAGGGCCACGTGAGTTTTACGCTCCAGTTCGCGCTCGATAAAAGTATCGATGCGGCGGCGACCGACGTGCAAACGGCCATCTCGCAGGCCGGGGGCAGCCTGCCCACGGATTTGCCTTCGCCGCCGACCTATTCGAAAACCAATCCCAACGACACGCCGGTGCTGTACATCGCGCTGACCAGCGATTCGGTCACTCCCGGCCAGTTGTACGACTACGCCAGCACGCAAGTAGGCCAGCGTATCAGCATTCTGCCCGGCGTGAGCAGCGTGAACGTGTTCGGCACGAAGGCCGCTGTGCGCATCAAGGTTGATCCGTCGAAAATGTGGGCGCGCGGAATTTCCGTGGACGATCTGACCGAGGCCGTGAAGAACGGGACCAGCTACACGGGCGCGGGGCAATTTGACAGCGCGTCGGGCACGGCGCTGCTCCGGCCGAATGGGCAACTCGAGAATGCCGAAGCGTACGGGGATTTGATCGTCAGCAGTACGAATGGCGCTCCCGTGTTTCTGCGCGACGTTGCGCACGTGGAAGATGCGCTTCAGGACGAGCGCATTCGCATGAAGTTTTGGGTGCGCGGATACGGCGAGCCGAATGCCACGGTCATCGTGGCCGTCAACCGCCAGGCCGGCTCGAACGTCGTGGCCGTGGCCAAGAGCGTCCGCGATCTTCTGCCCGTGATCAGCGCAGGGCTGCCGGGATCGGTGCGCGTCACGAACACGTATGACCGTTCGCAGACCATCGTCAATTCGGTTGACGATGTGCAGGCGACGCTTATCTTTGCGTTCGTCCTTGTCGTCGGCGTGATTTTCATTTTTCTTGGCCGGGCCACCGACACGCTGATCCCGACCGTGGCCCTGCCGCTCTCGCTCCTGCTGACGTTCATGGCGATGCGTATTTTCGGCTACAGCCTGGATAATCTTTCGCTGATGGCGCTGACGCTGGCCATCGGATTTCTGGTGGACGACGCCATCGTGTTTTTGGAAAACACGGTGCGCCTGATGGAGCGAGGCTTGAAGCCGCTCGAAGCCTCCCTGCAGAGCGCCCGCGAGATCAGCTTCACGATTCTTTCCATGACCGTTTCGCTCGCAGCCGTATTTTTTCCGCTGGTGTTCATGTCCGGCCTCGTGGGCCGCATTTTCCGGGAATTCGCCATCACGATTGTCGTCTCGATCTTCGCTTCGGGGATTGTCTCGCTGACGCTCACGCCGCTGATGTGCGCGAGGCTGCTCAAGGAGCGCGGCCATGGCATCAGGAAAAACTGGGTCGAGCGGATCGGCGGAGAAATCGAGCACTGCGTCCTCGGCGTGTACGGCAAATCGCTTTGGTGGTTCCTGCGGCATCGCTGGATTTCGGCGCTGACGTGGGCGGCGTGCCTGGCGGGCACGATCCTGCTCTTTGCCGCCGTCCCCAAGGCTTTTCTTCCCGTTGGCGATAGCAGCTTCGTTTGGGGCGTCATGATCGGCAAGGAAGGCTCTTCGCCCCAGCAGATGCACGCGCTTCAGGATCAGGCGGGGCAAGTCATGCGCGCGGATCCCGCGATCGGCGCCACGTTTACCATGACGGGCAACGGCCAATTCCTCGGTTCCAACCAAGGGTTGCTGCTTGCTTTCCTGTATCCTCCGCAGGTGCGCGCGCCGATTCAAAGCGTGGTGGGAGGCCTGATGGGCCGGCTCGGCGCCATCCCCGGGATTTTTTCGTTTCTGCGTCCCATGCCAGTCCTGAACATCAGCACCGGAGCGACGAACCAGAATCAGGGGCAATACGCCTACTCGCTATCGGGAGTGGACCCGCAGCAGGTTTACGACGTCTCGCAAAAGTTCCTGGCGCGGCTCCGGCAGTATCCCGGATTTGCGACGGTCATTTCGGATTATTTCAATCACACGCCGAACCTGGAAATCAATATCCGGCGCGATCAGGCGCGTACCTACGGCGTATCGGAAACGCGCATTCTCACGCTGCTCCGCAACGCGTATTCGCAAAATTATCTTTATCTAATCAAGAAGCCGCAGGATCAGTATCAGGTGATCCTCGAAGTTCAGGATTCCGAGCGCTCGCAAGCCGACAATCTCTCGCTGCTCTACATACGGTCGGATGACGGGAAAAATCTCGTGCCGCTCGGCTCGCTCGTCGATTGGAAAACGACGCTCGGCCAGCAGAACGTGAACCACTTGAATCAGTTCACGGCCGTCACGATCTATTTCAATTTGAAGCCGGGCGTGGCGATCGGCGACGCCACCAACTTTATCGCCCAGGCCGAATCGGAAATCGTGCCGTCCACGATTCGCGCAAGCCTGCAGGGCGAGGCGCTGACGTTCCGCGACACGGTGCACGATTTGACCATCCTGATGATTCTCGCCGTGTTCGTGATGTACGTGATCCTGGCCATTCTGTACGAGAGCTATGTTCATCCGCTGACCGTGCTCTCGACGCTGCCGACCGCGCTCGTCGGCGGTTTGCTGACGCTGTACATTTTTGGCGAGCAGGCGTCGCTGTACGCGTTCGTCGGCATGTTCATGCTCATGGGCATCGTGAAGAAAAACGGAATCATGATTGTCGATTTCGCCCGGCAGCGCGTGGACGCCGGCGAAACAGCGGAGAATGCCATTCACGAAGCGAGCCTGGACCGCTTCCGCCCGATCCTGATGACCACGCTCGCGGCCGTGATCGGCGCCGTGCCGATCGCCGCGGGATACGGGGCTGACGGCGCATCGCGCCGCCCGCTCGGCATGGTGATCGTCGGCGGACTGGTCGTCTCGCAATTCATCACGCTGTATGTGACGCCCGTGATTTATTTGTACCTCGAGGAGTTTCAGGAGAAGGTCTTGAACCGCACGTCATTTTTCCATTCCGGGCACTCTCAGATTCCTTCCTCGGGCGGTCGAATCGCCGCCCAGGATGGGACGGGAGACTAGGCCACGATGACCAGACGCTTCGCTTTTCTCCATGGCTCGCGAATTTTCTCCTTCACGTATTCCGCGCTGGCGCTTTTCTTCACTGGCTGCACCGTCGGCCCGAATTACAAGAGGCCGAATACCGACGCGCCCGCTGTCTACCGTGGACTGACGCCGGAAGATGCGTCCAGCGCATCGACACAATCGCTCGGCGATCAAAAGTGGTGGGAAGTTTTTCAGGACGAGCAGTTGCAGAAGTTGATTCGCACGGCGCTCCAGCAAAATTACGATGTGCGGATCGCGGCAACCCATGTTCTCGAAGCGCAGGAGCAACTGGGAATCACGCGGGCCAACCAGTTTCCGAATGTTAGCGCCGCCGGCAACGGCACCAATCTGCACAATCCCGTGACGGGCCCGTTTCCCGCCTACGGTTTGACGCTCGGAAAAGTGGTCGCGTCCGCCGCTTGGGATATCGATTTCTGGGGCAAGTATCGCCGTGCGACGGAAGCGGCGCGCGCGAATTTGCTGGCAACGGGATGGGCGCGCGAGGAAGTGAACGCCACGCTCGTCGCGAATGTTGCCGCCGCGTATTTTCAGCTTCGCGAACTCGATCTGGAGCTGGACATTTCGCAGAAGGCTCTGGCCTCGCGCAAGGAATCGCTCGAGCTGACCAAAACGCTCGAGGAGCACGGCATCAATTCCATTCTCGACGTGCGCCAGGCGGAGCAACTTGTCTATATCGCCGCCGCGGACATTGCCGATCTCAAGCGGCGCATCGGACAGCAGGAGGATTTTCTCAGCGTCCTGCTCGGAAATAATCCCGGCCCGATCGATCCGCGCGGCAAGGAACTGATCGACCAGCCGCATTCGCCGGTGGTCCCCGCCGGGCTTCCTTCGCAGTTGCTCGAACGCCGCCCGGACATACGGCAATCGGAGGAGTTGCTGGCGGCGGCGAACGCGCAGATCGGCGTCGCGCGTGCGGCCTATTTCCCGGACATTTCGCTGACAGCCGCGCCCGGCTTTCAAAGTTCGGCGCTAACCAGTTTGTTCAGCGGTCCCGCTGGGATGTGGACATTCGCCGGAACGGTGACCCAGCCGATTTTCAATGCCGGGCAGATTCGTTCGGGCGTGCGCCTGGCCGAAGCGCAGCGCGAGGAAGCGCTGCTCACCTATCAGAAAAACATTCAGGGCGCGTTTCGCGATGTTTCCGACGCGCTGATCGCCTACCAGCAAAATCAGGAATTCCGCGCGCAGGAAGAATTGCTCGCGCGCGCCGCCGAAGACTCCGCCCGTCTTTCCGGCAAGCGCTACGAAGCCGGCACCACGAATTATCTGGAAGTCCTCACGAACGAAACAAATTACCTGTCCGCTGAACTCGGCCTGGCGCAAGCCCGCCTCAACGAACTCCTCGCCCTCGTCCAAATCTACAAAGCCCTCGGCGGCGGCTGGCAGCAGTAGCTATTGCCGGACCGTTAAATTGTATGCATAATTGCGCGAAATTGACGTAGGAGCGTGAGCGATGAGCAAAGTGCGCGTACTGGTTGGCACTCGGAAGGGTTCATTCATTCTTTCTTCCGACGGCAAGCGGGGAAAATGGGAGATCAGCGGGCCGCACTTTGCCGGCTGGGAGATTTACCACGTCAAAGGGTCGCCAGCTAATCCGGATCGGCTGTACGCGTCGCAAACGTCCGGCTGGTTTGGGCAGATTGTTCAACGGTCCGACGATGGCGGCAAGACGTGGCATCAGCCGGGATCGGCTGAGGGCGAGGCGCCTGCTCCCGGTGGAGGGCCAGTGGGCGAAAGCAACAAGTTTGTGTACGACGCATCGGAGCGGACGGGCAAGCCGCTCACCACGCACCAGTGGTATGACGGCACGCAGCATCCCTGGGAGTTCAAGCGCGTCTGGCATCTCGAACCGTCACTAACCGAGCCGGACACGGTCTACGCGGGAATTGAGGATGCGGCTTTGTTCCGCTCGACCGACGGCGGGCAAACGTGGAAGGAATTGCCCGGGCTTCGCGGCAGCGACACAGGGCCGCGCTGGCAGCCTGGCGCGGGCGGAATGTGCCTGCACACCATTCTGCTCGACCCGAGCAATCCTCGGCGAATGTTCATTGCCATCTCGGCGGCGGGAGCGTTTCGGACGGACGACGGTGGAAGAACCTGGAAGCCGATCAATCGAGGACTGAAATCCCAATATATTCCGGACCCGAATGCCGAGGTCGGACACTGCGTTCACCGCATCGCGCAACACCCTTCGCGCCCGAACACGCTCTTCATGCAGAAGCACTGGGATGTGATGCGCAGCGACGACGCGGGCGACAACTGGCGCGAGATCAGCGGAAACTTGCCGACCGATTTCGGATTCGTGATTGATGTGCACGCCCACGAGCCGGAAACCATTTACGTAATTCCCATCAAGAGCGACTCGGAACATTTTCCGCTGGACGGGGAATTGCGCGTCTATCGCAGCCGCACTGGCGGAAACGAATGGGAGCCGCTCTCCAAAGGGCTGCCGCAAAGCAATTGCTACGTCAACGTGCTGCGCGAGGCGATGGCCGTGGATTCGCTCGACTCCTGCGGCGTGTACTTTGGCACGACCGGCGGTCAGGTGTATGCTTCGGCCGATGCCGGAAATAACTGGGCGACGATTGTCCGCGATCTTCCGGCCGTGCTTTCCGTCGAGGTTCAGACGCTGCCATGATCCGAGTGCTATTGCCGCAGCACCTGCGAACGCTCGCGCGCGTCAGCGGCGAGGTGACGATCGAAGTCCACGGCCCGGCGACGCAACGCTCGGTCCTTGACGCGCTCGAAACCTCCTATCCCATGCTGCGCGGCACGATCCGCGACCACGTCAGCCGCGAACGCCGCCCGTTTTTGCGCTTCTTCGCCTGCGCCGAAGATTGGTCCCACGAACCGCCCGACGCCCCCTTGCCCACGGAAGTCACTTCGGGCAAGGAGCCGTTTCTGATCATAGGAGCGATTGCGGGAGGGTAAGGAGTTGTTGTGAGAACCCTGGAAATTGCAATTATGACTCAAGCCAAAATTATGCTCGCTACCATTCGCAAGGGGAAGAAAGACGTACAGGCGGGCCGCACCGTCTCTCACGAAAAAACGGCGCGCTGGCTGCGCTCTTGGGAAAGAAAAGCGAATTGCCCCTGCTTATCGACTGGAACGTTCTTTTGCTTTGCGTAGCAGAACGACCAAATTTCATCGCACTGGACGCGCCTGCAAGACAGATTTCGCAGCGCATGATCTTGGTATTGCTCACAGACAGGTCCCAGAGCGGCCAAGAGACGTTGAATGGCATTCTTGGAGACTCCGGTCATCCGCACAGTGGCGCGGATGGAATTTCCTTCTACTAGGGCTGCGACCACTTGAGTGCGTTTGGATGGTGTCAGGCGGTTCATAATGAGAGAATTATGAGGCAAGCGACTTTAATAATAAAGGTTTAATTAAAATATTATCTTGATTTCTTTAATCAACTAGGATAGGATGCGAGTATGGACACCAACCTCTTTGACCCTAAGCGCATGACAGGAAAGTTAGTTCCCATAACTAATGAGGACCTGAAATATGCATTCGTTCCTGACCCCATGCCGCCGAAGTGGGCATGGCCAACGAGCCTATGGAAGCCTCTAATAGAGGCTCGCAAATCCCTATCTTCGTTGGATGGCACAGGGAAGCATTTGCCAAATCCAGAAATTCTCTTGCAGCCACTTCAGAGCCGAGAAGCTCAATTATCATCGCAACTAGAAGGAACCTATACAGACCCACAGCAACAGGTTCTATTCGAGGCCGATCCACAATATCCAACATCTAAAAGCGATCCGAACAACGCCTATCAAGAGGTTTACAACTATCGTCGCGCTCTCAGACTTAAGTTAGATGGACAAATCGATCTTCCGCTATCACTGCGCCTAGTTAAAGAGCTTCACGCAGTTCTTATGTCGGGTGTGAGGGGTTCAAACCAGCAGCCCGGAGAATTTAGAGAAATACAGAACCAAATTGGATTTCCCGCCAGATTTGTACCGCCACCGCCAACTGAATTGCCTTACGCGCTAGACGCTCTTGAGAAATATCTGCACGCGGAAAGTGACTTCGATCCTTTGGTGAGAGCTTTTCTGACTCATTACCAATTTGAAGCTATACACCCTTTTCGAGACGGAAACGGACGCGTGGGCAGACTTCTTTTATCTCTAGCAATAGCGGAATGGTGCGGGTTGTCTAGCCAGTGGCTTTACATGAGCCCTTTTTTCGAGAAGCGGAAAAAAGAATACATGGATTTGCTTTTCAACGTGAGTGCTCAAGGAGCTTGGGAAGCTTGGATAAAATTCTGCCTTGAGGGAGTCGTTTCGCAATCAATAGACGCAGAAAAGCGTTGCGATAAGCTCTTAAAACTGCAAATCGAATTTCGCAAGACCATTAAAGGTGGAAGTGTTCGGTTGTCCCAGTTGATTGATGAGCTTTTTTTTAGACCGATAATCACGGTTAGCCAGTATAAAAACCGCTTCGGAGTAACCTATCCAACTGCGAGGCTTGACCTAAAAAAACTAGAACAGGCTGGAGTAGTGCAACCTTTGGAAGGTCTTGATACGATTACTTATTACTGTTCGCCTATCTACAGGATCACGTATGAGGACATAGACCCCTGATGCAGGTCAATTCTTGGCAGTTGCGCTATTCAGAATGCGCGCCGCGATCTGATTTACATCAGGTTTCGGCGCAGACTTCTTTTTGGGTGAGCGTTTCTTGGACTTCTTTGTAGGCTTCTTTTTTGCCATGCTGCCATAGTGCCACAGCTACGCGAAGATGCAATAGGGGTGGATTTCAAACGGACCCACTACCGAAAATTCGCAGGGATAGGGCGCCCGCATCACAACTCCAAAACCATGCAAAGGTTGGCCCACGCGCCCCGGGCAGATGTCTCCACAGGTCTCAGTGCGCGCGAATGATATCGCTCAACATATCGGGCTTTGACTCGTCTCGTGTCAGGTGCGGATACTTTTCTCCGCCATGGTAATCGAGACTGAATGTCCGGAAATAATCCGTGTTCTCGATCAGCAATTGCAAGGGTTGCGAACTGTTCTTGCCGGCAAGTAATGCCTCGCGGAAAACGCTGGGCGTAAAGCGGCGTCCGTTCACGGCGACCAGCTTCATGCCAGGACCAATCCCGGCACGAGCTGCGTCCATGCCTTCGATGGTATCCACGATTTCGCCGTCGTAGCGACAATCGCCATCGCTTGTGGACGCCAGACAATTCGCGTCCAGAATCAATCCAATGGAGAAAGAAGCGTTTATTTCGTCGTGGATGTCCTCCCAGGATTTCATCATCTCCGAGCGGGTCTCATTATAGGTAAGCTTCCATCCGGTACGTTCGATGCCGTCGAGTGGAGCGTGTGGACCGTGGCTCGTAAGCCGCTCCGTCCAGAAGCTTCGCCAGTCGTACGGGGCCACTTGATTTAACGTACTCACTACATCGTCGAAGGTATAGGTTTTCACAGCAGGTGCGCTGCTGGGCGCCCCGTGGAAGATGCGGCAGAAATCATCGAGAGACTTCTCACCTTTGGTCTGGCTGCGAATGATCGAATCCACCCACAACCAGTCCAACTCATCCTCATCGTAGAAATCAACATCCCGCCGGTATGAGCCCCATGCTTTAGGAGCGTCGTAGAGCTGAGCTGCGGCGTCCGCCGTATCCTGCAGGTTGCGCCACGATCTTCCCGGGCGGTAATCGAGTTGCGCCGCGATCAGCGCCAATTCTTCGCGAAACTGCTCGGGAGTCCACATGCCGCTGCGAGCGGGAAGAATCTCGCCCAAATATTCAGTCAGTCCTTCATACACCCAGAGAAGATCGTCTTGCATAGGTTGCTGATAGTCGGAAGTGGTTAGATCGGCGGGGCGGCGGAATTTCCCGTTCCACGAGTGCACATACTCGTGGGGCAGAAGATCAGCACGTGCAATTCTTAGTTCAGGATCGATCAGAGTACGTTCGGTGCTGCGGCTATCGTTTGATTCATGGTGTTCCAGGCCAAAGTGGGCCACGTGATCGCTCAGGGTGTACAGGAAGTGGTAATCGTTGTAATGCGTCGCGCCAAACAGGAGCGATGCCTGCTTCACCAGGTTGCGATAGGTCTCCCAGACTTCCGGTGGCGGATCGAGGGCCGTGGGACTATCCGCTGCGATATCCAACTCGACCGGAGGATTCTGTCCCTGGTTGAGCGGAATAATTTTCAGATATTCGCCGGTAATGACGGGGGAATCCACCAGCGTGTAGAGCGAAACGGGGCTGAAATGAATTTCATTTCCGGATTGAGAGGACACCGTCAGAGGAGTGCCGAACTTCCATCCCGAAGGGAGCTTTACGGAGGCGGAGTATGTGAGCTGGTCCGCGGTCCAACCTTTGGGATACAGCAAGACTTGATTCCAACTTATGACGGTGAGTTTTTCTGTCGCCGAAGCCGCAGCGGAAAAGAGGGCCTGGTCCGCACCGGCCGGGGAGAGAAAGTCAAGAGTGGCATGGACTTCCTGAACACCGGCCGGGACCTCGACCAGAATCGTCCAATTGTCGTCCAGGGCGCGGCGCCACTTGAGGGGTTGGCCGTTCCCTGTGAACTTCAGGCCCGCCAAATTAATCACCGGCCCGCTGGGCGCGTGCTCGCCCGGAATCCACTTGGGGTAATACAGAGTCAGAGTGCCTGGAACCGCAGGTATCGTAAGCTGAGCGTGAAATATTTTTCGCGGAGCGTCGGATGCATCAAGTGCAACGCTGATGTGCGGTGCGGTAGCGGCGTGCAATGAGACGGACCACATTGAAACCACGACGATGAAGAAAAGAGCACAGCGCGAAGCCCTCATGATCCCTCCTTGCACAAGCATTTGAACCGAAATTTCCTTTTTTGACTCTTTAAGAACGGCTGTCATGGCCTTCCAAATCCGTGTTCGCGTCATTAAGCAGACCACTGTCGGAAGTGACGCGAGAACCTTGGNNCACAAACCAAAACCACACAGGCTGAAGCCTGTGCCACTGAAAAGCGAAACCTGCAACTCTGCTGCGCGCTCCTTGCGCAGGTGCTTTGATTGGCAGTAGCATGGGGCGTTGATCGTCGCTGCGGACAACGTGTGAAACGGCGGCGGATTTCGGACCGTCTATCTAGGGGCTACCTCCATGAGGCTCCTCGTACCTATTTCGGCGCTACTGCTTCTATCGGGCACGAGTACTGGCCTCGCGACGTTTCAACGCGGCGGGTACGGCGGCGACTATGGCGGCGCTCGGGAAGCGTTTTCTTCCTCTTCCGATAGTGAAAATGAAAAAAGTGAATACTCCTGGTCGCGCCTTCGCTATTCGATGGCGGGCGGCAGCGCGCGAGGGTATGGGCGCGGGGGAAGTTGGTCGCGCGACTATCCCAAGGCCGACCGGCAATTCCTGATCGCGCTGAAGCGGCTCACCCGCATCAATGCCCGCCCTGTTGAGCAGGTGGTGGACCTCGACAGCGACGGGCCTTCCAGCATCGAAAATTTTCCGTGGGTGTATGCCGTGCAGGTGCAAACGTGGACGTTCACCGAGCCCGAGGCCAAGCGCCTGCGCGAGTACTTGCTCAAGGGCGGTTTTCTGATGGTGGACGATTTCCACGGTGCGACCGACTGGGAACACTTCATGAACGGCATGCTCATGGTTTTCCCGGACCGTCCCATCGAAGACCTGACGGACAAGGACGAAATGTTCCATGTGCTTTACGATTTAACCGAGCGTTTCCAGGTGCCGGGCGAGCAGTACGTCTGGACGGGCAGGACGTACGAGAAGGACGGGTACGTCGCGGAATGGCGCGGCATCCGGGACGACCGGGGCCGCGTGATGGTTGCCATCTGCTACAACATGCATCTGGGCGATGCCTGGGAATGGGCCGACGATCCTCGCTATCCGGAGAAGTTCGCGTCGCTGGCGTTTCGTCTGGGGATCAATTACGTGATGTACGGAATGACGCACTGACGGCGAACTTCGGCCGCGATTCTGGCTTTTCATTGTTACAAGTACGGGTGGCACAGGCTTCAGCCTGTGTGACAACTTGCAAATCTTTGTACGGCACGGCTTCAGCCGTGCCGTAACGTGCGAGTAATCCATGCGGCTTTAGCCGCTGGCTTTTTCGGAATCGCACAGGTTGTGAAGATTGCTCTGGCGGGTAAGAGCGATCGTCGCTTGTGGGCGGCCGACCCACCCTTCGCACAAAACGCGAAGGATGGGGCACCCGGGGAAAGCTAAAGCCAAAAGAACACAGGCTGAAGCCTGTGCTACTTAAGAAAATGTTCGAATTTCTATTCAAATATCCGCGCGCGGTTTTTTCCAAGGGTTCCCTTGTGCTGTTGGGAGCGTGGCCGTGGTGGGTCTTCGTGATTTTTCTCGTGGCGGCGGGCGCGGGTCTCGCCTGGCCGATTCGCGCGAAGCTTTCTGAGGCGTCCTCGACCGTGAAAAACTGGAGGGCGGGCGCGATCTGGCTGCTGCAATTTGCGCTGGCGGCGCTCGTTCTGCTGTTGCTGTGGCAGCCGGCGATTCTGGTGGCCGAGCTGCGGCCGCAGCAGAACATCATCGCCGTGCTGGTGGACGATTCGCGCAGCATGTCCATTGCGGAGAGTGGCGCGACGCGCGAGGCTCGGGCCATCCAGGCGCTCGAAGGCGGCGTGCTCGGCGAGCTGCAAAAGAAATTTCAGGTTCGCATCTACCGGCTCGACCGCCAAATCTCGCGCGTCTCAAAACTTGACGACTTGAAAACGTCGCCGCCCGCATCCGCAACGCGCATTGGCGACGGCCTCAAGCAACTCGCCGGTGAAGCGGCCGATTTGCCGATTGGCGCGGTGGTGCTCTTGACGGACGGCGCCGACAATTCCGGCGGGATCGATCTCGATACGATCTCCACGTTTCGCAGCCGCAGGATTCCTGTACACACGGTCGGCTTCGGCGCGGAGCAATCGGCGCGCGACGTGGAGATCGACGATGCCGTGGTCGCGCCGCGCGCGCTGGCCGATTCGCGGCTTGCGGCCAGGGTGACGCTTCACCAGCGCGGATACGCCGGCGAAAAAGCCATGCTGGCCGTGCGCGACGGCGGCAAAGTTCTCGCAGGCCGGCAAATTACGCTGGCCGCGGATGGCGCGGCGCAGAACGAGACGCTGCTGTTCAACGCGGGCGACGCGGGAGCCAGGACGCTACAGTTTGCAATCGACCCGCTTCCGGGCGAGGAGAATCGCGACAACAATTCCGTCGCGCGACTCGTCAACGTCGAGTCCGCCAAGCGCCGCATTCTGTATGTGGAAGGAGAGCCGCGCTGGGAATATAAATTCATCCGCCGCGCCGAGCAGGACGACCGCCTGGTCTCGATCGTCTCCATGCTTCGCACCAGTGAAAATAAAATCTACCGGCAGGGGATTGCCGATCCCAAGGAACTCGCCGATGGGTTTCCGTCGAGGGCCGAGGATCTTTTCGGCTACCAGGCCATCGTCATCGGCTCGGTGGAAGCGAGCTACTTCACGGCGGCGCAGAAGGAACTCATTCAACAATTTGTGGACCGACGCGGAGGCGGGCTGCTTTTTCTCGGAGGCCGCGCATCGCTTGGAGATGGAGGCTGGGCGGCGTCAAGCCTCGCCGATCTGCTGCCGGTCGCGCTGCCGAACAGAAAAGGCACGTTTCATCGCGATCCCGCAACCGCGAGTCTCACGCCCGCGGGGGCGGACAGCATCATCACGCGGCTCGTCGAAGATCCCGCGGCCAACGTGGAGCGCTGGAAAAAACTTCCCTACTTGATGGACTATCAGGAAGCGGGTACTCCGAAACCGGGCGCCGTGGTGCTGGCCGAAATGACCGCCGCGGGGCGCAAGATGCCGCTGCTGATCACGGAAAATTATGGACGCGGGCGCACCGCCGTGCTGGCCACGGGCGGCACCTGGCGCTGGCAGATGAGCCAGCCGCTCGAGGACCAGACGCACGAGGAATTCTGGCAGCAATTGCTGCGCTGGCTGGTGGTGGACACGCCGGGCCGCGTCTCGGCTTCGGTCCCAAGTCAGATGCTCCTGGACGATGGGCGCGTCCAATTTTCGGCTGACGTGCGCGACAAAAATTATTTGCCCGCAGCCGACGCTCACGTCGAAGCGCACATTCTCGGGCCGGGCGGCTCGGCGGCGCAAATCGAGATGGCTCCGGACCCGAACGCGCCCGGCACATTTCACGCGGAGTGGACCGCCGACAGGGCGGGATCGTATCTCACCGAAGTGATTGCCACGCGCGAAAAGGAAGAGCTGGGCCGCGACGTTCTGAATTTTGCGCGCATGGACGGCGCGGCCGAAAATTTCCATACCGAACAGAATCGCGCCCTGCTCGAAAAACTTTCCGCCGAAACGGGCGGGCGCTACTGGAAGCCGGCGGAGATTTCCAAATTGCCGGGAGAAATATCGTATTCCGAGGCGGGCATCGCGGTCCGCGACACGAAGGAATTGTGGAATATGCCCATCGTGTTTCTGCTCCTGCTGCTGTTGCCGTCCATGCAATGGCTCTTGCGGCGAAAGTGGGGCGTGGTATGAGTAGCGCGGGCTTCAGCCTGCGGGGTTTAGTCTCCGCAAAATCGAACCCCCGCAGGCTGAAGCCCGCGCTACTGGCTGTGTTCTGCCTCGCGTGCGCCGGATTCAGCGCGCGCGCGGCGCAGGCCGCGCCCTACTACGTCACCGTCGCGGGCCTCGGCGGCGAGCCCGACTACGAGCAGCGTTTCACCGCGCTTGCGAAAGATCTCGACAAGCTTTTCAAGGCCGCGGCGAGCGATGTGCATGTCTACACGCTCGCGGGAAGCGATGCGACCAAAGCTCGCCTCACCGACACGCTCGGCCAGATCGCGCGCGAGGCCCGGCCCGAGGATGAATTCACGCTGATCCTTATCGGCCACGGCTCCTATGACGGAGAGGGATACAAATTCAATCTGCCCGGCCCGGACATTTCTGGCGAGGACCTGGCCATTTTGTGCGACCGCATTCCCGCCAGGCGCCAGTTGATCGTGAACACGACGAGCGCGAGCGGCGGCTCGATCGGCGCGTTGCAACGAGCGGGGCGCATCGTGATCGCCGCGACGAAGGGCGGCACGGAAAAAAACGCCACGGTCTTTGCGCGTTACTGGGTGGACGCGTTGCGCGACGGGGCCGCAGATACGGACAAGAACGAAGCCGTCAGCGCGCTCGAAGCGTTTCAGTTTGCCGATCGCAAGACGGCCGCATTCTACGAATCGCAAAAGCGCCTGGCGACGGAGCATGCCGTGTTCGAAGACACGGGCAAGAAGGAGGCCGTTCGCGCCGCTTCGACGGAAAATGGAGAAGGGCTGCTGGCCACGAACTTTATCTTGCTGCGTATTGGCGCGGCGCAAAGGGCCGCGAACGATCCGGCCAAGCGCGCGCTGCTCGACAAGAAGGAAGAACTCGAACGGAAGATCGACCTGCTGAAGTATCAAAAGGCAGCGATGGCCGTGGACGATTACAAACGGCAACTCTCTGATGCGCTGTTGCAACTCGCTCGCGTGCAGGAGGATTTGGATAAATGAACGCGGGGGCCACGCGGCGAGTAACGCGGTTTGTTTCTTGCGCCGCCGTGTGCGTGGCGTGCCTAACCGCCGCGAGCTTCGCGCGGGGCGCGACGCCCGACGATTGCCACGCCTTGCGCAAGCACGGCCATCGCACCGAGGCGGGAAAATGCTACGAATCGCTCACCGCCGCGCGCGATCCGGTTCTCCGCGCCGAAGGTTTCTGGGGCATGGAGATGTACCAGGACGCGAACAACCAGTTTCGTATCGCGAGCGACGCGTCGCCCGCGAACGCAACGATTCGCGTGCGCTGGGGCCGCCTGATGCACGAGCGGTTCAACAATGCCGAAGCCGATAAACTTTTCAGCGAAGCGCTGCAGCGCGATCCGAAAAACGCGCAGGCCTACTACGGCCTCGCGCTCGTCAGCGCGGACGGCTTTGACAGTAAGGCCATCGAATACGCGAGCAAGGCGATTGAACTCGATCCAAAGTTGTACGAAGCGCACGAACTGATGGCCAACCTGATGCTCGAGGATTCGGACGAAGCGAAAGCATTTAAGGAAGCCGACGCGGCGCTGAACATATCTCCCGAGGCACTCGACGCGATGGCCATCCACGCGGCCATCGAAGCGCTCGCGGACCGCTCGCCCGACGCGTGGCTCCAAAAAATACGCGAGATCAATCCCGCGTACGGCCCAGGCTATGCGCTCGTCGCGCATCACCTGGTGCTGAACCGCCGCTACGAAGACGGCATCGCCTACTACCGCAGCGCCATTGAAGCGGACCCTCGCCTGTGGTCCGCGCGCTCGCAGCTCGGCATTAACCTGATGCGCCTCGGCCAGGAGGACGAGCCGCGCAAGCAACTCGAAATGTGCTATGAAAACGGCTTTCGAAACGAAGAAACCGTCAACAGCCTGCGCCTGCTCGACAGCTACAAAAACTTCGTCACTTTCAAAAGCGGCGGCACGATCCTCAAACTCAATAAAAAAGAAACGGAGCTGCTGCGCCCGTATTTGGAAGCCGAGATGAAGCGGATCATCGCTACCTACGACAAAAAATACAAAATGAAGCTGTCCGGCCCTGTGCAGGTGGAAGTCTATCCGGACCACGAGGATTTTGCCGTGCGCACGATGGGCATGCCGGGCCTCGGCGCGCTGGGCGTCACGTTCGGCGAAGTCATCGCTATGGACAGCCCGTCGGGCCGCCCGCCGGGCGAATTTCACTGGGCCAGCACGCTGTGGCATGAAATGAGCCACGTGTATATTCTCACCGCCACGAATCATCGCGTGCCGCGCTGGTTCACCGAAGGGCTTGCGGTGCACGAAGAGACGGAAGTTTCCCCCGAGTGGGGCGACCGCATCACACCCGACGTTCTCGTCGCGATCCGCGACAAGAAACTGCTGCCGGTCGCGGAACTCGACCGCGGATTTATTCGCCCCGAATATCCGAATCAGGTGATCGTGTCGTACTATCAGGCGGGCCGCATCTGCGATTACATCCAAGGCCGCTGGGGCGCGGACAAGCTGCTGGATATGGTGCACTCGTTCGCCGCGCGCAAGAGCACGCCGGACGCGATCCGCGAAAACCTGGGTATGTCGCCGGAGGAATTCGACAAGCAATTCTTCGAATGGCTGGACAGGGACGTGGGCAAGACGGTGGCGCAGTTCGACGAATGGCGCGCGAAATTAAAAGACCTCGTGGCGCAAGCCAAGAGCAAGAACTACGACGAAGTGTTGAAGGAGGGCGAGGAAGTGCGACGCTTGTATCCGGACTACATCTATCCGGCGAACGCGTACGAATTCATGGCGGAAGCCGACCTCGCGAAAAACGACAAGCCGGCCGCCGCCGCGATTCTTATGGCGTACGAAAAAATCGGCGGGCACAATCCTCCGGCCCTGAAACAACTGGCGTCGCTCGAAGAAGAAATGGGCAAGCTCTCGGACGCGGCGGCCACGCTCGACCGCCTCAACTACGTTTATCCGATGGACGAAGAGCTGCACCGCCATCTCGGCGATTTGTGGCTGGCGCAAAATAATTTCCCCGGTGCGATTCGCGAATACAATGCCGTGATCGCCATGAACCCGCTGGACAAGGCCTCCGCGCAATTCAACGCGGCGCGCGCCTATCTGGCCGCTGGACAGAAGGACCAGGCCGAGGACCACGTCCTCGCGTCGCTTGAAGCCGCGCCCGGCTACCGCCCGGCGCAGAAATTGCTCTTGCAACTGAAGGACTCCAACGAAGGGAAATAAACCATGGCCTCCATCGCACAACTCGATCCGGATTCCGCCGAACTGAAAAAACGCATTGAGCGATTTCAGACCGTGCGCGACAACATCCTCGGCCAGGTCCGCGAGGTGATCGTCGGGCAGGAGGAAGTGCTCGACCAGATTCTCATCTCGCTCTTCGTGGGCGGCCATTGCCTGATTACCGGTTTGCCGGGCACGGCGAAAACGCTGATGGTGCGCACCATTGCCCAGACGCTGGGCCTCGTCTTCAAGCGCATCCAGTTCACGCCCGATCTGATGCCTTCGGACATCACGGGAACGGACATCATCGAGGAAGATCCCACGACGGGCCATCGCCGCTGGACTTTCGTGCCCGGACCGATCTTCGCCAACATCGTGCTTGCCGATGAGATCAATCGCACGCCGCCGAAAACGCAATCGGCGATGCTTGAAGCCATGCAGGAGCTTTCGTGCACCGTGCGCGGCAATCACTACAAATTGCCCGCGCCATTCTTCGTGCTGGCCACGCAGAATCCAATCGAGCTGGAAGGCACGTATCCGCTGCCCGAGGCGCAACTCGACCGCTTCCTCTTCAATACCGTGCTCGATTATTTGAGCGCCGCCGACGAAATGAAAGTCGTGGACCTGACGACCACGACGCGCGTGGCTCAGGTGAATGCCGTTACTTCGGCCGAGGAGATTCTGGATTTCCATCAGCTCGTGCGCATGGTGCCGATCGGGGAGTCTCTCGCGCAATACGTCGTCAACCTGGTGCGGGCGACGCGCCACAACAGCGGCTCCGCGCCCGACTTCGTCAAGAAATACGTCAACTACGGAGGCAGCGTGCGCGCCGCGCAATTCATCGTGCTGGCTTCCAAGGCACGCGCGCTGGCGCATCGCCGCTACCACGTCGCGTACGAAGACATTCTCGCGCTGGCGATTCCCGTGCTGCGCCACCGCATCCTTTTGAATTTTCATGCCGAATCCGACCGCATCGATGCGGATGAGATTTTGCGGCGGCTGCTCGAATTCATGCCGCCATCCAAGGCTTAAGCAGCACAGCCACTCTTGGCTGTGCGTTTTTGCTGGACTCAACAAAGGCGCACAGCCAAGAGTGGCTGTGCCACTAAAATCACGGCCCACGGAACGTACTTGGGAGGCAGGTCTTAGATGCTGCAACGTTTTCTCGATCCTTCGGTGCTCGCCGGAATTTCCGGCCTGGATCTGGTGGCGAAGACCGTCGTCGACGGATTCGTCAATGGCCTCCACCGTTCGCCGGATTTCGGCTTCAGCCAGGAGTTCGCCGAATATCGTGCCTACTCTCCGGGCGACGACCTGCGCCACGTGGACTGGAACGTGTTTGCGCGCACCGAGCGCGCCTACCTCAAACGCTACCGGGGCGAAACCAACAGCATCCTCACCGTGCTGCTCGACGCGAGCAACTCGATGAAGTTTTCATCCCATGGCGTGAGCAAAATGGATTACGCGCGCTTCACGGCGGCGTCGCTGTTCTATCTCGCGATTCAAAATCAGCGCGACGCCGCGGGCCTGATCGTTTTCGACGATGAAATTCGCGCGTACATCCGGCCGTCCACTCGGCAGGGGCAACTGCACCGCCTGCTGAGCGGCCTAGAACAGGCCGAGCCTCGCGCGCGCACCGATTTCGCCAAACCGCTGGAACATTGTCAGCAATTCCTGCGCCGCCGCGGAATTATCGTCTTCATCTCCGATTTTTACGATTCTCCGGAACACATTGTGCGCACCATCGAGCCGCTGCGCTTCCACGGAAACGAAGTCGTGCTGTTTCATGTTCTCGATCCCGGGGAAATCCGGCCGGAATTCAGCGAACCATCGACGCTTGTCGATCTCGAAACTGGAGACCGCATCGAGATCACGCCCGAATATGTGCGCGACGAATACCGCAAGAAATTCGACGCGCACGTGGAAGAGCTGCGAGACAAAGTGCGCGGCGCGGGCATGGATTACCACTTGCTCGCGACCGACCGGCCGCTGGACGACGCGCTGCGAGAATATCTCTCGATCCGTCAGGGGAGGGACTAGATGGGTTTCCTCGCTCCGTGGTTTCTGGCGGGAATTGCGGCGCTGGCCGTGCCGTTCTACGTCCATTTGCTGCGGCGTCACACTGCCGCGGCGCGCCCGTTCAGCTCGCTGATGTTCTTTGAGCGGCGCACGCAAAGCTCGATCAAGCATCGCCGCCTGCGCCACTTGCTCTTGCTGTCGCTGCGCGCGCTTCTGTTCCTGCTGCTCGCGCTGGCGTTTGCCAATCCGTTCATCCATCGCACGGTCGCCGGCGGAAGCGACGAAAAACTCCAGCTGCTGGTGATCGACCATTCGTTCAGCATGAAGGCCGGATCGCGCCTGGCCGATGCGCGCCGCGAGGCGCTCTCCGTGCTTTCTGCGCGAAGGCCCGCCGACCGCGCGCAAATCCTGGCGCTCGGCTCGCGCATCGAAGTGCTGACGCAGCCGTCGCTTGACGGCCCCGCGCTGCGCGCCGCCGTCGAGAGCGTGCAGCCGGGAGATTCCCGCGCGAGTTTCGGCGAACTCGCGCGCGCTGTGCGCTCGCTTGCGGATGCGTCGCGCACGCCCATCGAGTTGCACTTTTTTAGCGACATGCAAAAATCCGCCCTGCCCGCGAGTTTTTCGGAACTGGCGCTGCCCGCCAATGTTTCGCTCGTGCTGCACGCGGTGGCCATGGAAACCGCGCCGAACTGGACGGTGGAAAGCGTTAACGCCCCTGGAAACGTGTGGGATCCGAAGAAAGCGCGCGTGCAGGCCATCGTCGCCGGGTTTGGGACTCCGGCGGCCACGCGCGCCGTTTCGCTCATCGTGAATGGTAAAACGGTCGCCACCAAAAATGTGAATGTGCCCGCGAATGGCCGCGCCACGGTCGAATTCCAGTCGCTTGACGTGCCCTACGGTTTCACGCGCTGCGAAATCCGAATCGATTCGGCGGACGGTTTTCCGGCGGACGATGTAAGCGTTTTCGCCGTCGAGCGATCCGACCCGCGCCGTGTCCTTTTTATTTCAGACGCCGGAGACGCGCGCTCGCCGCTCTATTTCCGCTCGGCCCTCGGCTCGAGCGCGGAGTCCGCCTTCACGCTGGAAGCGGTCAGCGCCGGCGAAGCCGCGAATCAGCCGCTCTCAAAATACGCGTTCGTCGTCCTCTCGGATTTGATCTCGGTGCCAGCGTCCTTCGAAAGCGCGTTGCTGAAATATGTGCAGGGCGGCGGCAGCGTGTGGATCGCGGAGGGAACCTCGGCGGCGCACAGCGCGCGCGTTCCCGTCTTTGGCGGCAACATCCTCGGCTCGCGCGATTATTCGCGCACGAGTGATCGCTACCTGAACGTCGCGGACGCCGATCCCGCGCATCCGTCGGTGGAAAAGGCGGGCCACTGGTCCGGCGTGAAATTTTATTTTGCGGTGCGCGTGGAACCCGGCGACGCGCGCGTGATTGTCCGCCTGACGGATGGAACACCCGTGCTGCTCGAAAAGAAAATCGGCGAAGGTAATGTTTTGCTGTTTGCTTCCGGCCTTGACAATCTCACCAATGATTTTCCGCTCCATCCGATCTTCGTGCCCTTCGTCGAGCAAACGGCGCTGTATCTGTCCAGCACCCAGCGCCGCGGCGGCTCCCGCGTGGTGGATTCCTTCCTCGAACTGCGCACTTCGAAGGAGCAATCCGTGGGCGTCGAGGTGATCGATCCCGAGGCCCATCGGCCACTTTCGCTGAAAGATGCGGCGTCCGTGCAAACCTACCAGTTGGAACGCGCCGGATTTTACGAATTGCAACTCGCGAATGGACGCCACGACGTCGTCGGCGTAAATCCCGACCGCCGTGAATCGAATCTGGAAACCGTGCCGGACGATGTCCTGGCGCTCTGGCGTGGAAACGCGGGCGCGGATGCCGCGCAGGCCGCCGATTCCGGCGCCCAGCAGCAAACGCAGCCCTTTCGTTTGTGGTGGTATATGATGCTTCTCGTATTCGCCGTAGCCATCGCCGAATCCCTGCTTGCGGACCGATATTTGGGCGCGCAGCAGCAGGAGGAGGGTTTATGAGGAGCCTTCGCGACCAGCTCAACTCCTACATTCAGCAACTGGAGAGAAGGCTGCGCCTGGGCGCGATGCTCCGCGGCGCCGCAATTCTCACCTCGGTTGCTCTGGTCGCTACCGTTGTCCTGGTTCTAATCGCCAATGCTTTTGCGTTCTCCCGTTGGAGCATCACCAGCGCGCGCGTGGCGCTGCTGTTTGCGCTGGTTTTGGCCGTGACGTTTGGAATCGCTCTGCCGCTCGCCGCGCTCAATCGCCGCCGCGCCGCCCGCCAGGCCGAGCAAATGTTCCCCGAATTCAACCAGCGCCTCGTGACGTTTGCCGAGCGCGATGCCGAAAAGCGCGAGCCGTTTCTCGATCTACTGGCCCTCGATACGCTCAACGTGGCGCGCACGACCGAGCCCAAGTCGCTGGTTCCCGATGGAAAACTCGCGGCGTTTCTCGGCGCGGGCGCGGCATCCCTGTGCGTGCTCGTCTGGCTGATCCTCGCCGGGCCAGGGTATCTCGGCCACGGCGCGGCGCTGCTGTGGGCCGCGACGCCGCATGGCGGGTCCTCTCCGTTTTATGACATTCAGGTTGTGCCCGGAGATATTTCCGTGCGGCGCAATTCCGATCTGATGGTCACGGCGCAGCTGATTGGCCTGCAATCGCAAAGCGTGCGCCTGTACGCGCGCTATCAGAGCGCCTCCAAATGGGATCAAGTGCCCATGCGCCCGCAGGCATCTGGCTCGGGCTTTCAATTTATGTTCGCGGGCCTGCCGGAAAGCGTCGAGTATTACGTCGAGGCCGGGCCACTCGACTCGCGCCACTTCAATATTCGCGTTCTCGATCTCCCCAATGTGAAAAATGTTCGCGTGACGTATCGCTATCCTTCCTGGACGCGCATGCAAAATGCGACCGAGGAGCGCGGCGGAGATTTGCGCGCCGTCGAGGGCACGGAAGCCGATCTGGAAGTGGAAACCGACAAACCCCTGCGCGACGGCGCGCTGGTGCTCGATGACGAGCGGCAAATCCGGCTCGCGGGCGGCGAACGAAACGTCTACAAGGGCACCGTGCGCATGGAAAAGGACGGCGTCTACCACGTCGCTGCTCTCGACGAGGGGCAGCCCGTGCGCCTCTCCAACGATTTCTTCATCGAGGCGCGCAAAGCCGAGCCGCCCAGCGTGATCGTCGCGCGTCCCGGACACGATTACCGCGCCAGTCCCATCGAGGAGGTGACCGTCGCGGTGAAGGCCGACGACGAATTTGGCGTCTCCGAATTAGCGCTCCACTACTCGGTGAATGGCGGGCCGGAACAAACCGTCGACCTGCTCAAGCGAAAAGGCGCGAAGCAGGCCGATGGTTCCGCGATGCTTTCCCTCGAGGATTTCAAGGCCGTGCCGGGCGATGTCGTCAGCCTCTATGCCGTGGCAAAGGACGCGCACGCCGAATCGCGCACCGATATTTCCTTCATCGAGGCCGATCCTTTCGAACGCGAATACTCGCAAGCCCAGGCTGCGGGCGGCGGTGGCGGCGGTGGCGGCGGCATGGGCGATCAGAACGACATCTCCCAGCGCGAAAAGGAAATCATCGCCGAAACCTGGAAGCATCAGGGTGACAAGAAGGCAACGCAGCAGGAATCGGCCGACGCCGCGAAATTCCTTTCCGGCGTGCAGGCCAAGCTGGGCGAGCAGGCGCGATCGCTCGCCGGGCGCATGCAGAGCCGTGAGCTGTCACGGGAAAACGAGGAGTTCAACGCCTTCGTGAAGGACATGAACGCCGCGGCCGAAGCCATGATCCCGGCCGCCGAAAAATTGCAGCAGCAGAAGTGGAAGGACGCGATGCCCAGCGAACAGAAAGCGCTTCAGAACTTGCTGCGCGCCGAAGCCACATTCCGCCAGATTCAAGTGGCATTCGGAAGTTCGAGCGGCGGAGGCGGCGCGGGCGGCGGCGCAGGGCGCGACCTTGCCAGCCTGTTCGATCTCGAGCTGGACACGGAAAAAAATCAGTACGAAACCGCGCAGACCGCCGGCTCGGCCAGCCAGCAGGAAAAAGAAATCGACGAAGCGCTGCAAAAACTCGATCAGCTCGCGCGCCGCCAGGAAGAGCTGGCCCAGCAGCAGACGAGCAACCAGCAAAGCTCCCAGCAGCGCTGGCAGCAGGAAATGCTGCGCCGCCAGGCCGAGGAGTTGCAGCGCCAGATGGAGCAGATGGCGCGCAACAATCCGCAGGGCGCGTCAGGTTCGCAATCCGGTTCGCAGCAGGGCAACGCGCAGGGCAATGCCTCCTCGGGGCAAACTTCCTCGGGGCAGGCGGGCGCGGGAGGAAAATCGGGCGACCCTCGCGTGCAGCAGTCGCTGGACCGTTTGCGCCAGGCGACCGACGACATGCGCCGCGCAACCTCTCCCCAGCAGAGCGAGGCCGAAGCGCGCCGCGCCGCCGATCGTTTGAAGGAAGCCACCGACCTGCTCGGCAGCATGCGCCACGAGCAATCGGCGACGAAGGTCGATTCTCTGGCCGAAGAGGCCAGCCGACTTGCGCGAGATGAGCGCGACCAGACCGGCCGCATCGTTCAAGCCTTCGGGCAAGACTCCGGTCAAGCCTCCGGTCAAGCCTTTAGACAAGGCATGGCGCCGCAGTCCGGGACGCAGGAGCGCCGGAAGCTGGCCGACGATCGCGAAAAACTGGCGGGGGATCTTGGCGCGCTGGAAAAAAATCTGCAGGACACCGCGCGCGAACTCGCCACACACAATCAGAGCGCCGCCTCCACCAAGTTACGGGAAGCCCTCGGCGACATGCAGCAGTCCGATCTGCGCGCGCGCATTCAGCGCGGCGCGGACTGGATGCGCCGCGGCATCGATCCCAACGCGAGCGGCATGGAGCCGGAAATTGCCGCTGGAATGCAGCGCCTAGAAAAAGGCGTGCGTGACGCGCAACAGGCCATGGGCGCGGCCCCGCAACAAGGAAACGATTCGCAGCAGGGAATCGAAACCGCGTTGAACCGCGTGGAGCAGTTGCGTAGCCAGCTTGGCTCAATGTCGCGCGACGGCCAGGGACGCCAGCCTGGCGGACAGCAGCCGGGACAGCGCGGCAGCGGTCCTGGCGGCGGGCCGGGCGCGCGAATGGGCGACGGCACGTACGGTGGCGATGGCTTCCGCAACGCGAATCCCGGCGGCGGAGCCAATGGCGGCGCGTTCGGCAATTTCGATACGGGAAACAACACGCCGCGCGGAGGATCGCCGGTTCCGCCAGAAACTTCTCCCGTTCCCCCGCAGCGAGCGTACGACGACAGCCTGCGCGATCTAAACCAGCTTCGCCAGTCCGTGCGCGACGATCCCGAAATGTCCCGTCAGGTTCAGGAACTCATAAAAAAAATGGAGCGCCTCGACCCGACCCGCTTCCCCGGCAATCCAGCGCTCGTCGAGCAGCTCCATTCTCAAGTGCTCGCCGATGTGGATAAGCTGGAATTGCAGTTGCGCCGCCAACTCGATGACAAGGATTACGGCCAGGTCCGCAGCGGCGACACGAAAACCGTGCCGCAAGGATACGAAGAATCCGTAGCCGAGTATTACCGCCGCCTGAGCAAGAACAACAAGTAGAAGCTGTTGCATAATCCGCTTTTCAGTAGCACAGGCTTCAGCCTGTGTTCTTTTGATTTTAGCTTGCCACAAATCAAAACCACACAGGCTGAAGCCTGTGCTACTGAAAATCACTTCTTCTGACTATACTGTTTAATTCCCGGGCCTGCCGGCTGTACCCCCCTCTTACGGGACCGGAGCGAGGAACCACACGATGACAGCCGAAGAACAGCGTCTGGACGAAGCCCACCAGCGCATCAAGCATTGGAAGCGCTGGGGACCGTATCTCGCCGAGCGGCAATGGGGGACGGTCCGCGAGGATTACAGCCCAAATGGAACAGCGTGGGAATATTTTCCGCACGATCATGCGCGGTCGCGCGCCTATCGCTGGGGAGAAGATGGCATCGGCGGGATCAGCGACCGCCATCAGCGCGTCTGCTTCGCGCTGGCGCTTTGGAATGGACGCGATCATATCCTCAAGGAGCGAATGTTCGGCCTGACCGGCAATGAAGGCAATCATGGCGAGGACGTGAAGGAGTATTACTTCTACCTCGATTCGACCCCCACGCATTCCTACATGAAGTACCTGTATAAGTATCCCCAGGCGACTTTCCCCTACGAACAACTCGTCGAGGAAAATCGCAAGCGAGGCAAGGCCGATCCGGAATTCGAACTGATGGATACGGGCGTGTTCAACGAAAACCGCTATTTCGACGTGTTCATGGAATATGCCAAGGCCGAGCCCGAAGATATTTTGATCAAAATCACCGCCTGGAATCGCGGGCCGGAAGAAGCGCAACTCGATCTCTTGCCGACGATGTGGTTTCGAAATATCTGGTCGTTCGGCGAAAAGCACGGGCATCCCAGCCTCGCACGCGTTCCGGATTACATGGGCGCGGCGGTCGTCGAGGCCGAGGAAAGCCGGTACGGCAAGCGCTGGCTGCTGGCCGAGGCCACTCCTGATGAAATGCTCTTCACCGAGAACGAAACCAATTTCCAGCGCGTGTTCGGTTATCCGGACGGCTCTCCGTACGTGAAGGACAGTTTTCACGATTATGTGATTGGAGGACTGAAAGATGCCGTCAATCCCGCGCAAAAGGGGACGAAATGCGCCGCGCGCTATCGCTTCCGGATTGCGCCGGGCGCTTCGGCGACCATTCGCCTGCGGTTGACGAACGTGGAGCCCCAGGCGGGCGCCGCGAATCCGTTCGACGCGGCGTTCGAAAAAATATTCGACTTGCGCCTCGGCGAAGCGGACCAATTCTACGCGCGCCGCTTTCCGCAAGAGCGTTCGGATGATGCGCACAGCGTCATGCGCCAGGCGCTCGCGGGCATGTTGTGGTCCAAGCAGTGCTATCACTACGACATGCGCACCTGGCTCAATGGAGATCCCGGCCAGCCGCCTCCGCCGCCCGAACGCAAAAAAGGCCGCAATCACGAATGGACGCACCTATACAACGCGGACGTCCTCTCGATGCCCGATAAGTGGGAGTATCCGTGGTTTGCGGCGTGGGACCTGGCGTTTCACACGGTCACGCTCTCGCTGGTCGATCCGGATTTCGCCAAGAGCCAGCTCCTCCTGCTTTTGCGCGAATGGTACATGCACCCGAACGGGCAATTGCCCGCCTACGAGTGGGCCTTTGGCGACGTGAACCCTCCGGTGCACGCCTGGGCGGCCTGGCGCGTCTACAAGATCGAAAAGCGCATTCGCGGTCGCGCCGACCGCGCCTTCCTCGAACGCGTGTTCCACAAACTCCTGCTGAATTTCACCTGGTGGGTGAACCGCAAGGACCCGGACGGAATGAACGTGTTTCAGGGCGGTTTTCTTGGCCTCGACAACATCGGTGTGTTTGACCGTTCGCAGCCGCTGCCTACCGGAGGCCACCTCGAACAATCGGACGGCACCAGTTGGATGGGGATGTATTGCCTGAACATGCTGGCGATCTCGCTGGAGCTGGCGCGCGAAGACCCAGCCTACGAAGACGTGGCCAGTAAATTTTTCGAGCACTTCGTCCACATCGCGGACGCCATCAACTCCCGCGGGCCCGATGGCCAGTCTCTCTGGGACGAAGAGGACGGATTTTTCTATGACGCGGTTGATCTTCCGAATGGCGATCAGCACTACCTGAAAGTGCGCTCGATGGTCGGGCTGACTCCGCTCTTCGCGGTCGAGACCCTGGAGCCGGAACTGATCGCGCGCCTGCCGGGCTTTCAGCGGCGCATGAACTGGTTCCTCGACAACATGCCGGGCTTTGCATCGCGCGTGGATTCGAGCCAGACTTCGCCGAATGGAGTGCGCCGCTTGCTGTCGCTCGTGGACCCCAAGCAGCTTGTGCGGATGCTGGATTACATGCTGAACAAGGAAGAGTTTTTTTCGCCACACGGCATACGCGCCCTTTCCAAATATCACGCGGCGCACCCGTACACCCTCTCGGTGAACGGCAATGAATATCGCGTGGACTACGAGCCGGGGGAATCGCGGAGCGGCCTGTTCGGAGGAAATTCGAATTGGCGCGGCCCCGTCTGGTTTCCCATGAATTTTCTGATGATTGAGTCGCTCCAGAAATTTCACCATTATTTCGGCGACGATTTTCTCATCGAGTGCCCGTCCGGATCGGGCCGGCAAATGTCGCTCTGGGAGGTGAGCGCGGAGCTGTCGCGGTCTCTGAACCATATTTTTCTGCGCGACGAGAATGGCCGCCGCCCGGTTTACGGAACGAGCGATAAATTTCAGGACGATCCCCTGTGGCGCGACCTGATTTTGTTTTACGAATATTTTCACGGCGATACCGGAGCGGGCCTGGGCGCAAGCCACCAGACCGGATGGACCGGCCTGGTTTCCAAGCTCCTCGAGCAAACGGGCGAGTAGGATTTGTGTAGCGCTCGCCTTGAGGCGAGCATTGCATGTCCAGGCGCATGCTCACCTGAAGGTGGACGGCGCACAGCCAGCGTCCAGCGGACCGCGCAGGCGCGAAATAATACGGCTAAAACACAACTGGAGGACTCGATGAACTTCCACGACAAAATCGTTCTCGTCACCGGCGGGACAGGGGGCCTGGGGCGCCAAGTCACCATGGCGTTTCTCGAAGCGGGGGCGAAGATCGTGGTTACGTATCGGGCGGCTGAAGAATTTGCCTCTGTCATGTCGGCTGCCGAGAAGATCGGAGTCGCGCCTCCAGCGGGCGTGAGCGTGGATGTGACCGATGCGCAAGCCGTCGAAAAAGTTATTGCCGAGATTGTGGCAAAGCACGGCCGCCTCGACATTCTTGTAAATACAGTGGGCGGATATGCGGGCGGGACGAATCTCTGGGAAGTGGACCCGAGGAAATATGACCAGATGCTCGAGCTTAATCTCAAGGCGGGATTTGTCCTCGCGCGAGCCGTGGTGCCGCAAATGATTCGGCAAAATAGAGGGTGGATCGTGAACATCGCCTCCAAGGCCGCTTTCGATCACGCGGCGGGTGGGGCGCTCTATGCCGCGTCGAAGGCGGCCGCGCTGGCCCTGTTTGATTCTCTTGCGGCGGAAGTAAAGCCTTTCAATGTCAATGTGAATACCGTTGTGCCGAGCATCATCGATACGGCCGCGAACCGGAAGGCGATGCCGGAGGCTGATTTTGCGAAATGGCCGAAGCCGGAGGAGATTGCGCGCGTTATTTTGTTTCTATGCTCGGAAGAGGCGCGGGTGATCCACGGCGCGGCGTTTCTTTTTACGGGAAGAGTTGAGTAGGACAGGCTTTAGCCTGTCGGGGTTGGGTGCCACGAGTTCAGAAAAGCAGACAGGCTGAAGCCCGTCCTACTCAGGAGGCCCGCTTCGGCTGCTCGACGAGTTCTACCAGGACTTTTTGGTTGTTCCACGCAGTCACCAGGAAAAAATTCACGTGAGTACCATTCGCTCCTGCGCGCGTCACGGGATAGATCGGTTCAACCTTGAATCGCGTGCGCAAAATTTCCGTGGCGCGGTCCACGTCCGTCACGTCAATTTCTATTTGCTGAATTCCTTCGCCAAATTTTTCGAGAAAACGCGCGATCGCGCCATTTCCGCCCGGCGCTTTTGTCGTGAGGATGTCCAGGTGCACGTGCCTCATTCCGCTTTTTGCAAATTCGAGCTCGAATTCCACCACATCCTGATCGGCAGGCGCATCGGCGAGGGGCGGAGACCCGTTGGCAGTGCGAATTTTCTCAAAGGTCTCGGGCAGAACGGCTACCCCCACTGTAATTTTTGGCCAGAAACCTTTTTCACCGTCGGGACGCAAGTATTGATCCTGGAGGATGAGGGCTCGGAAATCGTGATCTTTGCTCCACTCGTCGAGCCAATTCAACGTGCGTGTTCTTCCATGGCTGTGGAGATCCCGCGCTACTTGAGCGCGCTGTTCGGGATCTTGATCTGCAAGGCGGTGGAAGTCTTTTGCAGTTGGCGGGGGAATGGATCTGAGCCGGCCTTTTTTCTGAGATAGTTGCACCGTAGGGGCCCGCGGCTTCGCCCGAAAGACCGAGATGAGAATGGCAAGGACGATGATGCCGGCCACAATCGCGAGAGAGAGTCCCGTGGAAATATGCACCCATGGGTTGGCGAGCATTTTTCCTCCGATAAACATGATTGTGATCGCGAGGCCTTCATCCAAGTACTGAAAGTGTTGCAGGATTCCGGCCAGCAGGAAATAGAGCGCGCGCAGGCCAAGAATCGCGCAGACGTTGGAACTGTAGACGAGAAAGGGATCGCGCGTCACGCCAAACACGGCGGCGACCGAATCCACGGCCAGGACCATATCGGTCGTTTCGAGCACGATCACGACCAGAAAAAATTGCGTGAACAGCCATCGCCCGCCTTCCCGCACAAACAAATCCTGCGTGGCCTCGGCCTGTGACATGGGCAGAAACTTTCGCGCCCAGCGCACGGCTGGATTTGTCTCGGGATGCACGACATGGTCGGCGCCGAACAGCTTGAATCCCGAGTAGAGCAGGAACGCTCCGAGAAGATAGAGGATCCATGTGAATCTGGCGATCAGCACGGCACCCGCGCCGATCATCGTTCCGCGCAGGACGGGCGCCCCCAGCACACCCCAGAACAACAGGCGATGCTGATAACGGGGATCGACGCGAAAATACTGGAAGATCAGCGAAAAGACAAATATGTTGTCCAGGCTGAGAGATTTTTCGACGACATAGCCGGTGAAGAACTCAAGTCCCGGGTCGCGGCCATGCGAAAAGAAAATCCACGCGCCAAAACCAAGCGAAAGCGCAATCCATGCGGCGCTCTCAATGGCCGCCTCGCGCAATGCGATCTCATGTGCGCGGCGGTGAAATAATCCCAGATCGAGCAGAAGGAGCGCGGCGACGGCGGCATTAAAGGCGATCCAGATTGTCCATGTGCCCATCTAGGCCGCACTCTCTTCCATGCTGGTCACCGCGGAAGAAATCCTCAGTTTGCGGAATTTTGCGATTCGGTCGCCGGTCTCGTGGCGTTGAGGTTGGAGAGTTCGACGCGGGTCGTTTCGCCCCGCCGCACGGTTACCGGAATATCCCAATGCAGGCGCACGTCGCCGGCAAGCGCTTCTCCCCCGAGCATGGAAATCCAATAATTCCCCGCAGCGACGCTCGCGAAGGAGCCGTTCCCGTCGAGGTCCGTATCGGCCCGCGCGGCCAGGTAACGCTCTTGGGCCATTTGAAACGCGCGGCTGTCCAGGAGTTGGTCTTGTTTGGCCGCGAGCGACGCCCATTTGGGAAATGGATTGAGATCGATCATTTCAATGTCCATCCCTTTTACGCTGTCCGGCGCGGCGACGATGAATTTACGAACGGCCTCCTCATACTGGTCCTTCTGCGCCTTGTATTTGTCGGGCTTGGTCGTGCGTTCCTTTTCCTTGTATTTCGGTTCGGGAAAGCCGGCGCCTCGATAGGCGGCATTGTGCGCCATGTAGGCCTTGAAAAATTCAGGGACGTTCAGTATTTCCTCGGGAGTGAGGCCCTTCGTGAAATCGCCGCCGGCCAGCCGCACGGAATGATGTTTCTTCATCCACGCTTTTAACTCGGCGGATACGTCGAGCCGGTCAATGAACTTGTCGAGATCGGGGGCTGGAGCCATCTGCAAGGCTTCGGCGCGAATGTTTTCCATGCTTTTGCGCAGAAGATAAAACGTCAATTGGCGCACGGGTTCGGGACGTCCTCCGGTGGGCGCAACAAGAGCGGTGAATTCGACATGCCCGGTGGATTGCGCGGATTGCACAGATTGAGCGGCGAGAGGCGCGGACTGTGCGATCGTCAACGCGACCAGGAGCGATCCAATGAACAGAGCCATTGCGCGAAGGTACGATTGTGTCTTCATTCTTCTCATGGCGAAGTGTACCGCGTCGCGAAGCCGTTGGAAACGATTCCGCGAGGCTGTGTTTCCGCGCCGCGCGTGCGGAAACTCGGGAGGGCAATCGAAGTAGCGCGGGCTTCAGCCTGCGGGGTTTGGAGTGAGCAAATTCAGACCCCGCAGGCTGAAGCCCGCGCTACAAACTCCAATAAAATCTTAAAGCAATCGGAAAGTAACTTCGATGGGGACGATCACGGGAACCGGTTTTCCGCCAGGCCCGTTGGCGGGCTTGAAGCGCCACTGCTTCACGGCTTCCACGGCCTTTTCTTCCAGCCCAAGTCCGGGGCCTTTCACAACTTGAATCTCCGTGGCGCGTCCATCCGCGGTAATGATCGCTTGCAGAACAACCGTGCCCTGATACTTTGCCTTGCGGGCTTCTTCCGAATATTTCGGGTCGGGGCAATAGACGCAAACAGGGTAACCGACGCCGCCGGTTCCCGGATGATACGCTCCGCCGCCCGTTCCGCCGCCGGAACCTGGGCCGAGGCCGCCGCCCTCGCCGCTGCCAATGCCCGTGCCCGTGCCGCTTCCGATGCCGCTCCCGCCGCCGGGTCCGCCTGAATTGTTCATCAGCTTGGCCAGCGGATCGCCGTAGTTGTCCATATTCGGACTGGGCATTTTCAGGTCCGGCGGGCCGAGCAACGTCGCATCAATCTTGGAGTCGGGCTTGGTGTGCACCATCGGCGGAGCGATCTGATTCAGGCTAAACTTTGGAGCCTTGCCCTTTGTTGCGGGCGTGGGGTTGCGCTCGCCGCCTCCACCGCCGCCTCCCGCCTTGGTCTTGCCCGGTGGCAGCTTCATGGCATAGTCCGAAAGATCAATCGGCGTCACCAGCATGCGATTGACGGGGTTCGCCGTCGCTTTTGAAACCACGTTATACAGCAGGGGCGAGAGAATCAGCAGCGTGATGGCGATATGCACACCAAGCGCGATGGCTTGCGAAGGCCCGAAGGCCTTGTCCTTGCTCCAGATGTCTTTTACGCGGACCGGCTGGCTCGTTACCTTCAGTGGTGGCAGCTTGGGCGGTGAAATCAGGTCGCGAAGATTCTGCCAAAGAATTTTGTGGCCTGGTTGCCAGTCCACCGTCATGCGCGAGGAGACGGCCTTTGGTGTTGGCTTGAACCACTCCTTGAAATTTTCGCCGATCCCGCCGCCGTATTCTTCGACCGTGAACACATCGCCCTTTACGTTCTTGGCGACGTTCACGGGACGTTCCATGAGGAAGTCCCTGAGATTGGAGAGGAATCCGCGGGACAGCGGTTTCTGGGAGCCGCCGAGGCGCGGCGCACTTGTCCCCGTAGGCAAGTTCACCTTGGGAGATGGTGTGTTAGGAGCGCTCCACTTTGGCGCCAGCGTGCTCAACGATACGTTTGCCTCACTATGTCCTTAAAATTCTAAAACAATCTCTACGTTCTAGGATTCTCGTGCAGCGCGAATGGATGCCCGGCGGTGCACACGGCTGACACGCCGCTGAATCCATTGTAACATTGGGATGTTATCACGACGAAGATCGTTTCCAGACTTGTGGTACAAGTATGGCGGTACAGGTGAAAACTGTCCCTGCCATGCCTTACCGATATTTCGGCTGGCTGCGCGTATATTCAGCCCCGCGGGGATGACGCGTTCAGCGTAACGTAAAAGGACAGTCCGCACTCGAAGCTAACTTATGCCCAAAATTGTTGATCTGAAAAGCACATTGAACCTGCCGCGCACCGACTTTCCGATGAAGGCCGGCCTGCCGCTGAACGAGCCCAAGCAGCTTGCGGAGTGGGAAGAAAAGAAACTCTACCATCGCATCCAGCAGGCGCGCGCCGGAGCCCCTTCGTACGTGTTGCATGATGGGCCGCCGTATCCGACCGGTACGATCCATCTTGGCACCGCGCTGAATAAAATCCTGAAAGACATGGTCGTGAAGTCGAAAACCATGGCGGGCTTTCGCGCGCCGTACGTTCCCGGATGGGATTGCCACGGGCTGCCGATTGAAACGCAGGTGGAAAAAGAATTGGGCGGAAAGAAGGGAAGCGTCCCGCCCGGAGAATTCCGGCGCATGTGCCGCGAATTCGCTTCGCGCTATGTGGATCAGCATCGGCGGGATTTCAAGCGCCTCGGCGTGCTGGGCCAGTGGGAAGACCCGTACCTGACGATGAGTCCGCAGTACGAGTCCACCATCGCAGATGCCTTCATTACGTTTCTCGAAAAAGGTTACGTCTATCGCGGATTAAAGCCCGTGTACTGGTGCATCGTCGATTGCACGGCGCTGGCCGAAGCCGAAGTCGAGTACGAGGATCACACCAGCCCGTCGATCTGGGTGAAATTTGCGGTCGAGCCGGGCGCGGCGGCCAAGAAGTTGGGTTCGAGCGTGAGCGGTGTCATCTGGACAACCACTCCCTGGACCCTGCCTCACAATCGCGCGCTCGCCTTTCATCCCGACTACGATTATGTCGTGGCCGAAACCTCCGCCGGCGCGCTGCTGCTGGCGGCGGATTTGGTTGGCCCTGCGCTCGACGCTCTGAAGCTCGAAGCGCTGAGCGTGCGCGGTCCATGGAAAGGGAAGGACCTCGCCGATCTGAAATTCCGCCATCCGTTTCTGGATTTGACCGTGCCCGCGGTTCTGGCCGATTACGTTACGCTTGATCAGGGCACCGGCATCGTGCACACCGCGCCGGGCCACGGCGTCGATGACTTTAAGACCGGCCAGAAATACGGCATCGAAGCGTACGCGCCGATTGACGGCCAAGGCCGCTACCTGGAAGGGCTTCCGGAATACAAAGGGAAAACGGTTTTTGAGGCGAATCCCATCGTGGTCACGCTCCTGCGCGATCGCGGCGCGCTGCTTGGCGAACAAAAAATTCAGCACAGCTACCCGCACTGCTGGCGCTGCCATAAACCGGTTATTTTCCGCGCCACCGAACAATGGTTCATCGATCTGGATGGAGCAGGGAGCGATGGCGCCGCCGTGCGTACGCGCGCGCTCGCCGAAATCGCCAAGGTGAAGTGGACGCCAGAGTGGGGCGCGGAACGCATTCACTCGATGATCGCCGAGCGCCCGGACTGGTGCGTTTCGCGGCAGCGATTCTGGGGTGTGCCGCTGGCGATCCTCTATTGCACCGCGTGCAACAAACAGTTTGACGATTACGCGGCGCTGCACGCGCTTGTCAAGAAATGGTTCACCGTCGAGGGCGCGGACGCCTGGTTCACGCATTCGGCCGAGGAACTCCTGCCCGCGGGCATAAAATGTTCGTGCGGCGCGTCCAGCTGGCGCAAGGAAACCGACATTCTGGATGTGTGGTTCGATTCGGGATCATCGCATCTGGCGGTGCTCGATCGCCTCGATGCGGATGGCCAAAAACTACCCTGGCCCGCGGACATGTATCTCGAAGGGCCGGACCAGTATCGCGGATGGTTCCACAGCTCGCTGCTCGTGGGCGTCGCCGTGCGCAACGGCGCTCCCTACCGGCACGTGGTCACGCACGGATGGACGCTCGACGCCAAGGGCCAGCCAATGTCGAAGTCGCTCGGCAACGTCGTGCTGCCCACCGAAGTGTGCGAGAAGTGGGGCGCGGATTTGCTGCGACTGTGGGTCGCGTCGCAGGATTACACGGCGGACGTCCGCATGTCGGACAACGTGATGACGCAGTTGTCCGAAGCCTACCGCAAGCTGCGCAACACGTTTCGCTTCGCCCTCGGCAATCTCGCCGACTTCGATCCCGCGCGCGATTCCGTGCCCGACGCCGAAATGGAGGAACTCGACCGCTGGATGCTCTCGCGCACCGCGGAACTCGTCGCGCAATGCCGCAAGTGGTACGAGGGTTTTGAATTCCACCGCGTCTTCCATGCGCTGCACGATTTTGCCGTGGTGGACCTCAGCGCGTTTTATTTCGATGTGCTGAAGGACCGCCTCTACACGTTCGCTCCGCGAAACCGCGCGCGCCGCTCGGCGCAAACCGCCGTGTATCGCATAGCGAAAGCGTTGCTGAGCCTGGCGACGCCCATCGTCGTTTTCACGGCCGAGGAAATCTGGAAACATTTTCCGCGCGAGGCCGGAGATCTCGAGAGCGCGCACCTCGCCCTGTTCCCGGAACCCGCGGCCTTCGGCGCTCCACTTGACGCCGCGAAGGCGGCGAACTGGGAGAAGCTGCTACAGGTCCGGACGGAAGTGCTGCGTACACTCGAAGCCGCGCGCACCGCGAAAAGCATCTCGGGCGCGCTCGAAGCCAAAGTTGTTCTGAGCGCCGCGCCGGATTTGGCGCCCTTGCTGGAACAATACAAGAGCTGGCTGCCCGGCCTCTTCATTGTTTCTCAGGTGGAGATCAGCGCGGCGGCTGCCGATGCGGCGCAGAAATCCGAATTGCTTCCGGGATTGAGCGTGGAGGTTCGCCGCGCCGACGGCACGAAATGCGCCCGCTGCTGGAACTATTCCACGCACGTCGGCGAAAGCTCCGATTATCCGACCGTATGCGAGCGCTGCCTGAAGGCGCTTAACGAAATAGAAGAAATGCAAGCGGCTTCGGGCCATGCGGAAGGACAAGGGGCCGCGTCCTGATGCGCGGGACGCCTGGCGTGCGCTGGTTGTGGCTGTCGCTTGCCGTGCTTGCCGCGGACCGCGCCACGAAATTTGCCATCGAACGCTACACCAGCCCGTTCTTCCGCCATTCCATCGTGTCGGACATCGTGGTTCTGGTGCACAACCAGAATCCCGGCATCGCCTTCGGCATGTTTTCCGATTCGAAGTCGCCGTGGCTTGCGCCGCTTTTGGTGGCGTGTTCCGTGGCCGTGATGATTTTGCTGGCGTGGATGATCGTCGCGGGCGGCGCAGGCGGCGCGCTTGCGCAGAGCGGCCTCGCGCTGATTCTTGGTGGCGCGGCGGGCAACGCGCTCGACCGCGTGATGCACGGCAGCGTAACGGATTTCCTGCAAGTCCGCCTGGGCACGTATAGGTGGCCCGCATTCAACGCCGCCGATTCGGCGATCACGATTGGCGCGATTTTGGTGCTGATCGAGCTGCTATTCGATGGGCGGCGCCGATCCGGTTCCAGTGAGCATGAGCGTGGCTGACAGAAAAACCCCGCCTCTGAAGAGGCGGGCTACAGCAGGTTCGCAAGGCGGCAATTGATTGCTGTAGCCGGGTCTTCAGACCCGGGGGTTTCTTTTAATGCACCGAGCATGACCGGACAACGCCCACTGCTTTTTCAGGAATTCCAGCTAGAATGCAATCGTCATGGCGGAGAATTCCACAACACGCCAAAAATTAACGGCCGCGTCCGGAGACGCCGGGCGGCGTCTGGATTTATTTCTCGCCGAGCGCGTGCCGGAACTCAGCCGCACGCGCATTCAGGAGCTCGTCCGCGAGGGCCACGTTCACGTGGATGGTCTTATCGCCAGGGTGTCCCATCGCGTCGCGGCCGGTGAAGTCGTCGAGATCGAAGTTCTGGCGCGGCCCGCGCTGGAAGCGTTGCCCGAAGACCTGCCACTCGATCTGCTCCACGTGGACGACGATTTCGTGATCGTGAACAAGCCCGCCGGGATGGTGGTCCACGCGGGCGCGGGCCACGCGCGCGGGACGCTGGTGAACGCGCTCCTGCATCGCCTCGGAAAACTTTCCGAAGCGGGCGGCGCGCTGCGTCCGGGCATCGTGCACCGCCTGGACCGCGAAACCTCCGGCGCAATGGTCGTGGCACGGAACGACCGTGCGCACGAGCATCTCTCCGATCAATTTCGCACGCGCAATGTCCGAAAAATTTATCTGGCGCTCGTGCACGGCAAGATGCCGCGCGATTCCGGCTCGATCACGCTGCCCATTTCGCGCGATCCCCACCGTCGCACGCGCATGACCGCCCGCGCCACCAAGGGCCGCCACGCGCGCACCGACTGGCGCGTCATCGCGCGCCTGGACCGCTCGACGCTGGTCGAGGTCACGCTCCATACCGGGCGCACGCATCAGATTCGCGCGCACTTCACGGCCATCGGCCATCCGGTTGTGGGAGACCTGCTCTACGGCGCGCCACGCACGTTGCAAGTCGGCAAACGCAACCTGCCGCCACTCGAACGGAATTTTTTGCACGCGGCCAGGATCGGCTTTTCGCATCCGTCCACCGGCGCATGGGTGGAAGTTCGCGCTCCGCTGCCGGAGGATTTGCGGGTATACTTCCGCGAGGCGGCGGCATCTTCGGGCTGTCGCGATTCCGAGATCGAGGCCGCGCTCGCGCCGTACGCCTGACAACCATGAAGAAACGAACACTTTGGATCGCAATTGTCGCTTTTCTCACTGCCGTGGCCGCCGTAAGCGCGCAGCAGGCGCAGCCGCCCGCTCAGCCTCTCGCATCCCCTCAGGCTCCGCAGGAGGCTAACCCGCAAGCCGCGATCGTCCGCAGCGTCAACCTTGTAGAAGTCCTCTTCAGCGTGGTGAACAAACGCCAAAAGCTCGTCACGGATTTGAATAGGGAAGATTTCAAGGTGTTCGATGATGGCGTCGAGCAGGAAATTTCCGCGTTCAGCCAGCCCACCGATCTGCCGCTTCGCATCGGCATGGTGCTGGACACGTCGAACAGCATCCGCGAGCGTTTGAAGTTCGAGCAGGACGCCGCCATCGAGTTCCTGTTCAACGCCCTGCGGCGCGGGAAGGACCAGGCCTTCCTGATGACATTTGACGACGGTCCGCAAATCATCAGGGATTTTACGGGCGATACCGGAGATCTTCGCGACACCATCCTGAAGCAGCGCGCCGGCGGCGGCACGTCCCTGTACGATGCGGTCTACGCGGCCGGCGATCATTTGCTGAACAAATCGCCGCTGCCTCCCGGACTGAATCCGGATGTGCGGCGCGTGCTGGTCGTGATCTCGGACGGCGACGACAACAGCAGCAATCGCTCGCGCGGCGAGTCCATCGAAATGGCGCAGCGCGCGGGAGTGATCGTCTACGCGATCAGCACGAGCACGGATTGGATTTCGGCCGAGGACGAAAAAAATCCCTCCAAGCGGATCAATCGAAAATACGAGAAGGGAGAGGGAGACAGGGTCCTCGACCAGCTCGCGGGCGAAACCGGAGGCCGCGCGTTTTTCCCCTACAAGGTCGACGATCTGGGCCAGTCGTTCCTCGATATCGGCGACGAACTGCGCCACCAGTACGCGCTGTCGTACAGTCCCGCGGGCCGCACAGCCGATGGCAAGTATCACACTATTCGGATTCGAACCGATCGCAAGGACGTGATCCTTCGCGCGCGCAAGGGATACTATTCCGTTCCAGCCGCAGCTCCCGCGAAGAGCGCCACGCCATAGCGGCTGTAGCGCGGGTTTTAGTGGCACAGGCTTCAGCCTGTGTGGTTTTGATTTTGCGCCGCGCAAACGAAAACCACACAGGCTGAAGCCTGTGCCACTGAAAATCGTTCGTTTGGCTCATTTAACGCAGGAAACAAATCGGCCATGCAAGGATTCTGAAGTTCTTGAGAGAAATGCCGGTTAGTTATTGGGCGCGTAATACCCGCGCCGCGCGAGGGCCGAATACTCCTTGTTCTTCATTTCCACTTTGATCTTGCGGTAGGCTCCGTCGCGCTTCTTGTTGGTGGGCGAATAGCCGAGCGTATATTGGCTGCGCAATTCTTCCGAGATTTGATCGAAGGCCTGCTCCAGATTTTTTTCGTTGCGCACGACGATCATCCGCCCGCCAGTTTCGTCCGTGAGTTTTTTAGCGACGACCTGGTCTCCTCCATCGGCGGCAACCAGCAGAACATGGACGACCGTGTCGGCGCGCTGCGCGGCTTCAATCGCGTCCTGCAAATTCACCTTGCTCCCGTTATCCTCCGCGTCCGTCAGAATCACGAGTGCTCTCCTGCCCGCTGAGTCCGAGAGCTTGTCGTGGGCGGCAAGATAAACGGCATCGTAAAAATTGGTGCCGAGAGGGCCTCTCTGCGGCAATGGCCCTTGCACGATCCCGCCCCCGCCCGTATTGATCTCCGCGCGATTGATGGCTCGATTGAGCTTCGCGCGGTCATCCGTGAAATCGGCGAGGAGATCCACATCCAGGTCGAATGACATGATCATGGCCTCGTCGCCCTTGCGCATCACCCGCCCGAGAAAGCGCGATCCCGCATCTTTCTCCGAGGAAAGCATGTAGGTTTCGCTGCCGCTCGTGTCGATCAGCAGCCCGAGGGTAATCGGCAGGTCGGAGTCCGCCGAAAAATTAGTGATTTCCTGAAGCTGGCCATCTTCATATATCTGAAAGTCATCTTGTTTTAAGCCGGTGACAATCGCCTTGTGCTTGTCGCGCACCGTGGCGAAGAGGTTCACCAGGTTCACCTGCACGCGGATTTGTCCCGGAGGTGCGGCAAACGCCAGGCCTCCCGCCAGCGAGGCTACGCACAGATAGCAAAGAATGGCTCGAAACCGCATTGTATAATCTCCTCTGGCTGCGTTGGAGTGTCGAATGCCGCGCCGGAACGTTAGTTAGGATGCACGATGTAAGATGCAGGATGCGTGGCAGCTCACGCGGAAATAGTGACGGTGCGCCCATGAAAAGTCCACGAAAATTACTGGTTGTGAGCGGTGCGCTGCTGCTGGCCTTGGCGGCGCTCGTGGCCTTGCGGACGCCGCGGGCATTCGGCCAGGGCGCTGGTCAGGCAGGTCCGCAGCCCGCGCCGGATCCCCGCGCGCGCATCCGGACGACGGTATCGCTCGTGATCGTGCCCGTGACGGTCAAGGACAGCCGGGGCGAGCTCGTGACCGATCTCCAGCAAAACGACTTCCGTATTTTCGAGGACGGCATCGAGCAGCCCATTGCCCTGTTCTCGGCCGACGCGTTTCCCTTGTCGGCCGCCATTCTGATTGACGACGACCTGAAGCGCAGCACGGCGGAAAAAGTTCAGAAGACGCTGGAGACGCTGGCGGGAGGATTCAGCGCATCGGACGAAGTGTCGCTGTGGCGCTTCGACGAAGTGCCCGAAGCCGTCTCCGAGGATTTCATCTCGGAGAACGACAAGCTCCTCACGCTGCTTAAGCACATCGACCTCAGCAGTTCGTTTCCCGGAATCGGTTCCTACGCCATGACGAACGGCCCGCGCGTCAACACGGCGCAGCCGCCAGGCCCGGCAAAAGTTCCCGCCGAAGCCGCCGGCCACCCCAACACCAAGCACATCGACGACGCGATTTACGCCGCCGCGGAACAGTTGCAGGGCCGGCCGCGCGAACGGCGAAAAATTATTTTCCTGATCTCCGACGGCCAGAATGCCAAGAACAACACGCACAAGTACGGCGAAACTCTCAAGCTGCTGCTCTCCGCCGATATTTCCGTGTACGCCGTTGGCGTCGGCGAAGCGAACATGAATCGAGGCATCACGTTTCTCGGCAACAATGTTCTGTCGAAGTACGCCCATTCGACCGGCGGCGATATTTTCTACGGCGGCATGAGCCGGGAAAATCTCGAAGGGTTGTACGCGCGCGTTTCCGAGCAGGCGCGCAATCAGTACACCATCGCCTATTCCGGCGCGCACACCGACCGCTCGCAGCCCTATCACGCGATCGAAGTCCGCGTGAGGCGCCCCGGCCTCTCCTTGCTCACGCGCGACGGCTATTATCTCAGCGCCACGCCATAATCTGATTCTCACACCAATCCCGACAGGCGCGGCGTTCTTCGCGTCACTTTCTCGGGTAACAAGGTTTTAGTAGCGCCGGCGTCCCGCCGGCAGGTGTTGTAATCTCCACGCATCGCAAAAAACTGCCGGCGAGACGCCGGCGCTACTGCACAACGCTCATTTTTACATTGTTCGCCAATTGCGTTTTGCCAGGAAGTTCACTCGAAAAATATTTTCCCAAAGCGAATCGTTTTTCATTTCGCGCTTCTGGAATTTCTTCTTGACTTCCGCGCCGCACCCTCGTAAAAAAGCGTTAGTGAGTCTTCGATCGGATGGCTCACGGCTCCGAGGGGAGAATGGTTCACGGAGCGAATGCGCGAATCGGCCACATCGAGAAAATGTTTTCAGAAGGGGCGGTCACCTCGGTGGCCGCCTTTTTTGTTGCCCGTTAGCCCGCATGCTTCAGCGAAGTGAGCGGTTTTTAGTGGCACAGGCTTCCGCCTGTGTGGGTTTGATTTGTGGCCGGCTAAAATGAAAAGAACACAGGCTGAAGCCTGTGCCACTAAAAACCATTCATTCCCAGAACCGCAATGGGTCGCAATCCACTGTCTTTCGGAAATAAATTATTTCATTGCTTGCGAGAAATGCGGATGCATCGCGCGCGACATTATTTTCAGGTGTGATGGCTGGAAGTGGTCCGGACGGGAGCGCTACTCTTCGCCCGAGGAGCTGGCCGCCGCGCCCTGTTCGCGCGCGGGGCAGATGGATTCGTAATCGCAGAACCTGCATAAGAAGCCGGGCTTCGCGGGAAAGTCTCCGGCGCGAATATCGGTGGCGGCTTCCTGAATTTCCGCGCGCACTTTCTTCAGCTGCTTGTCGTCGCGCGTCGCGGTCACGCGCTGATTCGTCTGCAGAAAATGTAGCGTAAGCCTCGTGGGATTCCAGTCGAACACTTCGCGGGCCGCGAGCGCGTACGCGCTCAGTTGCACGTCTTTCTTCGCCTTCTCCTCGTTGCGCGGCCTGCCCGTCTTGTAGTCGACAATTTCCTCTTCGTCCGTGCCGATCTTGTTGACCTGATCCATTCGCCCGGTGAGGACGACGTTGTTTTCCATCGGCAGCTCGAAAACTTTTTCCTGCGCCAGTACCGTGGGCGGTGCGGCCAGCGTGCTGGCATGGAACGCGCGCAGTTGCGCCACGCCATCCTTCTTGTATTCCTGTTCCTGATAGGCGTCCTCGAATCCGGACGAGGTCCATTCCAGCTCGAATTTCCGTTCCACTTCCTCGAACGGAAGCGTGCGCCCCCCGGCCAGTTCGCCGATAAAATATTTGATCGTGTTGTGCATCACGCTGCCAAAGCTCATGGCCGCGGCGGGCCCGCCGCGAAGTTTCCACGCATGATTGAAAAGATATTTCTGCGGGCACGATTCGAGCGTGCCGATCGCCGATGGGCTGATCTGCAGCGGCTCGGGCACGGGCGGGCGATAGGTCGTGGCCCACTCGCCGATTCTCGAACCGATCCGCGCGTGTGGCTGCACCTCGAACAGAACCGGTTCCGCTTCAGCCGGAGCGGGCACGGCGGCAGCTGGCGTCGTCGGCGCAAGCTGCTCGATGTCGCGGCGCTTGATCTGCGCTTCCATCAGGATGTCGTCCAGAAACGGCGAGGGCTTCGAGCGCTTGTTCTCGACCGTGTTGAGCGTGAGCCGGTGCCGCGCGCGCGTCACGGCCACGTAAAACAGGCGGCGCTCTTCCTGGATATGAAAGCCGGTCTGCGGCTGCTCTTCCTTCATCAATTCCGAGGGGAATTCGAGCACGCGCGGTTTTTCTCCCGCCGGAAATCCGCGCTGCACGAGCCGCAGGACGTAGACGTGGTCGAACTCAAGGCCCTTCGCCGCGTGCACGGTCATCAGCTGCACGGCGTCGCCAGATTCCTGATCGAGGTTGATCGATCCGCCGGCCTGCTCGAAATAATCCAGGTACTCGACAAATTCCCTGAGGCGCTGTGTCTCGCTCTTGGGCTGCCATTCGCGGACGAATTGCGCGAGCCGGTCGAAATATTTCCGGTCTTCGGCCGCGACCGCCGAACCGATCTCCAATCCCTCGGCGAGTTCGTCGAATACTTCCGTCGCCGTCAGCTGCCGGACTTTCTTCCGAAGCTCCGCAATCATTTCGGCCAGCGCCTCCAGATTGCGTTCGCCGCCGGAAAAGGGAGGCTCGCCTTTCGCGCCCTGCATGGTGTCCCACAGGGACGCGCCCCTGTTTTTCGCGGTTCGTTCGATGAGTCGCACGAGGTCGGCCGGTTCAAGCCCCCACGCCGGCATTGCCAGCACACGCGCGCAGGCGACGTCATCCCCGGGGTGATCGATGAGCCGCAGATACGCGATCAGATCCCGCACGAGGCGATGCGAAAGGATCGAGAGATTTTTGATCACAAACGGAATCTTGCGCGCCTTGAGCGCATCGACCAGCTTGTCGCGATGCGAGTGGCCGCGATAGAGCACGGCAAACGTCCGCCACTTGGCTCCCGCGCGATGCAGCCGTTCGACTTCGTTCGCGACCCACTGCGCCTCGGCGTCGCTTGTCGCGTGCGTCACGATCCGCACCTTTTCTCCATCGTCGCGCACGGCCTTCAGCGGGTACTCGGGAATGTTGGTTGGTTTTTCGTTGTGGCGGATGGCCTGCCCCGCGACGCGCAGGATTCGCCCGGCGGAGCGGTAGTTCAGCGTAAGAGGACGCAAGAGGTCCGCATGCCTCGCACTGGGGCCGGTAGCGAAGCGGTTCAGGAAAATCGTGAAGCTGCCGAACGACGCCCCGCGAAAACGGTAAATCGCCTGCCGGTGATCGCCGACCACCACCAGGTTGGGCCGCTCGCCGCCCAGCAGCCACAGCAATTCGAGTTGCGCGATGTTCGTGTCCTGAAATTCGTCGACGAGGATGTGCCGGTAACGCGCGCGCAGCGATTCGCGCAACGCTTCGTTCGAGCGGAGGTGAAGCACCGCATCCATGATCTGCGTTCCGAACGTGAGCAGCTTGCGCTCGCGCAGCAGAAGATCGCTCGCGCGGTAGGCTCGCGCGATTTCCTGTATCCTGGCGACTTCCTCGTCGCGGATGCGCCGCTCGTCCTCGGGCATCGCGCCACGCACGCGCTGAAACTCTTCCGTTTGCTTCGTGGCGTATCTTTGGTAGTCGTCCGGCGTGACCAGTTCGTCTTGGCAGCGCGAGAAAAATTCCACGAAGTCGCCCAGAAATTGTCCCGGCTCGGCCAGCCGCCGGTAGTGCTCCAGTTGCAGCAGCGGCAGGTTGCGGCGCAGCAGGATCCAGTGGTCGATCTTGTCGATGGGCTTGAGGTCCGGATCGATTTCCTGAAGGAGCGTGTTGCAGAAGGAATGAAACGTCGTGAGCGTGACGGCCGCGGCGCGATCCGTGTCCGATTCTCCGCGATCTCGTGCGGCTGCAACTACCCGGTGCTTCATTTCCGCCGCTGCTTTGTCCGTGAACGTCAGACCCAGGATTTCCTTGCCCGTAAGTTCGGGTTGGGTGTCGAGCAGATGGCGGATGCGTTCGGTGATGACGCGCGTCTTGCCCGTGCCCGCGCCCGCCACCACCACGAGCGGGCCCTCGTCGTGAAGCACGGCGGCGCGCTGCTCGGGGTTGAGTTGAATGCCCGGCGCCGGAGCGCCAGCATGTTCAAACAGGTCGGCCATTGCGAATCATCCTGGTCAATAACAGTAGCACAGCCGTTTCAGTAGCGCGGCCCGGCATGGCGGGTGCCGCGCCACCACAGATAAAGGAGAATGCCGGGCCAGCCATGAGCGCTTGTGTAGCAACTGGCAAATCTTTGTAGGGCACGGCTTCAACCGTGCCGTAAAGTGTGCAATATCAATACGGCTTTAGCCACTGGCCGGCTTGAAATCGAGTTGCCGCGCAGGCTGAAGCCCATGCCACGAAAGCCGAAGCCCTGGCCGGATTTTGCCGCGTTATTTTAAATATACATATAAGTTGCATTATAATGTGCTTGTGGTAACATATGCGGACCCGAGCTTGGGAAACCCGGTCTGGGATGCGCTCAGGCCGGATTAGGCGACGGAGGGGGGCTACGTGTCTCATCGACTTCATTCTAGCGCGGCGGAAATAACTCCGATCGAGCGCATCTTCAAAAAAGTCATGCGCCGGGAAATGACCGCCGAGGAAAGAAAGTTATTTCACCTGAATGGGAACGGCGCGGGGAACCCAGGAAAAAATAGGGTCGCCACCGAGCTGTACCGGAAAACGAACACGCAAGACGTCCGGCAAGCGGCGCCAAATTGACCCGCCCGTAACCGTCTTCTATACTGATCCTCGACCACGCCGCACTTTCGCGGCGCCCGCGTCCCCGCATTTCCAGGAGAACCGCCGTGGACCAAGCCGTCATCCTTAGTGCCGTTCGCACGCCCGTTGGAAAATTTCAAGGAGGGCTTGCGCCGCTCTCCGCGACCGCGCTGGGCGCGAAAGCAGTTGCCGAAGCCGTGCGCCGCGCGGGCATCGACCCGAAAGCGGTGGACGAAATCATCATGGGCAATGTGGTGCAAGCGGGCCTCGGACAGAATCCCGCGCGTCAAGCCGGCCTAGGAGCCGGGCTGGATGTGCGCGTCGCGGCCATGACCATCAACAAGGTGTGCGGCTCGGGCTTGAAGGCCGTGGGCCTCGCCGCGCAGGGCGTCACGCTCGGAGAAACGGAAATCGTGGTCGCTGGCGGCATGGAGTCGATGTCCAACTGCCCGTATCTTCTGCCGGGCGCGCGCGCGGGCTACCGTTACGGAAACGCGGAAGTTGTCGACTCGATGGTGCGCGATGGCCTGTGGGACGTGTACAACGATTTCCACATGGGCATCACCGCCGAACTTGTCGCGGGAAAATACGCTATCACGCGGCAGGAGCAGGACCAATTTACCGTGCAGAGCCACGAACGCGCCGTGCGGGCGCGAAAATCCGGCGTCATCGAATCCCAGATTGTGCCCGTCGAAATTCCGCAGAAAAAAGGCGATCCCGTGGTGATCAAGCATGACGAGTCGCCGCGCGAGGATACCTCGCTCGAAGCCCTGGGCAAGCTGCGCCCCGCGTTTAAGAAGGACGGCACCGTGACGGCCGGCAACGCTCCCGGCACAAACGACGGCGCGGCGGCGCTCGTGGTCACGAGTGAACGCAACGCGGCGCGCCTCGGCAAAACGCCCATGGCGCGGATCGTCGCGCAAGCCGTGAGCGGCGTCGATCCCAAGTGGATCATGATGGCGCCCATCTACGCCGTGGAAAAAATTCTCGAAAAAACCGGCTGGGACCGCGAACGCGACGTGGACCTGTACGAATTGAACGAGGCGTTTGCCGTGGCCGCGATCGCTGTGACGCGCGAGCTGCACCTCGATCCTGCAAAAGTAAACGTGAATGGCGGCGCTGTCGCCCTCGGCCACCCCATCGGCGCTTCCGGCGCGCGCATCCTCACGACGCTCCTGTACGAAATGCAGCGCCGCAATGTGCATCGCGGAATCGCCGCACTGTGCCTCGGCGGCGGCAACGCGGTCGCGCTAGCTGTGGAGAGATAGCGCACTGTAGCCTGCCTCTTCAGACGCGGGGTTTTTCCGCCAATAGATCGAAATCGCATCCCATAAACGTTGGCGTCGAATACTAATGAACGAGCAGGCGAAAGTATTCGAGCCGCCAAAGGAAACTCCCGCCTCTAAAGAGGCGGGCTACAAAAACCGACACAACAAAATCGCCCACAGCAAAATCGTCCACAAAAAACCCAATGACCAACGACTCTCTCGAAATCCTCTGGCGCGGCTCCGATCCCGCCAAATTCACCGCCCTGCAAGCGGCGCTGCGCGACGAAGGCATCCCCTTCTGGCAGGCGCAGGTCTACGATCCCGCGGGCGGATTCTTTTCGTCGCGCCCATATTATCTGGAGGCGACTCCCGGCTTCGAGATTCGCGTCCACGCCTCCGATCTGGCGCGGGCCGGCAGCGCCCTGGAATGGGTCGAGCGCAAGGAAAGCGCCGCCGCAAATCCCGATGACTCGCGGTTGCGGGAGCACGACCCTCTCGATTCGAGAACGCCGCTGCCCTACGATTGGAATTCGAGCGAGGCGACCTCCGAAGTCTGGTCCGGCGAAGACGAGTCCATGGCCGAATACATTGCGAGCGCCCTCCGCGAAAATGGCATCCCCAGCCGCATCCCCGATGAACTGGGCCATCGCGCCCGCCTCTGCGTCCGCCCTGAGGATTTACTACGCGCCCGTGATATTGCCCGCGATATCACCGAAGGTGCCGGTTTTTAAGTAGCATAGGCTTCAGCCTGTGTGGTTTTGATTTGTGGCAAGCTAATGTCAAAAGCACACAGGCTGAAGCCTGTGCTACTTAAACCCTATTTCCTTTACCTCCTCAACTTCCTATACTTCCTCAGCATTCCGAATCACTGGAGATGAAATGACGCTTGACACAATTCGCACCGTGGCCGTGCTCGGCGCGGGAACCATGGGCAACGGCATCGCGCACGTCTTTGCCCGCTCGGGCTACAACGTGATCCTGCGTGATGTGGAAGAAAGTTTTCTGGCTCGCGCGCGGGACACGATCGCGAAGAACCTCGATCGCGAAGCGAAGAAAGGCAAGATCGCGGAGGGAGGGCAATCGAAAATCCTGAGCCGCATTCACACGACGACTGACCTGTCGGAAATTGCGCGCGCCGATTTTGTGGTCGAAGCCGTGCCCGAGCGCCTGGACCTGAAACTCTCCGTCCTGCGTGATGCGGACAAGCTGCTGCGCCCCGAAGCGATTTTCGCATCGAACACATCCTCGATTTCGGTGACGACGCTCGCCGCCGCAACCAGCCGCCCGGACCGCTTCATCGGCATGCACTTCATGAATCCCGTGCCCGTCATGGTCCTGATCGAAGTGATCCGCGCGCTGCAAACCAGCGACGAAACGTTTCACACCACCATGTCACTATGCGAGCGCCTCGATAAAAAGCCCGTCGCGGCGAACGACGCTCCCGGCTTCGTCTCCAATCGCGTGCTCCTGCCGATGATCAACGAAGCCGCCTTCGCCGTCATGGAAGGAGTCGCGACGACCGAGGCCGTCGACGCTATAATGAAGTTGGGAATGGATCATCCGATGGGCCCGCTCGAACTCGCCGACTTCATCGGCCTGGATGTGTGCGTGAACATTCTCGATGTGCTTCACGAGGGCTTTGGCGACCCAAAATACCGCGCCTGCCCGCAGCTCAGAAAGATGGTGGCGGCAGGCTGGCTGGGGCGAAAGAGCGGGCGAGGGTTCTATATGTATGAGAAGTAAGGGGTTTTTGGGGTGCAAAATAGTATTTGCTTTTTCTTCGCCTTATGGTATCTTGCCTTCCGCAAGGAACATGTGCCGAAGCGGAACGGTTTATAGTAGACTCCGCGGGTCAGGCGTGCGTTCCCCGCGAAGTCACTGAGCGTGACAATTTTAGCTTCCGAGGTGGATCATGACAAACGAAAAAATGAAAATGCTCGAGAATGCAATATCCCAGATCGAGAAGGATTACGGCAAGGGCGCCATTATGCGCTTGGGCAGCCGCGACGTTCTGGTGCCGGTCAGCGTGATCCCCACGGGGGCGCTTTCGATCGACGCGGCGCTGGGCGTGGGCGGCATGCCGCGCGGCCGCGTAATTGAAATCTACGGTCCTGAATCCGGCGGTAAGACGACGCTGACGCTGCACATCATCGCCGAGGCGCAGAAGATGGGCGGCCAGGCGGCGTTCATCGACGCCGAACACGCGCTCGATCCGGCCTACGCGCGAAAGCTTGGCGTGGACGTGGACAACCTGCTGGTATCGCAGCCGAGCAACGGAGAGGAGGCGCTGGAGATCGCGCAAAAACTGATCGTGTCGAACGCCGTGGATATCATTGTGGTGGATTCGGTTGCCGCGCTCGTGCCGCGTGCCGAACTGGAAGGCGACATGGGCGATCCGCAGATGGGCTTGCAGGCGCGCCTGATGTCGCAAGCGCTGCGGAAACTCACGGGCATCGTGTCCAAGTCGCACACCTGCCTGATCTTCATCAACCAGATTCGCGAAAAGATCGGCGTCATGTTCGGCAATCCGGAAACGACCACGGGCGGACGCGCGCTGAAGTTCTACGCCTCGATCCGGCTCGATATTCGCCGCATTCAATCCATCAAGGAAGGCGATCGCGTCATCGGTTCGCGCACGCGCGCCAAGGTCGTGAAGAACAAAGTGGCCGCGCCGTTCCGCGAGGCCGAGTTCGACATCCTCTACGGCGAAGGCGTTTCGCGCGAAGGCGACTTGATCGACCTGGGCGTGGAACAGGGCGTGCTTGAAAAGTCGGGCACATGGCTTTCATTCGGCGCGGAACGGCTGGGTCAGGGTCGCGAAAATGCGCGCGTGTTCTTGAAGGAACACCCCGATGTTTGCGGGAAAATCGAAAACATACTGCGCAAGAAGATGGGCATTCCCATTCCCGGGGTGTCCAACGGCGCACAGGCTCCCGCCCCTGTGGCGGCGTCCGCGCCCGAAGAGAAGCCCGCGATGCAGGCTGCCGCGGCGTCAGCCTCAGCGTCCTCTGCCGCCGCCAAGCCGCGCCCATTGAAATAAATTGGCGCAACAGACCGAACTCCCGCGAATCGCGGCCCGGCAATGTGCCAGGCCGTGATTTCGCAGGGAAACACCCCGCAAGCGCGCTCCTCGAATCCTCTGCTGCTCCCTGATGCCATCCCCGATATCTCGCCACATTTCGAGCAATCGATTGGTTGGTAGCGCCGGCGTCTCGCCGGCAGTTTTTATGCTCATATCGCGGCACGAAAACCGCCGGCGAGACGCCGGCGCTACCCACCCTGGGCACCGAATCGATTTTGACGACATGCGAATGCAAGCTTCCTCCGCCGCGACAAATTCAAGCTACCCTCCCGTTTTCCGATATACTTGCAGGCAGCGTATTTCCCGAACTGTACGAACGAACAGGAGCATGGTCCAGTGTGCGATAGGGCGAGCGTTTGCGATTAGGTGTTGCCTTGGAGCGCATAAATTACCTAGAATCAAAATATAAGCGCAAAGCTCGCTTCGAGCGCGCCAAATCGGTTTCGATAGGGACTGATGGGAATGGAATAAAAATTTCATGATAAAGCGCCAGCCAACACGGTTTCGATTTCTCGCAAGCTTCCTCTGCGTATTGATGGCAGGGAGTTCACCCGCATTGGCGGCGTCTCCCGTGCGTGCCACGCACACTTCGGCGAAGAAAAAATCGTCCTCGCGCCGCGGCGTGCCGACGTTTACGGATTCCGAGAGGGACGACATCACGACCTACGACGATCCGGTCGTGCGCAAGGCTGCGGTGGACGCGCTTGGCCGTTACAACGGCTCGGTCGTCGCCATCGATCCATCGACCGGACGCATTCTCACGATTGTCAATCAGGGGCTCGCGTTTTCCGCCGGCTTTATTCCGTGCTCGACCATCAAGCCGGTGATCGCGGTCGCGGCCCTGCAGGAAGGCGTGGTCACGCGAGACACGATGATCCGCGTCGCGCCCCGCAAGTATTTGAATCTGACCGAAGCGCTCGCGCACTCCAATAACGCGTTCTTCGAAGAGCTTGGCCGGCGCATGGGATTTGACACGGTTTCGCACTACGGCCGCCTCCTGGGGCTTGGCGAACTGGCTGGTTACCAGATTGCTGAAGAGCATCCCGGCGGATTTCCCTCCGAGCCGCCCGCATATGGCGGCGTGGCGCGCATGTCCAGCTTTGGACAGGGAATTCAGATGACGCCCTTGCAGCTCGGCGCGCTGGTTTCGAGTTTCGCCAACGGTGGAACGCTCTATTACCTGCAATATCCGCGCACGGCGGAGGAACAGGTGAATTTCGCGCCGCGCGTCAAGCGCCAGCTCAACATCGAATCGCTCCTGCCGGAAGTGCGTGACGGAATGCTGGCCGCGGTGCTGTACGGCACGGCGCGCCTCAGCTACATTTCGGACGATGAACAGGCGCTGGGCAAGACGGGCACCTGCTCGGATGCGGCTTCGCGCCTCGGATGGTTTGTTTCCTACGCCAATCAGGCCAATCCCAGGATCGTTCTCGTCGTGCTGATGCGCGGACACAGCAGCGCGATCAAGGGCCCCATGGCCGCGGGCGTCGCCGGACGAATTTATCGCCGGCTGAACAACGAAAATTATTTTGCAATGCAAAACGCCGAACCGCGAGTCTCCGCCCTGGTTGGCGGAACGCGGCAATAACTTCTTATAGTGGCGCAGGCTTCCGCCTGCGCCGTTTCATTTGATTGTTTTTTGCCAAACTGAAATTCTGCAGGCTGAAGCCTACGCCAGGAAATGCCAACCAGTTGTTCCCTCGTTTTGTGTATGCAGGAAGGAAGTCGATCGCTCAGTCCGCCTTTTCCCGATGTTGTGAGGCAGGCGGCGAATCTCAGGAATTAAATTTCAAATCTAAAATTTGAAATCTCAGTGCTTGGATTGCAGAGGATCGAGCTCCCGCCTTCCCATGAAAATGTTTCCGGAAAATAAAAAGGCGGCCCGAATTTCCGGGCCGCCTCGTGTCTTGAAATACGATGGAGGAGAATTCGCGGAAAGTTTACTTCACTTCCCACGTGTCGCCGGCATGCAGCAGCTTTTCCAGTTCACCGGCGCCGCGCTTGGCGATAATGTCCTGCATCTGCTTGGACATTACGTCCTCGTAGCGGTCACGGCTCCAGGAGCGCAGCACGCCGATGGGAGTGGGGAAGCCTTCCATGTCGCCCATTTGGGCGAGCAGGAACGCGTAGGCGGGATTCGCATGGTGCTCGTCATGGATCAAGAGGTCCTTCTCGGTCAGCCCGTTGCCGTTGCCGAGATGAACGACCTCGAGTTCCATGCCGTTGAGGCGAATGCCCTTGTCGCGGTTCTTGCCGTAGATCAGCGGCTTGCCGTGTTCGAGCTGCACGACGCGCTCACTGCGAGCTTCCTTTTCGGTCAGATCGAACCACGCGCCGTCGTTGAAAATGTTGCAGTTCTGAAGGATTTCCACGTAGGCCGAACCCTTGTGCGCCGCCACTTTCTTGAGCGTGTCCTTCAGGTGCCCCTGGAAAACGTCCACCGAGCGCGCGACAAACGTGGTGCCCGCGCCGATCACGAGCCCCAGCGGATTAAACGGACGGTCCGTGGTGCCGAACGGCGTCGATTTCGTTTTCTTGCCGAATTCGGAAGTTGGCGAGTACTGGCCCTTGGTGAGCCCGTAAATCTTGTTGTTGAACATCAGCACCTTGATGCCGACGTTGCGCCGCAGCATGTGAATCGTATGGTTGCCGCCAATGGCGAGCGAATCGCCGTCGCCGGTCGCCACCCAGACTTCGAGTTCGGGATTGGCGATCTTGACGCCGGTCGCAACGGCCGGAGCGCGGCCGTGGATCGTATGAAAGCCGAACGTATTCATGTAGTACGGGAAGCGGCTCGAGCAGCCGATGCCGGAAACCACGACGAATTTCTCGCGGGGAATCCCCAGTTCCGGAAACACCGATTGCACGGCGGAGAGGATGGCGTAATCTCCGCAACCTGGACACCAGCGGACTTCCTGGTCCGTCTGGAAATCTTTCTTCGTAAGTACTGGAATCGTTGCCGTTGTCATGGGCCTTTTCTCCGGGTTCCTTTCGGCCTTAGGCCAGAATTTCCGCGATTTTCGCTTCGATTTCCGATTGCTTAAAGGGCTGCCCTTGAATCTTGTTGAAGCCCTGCGCGTCCACCAGGAACTTGGCACGCAACAGCATGAGCAACTGGCCGAGATTCATTTCAGGCACCAGCACGTGCTTGTAGCGTCCCAGCACTTCTCCCAGATTGCGCGGGAGCGGGTTGAGATGCCGGAGATGGACATGGCCGATGCGATGCCCCTTGGCGCGCATGGGCTTCATGCCCGCGGTGATCGAGCCATACGTCGAGCCCCAGGCCACGATCAGCAGGTCGCCGTCAGGATCGCCGACGGGAACCACATCCGGAATATCCTGCGCCACGGCCTCCACCTTGGCGGCCCGCAACCGAACCATCTTTTCGTGGTTCAGTGGTTCGTAGTTCAGGTTGCCGGTAATGTCCTGCTTCTCGATGCCGCCGACGCGATGTTCGAGTCCCGCCGTGCCGGGGATGGCCCACGGGCGCGCCAGCGTTAGCGGGTCGCGCGAGTAGGGATGGAATCCGTTGGCGTCGGTCGCGAATTTCACCTGAATTCCGGGAATCTGATCGGCGGTCGGAATGCGCCACGGTTCGGCGCCATTGGCCAGGTAGCCGTCGGACAAGATGATGACCGGAACCATGTACTTGAGTGCGATACGGCAGGCTTCGACGGCGACCCAGAAGCAATCGCCCGGCGTCGATGGCGCAAGGATCGGAATCGGCGCTTCCGAGTTGCGGCCGAACATCGCTTGCAGCAGGTCGGCCTGCTCGGTTTTGGTCGGCAAACCCGTGGACGGTCCGCCGCGCTGAATGTTGCAAATCACGAGGGGCAATTCCACGGCCACCGCCAGGCCCATGGCTTCGGTCTTGAGCGCCATGCCGGGGCCGGACGTGGTGGTCAGCGCCAAGGCTCCGGTATACGCCGCGCCGATAGCGGAGGTGATCGCCGCGATTTCGTCTTCGGCCTGGAAGGTCATAACGCCGAAGTTCTTGTACATGGAAAGCTCGTGCAGAATGTCGGACGCAGGCGTGATCGGATATGAACCGAGGAACAGCGGCAGCCCGGCTTTCTGCGACGCCGCCACGAAACCGATCGCCAGAGCCTGGTTGCCGCTCAGGTTGCGATACGTTCCGGGAGTCAGCTTGGCGGGAGGAATTTCGTAGCTGACCTGAAACGCTTCGGTCATTTCGCAGTAGTTGTATCCCGCGCGCATCGCCAGCTTGTTGGCTTCCACCAGCAGCGGCTTGTTCTTGAACTTGTCTTCAATCCACTTGTGCGTCAGGTCCATTGTGCGGTTGTAGAGCCAGTAGCACATGCCCAGGGCGAAGAAGTTTTTGCAGCGGTCCATGGACTTGGAGTCCAAGCCCAAGTCCTGGAGCGCGGCGCGCGTCAGGCGTTCGAGATCGACGGGAAATAGCCGGTAACCATCGAGCGTGTGGTCTTCCAGCGGATTGACCGTCATGTTCGCCTTGCGCAAATCGCCGTCGGTGAACGCATCGCTGTTTACGATCAGGATGCCGTTCGTCTTCAGGTCCTTGACGTTGGTCTTGAGCGCGGCGGGGTTCATCGCCACCAGCACGTCGACCGAGTCTCCCGGTGTGAAAACGTCGCTGGATGAAAATTGGATCTGGAATCCGCTCACGCCCGGAAGAGTACCCGCAGGGGCGCGAATTTCGGCGGGGTAATCGGGGAACGTGGCGAGATCGTTTCCGTAAAGGGCGACCGTGTTCGTGAACTGGGTGCCCGTAATCTGCATACCGTCGCCGGAGTCTCCGCAGAAGCGGAGGACGGCTTTCTCAATGACTTCGCGCTTGTGGGCGCGGACGACTGGGTCCGTGATCGTAGCCATGGCTTAGTAAGGCTCCAATTCTTAATTATTAGTATTAACCACCCGGTTTGCCCCAAGAAGGTTCATCATGCGGGTACTGAAGCTCCCCAGAAGGCTTCCATGGATAAGCATAGCACAACGGAGGCGGCCATGTAATATCGCGGCGCAAAACATGTGTTGCGTATCCAAACATCAGCCGAAAACAAGGCAAAACCGGAAGCGTGGAGGGATTTTCCCGATTTCGTTTTACGAGTATCCGCCGAAGGGGCACGGCATTGCCGTGCCCCTATGCGTGGTGCGCAGCCGAAAATTTTAGGTGTTGCTTTTTCGCTTTTAATTCGCCCATAATATGGGTGCTCTGAGGGGGCGCGTCATGACCTTGACGAAACGTCAAAAAGAAGTGCTCGATTATCTGGTGAGCTTTCACAACAAGCACGGCTACTCGCCGAGCTTCGAGGAAATCGCGCGCTCGCTGAAACTCACTTCGCTCGCGACCGTGCACAAGCACATCACCACGCTCGAGCGCAAGGGATTCATACGGCGCGGCTACAACCAGAGCCGGTCGATCGAAGTCCTGCAGCTTCCGAAGCAGGTGCGCGAGCAGGTGCGCGAGCGCAACGCGACCGAGTTGCCGCTCCTAGGCCGCATCGCCGCAGGCCGGCCGCTCGAAGCGGTCGAGGAGCGCGAGACGCTTTCGCTCAGCGAATTCGCGCGTTCGGAGAAAACTTTTGTGTTGCAGGTGAAGGGCAATTCCATGATTGAAGACCACATCATGAACGGCGATTACGTGGTAATTGAGCCGACGCAGGTGGCCAATCAGGGAGAAACCGTGGTGGCACTGGTCGGAAACGACGAAGCCACGCTGAAACGTTTTTATCGCGAATCGGGCGGGAAAATCCGCTTGCAGCCCGCGAATTCGGAAATGGCGCCCATCGTGGTTCCGGCGGCCGACGTGAAGATTCAGGGCCGCGTGGTGGGCGTGCTGCGCAAGTATTGAGATGCCGTTTTCAAATATATCTTCTGTGGCGATCTCTGTGTCGTTAGGTGCTTTGGTTTATCAAAATCTCTCCAATTAAAATTCTATTGCGGATGATTTCAAATTCCGGTAGTCTTTGACTCCCCAGCCGGGCACCCAGCCCGTGTTACTTTAAGGAACACCACGCCCGTAATTCTCTTGTCCCGATTTCGACCAGGGGGATACAGTGTTTTGCACCCCCGGTCCTGCACCAGCAGTCTTGTAGGTGTCTTTGACCGAGGTGCCAGAAAAAATGTGGGGAAACAAGAAACCAGATACGCCGCATCCGACGACCGCGAAAGCTCCGGAACCACCAGCACCGGTAGCGAAGCCGGCTTCGGCAAAAACGGAGGCAATAACCATGAGTACTGAAGCCATGCGCCCGCTTAGCTCCCCGCCGTCCGGTTCAACGACAACCGCCCGGCTAGGTGCCAGTTTGCACATAAAGGGTGAAATTACGGGAAACGAAGATCTGCATATTGACGGCAGCGTCGAAGGGCTTGTTCAGCTCGGAGAACGCAAGGTCACCGTGGGCGCCAGCGCCAAGCTGACGGCGGACATTGTGGCTCGCGAAATCGTCGTCTATGGCAGCGTGAAAGGGAATTTGCGCGCTCGGGACCGCCTGGAAATCAAGAAGGATGGTTCGGTGATCGGAGATTTAACCACGGCGCGCATCATGATTGAGGACGGCGCATATTTCAAGGGCGCCATCGAGATCGATCGAACCACTATGTCCGGCGATAAGGATCTCGATAAGCCCGCCTTCGCCAGGTCCGCCTCGGTCTCCGGCCCCGCCTCGGTCTCTTCAGCGCCGTCGACCGTGGTCAAGACTTCCTAGACCCGTCTTTCCGCGCCCGCCCGCGATGCCGTGCCGAGACGCGCCGCATCGCGCGGCGATTGGCGTCCCGCCCAGGCAGCTTTGCTCGATTTCCGTTTACTGAAGTCCGTGGCGGACGTCCATTTTTATCCCAGGCATTTCTTTCGCAACTCGGGAACGTGTTGCCTGACTTGGCGAAAGACCCTGCCTCTGAAGAGGCGGGCTACAGCAACTTTTTACCGCCCTGCAAATGCCGTACTTTTTTTGGATTCCAATTGGGTTAGGCGAGAGGCTGCGCTCGGCGGATGGATTTTGGAAAGCTTCCTGGTCTAAAAGCTGGATTTTCTTTCATCTTGGGAGGATAATGAACTCCCTTCAGGCGTGGCCGACGTTTTATTCGCGCCCCCGGATTGACAAAAGCACGTATTCCGGATAACGTCTACGTTTGACTATTCATGGAAAGGTGTGACTGAGCACATGCGTACGTATGTCCCACGTGGACGGGAAACCGAAGAGATCGAACAGGGCGGCGGGTGGTTTATTGTGGATGCCGGCGGGCAGGTAATGGGCCGCGTGGCCACGCGCATTGCGCGTATCCTGATTGGCAAGGATAAGGCGAACTATACGCCGTATTTGGATTGCGGCGATCACGTCATCGTCATCAACGCCGACAAGATTCGCCTGACGGGCAACAAGCTCGAACAGAAAATTTATCGTCATCACAGCGGCTATCCGGGCGGGCTGAAGGAAGTGCCGGCCAAGCGTCTGCGGCCCACTCGCGCGGACTGGATGTTGCGCGAAGCCGTGCTGGGCATGCTCCCGAAAAATAGATTACGGGCGCTGCGGGCGAAAAAGCTGCGGATTTATCTGGACGACAAGGGTTTGCTGCGCCACGCGGGGCAAAAACCACAAGCAGCCGTTCTTTCAAAATAAACCTTTGGCGGTCTTTACGCCGAGTTTCGCGTAAAGACGGACCCGTGTCGGCTATTTGCGGCGCGGCGGTACATCGAAAAAAACGGAAGTTTGGGATGTTGAGGAGGAAACTTGAGTTCCAGCGGACAGCCTGTGGAAGGCGCGAAACAAAAATTTTATGGCACGGGACGGCGCAAGGAATCGGTTGCGCGGGTTTTCCTGACCTTCGGGACCGGCCAAATTACCATCAACGGCCGCACCCCGGAAGCGTATTTTTGCAACGTCAACTGGCGGAATCGCGCCGTGGAGCCGTTGAAGTTTACGGAGACGGCCGGCTCCGTTGACCTTATGGTTACAGTGAATGGCGGCGGCGTGGGCGGGCAGTCGGGAGCCATGCGCATGGGCATATCCCGCGCTCTGGCGATCTTCAATCCGGAATTGCGCGCGGGCCTGCGCAAGAACGGGTTTCTGACGCGCGACTCGCGCATGAAGGAACGCAAGAAGTACGGGCAGAAGGGCGCCCGCAAGCGCTTCCAGTTCAGCAAGCGCTAATCGACGAGTTCGGTGCGGGCACCGGTGTTCCGCGGATTCGCGAAATACCCGAGCCCGCCCAGAATTTTCTGTCCCGGCTTGCCGGGACAAATACACGGCCGGCAAGGAGCCGGCAATAGGATGTTCGGTCCTGGATCGAAGTGTGCGAGCAAGCGATCCGGGACGCGCAAACATCTATCTCCTGAGGAGGAACTTTGGCAGTTGAAATTACGATGAAGGAATTGCTGGAGGCTGGCGTTCATTTCGGCCACCAGACCCGCCGTTGGAACCCGAAGATGAAGGAATATANNGGAATCCGAAGATGAAGGAATATATCTTCGGCGAGCGTAATGGAATCCACATTATAGATCTTCAAAAGACATTGAAGCTGTTTCGCGAGGCCGCGCGTTTTGTGAGCGAGCAGAGCGGCAGCGGGAAAACGATTCTGTTCCTGGGCACCAAGCGTCAGGCTCAGGAATCCGTGGCCGAGGAAGCGAACCGCTGCGGCATGTTCTACGTGAATCATCGCTGGCTGGGCGGCACGCTGACGAACTGGTCCACGCTGCAAAAGTCCATCAAGCGCCTGAAGACCCTGAAGGCCATGATCGAGGACGGCCGCATGGCGCAGCTCTCGAAGAAGGAAGCCGCGCGCCTGGACCGCGAATTGAAGCACCTGAAGCAGAACCTTTCGGGCGTCGAGAATATGACAACCGTGCCCGACGCCATGTTCGTGATCGATTCCAACGCCGAAGCGATTGCGGTTCGCGAAGCGCGCCGCATGGGCGTTCCCGTGGTTTCGATCGTGGATACGAATTGCGATCCGGACCAGGTGGACTGGGTGATTCCGGGCAACGACGACGCGCTGCGCGCGATCAAGCTGTTTACATCGAAAATTTCGGACGCCGTGATCGAAGGGCGCCAGGCGTACGAGAGATCGCAAATTGCCCAGGAAAAGGCGGCCACGGATGCCGTGGCGGGCGGGGAAACTCTCGAATACGTCGACACCAGCAAGTACGAATCTTACGAAAAACAGGAAGGCGATTTCGCCGAGCCGGGTGTGGAACCTGTTGCCGAACCCGTCGCCGAAGCCTCGTCCGAGTCTGAAGCCGAGTCGAAAGATTCCGTAAAAGGCGCAGCCAAATAAGAACGAGACGCGGGCTTCGTCGCCGAAGCCCGCGCCAGCGGCCGCGTTTTCAATCCCTGGAAATTTTATAGATAAAGGAATGCGATAGAACCATGACAAATTCAAGCGAACCCGTCAATATTTCCGCGCAACTCGTGAAGGAGCTTCGCGAGCGAACGGGCGCGGGATTTTCCGATTGCCGCTCGGCGCTGGTCGAAGCAAAGGGCAATATCGAAGGCGCGATCGACGTCCTCCGCAAGAAGGGGCAGGCGGCCGCGCAGAAGAAAGCGGCGCGCCAGGCCAGCGAGGGCCTGGTGGGGCATTACATTCATGCCGGCGGAAAGATCGGCGTGCTGGTCGAAATCAATTGCGAATCCGATTTCGTCGCGCGCACCGAAGATTTTCAGAAGCTGTGCCATGACGTGGCCATGCACATTGCCGCGCTCGATACGCGCTTTGTCCGCCGCGAGGATGTCACGCAGGAAATTCTGGACCGCGAGCGCGAAATCTACAAGGCGCAGGCCCGCGCGACCGGCAAGCCCGAAGCGGTGGCCGAAAAAATCGTCAACGGCAAGATGGAAAAGTTCTACGAGGAAAATTGCCTCATGGAACAGCATTTCATCAAGGACGAGTCGGTGACCGTGGGCGAAATGGTCAGCCAGATGATTCACAAGCTGGGCGAAAACATTTCCATCCGGCGCTACGCGCGCTTCAAAGTAGGCGAGAGCGCCAGCGCGCCCGCCGAAGAACCGACGTCCGCCGCGACCGCGAGCTAAACGGGTCATTTACGGAAACGGGAGCGGAATCCGCTCGCGGATTTCCGGATGCGGCGGCATTTGAAAATCGGGCCGTGCGGCCCGGAACAATCTTTGTTAGAATGCCCGCCGAGAGCATGAGCAAAGACGAACGAACGTCCAACCCAACAGGCGCATCACCTGCGCCGCTTTACAAACGCATTGTCCTGAAACTTTCAGGGGAATCCTTCCAGGGTGTGCAAGGTTTCGGCATTGACGCCGAGACCGTTCACTCCATTGCCCGCGAAGTGAAGGGCGTCAGCGATCTGGGCGTCCAGATGGCCATCATCGTGGGCGGAGGAAATATCTTCCGCGGCACGCGCCAAAAATCCCTTTCCATCGACCGCGCCACGGGTGACTACATGGGCATGCTGGCCACGGTCATCAACGGCCTGGCGCTGCAGGACGCGCTCGAAAAGCAGGGCGTGGTCACTCGCCTTTTGAGCGCGATCGACATGGCGCAGGTGGCCGAACCGTTTATCCGCCGCCGGGCCATGCGCCACCTGGAAAAAGGCCGCGTCGTGATCTTTGCCGCGGGCACGGGCAATCCGTATTTTTCGACGGACACGGCTGCCGCGCTGCGCGCCATGGAAATCAAGGCCAACGTCATCCTGAAAGCAACGCGCGTGGACGGGATTTACGACGCCGACCCGGAAAAAGTTCCCGGCGCGAAAATGTTTGAACGCGTTACGTACCTGGACGTAATCCAAAAAAGCCTCGCCGTCATGGATTCGACCGCCATCTCGCTGTGCATGGACAACCGGATGCCGATCATCGTTTTCAACATGAATCAGCCGGGGAATATCCGCCGTGCGGTGATGGGCGAAAAAGTAGGTTCGACGGTGACGGCCGAATGAACGGGGGCTTCAAGCGATGAGCGTAATTTCCAGCAGCAAGGAAGCAATGGCGCAGGCGCGCGTGCGCATGGAAAAGGCCGTGGAGGATTTCCGCAAGGAGCTTGCCGGCGTGCGCACGGGCCGCGCGAGCCTCGCGCTGCTCGACCACATTCGCGTCGATTATCATGGCACGTCGATGCCCGTGAATCAGCTCGGCTCGCTTTCCGTGCCCGAGCCCATGTCCATCGTCATCTCGCCGTGGGATCCGGCCGCCGTGCCCCTGATCGACAAGGCCATCCGCACCGCCGACCTCGGGTTGAATCCCACCAACGACGGCAAAGTCGTGCGCGTGCCGATCCCGCCGCTGACCGAGGATCGCCGCAAGGATATCGTCAAGCACCTGCACAAAGTGCTGGAAAATCACCGCACCGCCGTGCGCAACATCCGTCGCGACGTCAAGGAAGCGGTCGATAAGCTGGAAAAAGACAAGAAAATCAGCCAGGACGAGCAGAAACGCACGCTCGAGGAGCTCGAAAAGCTCACGCACTCGGAAACCAAGAAGATCGAAGACCTCTGCGCCATAAAGGAAAGAGAAATTTTGGAAGTGAGGTAAGAGAACGCACCTCCTCCCCCCCCTAAAGCTTGGTGTATGAAGGGTATACCTCCCCAGGCCGCACGAAAACAGGAATCCCAACAGGGTTTCTTTTCGCCAGCGGCCGAGCCTTGCGCGATACCAAAATGCAAGGGAAATGCACTCCGGAAAGAGGATTTCAGCGCGGGATATGACTCTCGAAAATTTTCACAGGCCACTTCAGGATTTTTGTTTGACATATGTGCTTGGTGTGCCTATACTATCGGCTTCGTCAGGGAATGTTTTGCCCTGTAGTGAAAGGGAAGGTCTTCGAGTCCCGGAATAACGTAAGATGGAACGGGATAAGAAGAGCGGCCGGAATGGGACGCCAGTCCCGCAAAGCCGAGTAACCCTCTCCGCTTCGACCAGAAAGTAGAATCTGATCACTGGTAGTAGTGCGGGAATTGCTGTCGGTTGCTCCGGAAACGCCACCGTACCTTTCTTTGAATGAACTCCACGACACTCCGCGTGGCGGGAAACTGCCCTGTGGAAAGTGAAGTGAATCTAGCTTGTTTGAGGGAGAGCCGTGCCGACGTTTGCACAACTAGTTCGATCCGGGCGCGATCAAATCCGGACGAAGACAAAGTCGCCCGCTTTGCAGGGATGCCCGGAAAAGCGCGGTGTCTGCATTCGCGTCTATACGCAGACCCCGAAGAAGCCCAACTCCGCGCTGCGGAAAGTCGCGCGCGCGCGCCTCACAAACAGCATTGAAGTCACCACCTACATTCCCGGAATCGGCCACAACCTGCAGGAGCACTCGATTGTGCTCGTGCGCGGCGGCCGCGTGAAGGATTTGC
>PLUM01000092.1 GCA_003165465.1 Acidobacteriota bacterium
GCTCGGCGTCGGCGCACGCGGTGGGGGATTCGTTTCGATTGATTCAGCATGGTTATGCGGAAGTGATGATCTGCGGCGGGGCGGAAGCCGCGATTACTCCGATGGGGGTTGGCGGATTTGCCGCAATGAAAGCGCTTTCCACGCGCAATAGCGAGCCGGAGCGAGCCAGTCGGCCGTTTGACGCGCAGCGCGACGGATTTGTGGTTGGCGAGGGCGCGGGAATCTTGATTCTGGAGTCCCTGGAATATGCGGAGCCCCGTGGCGCGAGAATTCTGGCTGAAGTTTCCGGGTATGGAATGTCGGGCGATGCGCACCACATCACCGCGCCGGCCGAAAATGGCGACGGCGCCTACCGCGTGATGCGCGCGACGATTCGCGACGCGAAAATTGAACCCGAGCAAATCGGATACGTGAATGCGCACGGCACTTCCACCCCACTGGGCGACGCGATTGAAACGCGCGCCATGAAGCGCGTGTTTGGCGATCACGCCAAGGCAGTCGCCGTCAGTTCCACCAAATCGATGACCGGACATCTGCTGGGCGGCGCGGGAGGACTGGAAGCCGGCATCAGCGTGCTGGCGCTGCGCGATCAGGTGCTGCCCCCCACGATCAATCAGGAAACGCCCGACCCGGACTGCGATCTCGATTACATTCCGAATCACATGCGCCAGGCGTCCGTCGAGTACGCGCTGTCGAACTCATTCGGCTTTGGCGGCACGAACGCCGCGTTGCTGTTCAAGCGCTGGTCCGACAAATAGCTGCGGCCGCTTCAAGCAGAGGCATGAGGGTTTTTCAACTTTTGGGGGAGCTGGTTCTGTGCCGAAAACAACAGGGGTACCCAAATATCTCTTGAGCCTCGCAGGCGAATTCCGCGTTTGCAGCGAATTAAATAAGCGGGGCGTCTTTGCAACGATTACTTATGGAAATCGGAAAAGTGTGGATATATATGCAATCAGCGACCGACATGAGTGCGCCCTCAGGATAGAGGTGAAGACAAGCCAAAAGCGAAATTTCGTCACACGTATCGGCCAGAAATGGAAGCGTCCCGCCAATAACCCTAACGCTCCTGATTTCTGGGTACTGTTCCAAGTTCTCCGAGACCCCAAAGGGCATTTCGCGGAGAGATTTTTCGTCCTGACTCATTCAGAAATTTGCAAAAAGCAGGCAGTGCGGAATGGCGCATACCGTGGGAGGTTTAGCAAACTCCACCACGGGAAGAAGCCAGACATCTCCACGGGTGTAGACAATATCCTTGTGAAAGACCTCAAAGAGTTCGAAAATCAGTGGTCTAAAATCGTTGACGATAAGCGCTTGAAAGGAAGCCGTTCGTGAAGATCGTCGTCTGCATCAAGCAGGTGCCCGCCAAGGACGCTCCCCTGTCCATTACCGACGCGAGTTGGATCCGCGAAACCGACATCGGATTTGAAATGAACGAGCCGGATAGTTACGCGCTCGAGGAAGCCCTGCGCCTGAAGGAAAAACATGGCGGGGAAGTGATCGCCGTGTCGATGGGCCCGGAACGCGTGAAGCAGACGATCAAGGAAGCGCTCGCCAAGGGCGCGGACCGCGGCATGCACATCGCGGACGACAAGGCGCACACGCTCGATCCGCTGGGCGCGGCCAAATCGCTCGCCGTGGCCATCGAGCGCGAAAAGCCGGATCTCGTGCTGACGGGTTTGCAGAGCGATGACCAGGGCTTCGGACAGACCGGCGTGCTTCTCGCCGAACTGCTGGGCCTGCCGCACGCCACGCTCATCATGCAGATTGACGCGAAGGATGGCGGCTTGCGCGTGAAGCGCGAACTCGAGGCCGGATGGTTCCAGTGGATCGAGATGCCGATGCCCGCGGTGCTGACCATTCAGTCCGGCATCAACAAGGTGCGATACGCGACGCTCAAAGGCATCATGGCGGCGAAGAAAAAAGAGATCTCCACGATGACGCGCGAATCGCTCGGTGTGGCGCATGAGCCGACGCAGCGCATCGAGCGCATCTACGTGCCATCGAAAACCAAGAAGACCGAATTCCTGACCGGCACGCCGAAAGAAGCCGCCGCAAAGCTCGTCGAAAAACTCAAGCACGAAGCGCGAGTGCTGTAGGCGTGGGTCTCTTACGATGAACATCCTACTGATTACCGAACAGCGCGACGCGCAATGGAACAAAATCAGCTTTGAGACGCTGGCCGCGGCCCAACAAATCGCCGCGGAAACCGGCAGCCGCCTCGCGGCCGTTGTAATCGGCAGCGGCGTCGCGGCGCTGGCCGGCGAGCTTGCGGCAAGCAAACTCGATGAAGTGCTGCTCGTCGAGCACGGCCTGCTCGCGGCCTACACGCCCGATGGCTACACCATCGCCCTGCGGCAGGCCATCGCGCACGCCAAGCCCGATCTGGTCCTCCTGCCGCACACCTATCAGGTGCGCGATTTCGCTCCCAAGCTGGCCGCGTCGCTCGGCAAGGGCATGATCGGCGACTGCATCGCCTGCCGCAATGAAAACGGAAAACTGATTTTTGTCCGCCAGATGTTTCAAGGCAAGACGGCGTCGGACGTGGTCTTCGAAGGCGCCGGGCCGTGGTTCGCAACCTTCCAGGCCGGCGCGTTTCGTGCGGATTTGGCTGCGCAGGGTGCGTCGAAGGCCGCTGTAACGCCCATTTCCGTGGACCTCCAGCCGGAACAGATTCGAACGAGGCCGCTCGAATTATTCCGCGAAGCGAAACAGGCCGTGGACCTTACGCAGGCTCCCATCCTCGTGGCCGTCGGACGCGGCATCAAGGCGCCCGAAAACATTCCGCTCGCCGAAAAACTCGCAAAAATCCTCGGCGGAGAACTGGCCGCGTCGCGCCCCATCTGCGACGAAGGCTGGCTGCCCATGGACCGCCAGATCGGCAGCTCGGGCCAGACCGTCGCGCCCAAGCTGTACCTCGCCCTCGGAATCAGCGGAGCCATTCAGCACGTCGTGGGCATGAAAGGCTCGCGCACCATCGTCGCAATCAACAAAGATCAGAACGCGCCGATTTTTGAAATCGCCGATTACGGCATCGTCGGCGACCTGTTCGAAATCGTCCCCGCCCTCACCGAAGAGCTCGAAAAGAACCAAGGAATCTAGTGCGGATTTCCGAAAAGTGGACAATTGCATCTCAAAGCCAGGTGCAAAAGAGAAAAATGTGAGCCCGCTACAATAGCCCAGACACGCAAAGAACTACAGGCGATCCAACTTATCATTCTTTTAGTATCTCTTGCCGAGAAGAGGACTCGTGTCACTGCACACCATGATAAAGTAAGTGATACGTGATTCTTCGAGTTGAGAATAATTAGAGTGGATCCGGATTGTGCTGGGCTAGGAGAAAACACCTGTGGCGATTACACTGAAACGACAACTCGACGATGCAGACAAAGCGCATATCCTCAAGCAATATGGCAGAAAGTGTTTCGCTACCGGCCACCCAATCCCCGATGGCGAGCCCGTACAATTCGACCATATAGTTGCTTTCAGTCGTGACGGTGTTTCCGAACTAGATAACATCGCGCCCATGTGCCCGCAGCATAATAAAGAAAAAGGGGCTTTACCGCTCCAGGATTTCAGGATCAAGCTCCGAATGCGGGATTTTTTTAATACCGGGGAAAAGCTTACTCTCAAACACCTCCTTGAATACCTAAAAGAAAAAGGTGATATCACTTCGTTTGCAGATCCAATATCGATGATGCAGGAAGGCAACACTATTACAGTAGAGTCTGCGAAAAGGAAGTATGCACAAACTTTCTATAAGTGTCCGACAACGCATTGGCAATATTTTTACGCCACGCTGGATGTCGATGTTCTGGACAGTGACGATGACCAAGATAGCCAGATGGGGCTTCAGCCTCGGTATCTGATCTTTGATAACGTATTTGCGCTATATCGCCACTTTCAACAACACCCGGTTCTGCAGCCATCGATAGGGAGAATTGTCGATAACCGCATTCGCCTATTCGACGGGCAGCACAAAGTTGCAGCCCTTCTATGGAATGGCCGCAGGATTTTCGAATGTAAGATTTATGTTAATTCTGAAATCCGTTTACTGAATCAAACCAACATTGCTGCTCATGACAAATTCGCACAAACTCGTTTCTTCTCGTCCGTCATGGTGATGAAGTTGGGCAGCCAGTTCGGCGCGGATTTTGAGAAATACAAGAACCTTGAGGATGGAAAAGCTAAAACGGAAGCTGGGTTCATGGAGTACCTAGCATTACAGGACGCTACGTTGACAAAGGCACAGCTAAACCAACGCTTCAAAAGCTACCTCTACGAATCCGTGCTCAAAGACCTAGAGAACAAGATGAGCGCCTCTGTATCAGAGAGCAACAGAAGCACAACGGAAAAGCCACTCACCATCGATCTCCTAACGAGGTCACTATTCTCAGGCTTTCTTTACCGTGAGCCAACTGATGACAACATGACTACGGAGGATTACAAACGCGACGACGAGATGAAGAACATGGTGGCGTTGATGAACTTCATTTACGAGTTGGCACTGAGCGGCTGGAACCCCCACGCCAGCGAGAATAATGAGAAACAACGCAAACTCAGCCGAATGTTTCGTTCCAAATCAATGATGGCGTGGTCGGAACTTCTAAGGGACGCCGTCTGTGGCAGGCTGGACATATTCGATGCTGACGACAAAGTGCGCCCATTTTATCGACCTTTGACCGAGGCACAACTGGCGCAAGTCAGGAATGTTGTTCTGAGGCTTGTAAACTGGAAGATTTGGAGTGCTCCTCCTAACGACGATATTGACCGCGTTCTTGCCGATAACAAGAGCGAAGTTAAAGATTGGTTCAGAAACAAGGGTCTCGCGACAGGGTATTTGATGGGTGCACCTGAATAGACCGGGAACTTTAAGATCACAACTGTACTTTGCCATTAACACGTCGGGTTGCGATGACTTTCGAAAATTATAAAGTTGTACTGTGTCGCCAAGAAGACGGCTCCTGGGTTGCGGAAATTCCCGCAATTTCCGGCTGCTATGCGCTGATGCCTACCCGCGAGCAAGCACTGGAAGAACTGAATGGCGTCTTTCAGATGATTTCCCAGGAGTTCAGGGAAAAGGGCCTCGCACTTCCCGGTGACGGGCCAGCGGCTAAACGACTTTCCTAAAGAGCCCAATAGCACAGCCACTCTTGGCTGTGCGGTTTTGTTGGTCACGCGCTCAGACTGTCCGGCGCAATAAAAATCGCAAAAAGCGCACAGGGAAGAGTGCCTGTGCCACAAAAATCATCCTACTTCCTAAGGGAACCAAGCCCCTCGACGCGGCGCAGCTCCGGAAAATACCATGCCCACAGCGCCGTAATGATCAGCGTTCCGACGCCGCCCATGATCACGGCCGGAACCGCGCCGAACCATTGCGCCGTGACGCCCGATTCGAACTGGCCGATTTCGTTGGAAGCGCCGACGAAAATCATTTCCACGGCGCTCACGCGGCCGCGCATCTCATCCGGCGTGGCGAGTTGCACGAGCGTCGAGCGAACCACGACGCTGACCATGTCCATGCTCCCGACCAGAATGAGCGCCACCATCGACAGAGCCAAACTTCGCGAGATGCCGAAGAGCACCGTGAAAGCCCCGAAGCCCGCGATGCACCACAGCATGGTCACGCCCGCGCGGCGGCGGAAGGGCCTGTGCGCGAGCAGCAGCGCCATGCTGGCCGCGCCGATCGCGGGTGACGCCCGCAAAAGCCCCAGGCCCCAGGGGCCGGTCTTCAACACTTCGCTCGCGAAAACCGGCAGGAGCGCCACCGCACCACCGAGCAGCACGGCGAAGAGGTCCAGTGAAATCGATCCCAGAATAATTTTGCTTGCCCGGATGTAGCGCAGCCCGGCCATCACGGATTTCAGGCTGATCGGCTCCCGCGGCTTGGGCCTGGCGCGCAGATTGACATGCGACATCAGGAAAGCCGCTCCCGCCGCAGCCACCATCGACGTCGTATAGACCGCCGCGGGGCCTTTGGCGACCGCGTAGATCAAGCCGCCAAGAGAAGGCCCCATAATGATCGCGCCCTGGTTCACCGAACTGTTCCAGGCAATGGCGTTCTGCAAATGTTCCTCGGGGACGATTTGCGGAAGCAGCGACCGGCTCACCGGGTTATTGAACGACCGCACCACGCCCAGCAGCACCACGATGGCGTACATGAGAGTGACCGTCCGCAGCCCGCTCAAAGCGTAGAAGAGCAATAATGCCGAGCACACGCCAAATCCCGCATAGCAGCCCATCAGCAGCTTGCGCCGGTTGAACGTGTCCGCCGCGTGCCCCGTGACCAGAAACAACAGAATGCCCGGCGAGAATTGCGCAAGTCCCACCAGTCCCAGGTCGAGCGGCCGCTTCGTGATTTCGTAGATTTGCCAGCCGATGGCGACCGATTGCATCTCAAGACCGGCGACGATCAGAAAGCGGGCCATCTGATATAAGGTGAAGTCGGGATAGGTGAATGCGACGCGCCCGGCGTTGGAAGAGTTCTCAGTATTAGCCATCGGAGCACAATACTCTGCCATAAAATTCGGATTTGCACGAGGGGACCCGGGGAAAATAAAAATGGAAAGCCCGAGGGAGGGCCGGTGCTAGAATGCGAACCGGGTTGGCGCGGTTGGGTGTTTGGCTGGTTTTACGGGTTGCGGAAAAATACAACTTTTTGTCATTCCGAGCGAAGCGAGGAATCTCTCTTTCTTACAGGACTTAAGTCGAAGAGAGATTCCTCGCTTCGCTCGGAATGACAAAATAAATTGCTTTTTCTACAGCCTGTTTAGCCGGGCCGTTCATACCGTGTAGAAACGAAAAAGGAGCCGCTCACAATGTCCAGAAAACTGTCGAGTACGCAAAGGGTCGTCATGCAGTCCGCGAAAATGTTCCTGGGATTTGGATTGCTGGCCGGTTTCCTCGCGGCCGCGTCCGGCGCAAGCGCGCAATATCCCACGCAATCCCAGGTCGGCAAGGACGGCACGGCCGTACTGCTGGAGGACTACGCGAATCCGCCGCTTTCGAGCGCAACCCACGGAGGGGCGAACTCGGCGGCAATCGATTACAAGGGGCAGCTCGGGCGCGTCAATTCCCTGCGCGCGGAGCCGGCTGACGCTCCGCTCTCCGCTTCGCGCACGTTTGTCATCGACCAGAACGGTACGCTCTATATTCTGGACACGGCCACGAAAAAGTTCGCGCCGTACATGAAATTCACGGATATTTTTCCAAAATTCGCGTCCGACAAGGGCAACGCCACCGGTATCGTTTCCCTCAGCTTCGATCCCGGCTACGCAAAGAACGGGAAATTCTATACCGTGCACGTCGAGAATCCGGCGTTGCCCGGCTCCGCCACCCCAACCAACGCGCAAACGCCGAGCCTGAATCTCACGGGGTATGCCACCACGGACGCGGTGAATCCGCCCGCTGGCGCGATCCATCTCGAATCGGTGCTCGTGGAATGGACGGACACCAACATCCGCAACGCCACATTCGAGGGCACGGCGCGCGAACTCCTTAGAGTGGGATTCGATCGCAATCACCCCATGGACGAGACCATCTTCAATCCTCTCGCCAAGCCAGGCCAGCCCGATTACGGCAATCTGTACATCGGCGTGGGAGACGGCGCTCAGGGAGAAACTCCGGGCCCCTCGCACACGCTGCCGCAGCAGCTCAACACACTGCTCGGCAAAGTTTTGAGGATCACTCCCGATATGAATTTGCGTCCGAAGGACACGCTCAGCGCGAACGGCCGCTATCGCATTCCGTCGACCGGAGCGGATGCGAATCCCTTCGTGTCCGTGCCCGGCGCTCGCGGCGAAATCTATGCGTACGGCTTGCGGCACCCGCATCGCTTCGCGTGGGATGCGGATTCGAAGACGTTGCTCGTGATCGACATTGGCCTGCACTATTGGGAAGAAATCGACATCCTCGCCAAGGGCGCCAACTACGGCTATCCGGAGCGCGAAGGCAACGAGCAGCTTTTCGTGGACGATGCGGGGAAAACGGGCAGCCTGGAGACTCCGCCCGTCGCGTTTCCCGATCGCGATCTCCTGCACGTGGATGGTCTCGACGAGCCGGTCGTCCCCATATATCCGGCCGCCGTTTACAGCCATTGGGAGGGCGATTCGATCGGCAACGGCTATGTGTATCGCGGTAAGCTGATGCCGCAAATGCGCGGAAAATTTATTTTCAACGACATGACCACCGGCCGCATTTTTTACGTTGATCTGGCCGAAATGATTGCGACGCGCGGGCAGCGCAACCATCAGGCGCAAATTCACGAACTGCAAATCATGTACAAAAGCCCCTATGACGCTTCCGCCCAGACGGCCGTGAAACGCCGGATGTTTGACGTGGTGGCCGAAACCTATGCGCACAAGGGAGGAACCCCCGCGCAGGATCGTGTATTGCCCGGGAATGCCGCGGCCACATCCGGCTGGCGCGACGCTGAACACCACCAGCCGAAAGCCGATCCTGAAGGCGTAACCTACGGAGGCGGGCGCGCGGATTTGCGCATCGCTGTGGGCGGCGATGGCGAACTGTACGTCCTGAGCAAGTCCGACGGCATGATCCGAAAAATGACGGCGGTAGTCGCTCCACCCGCCGCGAAATAACCGGTGGCGCGGGCTTCAGCCTGCGGAATTTCAGTTTGCCAAAAACAAACGAAACCGCACGGGATGAAGCCCGCGCCACTACAACGGAAAAACCCAATGGTTGCGGGAAAGTAAGAACTTCAGCTTCCGTTTCCCCGATTTCGGAAGAAATTCCAGTATCTTTCAATGGGTATGGAAAACAACTTGCGCAGTATAACTACCTTGCTTGCAATAGATTGAGAGTTTTTTCCTTTGGAAACTCCTGCCAGGTCTCCGTGCAATCCAGCCGTATAAGAGTTATTCTAAGCAGTGAGGGATATTCATAGATGTTTCATGTCGCAGCCCTAATTCTCACTGTTCTAATATCGGTCTCCGGAATTTCCCTGGCATTTCTCTCGCAGCGCTACTGGTTTGCGCGGGCATGGAGATTTGCGGGGCGGATTGACAGGCCGGAGTCGCGCAAGAGAGTGCGCGGCGCGCTGATCTCGATGCTCGTGGCGATTGCCATCGTGGCGGTTGTGTCCGTGGCGAGGAACATGCGCGGGGTTGTTTCGCACGGGTCCTGGGTGCTGGCATTTTTCAGTTTCTGGCTGGCGAGTTCTATTTTTTCCTACCTGTGCATCAAGACGGTTCATGGCGCGGAGAGTCTCTGGCGGAGTTTTCAGGCGCGATCTTCGGATAAGCCCGCTATTCCCGTTGCGTCGCCTCATCTGGTTGTGAGCGGCGCGCGCGCCGAAAAGATCGACCATTCCCGGCGCTACTTTTTTCAGAGCGCGGGAGTGCTTGCGGGCGTGGCGCCGTTTGTGAGCGCGGCGTACGGCTTTGCGGCAGAGCGATTTCGTTTCTACGTGAACGAAGTGGAAATTCCCGTCGCCAATCTTCCGCACGCGCTCGACGGGTTGCGCATCACGCAACTGAGCGATATTCATATCGGATCGTACATGCCCGTCGCGCAGGTACGCCGCGCCGTGGGCATGGCTAATGAGTTGTGCGGCGATCTGGTTGTCGTCACGGGCGATTTCCTGACCAGGCGTGGGGATCCGCTGGAAGATTGCATTACGGAACTTTCCCGCTTGCAAGCGCCTCTGGGCGTCTGGGGCTGCAACGGAAACCATGAGATCTATGCGCAAGCGGAGCAGAAATCCGCCGAGCTCTTTCAGAAATTCGGGATGAAGCTGCTCCGCCATGAAAACGCCGAGATTTGCTGGCAGGGAAGCGCCTTCAACCTGCTGGGCGTCGATTACCAGCGCCAGCGGGACGATTATGGCGTGCGTGCGCGGATGCTGCCCGGCGTTGAGTCGCTGGTGCGGCGCGATGTTCCCAATATTTTGCTCTCGCACAATCCAAATTCGTTTCCGCGCGCCGCCGAGTTGGGCATTGAACTTTCGCTCGCGGGCCACACTCACGGCGGACAAGTGAAGTTTGAAATTCTCGATCATCGCTGGAACGCGGCGGAATTTTTCACGCCGTATGTCGCGGGCCTTTATCGGCGGCCTATTCTTGGCTCCTCCAGTTTGAACGATGCCGAAGCGTTAGGGTTCCGTCAGGCCACCGCTCCTCAATCGCACGTCTCCAGCGCAATCTACGTCAATCGCGGACTCGGCACGATCGGCGCGCCCATCCGCCTGGGCGTCCCTCCGGAAATCACACTAATCACATTGCGCCGCGCGGTGTAAGTAGCACAGGCTTCAGTCTGTGTGGTTTTGATTTGCGTCAAGCTACAAAGTCAAAAGAATACAGGCGGAAGCCTGTGCCACCTCGGCGCGGGTTGCTGCGCGAGCGGAGCGGTGCGATAATTCGCCATTGCGACGACGTTGAGAGAGAGTGAGAGCGGCTCCGCGAACCGGAGACACTTCAGAGGGGGAAACATGGGCGTACGAGACGCATGGATCGAGAAGCGGTTGGTGGAAGCGGCGGCGGCGAACGGGACGCGGAACGTTTCGCAGATGCACTACGCGCGCAAGGGCGTGACGACGGAAGAAATGGTGTACGTGGCGCGGAAGGAAAAGATCGCGCCGGAGCTGGTGCGCGGGGAAGTGGCGCGCGGCCGCGCGATCATTCCCGCGAACATTCATCACAAGTCGCTCGAGCCGATGGGCATCGGCATCGCGTTCAAATGCAAGATCAACTCGAACATCGGCAACTCGGCGACGACATCGCACATCGACGAAGAGCTGAAGAAGTTGCACCACTCGGTGCACTACGGCGCGGACACGGTGATGGACCTGTCGACGGGCGGGGATATTGCGGCGATCCGGAAGGCGATCATCGAGACGTCGACCGTGCCGATTGGGACGGTGCCGATTTATGAGGCGCTGTCGCGCGTGAAGCGCACGGAGGATTTGAGCATCGGGCTGATGCTGGAAGTGATCGAGGAGCAGGCCGAGCA
>PLUM01000119.1 GCA_003165465.1 Acidobacteriota bacterium
CGCAGGCTGAAGCCCGCGCCACTTGAGGAAACCGGCTTACCGCCCGTCGTGATTGTCGCCACGATCCCTGCCGTGGTCGTTGCCGTGGCCGCGATGCTCCTCGGGCGACTTGCGTCCTTCCCGCTGGGCGCCGCGTTCGCGCTCTGAGCGCTGCTCGATCTGATGGTGTTCCGCTCCGCGCTCGGCTGGGCCATATCGCCGGACGCCCGTGTACGGATGAACGTATTCGCCGCGGTTACCCCAGGTCCGCCGCCAGGGTGCGTTGNNGCCCGCCCCAGTCAAAGCGGTTATATCCCCAACCCCACGGCCTGAATGCGGCTCCGATGGACACGCCAAACCCGAAACGAATCGCTCCGCCCACCACGATGCCGGGCCGTGGCGCGAAGTAGACGACGCGCGGATCGTAGTACGGCACCGTGATGAAGCCGGGGTTCACGGGCGTAATGGTGATGAACGGCCCGACGCCGACGGCAATCTGTGCGTTGCTTCGCAGGTATCCATAGTTGCGGGCCAGCCTTCGGTCCCTCTGGATCGCGTCCATCACGTCCTGCTGCTGCNNCATCCGGAATCTGGTCGGAATACGTGGCGCCGGCAAGAATCTGAGCCACGAGCGAATCGGGATAGAGCGCGATGCGCTCCACCATCTCTCCAAGCTGACGCGGCTCGAACGATGGCGGCGGCCCCTGCGCAAACGTGGGAACTACGGCTAAGATTGCCAGCATCAAGACTAATCTTGTGATCCTCATTTTATAATTCTCCTCTTCTCGCTACGACCCAACCACTCGGTTCCACTTGAATTTCATCACGATCTCACATCCATAAGAGAAATTAGTTACGCGCGAGTTTCCGAATCGTAAGTGGGGGGATTGCGGTCTGTGACACATGGGATAGTCGAAGTTGAACAACGCGCGTTTTGATCCAGCGCGATTTGCCCATCAGGCCGTGGCGACGACGCGCGGGTGACCTTGACGGCGCGAGCATGGCCTGGTTTTCAGGGGAAGAGCGCGTCTAGGGCTGACAGGCGCCGAAGTCCTTGGTTTGCTTGTTTACTTCCCAGGCGAGCGGCGCGTTGGCGCCCTTTGGCTTCGCTTTTTTGCCCTGCAAGGTAACTCGATCGCCAGGCTTGATGTCTACCGTGTTGCCGGACAACGCGTAAATCCGTTTGTCTTTTTCGTCCGCCACGCTCATTCCGTTCTCTCCCGAGACAACGCAGCCTGTAACCGTTCTCTTTTTCCTCGATTCGTGAACGACCACAACCGTGATGGCTACCAGGACGACAGACACGGCCACGATTCCGATGATGGCATTGCGTGCGTCATTACTTAGTTGATCCGCTTGAGTGGGGATGGCAAGGGCCATGCAGAGCGCGGCAATCAGCGCTCCATGCCAGAGAAATTTGTGCGTCACGTTGACCTCATTTAGCGGCTAGGAATCCGTCCTTGTGAGGGGCCCGCGCGCATTCTCCGCCGACAGTAGAGGTATGTCAATCGCCCAGAGTAAGCTCGGCGGGCATCGCGCCCTTGACTCTCGCCATTCTGTGACGGAAACTCAGCCGGGATTGACGCTCTCTGAAACTCTCCGCCCGCGGCGATGGGTGATGGCGCTTCCGAAAAGTTTGGTAGGACGGGCTTCAGCCTGTCGCACTGGTAGCACGAGAAAAAAATGAAACCCGGCAGTCCGCCGCGGCGGACTGTCCAACAGGTGACCTCCAATGATTCGACGTGATTTTTGCAAGACATCGCTCGCGCTCGCCGGATTAGCGTTGCGCGGCGAACGCGCGGAAGCTTTGGCAAATCCCGCGGAAGAATTACCCAAGGCGCCGGGGCTCACCAAATATGTTTCTGAATTTATCGTGAACACGAAGTACGAGGACATTCCGGAAAACGTGATTGTGCTCGGCAAGAAAACAATTTTGGATGGCTTCGGCCTGGCGCTCGCGGGGTCGGCCTCAACGGCTGGCCCGATCATCCGCAAATATATCGAGTCGCTCGGCGCGTGCGGCGGAAGCTCCACCATTATCGGCACGAAGATGAAGGTTCATCCCCGGTTCGCCGCGCTGGCCAACGGCATTTCGATCCACGCGGACGATTACGACGACACGGGCTCGGCGATGCACGTCGCGGCGCCCGTTCTTCCGCCGTCCTTCGCGCTTTGCGAGGTGGGACGCCGCAGCGGCAAGGACCTGATGCTCGGCTTTCACGTGGGCGTGGAAGTCGCCAACAAAATTGGCGACGCGGTCTCGCCGCGCCATCAACAGGACGGCTATCACACGACCGGCACCATCGGAACGTTCGGCAGCGCCGCGGCGTGCGCAAAGCTTCGCGGCCTGGACGCGGATCGCACCGCCATCACGCTGGCCGTCGCCGCGTCCGAGGCCAGCGGGCTGCGCGATAATTTCGGCTCCATGACCAAGCCATTTCACGCCGGTCACGCCGGAGAAAGCGGCACGGTTGCCGCCGACCTTGCGGCCATCGGCTGGACGGCCGCGTCCGATATTCTGGAAGCGCCGCTCGGATTTTTTCAGGCCGGCGGAGGCTTCGATCCGAAAACAATCGTCGACCGTCTCGGCAAGCCGTGGATGTTTGCCTCGCCCGGCGATTTGATTAAGCGATTTCCGTGCGGCACGATCCAGCAGCAGGTGATGGACGAAATGCTGCGCCTGATTGAGCAGCACAACATCAAGGCGGCGGACGTTGAAAAGGTCGAGGTCGGCGGAAACCTGAGCAACTACAACACGCTCTTTCAGCACCATCCCACGACCGGCTTGCAGGGAAAATTCAGCATGGAATATGCCATGAGCATTCTGCTGATCGAGCGCAAGGCGACGCTCAGCTCGTTCACCGACGCCGTCGTGCAGCGCGCCGACGTGCAGGACATGATTCGCCGCGTGCGCTATTATGTGGATCCGGAATTCAACAAGCTGCAGCTCGAGGGCGCGTCACTGCAAGCCATGCTCGTCGAGCAAAGCATCCTGAAAATTTACAGGAAGGACGGCAGCATGATTTCCGGCCGCACGCAGCCCGGCAAGGGAAGTCCGGAGAATCCCATGAGCTATGAGGAAGTGGCCGACAAGTTCCGGGGCAACGCCGAATTCGCCAAATGGCCGAAGCAAAAAGCCGAGTCCGTCATCGAAATGGTGAAATCGCTGGAAAACGCGCCGGACATGAGCCGCCTGACTGCGGCGCTCGCGGGGTGACGCATGTTGATCCATGTTGACGCATGTTGATCTATGCGGATCGCAAGGGCGGCGCCTGCGGCCATGAATTTCCTTCGAGGAGGAGTGGGATGAAAACAAAATTAGGAGCCAGTGCAGCGATGGCCCTCGGCTTTCTGTTGTTCTCCGCTGCGCTCCTTGCGCACCATGGGACGGCGGCGTACGACTACTCGAAAACTTTCGTTCAGAAGTCGACCATCGCGGACTTCAAATGGGCCAACCCACATTGCCAGATCGAGTTCGACTTCAAGGACGAAAGCGGCGCCACGCAGCATTGGACCATCGAAGCGTTCAATCCGGCCATGCTGCGGAGAGAGGGCTGGACGCTGGGTAGGGAGTCGCTGAAGCCCGGCGACGAAGTTACGATCAGTTTTCATCCCGCGAAGAACGGCATGAAGGTTGGCATTCTCGATAAAGTTGTCCTCGCGGACGGCCAGGTATTGAAACAGCGAGTGGCGCAATCGCAGGGCGGGTATTAGTGGCGTAGGTTTCTCGGGTTTCGGAAAAACTCCCTATGTTTGTCATTCCGAGCGAAGCGAGGAATCTCTCTTCGTTCTACGCGCAAAAATGAAAGAGAGATTCCTCGCTTCGCTCGGAATGACAAAATGTCTGGCGGACTTTTTCCGCAGCTTGTGAAGCCTGCGCCATGCAAAACCGAACTTTCGATCACGTAACCGGAGGTTTCCACATGCGAAGCCGTTTCATGGGACCGATCGCGCTAGCGGCAGCCGTGGCGGCGCTGTCCGGCGCGCCTCTTCTCCTCGCGCAGAACGTCGCGCAGAACGCCGCGCAGAATTCGGCGCCGCCCGCCGCGCCGCCGGGAAAAGATGCGGCGCAGCCTGCAACATCCGCGCAGGCCGCCGATCCGCGCAACCTGTCCGGCGTCTGGATGGGAAATTACAACGAGAGCATCATCCCAAACGAGCTTTTGACGCCGTGGGCGCTCGAAAAATTCAACGCCCAGAAAACCGAGCGTGAAGTGGGAGCCCGCCCGATCATCTACGACGGAGAAAAAGAGAATACCGACCCGATCGTGAAGGGCTGCGATCCGCCGGGCGTCCCGCGAGTCTATTTTCATGCGCGCCCGTTTGAGATCATGCAAATTCCCGGCCGGATTGTTTTTCATTACGAGGAATACAACACCTACCGCGAAATCTGGACCGACGGGCGCGAGCTTCCGAAGGATCCCGATCCATCGTGGAACGGCTACTCGGTGGGCCATTGGCAGGGAGACACGCTGGTCGTCGAGACCACCGGCTTTAACGGCAAAACGTGGGTCGATAACGCGGGCCACGCCGTCAGCGAATCCATGCGCCTCACCGAGCGCTTCAAGCGCCTCGACCATGACCACATGGCCATCGACTTCACCTTCGCCGACCCGAAAGCCATGACGCAGCCCTTCACCTACAAGCGTGTCTACGCGCTGCATCCCGACTGGGAAATCACCGAATACTTCTGCACGCTCGAAGACAAGGAAGATTTTTACAAAAAAGTAATGGCCCCGGCGGGAAAGAAATAGTTCCGCAGCATTTGGTGATGGAAGCGTTTTCATCGCTTGCCTAATGGTCATCCGCAGCGGCGGAAGAAACGAGCGTTCCATGCCGAAGCGCGCGCTCTTTCATGACCGCGAAAAAAACCGGCACGAGAATCAATACGTGAATCGTCGACGTGATCATGCCTCCAACGATGGGCGCGGCGATGGGTTTCATGACGTCCGAACCAATCCCGCTTTCCCATAGAATCGGGACCAGGCTGGCCAGGACCGCCGTCACGGTCATCAATTTCGGACGCAACCGCATCACGGCTCCTTCGATGACGGCCGCTTCGATGTCTTCGTGGTTCAGGGGAATTCCCGAAGCGATGCGCTTGTCCAAGGATTCATGGAGGTATACGACCATGACCACACCGGTTTCCACCGCAATACCAAACAGTGCGATGTAGCCCACCCAGACGGCGACGCTGAAGTTGTACCCAAGCCAATACTGAAGAATCAGTCCGCCAGTCATCGCATAAAAAGTCGGAAAGATGAGGACAGCGGCTTCGGTTATGGAATGAAACACCATATACAGAAGCAGAAAGATTACGAAGAACACGATGGGCACGATGAATTTCAGTCTTTCCTTGGCCCTCGCTTCGAATTCGTATTCTCCCGACCACTTGTAGGTGTATCCAGCGGGAAGATGTAATTTTTCGTTGAGAAGTTGATTCGCCTTGGCAACGAAACCACCATAGTCCTTCGTTGCGAGGTCCAGATAGACATAGCCCGTGAGCAAACCATCCTCATCGCGAATCATGGCGGGCCCGCGCGAAAAATAAACCTTGGCAACTTCCGCGATCGGAATCTGCGCCCCCGTGGGCGTGGCAATGACGACGCGCTGCATCTGCGAAATGTCATTACGAAAATCCCGGCTGTAGCGCACGTTGATGGGATAGCGTTCGCGGCCCTCGATATTTTCAGCGATGTTTTCGCCGCCAATGCCGGACGTCACGGCGCGCTGGACATCGCCCACGGTCAGTCCATAACGCGCCGCTTCCGGGCGGTTGACTTCCACGTTGATATAAAAACCCTCCGCAACGCGTTCGGCAAAGATAGAGCGCAGTTCGGGCAGTCCCCCGAGAACCTGTTGCAACTGAGCGCCCGCTTGCTGGATGCCCTCGACATTCGGACCTTGTATCTTGAGTCCCACGGGCGTCTTGATCCCCGTGAGTTCCATATCCAGCCGATTTTGCACGGGCATCGTCCAGGTATTTGTGAGGCCCGGGAATTGGAGTTTATCGTCCATCTCGCGAATCAGCTTCTCGTACGTCATGCCCGGTCTCCACTGCTCGCGCGGCGTGAGCATGATGGTTGTGTCATACATGTCGAGAGGAGCGTTGTCCGTCGAGCTATCGGAACGGCCAACTGCTCCGAAGACGCTTTGCACTTCAGGGAATGACTTAATGATACGGTCCTGCTGTTGCAGCAACGTGGAGGCCTGGGTGATCGAGATACCGGGAAGAGCGGTCGGCATGTAAAGAGCGGAGCCTTCGTAGAGCGGCGGCATGAACTGGCTGCCGATGCGCCACGCCAGAGGCAGTGTCACGATCAAGAAAATCAGATTGAGAGCGAGCGTTGTTTTCCGATGCCGGAGACAGAAACGCAGAACGGGCAGATACAGCGCCTGGGTCCAGCGCGAAAGTGGATTTTCGGATTCCGCCCGGAAATGGCCGCGAATGAAAATTACCATCAGGACAGGAACAAGCGTGATGGCAAGAATCGAAGAGAACGCCACGGAGAGGGTTTTTGTCCACGCCAGAGGACGGAACATGCGCCCTTCCTGGGCTTCGAGCAGGAATACCGGCAGGAACGACACCAGGATAACGAGCAAGGAAAAAAAGATGGCCGGGCCAACCTGTTTCGCTCCATCCATCAGGATGCGCCGTCTTTCCTTTTCGGTCAGCACGGCGCCAGAGGCTCCCGTTCTGGCGATATGTTCAGATAAATGGCGGTAGCCGTTCTCGACCATCACAATGGATGCGTCGATCAGCACACCTATGGCTAGCGCCAGGCCGCCAAGCGACATGATGTTGGAACTGACTTGCAGGAAATACATCGGTATGAAGGCCGCGAGGACAGCGATGGGCAGGGTCAGGATTGGGATTAGCGCGGAGCGGAAATGGAACAAGAAAATAATCGTCACGAAACTCACGATGAGGGCTTCTTCGAGGAGATCGCGCTGCAGTGTTTTGATCGATGCCTGTATCAATCCCGACCGGTCATAGCCGGACACGATCTCGACACCGGGTGGAAGTGAAGGTTTGATCTCGGCAAGCTTCTTCTTCACGCCGTCGATCACATTGAGGGCGTTCATCCCGTAGCGCATCACAATGATTCCGCCAACGGTTTCCCCTTCGCCGTTCCACTCCGCGACTCCCTGGCGAATATCGGGACCAAAGGTGACGGAGCCAAGATCACGAATGAGAACGGATGTGCCGTTCTTCGTGGCGACGGGCACGGTTTCGAGGTCCTGTAGCGACTTGAGGTAGCCAAGTCCACGAATCATGTATTGAGCGCCGCCCATTTCTAGCACGCGTCCGCCGACTTCGTTGGTGCTGTCGCGGACACGGTCGATCACCATCGAGAGCGGAATGTTGTAGGCGCGAAGTTTGTTGGGGTCCAGATTCACCTGATATTGACGAATGAAGCCTCCGATGGACGCAACTTCGGAAACGCCCGGGACCGTCTCCAGTTGATAGCGGAGATACCAGTCCTGCAGGCTGCGCAAGTCCGCAAGGCTGTGTTGGTGTGTGCGATCGATGACCGCGTATTCGTACACCCAGCCCGCTCCCGTCGCATCGGGGCCAATCATGGGAGACACGTTTTTCGGCAGGACTCCCTGAAGCTGCTGAATGTATTCCAGGACGCGTGAACGTGCCCAGTAGAGATCGGTCCCATCCTCGAAAACCACGAAGATGTAGGCATCGCCAAACATGGTCTGCGCGCGAACCGCCTTCACGTGGGGAGCGGCGAGCAACGCGGTGACGATCGGATAGGTAACCTGGTCCTCGATGATATTCGGTGGCTCGCCTTCCCAGGGGACATGCACAATCACCTGGACGTCGGAAATGTCCGGCAGGGCATCCAGCGGAATGTTCCGGAGAGACCAGATTCCGGCAAGAACCAGCAGCAGTGTCCCCGTGAAAACCAGGAATCGGTTGCTTGCGCACCAATCAATCACGCGGGAGATCATGGCTACATTCCCCCTTCGGCGTTTATGCTCAATTGCCTGGTTGCGACGGCGGTTCCGTTCTTCATGGCCGTGACGGTGATTTGCCAGGTGCCACCGGTGTCGAGATTCACCTGGCCTTCATAAACACCTCCACCTTTCTCGTTCAGGGGCGTTACGACATTCATCGCAGCCATGCCCATCGCTGGCATGGCGGGCATATAGCTGTGCACGCTAACCTGCGCTCCGGCGATCGGAAGGCCATCCGCGCCGGTAACCCTTACGCGATATCGATCGCTTCCTTTATGTGGTGTCGAAGGATCGGTTGAAAATTCAATCTGAGCTGCCGATTGCGCCGTCGGCATGTTCATGGCCGCTGCCGCCCCGGCTCCTGGCGGCGGAGGCGTGAAGGAACCGATTGCAGCTTGCAACTGGCTTTCCGAATCGACCAGAAAGTTCGCGGAGGTGACGATACGTTCGCCGGACTTCAAACCTTTCAAAACAATATATTGATCGCCGGCCTGTGGCCCTAGCTGCACTTCACGAGGGTCCAAGTTGCCTGCCCCTCGGTCCACGAAAACGATCTGCCGCGTTCCTGACTGTAGAACTCCACTCACCGGGATGACGAGCTGATTTCCGAGGGGAATCTGCAAGGCCACGTTCACGTACATTCCGGGCGTAAGCGTCAGATTCGCGTTCGAAAAAACAAGACGCGCGCGCGCCGTTCTAGTTGTCATGTCCACATCGGGATAAATGAAATCGACCTTCCCTCGAAATGCGCGGCCGGGGTAGGAATCCACAGTGAGCAAAGCGGAGGCGCCGACTCGTACGCGTCCCAGGTCGTTCTGGAAAATTTGGGCGAGCACCCAAACGGTGGAAAGGTCCGCGATGGTGTAAAGGCGAGTATCCGGCTGCACGTTCAGATTCGGCAGCGCGTTTCGTTCGGTGATGTAACCAGAGACAGGCGAGTCGATCTCCAGTGCATCAATGACCTGACCTGTCGATTCCAGCCGGGCGATCTCCTGTTCGGGAATATCCCATTGCTCGAAGCGCTCTCTGGAAGAATCGAGCAGGGATGCGACGCCTGCGGCGACGCCCGGGACTGTGCTTTGTGACAGATTATTTGCATTTTGCTTCGCGAGCAGATATTCGCGCTCGGCCACGATGAGTTCCGGGCTGTGAATCGTGAACAGGCGCTGACCTTTGCGTACGTACTGATAGGTTGCATCCGCAAAAACCTTTTCGATATGGCCGGAGATTCTCGTCTGAACGTAGGACAATCGTGTTTCATCGATGGCAACGGTTCCGGTTGCCCGGATTTCGTCCTGCACCTGTTTCCGCTCAACCAAACCAAACTTTACGCCGATGGATTGCAACCGCTCGGCGGAGAGTTGGAGTGGCGCGAGAGGAGTCTCTATCGGCGGTGGCGCCGAGCCGGAAGAATTGCCTTGGCTCGGTTGCGTCGCAACGCTCGGCGCGGACACGGCAGGAGGTTGCGAATTGGCAGGCCGTCTCGCCATCCACCAGATTCCGGCCAGCACGCCGACGAAGATAACGTTCCCGATCAGTGCAAGGACGAATGGCTTTCGATAGTTCGTCATCATTTTCTCCACGGCTGCGTCACTCAGCGCAGCGACAATCCTGTTAATTGCTCAATTTGGGCTAGGGCCGTCTCGTGTTCCGAAAGCGTTTGCCAGTACTCCTCGTCGAACTTGAGCACGTCGAGGAAGGAAGAGAGCAACCCTTGAAACTCCTGGCGATTGGATTGATATGCGGCCATGCCGGCTTCGAGCGCTGCGCGCGCCTGAGGCATTAAACCTTCCCGGTAAATCTTGAGCAGTTCTTCCGATTTTTCCGCGCTCAGGAATTGCTGTCGAAGCAGGAAAGCGGTTTGCTGTGTCTGGGCCTCAGAATTGTTTTTCGCCTGACTTTGATCCGCTTCGGCTTGCGCGAGTTCGGGCTGCTGGCGGCGCCCGCGATAGATCGGAATGCGGACTCCCAGCGTCACCGAGTAATAGGCGCGGAATTGCGTGGGGTCGGTCCGCTGCCACATGTATTGAAGGTTGAAGTCCGGATAAAAATCCTTCCTGGCAAGGTCCACCTGCAATCCCTGCTTCTCCACCATTTTTTGTGCGCCAGCAATTTCTGGATTGTTCGCGTTCGCGGCAGCAAGCAATTGGTCATAAGTATAGGGAGTCGCGGTATCCGAAAGTTCGGTCGTCTCGATGTCGGGCGATGATTGCTGGCGGTTGAGAAGCTGCTTAATTTCCGCCTGAACCTTCCCAGCCTCCAGCTGGTTCGTCGTGATTTCTCTGAGGAGTTTAGTGCGCTCAAGTTGCGCTTGCAGGACTTCTTGCTGGCTCCCCATCCCGTTACGAAAACGAGCCTCCGAGGCCTGCTCGACCTGCTGAAGCAATTGCCCATCGCCGTCCAGAATCGTCCGCTGCTCGGCGAAATACGCGAGTTGGAAATACGCCATCTTGACGGCGGCCAGGACCATGCGGCGGACGGATTCGCTCCTCTGCTGCGTGACATCGGCATCTTTCCTGGCAATTTCTCCGCGCAGATGCAGCTTTCCTGGATACGGAAGATCCTGCGAAATGCCGAGACCCACGTAGGCGAAATCGCTGTTGGTATAGCCCGCAAATGGTCTGGGGCTGCCAACGCTTACGTGTTGTAAAACGAATTGCGGATCGGGCAGGGTCGAAACTTGTGTCGGGACTTGTTGCGCCGATTGCCAGCCGTTCCGCGCCGCTTGAATCTGAGGGTTATTGCGTTCGGCTTCGGCCAGAAGATCGGCGAGCTGCACGGGGCGATTAGCCGTAGGAACTTCCTGCGCCCGCGCCAGCGTCGCGGCAAACGGAAATAGAAGACTCGCGAAAACCACTGTGAAAATGAACTTCATAAGCTGTCCTTTCCAGGTACGGGCTCATGCCCGTGCAGCGCCCGGGGCTTCCGCCAAGCGCATTGCCATGCATCGACACAAAGAGAAACACACGCACACGTTAAGAGCGGGATTTAGGGAAGTTTTAGATCAGGAATGTACAAAGGCGCGATAAAGATGCAGGAGGCGAAAAGTTATGCCACGGAATATCGGGCGGGGCGGTCCAAACCAGGGGAGAATCGCCGGCGGACACGGAAGTCGCTGCCGGTGTAGTCGCGGAAGGCGATGTGGAGACAACGAACTGCAATTCCTGAGCTGGCGATCCACTTACAAAGCAGCACGAGGTATCTTCGGGAGCGGCTAGCTGAGAGTTGCCGGCGTCCATGTTCATCTTATCGCAATGTACGCGAATCTTCGGGGAAGTGCATCCGACGCGATTTGATGAAAATAACGCTGAAGCCGAAAGCGGAACCTGCCCCAGCCCGCCTAGGGTTACAGCCATCACAAGTATGAACCACCGGCGCATCAACGTATAGGTTACCATATTCCACAAAATATACTTCTTCTAGAGACTCGCTCTTCATACCCGCAAAATCCGTGAGTAATATCACCACACATCGTGATGGTAATCACTCGCAATCTGAACCGAGTAGAGCGCACAGGCTATCCCAAAAAGTTCTCGGGTCGGCAAGTTTCCGAGTACGTTACAATTAAAAACGGAGGGGTGGGTGAGCGGTTGAAACCGGCGGTCTTGAAAACCGTTGAGCCCGAAAGGGTTCCGGGGGTTCGAATCCCTCCCCCTCCGCCATGCAAATTTCATACCCCCTTTTTGGCGCTGTTTTTTTGTGCTGTGGCGCGGGCTTTAGCCTGCGGCCTTTGGTGATGGCAATGATTGCACCCCGCGGGCGGAAGCCCGCGCCACTAAAAACAGAAGGATCCAACCTGCGCACCATTTACCGAATGAATCCGTCTGTCACTAGTTAGCCGATGCGCAACAGAACAACTCCGCGTGCCGTATTGGTGGACACGCATTCGGCCTTCCCCTATAAACGATTAGAGGTGTCGAGATGGGGCGATGGAAGCGCCTGAATTCAACGTCCGGGAATGCCGCGGTTGCACAGTGGCTGAACACACCGTCGATTCTCGGCAGTTTGATTGCGGCTCTGGCGTTCCTGATTTACATTCCGACGCTCGGATTTGAATTTGTCTGGGACGATCAAATGCAGGTGGTGTCGAATCCTCTGGTGTTGTCCTGGAAGATGGTTCCGCGGGCTCTGGATTCCAATCTTTGGTATCAGCTTAATGCCACGGGACCGTACTACCGCCCCTTCTTTATTATCTGGTCGATTCTGAATCACTCCCTGTTCGGCTTCGATACGCACGGCTGGCACTTCTTGAATGTCCTCCTGCACGCCATTGCAACCGGCCTGGTTTTTGTGTTTCTGCGTAAACTGAAAGCCGGTAATACGATCGCTGCTTTGGCCGCCCTTTTGTTTGCCATTCATCCCGTGCACATCGAACCGGTGGCCTGGATATCGTCCGGGTCGGACTCGCTGGCCACGGTTCTTTTCCTTTCGACATTCCTTGCCTATCTCAATTTCCGCGATGCGGGAAGAAAATACCGGGTCGCCTGGCTACTCGCGTCTTTCTTCACTTTTGCGTGCGCTTTGCTGACGAAGGAAATGGCCATCACGTTTCCAGCAATGCTGTTCCTATATGAATGGCTGTTTCCGCGGGGCGACGCCGTCTCGGAGACTCGCGGCAAATTGCGCACGGCCGTTCTGATCGCCGTGCCGTACGTTCTGCTGGCCGGCGCCTATTTATTTCAGCGCGGACGCGTGCTTCACGCCGTCGTTCAGAACTCCGGCGACTCCATCAACTGGCTCGTCATGCTCCAGACGATCCCGATTGTGGTGTTGCATTACCTGCGAATTCTCGTGCTGCCCATCGGACTGAATGGCTTTTATTACACATTCCCTGTATACAGCATTCTGGCACTGCGCTTTCTTATCCCCGTGTTCGGATGTTTGGCCATCGCGGCTTTGATTTGGTATTGGTCCCGGCGTGCGGGCAATCCCCTGATTCTGTTTTTCGGGCTCTGGCTGATTGTATGCCTGGCGCCGACCCTCTATCTTCGTACCTTCCCGATTGGGGATTATGTTCGCGATCGCTACCTTTATCTGCCATCCATCGGTTTTGTGTTCTTGCTGGCCGCGGCGCTAGAGTCTCTCGGTCGCTTGGAAAAATTGAATCGTGCGCCGACATTGAGGTACTCCCTGCTGGCCGCACTATCGGTGGCGATGATCGCCGGAACAATCTCCCAGCAAATTTATTGGACGAATGACCTGCTCGTTTTTAGCCGGGGACATTCTCAATCTCCCGAGAACAATTGGGCCACCAAGTATCTTGGCGCGGCCTTGAGTCGCAGGGGCCGGCCTGAATTAGCCGTTACCTTGCTTGAAGAAGCGATTCGCAAGGAACCCAGAGACAGTTACGCCGCCTTCACCATTAGCATGGTTTATTCCCGTCTCGGCCGGACAGAGGAGGCGAAAGAAGAACTCGCTCGCGCCGTGGCGCTCAATCCCCAATATTATCTGGCGACTTCCGACGGTTTGACCAATCGAGGAATCGCTTTGTCCTCCTTGAAACAGTTCGGGGAAGCGGAAGAGTGTTTGAGAAAGGCCGTTCAATTGGAGCCCGAGTCGGGCGACTCCCACTATTATTTGGGGTTGGTTTTGTTGCGCACGAATCGACCGGCGGAGGCCGAACAGCAATTCCGCGAGGCCGTCGCCATCAATTCGACTGCGTTGGATCTTCACTGGGCGCTTGGCATGTCTCGACAAATGCAGGGAGACGGGGCGGGCGCTCTACAGGAATACCAGCAGGAATTGGCGTACCATCCCAATAACCCGAATGTGGCGGCAAGCGAACGCTCTTTGATGAACTAGCCGGCATTTCTCACCAAAAGTTCTCCCAATCTTTAACTCCACAACGAGTTATTTCTCTTGGGCAATGTTCATGGCTTGATCCAGCGCCGCTTTTTCCGCCGTGGAGAGAAGGCGAGATTGGCCCTTGGCGAGATTTCCGAGTGCGAGCGGCCCGACCGCAACGCGAATCAGGCGCAGGACTTCGATCCCCTGCCGCTCCATCATGCGGCGAATTTGGCGGTTTCTGCCTTCATCGAGCGTGATTTCGAGCCATGTATTCTTTTCGCCCTCGCGCAACACGCGAGCCTGCTTGGCTCGCAGCACCTCTCCGTCGGCGAGTACGCCTCGCTGCAATGTATCACAGAGTAATATAAATGATCGGGTATCGACCTGCACATGATAGATCTTGTCCAGGTGCGAGCCTGGATCGGATATGCGAGCGGCCCACTCCGAATCGTTCGTAAGCAGCAGGAGTCCTTCGCTGGCCTTGTCCAGCCGGCCTACCGGCCCGACCCACGGTGCTTTCTCACCAAGAAAAGAATAAACCGTCTTGCGGCCTTTTTCGTCCGACGCCGTTGTGACCACCCCGCGCGGCTTGTTCAGCATCAGATAAATCATGGCCTCGGCCCTCACCGCGTCCCCGTCCACTTCCATTCGGTCCCGTTCCATATGCACGGGCGTCTCGGGATCGCGGCGCGTCACTCCGTTCAGACGGACGCGCCCAGCACGGATCAGCTTCTCGGCTTGCGAACGCGAGCAGTATCCCAATTTCGATAGCGCTCTCGCCAGACCAACTTGTCGAGATTCATCGCTTCGCTTCATTTTGCATCTATCCGGTTATCGCTTTGGTATTTGCTTGTGTGTCGCGATCCTCTCACGGGCCATTTTCCACAGGGTGCCGTCCGGAAATCGTTGCCGTCTGGGCGGCGGAGAGTATAATTCCGTTCCATTAGAGCTTCCTATTTTGGGACAAGGCCATTTTCGCCTTGGAGGTGCAAAGTGCTCGGATCCCAAACCGTGTTGATTGTATCTCCCGACCCGCTGTATCGCGAAAAAACCGAGGAAATCGTTGGCCGCATCGGACTGCAATCTGTTTCCTGCGTATGCCTGACCGAGGCGCGCTCGCTGATCGAGCGGCAAGTGTTCCAACTCGTGTGTTGCAGCGACGATTTGCCGGATTGCAATTTGCGCACGGCCATACACATATTGAAGTCCTTCATAGGAAACGCCCCTGTTATTGTCCTCTCTCATTTGGCCGAGTGGGACTCCTATCTGAGAGCGCTCGACGCCGGCGCATCCGACTATATCGCCTGCCCGCCCAACGCGGTTGAAATGGAACGTATCTTGCGCCTGGCGCTGGGACAAACCCAACCACCGATTCGCGCTTCCCACGCCTCCGCCTGATTTTCCTCACCTATTGCAACGAGGACGTGACCCTGAGTATCGCTCATCCCCGCCGATGCATTCGCCGCGTCTCTTGGGATTTTAGGAATTGTACGAACTTCGTTCCTTAATTTGCGCGGCCAGATTTTCTTGGACTTCATTTCCCTTCTTGCGCCGTATGCCGGAAACGTGCTTTCATTTCCGCTTGTGAATCCCTCCGTCATACCCTGGGACTTTGCGCTGATCCTCGCGTTTCTGGGCCTCATCATTCCCTGGCGCGGGGCTGTCCGAATGAAGAGCCTCCTGCGCAAGCCGGAACTCACCACCGGCGACCGGTTGGCGTTATACGGGTCCACGATTATTTTTCAGTGGCTGATCGTGGCGGTTGTCGCCTGGCGGTGCAGGGCACGCATGTTAGGGTTCGCGGAATTGGGTCTCACCACAGCCGATCCGTGGCGGATCGTTTGGAGCGGCATCGCCTTGACCGCCCTTCTTTGTGTGAATCAAGTCTTCGGCTTGAGAAAAATGGCCAGCCTGCCGGTGGGCAAGCGCGGTTCCCTGTTCGCGATCACGGAAAAGATCATGCCGCGAACGTCCATGGAATTGCTGGTTTTTGCGGGGCTGGCCTGCACGGCCGGAATATCCGAGGAATTTTTGTATCGCGGATTCGTGTTTGGAGTCTTATTAAGAATTTTCGCGAAATTCGCGGGAGCGAACGTGATTGCCGTGGCGCTGTCGTCTGTATGGTTTTCCGCGACGCATTGGTATCAGGGACGGCGTGGCCTTATAACTACATGTGTAGTAGGTATAATCTTTGCCGTCGTTCGTATATGGACGCGTAGCCTCGTTCCCGTTATGGTGGCTCATGCCGGTATCGACCTGGTTGCTGGAATTTTCGTAAGCAGATTTCTTCGGAGAGCTTGAAGTCCAATGTCGACGCCTGTCCCTACCGATATCAGCAACCCGCGGATTTGTGAGGCGCTGGCCCCATTCGGCATTTCTCCCACAGGCGACCAGGTCAATAAAATTCGCGGCTACCTGGCACTCCTGCTCAAATGGAATCGAACGATCAGCCTGACGTCCATCACCGATCCGTTTGAAATTATAGAACGCCACTTTGGCGAATCGATGTATGTATCAAAACTTTTGCCCATGGAAAACTGCCGGCTGGCGGATGTTGGAACGGGAGCCGGATTTCCCGGCCTTGCGCTAAAAATCACGTGCCCGGGCATTCACCTGATGCTGATTGAGTCCAACAGGAAAAAATGCGCGTTTCTGTCCGAGATCGTGAGGAATTTGGAATTGGCCGATGTCGTGGTGTTTCCCGAGAGATTCGAGGAAATTCGACCGGAAACCGTTTCCGCAAATATCATTACGTCGCGTGCGGTCGGCGAATTCAAGGAGCTTCTTCAGTGGTCCACGAGCGCCCTGGCACGCCGCGGACATATCGCCCTGTGGGTCGGAGCGGACGATGCGACGAGAATCATGCAAGCCCCGGGCTGGACGTGGCAGCCCCCCATGCGCATTCCCAATTCGCAGCGCAGATTCATTCTCCTTGGCCGTCCCCTCGACGAATCTTCCACGCAAAAATAGAAAAAGCGTCAAAAATGTTCCACGTGGAACATTTCTGTGGAACCGCCTCCTTTTGGCGTGCTTTTGAGGACTCCATGACCATCAGATGACCACCAGCTCACAATCTGCTTGAGATTGCAATCAAAGTTGAAGCATCGATCTTCATTCTGGGGTAAAGGCCTGGTTCGGTGCTTTGGCCTTGGTTGTGTACGTTTCATGGGCTCTTTCTGGGTGAGTTCATTCTGAAAGGCGATCTTGATGAATCCGATTGTATCTCCAGGTAGATTTGTCTTCCGTAGGACAGGTTTCAGGGTCTGTGTGGCACCCCGGTTATCATGGGGTCTGTAGCGCCCGCCTTCAAGCGGGCATTGTGGAATGGCGCGGATGTCCGCTTGAAGGCGGACTCTACCTATTTCGAGACCGACCTATCAAGCTGGATTTGAAGCCATAGTTCTTAGCTATTCGTTGAGCAAGGACCGCAAACAATCTGCGATTCTCTGCTCGCTCCACTCAAAATTGTCTGAAACTTTTGTTCCACGTGAAACAATTTGCTTATTTAGCTTTTACTGTGCTAAATTTCGCGCACTGGAGAGTTCATTTGGGACGCGTCATCGCCATTGCAAATCAAAAAGGCGGGGTTGGCAAGACGACCACCGCCATCAACCTGGCGGCTTCCCTCGCCCTCTCTGAACGGCGTACCCTTCTGATGGACTGCGATCCCCAAGGAAACACCACCGCCGGAATCGGTTTTCCGAAAGATCCTGCCAGGCGCACGCTCTACCACGCGCTGATTCTGGGCGAGCCCGTCGAAGGCATCACGCTTAAAACGCAGATCGAAGGCCTGGATCTTCTACCGTCAGATAAGAATCTTGTCGGCGCGGCCGTCGAACTGGTTACGGTCGAGAATCGAGAGTATCAACTTAAGAAAGTTATCGATCAGGTACGGGACAGCTATGAGTTCGTCATCATGGATTGTCCGCCGGCGCTCGACCTTCTCACGCTGAATGCGCTCACGGCGGCCGACTCGATCCTCGTTCCCATTCAATGCGAGTACCTGGCCCTCGAGGGCGTCTCCGAGCTTTTGGATTCGCTTGCGAGGATCAGAGTATCGCTCAATCCCAGCCTGGAAATTGAGGGCGTGCTCCTCACCATGTACGACGATCGCACCACGCTGTCGAAGCAGGTCGCATCGGACCTGCGCAACTACTTCGGCGATCAAATTTTTGAGTCCGTCATACCAAGGAATGTGCGCCTGGCGGAAGCTCCAAGCCATGGCAAACCGATCCACTTCTACGACATTCATAGTAGAGGGGCGGAAGCCTACATCAATCTTGCAAAGGAGGTCATCACCCGTGGCCAGAAACGCATTGGGAAGGGGGCTGGGAGCGCTAATTCGTGAACCGGAACCGGTTCCGCAGCCCATCCAGCCATTCGCATCCACAGGAGCCGCAGCCGCCGTCGCCCCGGCGCATGTCGTCATCGGCGGACCGCTGCATGTGGACATTGATCTGATCGACCCGAGCCCGTATCAGCCCCGCACACACTTCGCGGAAGCGGCGCTCGAGGAACTCGCGCAATCCATCCGCGTGAGCGGAATCATACAGCCGCTGGTCGCGCGAAAGATCGGAGCGAGATATCAGCTCATCGCCGGAGAGCGGCGATGGCGCGCCTCGCAACGTGCGCAGCTCTTGCGCGTGCCCGTCGTTCTGCGGGAAGTTACCGACGAGCAAGCGCTGGAACTCACGCTTGTCGAAAATATCCAGCGCGAGGATCTGAATCCCATTGAGCAGGCGCGCGCCTTTGACCGCCTCATGGAAGAATTTCACCTCACGCAGGATGAAGTCGCCACGCGAACAGGGAAGGACCGCGCCACGGTCGCCAATTCCGTTCGCCTGCTTTCTCTCGAAGAAACGTTTCTCGGCTGGATTGAAGAGGGAAAAATCACGGCGGGGCACGGTCGTGCGTTGCTCGCCATCGACGATCGCAAGCTGCGCCAGGACCTGGCCCAAAAAGCGTCGCGCGGAAAACTGACCGTCCGGCAACTCGAACGCATGGCCACGCGCCGAACTCGCGGCAGCGCGCAGCCTGCAGGCGTGGCGGCCCTCGACCCGAATCGCCAGGCGGCGATCGACGAATTGCAAAAGCATATCGGTACGCGCGTCACCCTGCATATGCCAACAAGAGGCCATGCGGGCCAGTTGATCCTGGAATTTTACGATGAGGAACAACTGAATGGATTGTACGACCGCCTGATCCATTGATATTACATATGTAGTAGTTGGGTTCTCGCGCGATCTTTAGTGTGCCCAGGGTCAGTTAATGACTACGGCATCGGTGCGTAATTTCGCATTTCATATCTCCCGCACTCAGGTAAAATCCTAGGCTCACGAAGCTTATTCTTTAGCTTACTTTTTATCTGAGGGTTGACACGATGCAATGGCGCAAAGCACGCAGCAAGGACAAACAAGACCAGGAATTTACCGGTTTTCTGGATAAGGGCGCGCGCTTCGAAGGAACGCTGGAAGCCTCCGGGGTGTTCCGCATTGATACAACGGTAAAAGGGAATCTGATTTCCTCGCACAGCTTAATCCTTGGCGAAGCGGCGCGCGTGGAAGGCCAGATCGAAGGCAATCACGTGGTGATTGCAGGAAAATTCGACGGCGTGATTTTTGCCAAGGGCCGCGTCGAGATCCAGGCCAAGGGCGTCGTCACCGGAGAAATTCATTCGCCGTGCCTCGTCATCGATCCGGGCGGAATTTTTGACGGGCAGTGCCACATGCTGGCCGCGTCCGAATCCACCAAACCCCTGACGATCCCGATTCGCGCAGGGCATTAACGAAACCGCACGCCGCGCCCGGCGCATCTAAATCCGTTCCACGCTCTCGAAACGAAATCTTCCCATGGATACCATCACACACGGAATTGTGGGCGCGCTCGCCGGAAAAGCTCTCTTAGCCGGCCTCGATGTTCCCGCAGGATTCCCGCTCGATCGCGAGTCCCGCGCGCTAAGCTCGCCAGTTGCGCGCGTGGCCATTGGCGCGTGCACGCTCGGTGCAATGTTTCCCGATAGTGACGTATTTGCCGGACCGCTTCTGCACAATCCGCTTGCGATCATGGAGTGGCATCGCAATTTTACGCATTCCGCCGTTCTTCTGCCGTTGTGGGCGCTGCTGCTGGCGGCGGTGTCGATTCCCATTACCCGCGGCCTCGGCTGGAAATCGCCGCCATTTCTGGGATTTTTTGCCATTTATGCGCTGGGAATCGCCACGCACATTTTCCTCGACCTTATCACGACTTTCGGGACGATGGCCTGGAGCCCACTTACGTATTCACGTCCCGCCTGGGACTGGATTTTCATTATCGATCTGACGCTCACGGGCATCGCGCTCTTGCCGCAGCTCGCCGCATTGTGCTACCGCGAGCCGAAGCATTTTCGGATCCGCGCAGCGTGCGTTTGGGCCGCGCTCACCATCGGCGCATTCGGTGGCTATCTATTGGCGCGGTCGGTGGGATACGGTTTTCCGATCACGGTTGTGGCTGACGTAGGCGTGATCTTCGCAGTCGTGATTTTTCTGCCGGCCAGGAATGGCGCGGGTTTCCGGTGGACGCGCGCGGCGTGGTGCCGCGTGGGCCTGGTCACCTTGTGCGCCTACATTGGCCTCGCCGCCGCCGTGCATGGCAAAGCTCTCGCGGATGTCAAACAATTCGCGGCCGCGCAGCACCTGCAAGTGAAGGCGTTCTCCGCGCTCCCCCTGCCGCCAACGCTCACGCATTGGGTTGCCCTCGTCAGCACTCCCGAGGGTGTCTGGCGCGCCACATTCCACGAACCGGGCGCCACGGTCGAGACCGCGCAGTTCTACACCGACGCGTCTTCCAGCGACTTCATCGTGCGAGCAAAAAAGCTGCACGACGTGCAGGTTTTCCTTTGGTTCGCCCGCTATCCGGTCTGGCGCGTGAAGCACCGCGAAAACGGACAAACCGCCGTGGAAATTTACGACGTGCGTTTCTTCAGGGAAAACGTCCCGGATGTAGCGGTCGATCTCCCCCAGCCAAATATTTCCAATGACATCCGTCGCCGCAGGTCCGGCTTCTCATTTGAGGTCGTGTTCGACCCCGCAGGCCACATCGTATCGAGCGGCTTCAATGAAGAACCGTAGTTCCATGCAATCCGCTGGAAATCCACCATCGTCCAGAACCTAACGCAGCAGCAAGTAAACGTGTGCACGAATCGGGGTTGGTAGCCGTGGAAACGGGCTGGATATCAGAAACTCCACACCCTCGAATGCGGAGGGAGAAGTGTTTTTTCTTGACATCCCCTTTTCTAGAAGAGTTCCTACCCGTTAACCCGAATCGAATACACCACCATCGTCCCAGGAGAACACAACTTCTCCACCGGCGAGATACAGGTAGGAGTTCCAATCGTCGAGAAAGAAAAGGTACACCGTAGAATTCGGTGGAAGGACAGCCAGTAAAGAATCGATCTTCGCGTCCTCACCAACTTTCACAGAATTACCAGAAGCATTGAGGGGCGAACCGTCGGGAATGAAAGGGTAGGTAGGATCGGGAGGCTCAATAAAGAATAGACTTGGAGACAATACCTCTAACGTCCCGGAACGGTAGCGTTCAGGATTTGGTTCGCTAGCCAGACCAGCATGTAGATTCATGCCGATTGTGATGGAACGGTTTACGAAATCTATCGCGATCTTTCGGATCTCAGCATCGTGAAATCCGTTAGGCAATTTGTGATTGATTTCCTCAAAGGTCATTTCGAACCGTGGGTGGCCCACCCTTTCACCTTGTTCACTTGACGAATGTGCACGGCGGGATTATACCATTCCAGCACGTCAACGCCGAGGAAGCGATCTTGCAATTCCGGGCGGCGCATGGCCGCACCTTCGCCTTCTAGCCAGTAAATCGCGCGCGGATGATACATAGGGGCACGGCATTGCCGTGCCCCTGCAATGACAACCGGAATCGCGATATTTTCAGGGGGCGGGGCGCACTTGTGGAAATTCATGAAATAGCGTTACTTTTGTGAAAGGCATTAATGGTGCCCTACCTTTCATTTTTCACTTTTCCTGAAAGAGCTCCTGGCGTAGGCTGGGTGCGTTGTGGCCCGTGCGGGTGACCAGCCCTTCAGGATTGTTCACGTGACGAAGGCCCAAACCATTCTAGTGGTGAGCCTTACTCAAATGAAAAACGCCAAAGGCTACGTGGCCCGCGAAAAAAACGTACTTTCATGGAATCGTATAAAGAAAAACCATCAAGACACTCTGTTCGCTTGCCGGGATTTGACTATTCAAGTGTTGGGATGTATTTCGTCACGATCTGTACCGCCGAACGCCGGTGTATTTTTGGCCAAATCCAGCGGAACAAAACCGCCCTGAGCCCCATCGGTGATATTGCGAGAGCTTGCTGGATCGAGATTCCTCGGCATTTTCCCAACGTCAGAATTGAAACGTATGTCGTGATGCCGAACCACGTACATGGGATTTTGACGATCCACTCGAAGTGGCCGGACGCGAACACCCAAAGCAAGACCGCCGCCGCAAAGGAATCATTTGGAAAACCGACTCGCGGGTCCATTCCTACAATTGTCCGGTCATTTAAGGCGGCAGCAAGCAAGCATGCACGGGAATCGGGATTGATAGCCGGTGAATCAATCTGGCACCGAGGATATTACGAACACGTTCTCCGGAATACACGAGAATACGTCGCAGCAACGAATTACATCCTGCTGAATCCCGCCCGGTGGGCCGACGACGAAGATAATCCAGCCAGTAAATCGCGCGCAGATAAGTTGTAGGGGCACGGCATTGCCGTGCCCCTACAAGGAAATCGCCGACGCGCTGTTTGTTCTTTCGGGGATTGCAATCAATACACGCGGCGGGTGGCCGATTCGGTAGATCGTGCCCCTACGCGGAAGGATAAACCACGACTTGCCGTTCCTCGCCCGAGCCTTCGCTCTCGCTGCGGACGCCGGGCTCTTCATGCAGAACGAGGTGCAGGATACGCCGCTCGCGCGAGGACATGGAATTGAAGCGGAAGGGCGCGTGGGTTTCGCGCACGCGGCCGGCGGCAACGCGGGCGGAGAGTTTTAGTTCGTCGATGCGGGTGGCGCGATAGCCGGCGGCGTCGAACCGGACGCGGCCATAGAACTGAGGATTGAGCCAAAGCCAGCGCAAGGAAATATGTTCGAGCGCCAGCAGGAGTTCGGCATTGCGCTCCAGCAGCAACGCCTGATCGCGGCCTTTGAACTCGACGACGATTTCCGGGTTTTCGAGCTCCTTCGACACGGCCGGACCGATGGTATGGATTTCGTAGGTTAGCTGGAAGCGGCCCTTTTGAATGAGAGTGTCGATGCAGCGGCGCAGTTCCGTGGCGACTGCCGCGTGGTCCAGCTTTCCATCCACGATCAAATTCGGGCGGGATACAGGCGTCAAGATGGCTCCCCTCGGATTACTCTGCTGCAAACATTACTTCTTCTTGCCGGGACCACGCGACGGTTTTGGCGGGGGTGGCGTCGTCCGGAAGAGATACCACTGCTGCCCGATTCCGACAATGTTGCTTGTCAATATATACAACGAGAGGCCGCTAGGATAAAGCGCAAACATTCCGCCAAAAATCAGTGGCGTGATGGCCATCATCTTGGCCTGCGCGGGGTCCATGCCGGGTGTGGGCGTCATCTTCTGCATGAAATACATGGAGATGGCCATCATCACGGGCAAAATAAAATACGGGTCGTGCGCCGAAAGATCGTGAATCCAGCCGAGCCAGGGCGTGTGCCGCAGCTCGATCATATTGGCCAGCATCCGGTACAAGCCAAACCAGATCGGCATCTGGATCAGCGTGGGCCAGCAACTGCCCAGCGGATTGATGCCCTCGCGCGAATACACGGCCATGACTTCCTTGTTCATTTCGGCCTTGCGGGGATCGCGCATGGAATATTTCTTGTATCGTTCCTGGATCGCTTTGATTTCCGGCGCGACCTTCTGCATTTTCTGCATCGCGCGCATGCTCTTTACCTTGAGCGGAAACATCACCATATTGATACCGATGGTGATGGCGACGATGGCCCAGCCGTAGTTGCTCACGTACTGATGCAGCCATTGCAGCGAATAGAACAAAGGCTCGGCGATAAATCCCCACCAGCCAAATTGCACCAAGCTGTTGAGCGGCGGACGCACGGCCTTCAGTCCATCAACGCTTTTCGGGCCGGCGTACAAGCGCAAATCCAGCGTGCCGGGCGCCGCAAGGCCCACGGCCACTTGTGGAACGATTTCGGTTTCAGTTTTGCCGTCCGCGTTCGTTGTTTCGTGCGAATACGTCCAGCCCGTCACGGCCAGCGGAACATCGGCCGGTACGCCGCGCGCGGTAAAGGGCGGCATAAAAGCGGCCGTGAAATAGAGGTCTTCAATCCCGGCGAAATCGAATGTCCCGGCAACCGGCTGATGCACCGTGGTCTGGCCGGGTTTTCCTAGATTTTTCGCGGCCAGCGTATTGAGTTTTCCGGCGGCGCTCGTGAACACCTGCGTCTGCGCGGCCGCGCGGTACGCGGTGATATCGCCAAAGCCGCCCGCCCAGCTTAGGCTCGCTCGCTGCGGCACACCATCCAGCGTCACCGTGGTTTGCAGCTCCACAATGTAGGTGGGATTAAATTTCAGGCGTTTCGTAACTTCCAGGTGGCCGTCGCTCCAGGCGAGCGTGATTTCCGCGGGCGCGCGCAGTACAGTGCCGGCGGCAGGCGTTTTGCCCGCGACCGCAATTTCAAACAGCGCCTTATTCGCGGCGTCTTCCCGGTCCGGATCGTCGAGCATCACGGAGAGAGGCCAGCTGCCGGCCTGTTGCGCGGCGTCCGGATGGACCAGATCGAGCGTGCGCGGCGGCTTGTGGTCGTCGCTAAATTTGTTAAGCTGCCAGCTTCGCACCACGCCCCCGCGGTTGGAAATCTCCACGCGATACAAATCGCTCTCGATCACCACGGAGCTTTCCGCGCTGGCGGCGCGCATGAGCGAGGGAGTCGTGGGTGGGGTTTTTCCCGGCGCGATGGTGGAGGCGGAAGAAGTACCTCCCGTCAGCGGTGCAAGATTTGTAGTCGCAGTGGAAGTTTTAGATGACGCCGGAGCCGGAGCGGGCTGCGGCGGTTTGTAGATCATCGACCAGCCCGCGATCACCAGCAGACACAGCACAGCCGCCAGCAGCGAGCGTGTTTCGGTTGACATTTCCTTGCGCTCGCTCACGGACGGACCTCTTCTTTGGAATGTTCAGTGCTTGGGGCGTCTTCGTCCACGGGCGAAACATCGGCGGCATCGGGCACCGGGTCCACGCCGCCGCGCGTGAAAGGATGGCAGCGCGCAATGCGCCGCAGCGCCAGCCACGAACCGCGCCGCGCGCCGTGAACTTGCACGGCTTCCGCCGCGTACCGCGAGCAGGAGGGATAAAACTTGCAGGCGCTCGGCATCACGGCCGAAAAAAAAGATTGGTACACGCGCACCGCAAAAAGCAATGCTCGCGCCGCGCGGCTCATGCCTTCGGCCCGCTGCTCCGGATTCCGCGCAATAGGCGCACGAGTTCCGCTTCCAGGGCCGCAAAGGGCGCCTGTGCCACCGCGGGTCGCGGATGAATCACGATATCCCATCCCGTAGGAATCTCCGTCCTGTTGCGGCGTAAAATCTCACGAATGCGGCGCCGTATGCGGTTCCGCACGACCGCGCCACCGAGAGCTTTCTTGACGCTGATCCCGAAGCGGCTCGTAGGGCCGGCCGCAAGCGATTCCACAGCAACTCCCTCGCGCGGAACATCCCGCCCGGAAGCGTTTTTCGGAAGCGCTGTCTGCGCACGGAAGAAAACGGAAAACTGAGGGCTCGAACGGCGCTGCCCCGCGCCGTATACGGCTTCATATTCCACGCGCCGCAACAGGCGCATGGCACGGGGAAATCCCCGCCGCGACTCTTCCGAATCTCTAGATGGGCGTAAGACGATGACGTCCCTTTTTGCGACGGGCGGCTAACACCTTGCGGCCTCCCGTGGTTTTCATGCGCGATCGAAAGCCGTGTGTTTTGTGGCGACGGCGCACTTTTGGTTGAAACGTGCGTTTCGGCAAAGAATTCTCCCCCTCAACCCCGGAAAGTGGAGCGAGTCAAAACACGTAGTGTAGTCGACCGAGCCAAGAAGATCAAGCAGACGAGCAACCCTGGTAGAGTCCCAATTGTGTAGGGTGTCACTAAGTCGTTCTAAAGCGCTATGTCTTTTTCTGTAGTGGTGGAATCATGCCCTGATTAGGATTAAGAATTGGGCGAGCTTTTGTCTCAAAATCGGCGACCGATTTAGTAAGAGCCTGAATCATAGCTTTTGCAGTTTCCGGCGGAATTACAACGCAAAGGCGATCAGCAATTCTGCCAACCAGTTGCGACTGCTCACCAGCAGCTAGCGCATCCGTAAGTTGCTGAGGAATTATTTCTCCAAAATATAGTCGGAAATCAAATACTGAAGTAGCCAATCTGACGGTATTAGAGTAAATCGTCGGAATTTCAGCCGGTGCCAAAAAGCCGTGTTCATCAGGCATTTATGACCTCCTGTTCATTGTAGGTTGCAGCGGGGGTGCCAAATAGACTCAGATCTGGTGCTCCGGCTGCGATTTGATATCCCTCATATATCCCGTTGTTTTGTGTAAGAAAGAAGGTAAGTTTCTCCTGGCCCTCTCCACCTATTGTAATGACCTGCGCGGCAGGCTCAGCAACCCGACTCTGGTCGCGAAATACCCAATCTTTGTCTATTGTTACGACATTGAAAGTGTCCTGACTAAATTCGTTTTCCCATCGAAGTAGTTCGCTGAATGGAGCGAAGTTGACGATAAGACCAACTCCAAACGCAGATGCCAAGCGAATGAGAGTTTCGATATTGACTTTTGCCGTTCCAGGGCGCTCCATCGCTGAGATACGAGACTGTTTCATCTCAGCCAAATCCGCCAGTTGCTTTTGTGTCAACTCCTGCCTGCGACGCAACGCATGAATCTGTGAAGGGATGTTGATACTGAGTTTGGATCTAGTATAGGAATCCCGAAATGTCTTACTGGAAATTAGCTTAGCGATCAGTTGGGATTTTTCGCTCACGGCGAGTAGCCCTCCCCTCGGCCAGATCCCTAGCCCTATTATGGGCAGAGTCTAAAGCATTTTGTGGCGTGTAAACTCCACCTTTGTGATAGCAACCCATTAGAAGTGCCACCTGTTTCCTATCGGGCCCAAATATTCCCAAAATCCGATATTGTCTCTTATCACCGGGGAACCAAAGCTCCCATATTCTGTATTTCTTGTATTTTTGACCCGAAAGAAATCTCTTGAAGCATAACCAATTCGCGTGATTCTCGATTTTTTGGATATCTTTCAGTGTAGCCAGAAACGACAATTGAGCTTCTTCGGACAAGTCGTTCCTATACCAATCCTCGATTGGGTCGGCATTCTCTGAATACGCAATGTCAAAGAATCTCCACAGACTTGGACTTGGCAATGATATCACTTTATTGTGATTAGTCAACAGTTTTCTCTTGACAACGCATTATCACTATTATATGATATTTCGCGATATGCCAATGAAATAAGTAAGGCCAGCGAATCCAGTGCATTGCAGGGACCCGCTGGCCTATTCTTGGGCCGACTAGGTGTTACGCGCTCGTTTGGACGGGTGGCGTAGTGGGGTCCAACTCCCCCCGGCCCAATCAAATACTTCCTGCTAGCGGCTGTAATCGCTCACAGGGAGTGTCACCGACTATGAGCCGAAGACATATCCGGAAACTCGCCGTCATTTTGGCTCTATCGCCCGAGGAAAGCAAGCGTGAAAATAACTTATTCAAACTGCTAAATTATCAGTAAACGATTTGGAGACAATCCAAGATGCCAGCACTAACTGCGTGCGCGCCGGGAGCACCCCATTTTGCCCCTGGGCCATGTTAGAATCCGGTCTCTTCCACGAGTTGATGGATCGTTGATCGAAAATACACGTTGCTTGAATCAAGATGCAACCCTGTGAACTATTATGGTGGCAAGGGGTTAGCCGAAAGTTTTCGCACCGTCCGCAAGAACACCCTGACCATCGCCGAGGACATTCCCGAGGATAAGTACAGTTTCCGTCCCATGCCCGATTCGTGCAAGCATCAACCAATGCCTTGGATGCGGGGTTCGCTTACCAGCGCGGATGTCAGTAGCGTAAGGCTGCGAAACACCTAGAGCAGTTGCGATAGCTGGCACCGCTATTCCAGCAAGTGCAGGTTGAATCTTCGTGCGATAAGCTTCCTCGTTAAGCCATTCCGGCAATTCCGAGGGCTTCCACGCCGCTAAAGCGGCAGCGTGCGGGCAAAAAGCCACATTCCGATAAGACGTGCCAGCTCAACCGGTCGGTGCAACACCTTATAACCAGTTGATCCGACAATACTTCCCGTCGAGAATCGATTTGTACGGCAGTACTCAATCAGAATCTAAACACGGCAGTGTTCTGTTTGAATCAACGCTCGCGAACGACTTTATCTTCGTAGACTCCTGCACGTGGACT
>PLUM01000107.1 GCA_003165465.1 Acidobacteriota bacterium
CCTGCCGGATTCGGCGATATTTGCTGCAACAACAGTGTACCACAGACTGCAAGCGATCCATATTGAACGGCGCGTACTGTTCCTTACTATAACCATTGGATGCAGCCAGCAGTGAAAGGTTCCACAAGGGAGCACGATTCTCGTAGAATCGCGACGCGGAACAATTGCGAGTGCTAGGAGGCGGGCTGAATTTTCTCGAGAAGCTTTTCCTTGCGATAGATCAGCGCATTGATGTCGGAGGTAGCGAGTTCAAAGCCGTGGCCGTGAGTAATGGCGTCGGTCGGACAGGCTTNNTGTAGACGCGGGCGTAGCGTTCGCCGGCGGAAATGCGCTGCGCATTTGTGTTTTCCGCGGCCTCGATGTAGATGCAGCGCGATGGGCACGCCGCCGCGCACAAGAAGCAACCAACGCATTTCTCCAGGCCGCTTTCATCCCGGTGGAGGACGTGGATGCCGCGGTAACGAGGCTGGAAATGGACCGGCTCTTCGGGATAGTTTTCCGTAACGGTCTTCCGCAGCATATTGCGGANNTGCGGAAGGTCACGCTAAAACCCTTTACCAGAGTGACGAACGTTTCGCCAGCTTCTTTAATCATCGACGACATCGTTTTTCAGTGTAGCAAAGTCACGGATGGGGGGCAAATCCGATGAAGCAATCGGTAATCGGATGGAATGTGTTGCATGACCTGGCGGAAGGCCCCGCCTCTACCCCTTCGCGTTCTCTCCGGGCAAGAGGGGCGGACTACAGCCCCAGCTCGCAACCAAGGCTATTGCGAAAATGGATACATCATCCAGCCGATTCCGATCGCGACTAGCAAAAAGGCGAGGAACGCCCACAGAGCGTATTTCGCGCGTTCGACCGCGCCGCGCTTGGACAGGAATGCGAATGTCAGCGAGACGACGACCGCGAAAAACACCAGCGCCGCGAAATGGGTGAGGCTGCCAAAGAGATAATTCATTTCGTTTCGCCTCCCCGGCCGATATCATAGGCTTCGAGCACGGTCAGGAGATTGAGCATGCCGGCGGCCGCGAACAGCCGCGTGCCGTAGTCTCCTGTCGCGTGGGCGACATCGGGGCCCGCCGCCTGAAGCTCGTGCGCGAGGAAATAGAACACTCCCGCGCCAAGGTCCGCAAAATATCCCAGCCGGTCGAATAAGTCTTCCGCGCCCGAGCCGAAGATGCCTCCCCGCATGGCCAGGCCCGCGCACGCCAGGCCGCCAATGCAAAGAAAATAGACCGCGGCTTTGGTCCATCGGCGGAGCAAGAGATGTCCCAGTCCGGGAACGAACCAACCCGCAATTGCGGCCACGATTGCCATCACCTGGCTGCCTTTGCCCGCTGCGCTGTTCTTCGTTTCATCCACGGTTTCATCCACGGTTTCATCCACGCCAATCGCCCCTCATCTTCACGGCAGCAGCTTCAGAATTTCTGTCTGCGCCGCGCCTGTCACTTCCGCGATGCCCTCCGCGACGTAGACGTTCACTTCACTACGCACGCCGAATTCCGGCAGGTAAATTCCCGGCTCGATCGAAAAGCAAGTATGCGAGATGATGCGCCGAATGTCCCGCGTTTCGAGGCTGTCCATATTCGCGCCCGCGCCGTGTACTTCCTGCCCGATGTTATGCCCCGTGCGATGCGTGAAATATTTCGCGAATCCCGCCTTGCGAATCACTTCGCGCGCGGCGCGATCCACCTGCCAGCCCTCAATCGCCCGTCCTGCGCTCACATTTTCTTTCACAAAATGAACTGCCGCGTCGCGGGCCTCACGCACAATCGAGAAAATCTTCGCACACTTTGGTGGAACTTTGTCTCCCAGAAATCCGGTCCATGCAACGTCATAGTAGACGCTGTTGGGAGCAAGCGTTTTCGCCCAGATGTCGAGCAGCAGCAGATCGCCCCGCCGCACGGGCGATGAACCTTGCGGCCGAGGCTCGTAATGCGGATTGCCGGAGTGCCGTCCAACGGCCACAATCGGCGGAGAATCGGAAATCACGCCATTCGCACGAAATTGGCCGAGAATCCACTGTTGCAAGTCGAACTCGGTGAACGATTCTCCGGCGGACACGCGCCTAGCCGCCTTGGCAAAGGCCGCCTGCGTGATCGCGTCAATGGCGCGGCCCGCGGCGCGATGCGAATCGAGCTGCTCCGCCGTCCAGGCCGCCTCGAATTGCTGGACGAGATCCGCCGAGCTGACCACTTTGCAACCCTGCGCGCGAATCAACTCGACCGTGCCCGCGTCCACCAGGGAAATATACGGGATCGAGTTCTTCGGCGAATACTGCATGGCTACGTTTTTCGCGCGGCCGATCAGTTTCTTCAGATTCTTTTCCAGCTCTTCCGCCGCCGCGTAGAGCAGCTTCTCGCCCGGCAGCGCGTCGAGCGTGCCCGCTTCGATCCGGTGCACGAGTTTGCGAGGTGCGCCTTTCGCCGGAATCATATAAAACCAGCGGCGCTTGGCCAGAGCATGATCGAGTCCGAGAACGCGGTAGGCGATCGGGTCGCGGTGAAGAATGTCGTAGAAAAGCCAGCCATCGATTTTCAGCTGGCGTAGCGCGCTCTGAATGGCTTCGATGTTTGGCATAGAGGAATGGATTTGGCGACCGGGCCGGCCACGGAAACTTTTTCTCTCAGCCGGCAAGGCCGCGAATCGTCGCGACGGTCACTCCGGTGACTTCGACGCGCTTCGTGCGGCTGCGCTCACCCGACGCGATTCTAACAGCGGCCAGCGGCACTTTCAAACGCGCGGCCAGGAATTTGCGCAACGCCTCGTTCGCGCGGTCGTCCACGGGCGGCGCGGTGAGGCGTATCTTGAGCGCATCCTGATTCTCGCCGACGATTTCGTCGCGGCTTGCCCGCGGTTGTACGCGAACCACAAAGCTGATCGCTCCATCCTTCTCCGTGATCAGCATGGCGGTTTACGTCCCTTCTCGCTGGCCGAAGAGAGCGGTTCCCACTCGAACCTCGGTCGCGCCTTCTTCGATGGCGATCTCGAAATCGTGGGACATGCCCATCGAAAGAACTGGCAGCGCCTCCGCTCCGAGTTGCGCGCGCATCGCATCGCGCAACGCGCGCAAGCGGCGGAAATAGGACCGCGCATCCTCCGGGTCATCCACATAAGGAGGGATGCCCATCAGGCCGCCCAATTCCAGATTCGGCAGGCGCAGGATGCCCTCGACGAGACGCGGCAACTCATCGGCGTCCGCGCCGGACTTGGCCGGTTCCGGATCGAGTTTGATCTCGATCAGCACACGCAATCGGTTTCCGGATGCGGCGAGAAGCGGCTCCGAGGCCGCCAGGCTTGTATTGGCACTCTCCGCGTTGAATTCTCCTCTTGCGCGGTCGAGCTTTTCGGCGAGCGCGAGATTATCCACCGAATCGATGCTTGAGAAAAGTCTCGCGGCCTTAGATGTCTTATTCTTTTGCAGGTGGCCGATCATGTGCCATGTCGCGTCAAGCCCTGCGAGGTGGGCGAGTTTCGATTCCCGCTCCTGCACGCGATTTTCGCCGAAATGGCGCGCTCCAGCTTCGTACAACTCCTGAATTTTCCGAGCGGATTGCGTTTTGGAAACCGCGATCAGCGTGATCTCTTCGGGGCGGCGTCCGGTGCGCAAAGCGGCCAGTTCGATTCGTTCGCGCACGCGGACAAGATTTTCGGCGATTTCTCCGGACGTGGCACTCATCGCGCGAATTCTAACACGCGCGCGCTACACGCGGTGGCGTAGGCTTCAGCCTGCACCACCGGCACTGGACAACGCCGCGAGAATTTTCCCCATCCTTGTGCGTGCGGCATCCTTGCGGCAAAACGGCGCTCACGCTAGACTGGCACATCGAATATGGCGACTCGTGGAAAATTAATTGCCCTGGAAGGAATCGACGGATCGGGAAAGCGCACGCAGCTTGACCTGCTGGCGCACGCGCTCGATGTCCGGGGGCTGTCCACGTTTCGCATCAGCTTTCCGCGCTATGAATCGTTCTACGGAAAACTTGTCGGTCGGTACCTCAACGGAAAATTCGGCGCACTGAGCGCCGTTGACTCGCACCTGTCGGCGCTGCTCTATGCCGGAGACCGGCTGGAGGCGAAGCCGGAAATCGAGGCGGCCCTGTCGGCGGGGAAAATTGTGCTTGCCGACCGCTACATCGCCTCGAACCTGGCGCACCAAAGCGAACGAGTCCCGCCTGAACAGCGCGAAGAATTTCTCGACTGGCTAAAGCGCCTTGAATATGGGCTTTACGGGCTGCCGGCGGAAGATCTGGTGATCTATCTGCGCGTGCCGGTTGCGGAGGCGCAGCGCCTGGTGGGACTGAAATCCGCGCGCGCATACACCGAATTGAAACGCGATATTCAAGAAGCGAACATCCGGCATCTCGAGCAGACGGCTATGATTTACGATCGCCTGGCAACCGGGCCGAACTGGGTGCGCATCAATTGTAGCGACGCGGTTTCCGGTGTTCTGCATTCGTCCGAGGAAATTCACCGGGCGGTTTTGCAGGTCGTGGAATCGCGCATCCTGTCGCGGGCTTCGGCCGGGCAGTGAACATCATCCCTCAGAGAAGAAAAGGAACTTCGTGAGCTTCGCGGATTTTCTTGGCAATCCACGCATCGTCACCGCGCTACGGGGCATGCTTTCCTCCGAGCGCGTACCGCACGCGATGCTTTTCTCCGGCCCGCGCGGCGTCGGCAAATTCACGCTCGCGCGGATGTTCGCGCAAGCGGCCAACTGCGAGCGGATGCGCGACGACTTTTGCGGCGAATGCGAGCCTTGCCGGAAAATCGCGCAACTCGCCGATCTCCGCCCGCTTATCGAGGCCGGACTTGCGCAGCGCGGCGAACGTCCCGACTCCGCGACCGTCGAACGCATCCCACTCTTACTCGAAACGCATCCGGACGTTTGGGCGATTGTTCCCGACCCGGTGCGCCCGAAGGATCCCGTGGCACGCCCCGTGCTGCACGTCGGGCAACTTCGCGCCGTCCAGCGCGCCGCGTATTTCAAGCCGCGCGGACGCCGCCGCATGTTCCTGATCGATGGCGCGGAAACCATGCGCTGGGACCTCGCCAATATCTTCCTGAAAATTCTGGAAGAGCCGCCCGAATCGGCCACCTTGATTTTGCTCGCTCCCAGTCCGTTTCAACTTTTGCCGACGATCCGTTCGCGCTGCCTGCAATTTTCCTTCACGCCGCTTGCAACGCCTGAAGTCGAACAAATCCTGAAAGCGCGCACGGAAATGACGGCCGAAGAGCGCCTCCTCGCCGCGCAGTATGCCGAGGGGTGCCCCGGCGCCGCGATCGGAATGAATATCGAGGCCCTCGCGAAGCTGCACCGCGACGCGCTGACCATTCTCGAACGCTCGGTCGAGTTGCGCGGCGTCGCCGATCTATTTGCGGCCACCGCGGCGCTGGCCAAAAGCCAGGAAGTTGCGTTTGAAAATGTCCTCGAAGTGTTCTATAGTTTACTCACGGACCTCCTAGGCCTATCCAGCTCTTCCTCGAAGAAGGCGTTGCGAAATCCAGCATTAGGCCGGGAACTCGAAGCACTGAGCAAGAAGGTGGATGTGGCATGGATTGGCAAAGCCGTCGAAGGTTTCGATGTGCTTCACGCCCGTACGCGGCGGAATATCAATCGGTCACTGGGATTGGATGCGCTGGCTATTTCCCTGGCTCGCCCCTCGATGGGCGCAAAACAATCCATAAATCGTTAGCGGCGGCGTAACTCAATCCGTCTCTCGTGCATCATATGTGGTGAGAATATTCGTCTTACCGGTAGCCATTCATAATCGAAGGAGTTTTATGGTGAATCGCAAGTTATTTCGTCCTACTTTAACCGAAATTAAGGAGCCTCAGGGCAATTTGAGCCGCATCCACTCTTCCACGTCCGGACCGCAGCCGCACAAAAAGCCGGCTCCTCCGGAACAGACCCACGCGGAAAACTTTTATTGGATCAAGCAGATGCAGGCCCGCACGCCCGTCGTTGTCGTTCTGACCGACGGCGAATCCTTGCATGGCCTGGTGGAGTGGTACGATCGCGAGTGCATCAAGCTGACGCGCACCGGCAGCCCCAACTTGCTGATATACAAGCATTTCATCAAATACATCTACAAAGATGGCCCGGAAGCGGCAATCGGCGGCAGCAACGGGCAGTAGTTTTTCTCCCAACTCAGAATTTTGTCGCGTTTCATGGTGGCGCAGGCGTCAGCCTGCGCCATCACGCCGAGCGTCATTTTGATCGTCGCTTGGAGCTGCGTGCTTCCGGTTTCGGCGGGCGCACGGCAAACGTCATGAGCGCTTTGCTCACGAGACGCCCATCCTGGTCGGTGACGTCGCACTCCACCACACTCGTGTTTCTTCCTTGCCGCAGGACGCGCGCATCGGCTTTGATTTCGCCGTGCTCGACCGCCTCCAGAAAATTGATCTTCATCTCGATGGTCGAGACACGAGATCCGACGGGAGAAGCGAGAAATGCCGCGAACCCTCCCGCCGTATCCGCCAACATGGCGAGAACCCCGCCGTGGACCGCCCTGTAAATCTGCTTGTGCCGTTCCAGCACCGGCATATGGAAGACGACTCGTCCACGCTCGGCCTTCACCAGCTGGAAACCAAAGTGGTTGATTGGATTGCTGCGGCGCAGCCGCTCATCGGCTCGCGCCAGGTCGGCTTTCGATAATTTTCCTCGCGGCATCATAGTGTTCGGGCGCCCCTTCGCGGTATCCGCATCCTTCCATTCTTCTCTAAAACCACAAATATTGTCACCCCGGAGCCTCGCTGCGCGTCCAATGAAGAGGTTTAACCGGGATTGCATCCAAGGTCCGGGAATCTAGCATTCCGCCAGCACCGGCGCAACAGATTCCCTATCTAGTTGGAGACCGGGTTTGTTAGACTTTTGCCGTAGGCTATATGTCACGAGCGCCATTTGAGGAGCAAACGGGCAGTTTGCCCGAATTGAGATGAAGATCGGGATCACGTGTTACCCAACCTACGGCGGCTCGGGCGTTGTGGCCACGGAACTTGGCGTGGAACTCGCCGCGCGCGGCCACGAGATTCACTTCATCAGCTATGCTCCTCCCATCCGGCTGACGGGCACGAGCGAACGAATTCAATTTCACGAAGTGGAAATTTCCAGTTATCCCCTGTTCGATCACGCGCCCTATGCCCTTTCCCTGGCCGTGAAAATGATGCAGGTGGCGGAAGCCGAAAATCTCGATCTCCTGCATGTCCATTACGCGATTCCCCACTCCGTGAGCGCGATGCTCGCGCGCATGATGGCCGCTCCCAAGCCGCTGCCGTTCATTACCACGCTGCACGGCACGGACATCACGCTGGTCGGAAACGACCGCAGTTTTCTGCCCATCACTAAATTTTCGATCGAGCAATCCGACGGCGTCACGGCCATCTCGCATTATCTGAAGCAGCGCACCATCGAGGAATTCGATATCAAGCGCCCGATTGAAGTGATCCCCAATTTCGTGAACTGCGATCTGTATTGCCGCAAACCCGATCCCGCGCTGCGCGCCGAGTGGGCGCCGGACGGCGAGCCGATCCTGATGCACCTGTCGAATTTCCGGCCCGTCAAGCGCATCACCGACGTCGTCGAAATATTTGCCATGGTGCGGGAAAAGCTGCGCTGCAAGCTCGTGCTCATCGGTGACGGCCCCGACCGCGCCGCCGCCGAATACCTGGTCCGCAAGAAAAAGCTCGCGCGCGACGTTCATTTCCTCGGCAAGCAGGACAGCGTCTACCATCCCCTCTCGCAAGCCGACTTATTTCTGCTCCCTTCGGACATGGAATCGTTCGGCCTCGCGGCTCTGGAAGCGATGGCCTGCGAAGTGCCCGTCGTGGCAACGAACGTGGGCGGCTTGCCGGAAGTGGTGGAGCACGGAGTCGACGGCTATCTTTTCACTCCGCGCATTGTGGAAACCGGCGCAAAACACGCCCTGGAAATTTTGTCCCGGCCGGATCGCGGCCGCTCCATGGGACAAGCCGCGCGCGTCAACGCCCGGAAAAAATATTGCGCCAGCGACGTGATACCGAAGTATGAAGCGTACTACCGCCAGGTGATCGAAGCCGTGGTCGCGACGCGCGCGTGAGCGCCAAAACACTAAAATTCGCCGCCGATTGTTTGCATTCCTCAAGTGTGGGAACATCAATACCGTGTCCACTCGTTTTCGCGCCTTAGAACACCGCAATTTCCAACTCTTCTTTGCCGGCCAGCTTACCTCGCTTATCGGCACGTGGATGCAATCGACCGCGCAGCTCTGGCTTATCTACAGGTTGACGAACTCGCCCGCGCTGCTCGGTGTTTTCGGATTCGCCAGCCAAATTCCAATTCTCTTCCTGGCCTCGCTCGGCGGATATGTGGGTGACCGTTACAACCGCCAACGAGGAGTGATCTGGACGCAAACCGCCGCACTGGTCCTGTCGTTCGTGCTGGCCGCGCTCACGCTGCTCGGCGTCATTCGCGTCTGGGAAATCATTCTGATCGGATTCCTTGCCGGCATCGTCAATGCGTTCGACGTGCCTATTCGACAGTCATTTCTCGTTCACATGGTTGGCAAGGAACATTTGCCCAACGCGATCGCGCTGAACGCCTCCATCTTCAATGGCGCGCGCGTCGTAGGCCCGGCCCTTGCGGGCTTCGCCATCCTGTGGTTTGGCGAGGGTTGGTGTTTTTTCCTGAACGGCATAAGTTTTCTGGCCGTGATCATCGCGCTGCTGATGATGCGGATCGAAAAAATCGAGTCGAGCGCGGGCAAAGGCTCTCCATGGCAAAACTTCGTTCAGGGATTCCACTTCGTGATGAGCGACGCGCCGATTCGCTCCTCGCTGCTGCTCGTGAGCGTGATGAGCATGTTTGGCCTGCAATACACCGTGTTCCTGCCGATTTTCGCGCGCGACATCCTCCATGGAGGGCCGGGGCGGCTGGGGATGCTGATGAGTTTCGCCGGAGTCGGCGCGGTCATCGGCGCACTGCACTTTGCCGCGCGCACCGATTACAAGGGCCTTGTGGAATGGATCGCCGCGACCGCCTTAACGTGCTCGCTGGGCCTCATCCTGTTTTCACAATCGCACGTCTTTTGGCTGTCGGCCGCAATGCTGCTGATCGTCGGCTTTTCGGCCACCTCGCAACTGGCGGCCACCAATACCATTATCCAGGGCCGCGTGCCCGACCACCTGCGCAGCCGCGTCATGGCCGTTTACGCCTCCATGTTCATGGGCGTCCAGCCGATTGGCGCATTGATCGCCGGCGTCGTGGCGAAGCGGATCGGCGCACCCTACGCGCTCAGTGGATTTGGATCGGTCTGCCTGCTGGCGAGCGTATTCTTTGTGTTTCGCATCGCCATGCGCCTGGGGCAAACGGAAACCCCGGCGGAACATCAGGCGGGATTGGAACGATAGATCCAGTCTGGCTTTATATTTACAAAGGATTCCGCGGAAGGCCGATTCACGGCGGAAATAATGGCGTCCACCTTGGAACGCTCCGGCGCAAGGAAACAAACCGGATCGGTCGCCGCTGCATCGCCGGTTACAAGAAACGCCTGGCAACGGCAGCCGCCGAAATCTCGCTCGCGCCGGTCGCAACTCTTGCAGGGTTCGGGCATCCACTCCTCGCCGCGAAATTTTCGGAAGGCTTCCGATGTTTCCCAAATTTCACGCAGGCCGCGATCTTTCACGTTGTCGAAATGCAAGCCCGGTATAATTTGCGCCGCGTGGCACGGAAGCGCGTCGCCGTTTGGCGTGACCAGCAGCATCTTGCGTCCCCACCCTCCCATGCACGCCTTCGGATACTTCGCGTAGTAGTCGGGCACGACGAATTCAACATTAATTTTTCCGCGCAAACGTTCTTCCGCGCGCTTTAGAAATTCGATAGAGCGATCGAGCTGCTCGCGCGTGGGCAGAAGATTCTCGCGATTGGCAAAGGCCCAGCTGTAATACTGCACGTTCGCGAATTCAATGCGGCCGGCGCTCGACGATTCGGCGAGCGCGAGCATTTGTTCGATTTGATCGATGTTGCGGCGGTGAATGACAAAGTTCAGCGTCAAGGCCACGCGGCGCGTCTTCAGCCAGTCGAGAACCAGGAGCTTGTGCGCGTGCGATTTCGCGCCGGAGATTTCATTGGCGGACTCTTCCTGCGCGCCCTGAAAACTCAACTGAATATGATCGACGCCCGCTTGAATCAGTTCGTCCAGCCGCGCTTCCTCCAGCGGAAGCCCCGACGTGATGAGGTTGACGTAGAGTCCGGCGCCGCGGGCGGCCCGGACCAGATCCAGCAGGTCAGTGCGGGCCAGCGGCTCTCCTCCCGTAAAATCCGCCTGGAGGACGCCCGCTTCGGCGGCTTCGCGGAATACGCGCGACCAATTCTCGGTGGAGAGTTCGCCCGCGCGAGGCCCCATTTCAACGGGATTCGAGCAATAGACGCAATGCAGCGGACACCGATACGTCAATTCGGCGATGAGCGCGAGCGGCGGCGGAGCCGCGGAAGTCATTTCGTGTCCGCACTCCCGCCGGCCGGGTCGGAAAGGAAGTCGAGCGCCCGCTGGTCGTGGAGAAGCGCGAGGTAGGCGAGGATATCCGTTTCGACCTTCCGTGACTCGGCCTGCGAATAGACCTTCTGCAAATCGGAAACAATTTCCTGAACCGTGCGTGTGCCATCGCAGCGTTCGACGATTTCCAGGCTCGGGCCGTTCAATCGCAGCGCGCGCTCAGGCATGTGCAGAACGCGCGACGGCTGGCTCTTTTCATTCAGGCGGCAACCCATGGCGAGGCGCGGTCGGCTTTTCAGTTCAGGCGTCATCGCGTCAGCCTCCTCCCGTGCGCGTTTCAGCAGGTTTGAAAGCTCCGGGGGCCGGCCAGCCCGGTTCGACGTAGGCGAAGTACAGCGCATCGAGCTGCGCCCAGAGAATGTCGCACTTGCCTCGCAGCGCGGCATAAGCCTTGTCCTGATCCTCGCGCGTGCGCGCGTGCTTCACGACCCAGGCGAGAGCGAATTCCGCGTCTTCGGGGGCCTGCGTCAGGCGCCCGGTGAAATAGTCGAGGCCGCCAGAGAGCCAGGGATAGTGCTTGCGAAGGGCGTCGATGCGCAGGGCAATGAGCTTGCCTGAAAAAAGCTCCGTAAGCGAAGAGGCAACGGCTTCGGGAAACGACCGCGTGGAAACAAACTCAATGTACGCCTGCACGGCGTAGCGCGTGGCCGGCAAGATGCCTTCGCCGCGAATCGCTTCCTCGCGCGACAGGCCCGTGGCCGCAACCAAGTGGAGCCACTTTTCGATGCCTCCGGGGCGCGTGCCGTCGCCATCGTGATCGATGATGCGTTTGCGCCAGGCGCGCCGGAAATCCGGATCGTCGGTCCGCATGAGAATGGCGGCGTCCTTGATCGGAATTCGGCTCTGGTAGTAGTAGCGATTGAGCGCCCAGGCTTGCAGTTGCGCGCGCGTCAGCTTGCCCTCGTGCATCAAAAGGTGAAATGGGTGCTGGTGGTGATACCGTTCCTTGCCGATGGCGTGAAAGCCGGCGATGAAGTCCGATTCCGAGAGCAAAGCGTCTCTCCTATCCAAAGTTATACGTCGAAATTCATTCCATCATACGCAATTTCCCAGCCTGCGTCTCGCACTTCGCGGCCCTCAGGGCTTTCCTCATCCAAGATCGGATTCGTATTATTGATGTGAATGAGGACGCGCCGGCCCCGTTCCGCAAAATTACACTGCGCAAGCATTCCATCGGCTCCGGAAAGAGGAACGTGTCCAATTTCGCGCGCCGTTTTCGTCCCGACTCCCGCGGCAATCAATTCGTTCTCGTCCCAAAACGTTCCGTCGACAAGGGAAAGGTCGCTGGATCGCACCCAGTCCTTCCACTCCTCCGAGCGCCCAGGGAGAGTGGGAGCATAAAACATCTGTTTCTTTCCCTGCGACAACACCAGACCCATAACGGCTTCATCCGCAGGAAGCGTTCGCCGCAACTCTTCGCTCACATAATCGGGATACGCGCCGCCAAGAGGGACCATGCGAAAGCGCATGGAGGTTTCTTCACTTGAAGAATTGCCCGAATCCAGTGAAATCCACGTGTTGGTTGCAACGTCGCGCCAGACCGCAGGGGGATTCGCGCGGTCCAGCACGCGAAACACGCGATTATCTTCCAACAAGATGCGCCGGATTGACGGCGTGGCATAAATTTGTAACGGCTGAAATTCGCGCAGATGAAGCAGCCCAATAACGGAATCGACGTCGGCGCTTGTGAGGATGACGCCAACAATCGGCGTATGCCGCAGCGGTTGCGCGGGATTGAGAAGAGACGCTGATAGAATTTGGGTGCGAAGATCGGGCGAGGCGTTGAGAAGAAAATATTTCCCTGCGCTTGGGGACACTACCACCTGCGCCTGCGAACGTGCCTGGCCACGCATCGTACCCGCTCTCAGGCGAGAGCAGTTATGGCAGGCACAATTCCACTGGGGAAAACCACCCCCGGCCGCTGAGCCGAGGACCGTAACGCGCATGTGAACCCAGGTTTAGAGTTCAGCGTTCGCGTACGAGCTGATTTCGCAGCTCAAGCAAATCTCTTCGTGCCGGGGAGTTGTCCATTCCATATTGTAGGTGCTCCTTAGTCTTTGGGACTGAATTACTGCGGCAAGAGTAATTCGAAAAGGCAGGAAAATCAACACCAAAATTTTCTCCACATTCCCTGCCCTCGAAAATTGCAGGAAAAAATAATCGCGTCAATGACACAAGCCCAATGGTTGAGGCATACTAGCGCGCCATCAAGGGGTGCGTGGCCTCGAACTAGGGGGGGGCCACTCAGGGGGATCCGTGTTCAGAGAACGATCTATATTGCGTATTCAAAGGAGTTGCCGCGGCTGCATTCCCATTTTCGGATTATTGTTCTTCGCCATTATGCCCACGGCTGGGCAAGCTCAGGTCACCGCCTCGATTACGGGAAACGTGGTGGATGCCACGGGCGCGGTTGTGCGGGACGTACGCGTTACCGTCACGAGCATGGAGACGGGTGCAACGCGGACGGTCACCACGGACGATTCGGGCAATTATCGCGTACTGTCCCTCCCCCTCGGCCCTCAAGAACTGAAGGCCGAAAAGCAGGGCTTCAAGTCCGTCGTGCGCATGGGCGTCAGCCTGGAAGTGGGCCAGGAAGCGGTCGTGAATTTCCGCCTGGCGCCGGGCGAACTCATCCAGCGGATTAGCGTTTCGGAACAGGCGCCCGTCGTCAACGTTACGACCGCGTCCGTTTCCGGGATGGTTGATGAACGCCAGATCAAGGAATTGCCGCTGAACGGCCGCAGCTTCGACACTCTGATCGCCCTCAACCCCGGCGCGATCAATTACAGCGCGTTGAAAAGCCTCAATACCAGCACGAGCGATGGGAACACGTTCTCCGTGGCCGGGCGGCGCACCAGCGAAAATTTATTCCTCCTCAACGGCGTCGAGTACATGGGATCGAGCCAACTTGCCGTGACTCCGGGAGGCGTCAGCGGCTCTTTGCTGGGGATCGACGCCGTGCGCGAGTTCAACGTGCTTACGGACACCTACTCCGCTGAATACGGAAAGCGCGCAGGAGCGCAAGTCAGCATCGTCACGCAATCCGGAACAAATCAATTTCACGGCTCCATTTTTGAATTTTTGCGAAACAGCGCCCTCGATTCGCCGGGGCCGTTCGACCGGGGAACCGTTCCTCCCTTCCGAAGAAATCAATTCGGAGGCGCGGCTGGCGGCCCACTCATGAAAGATCGCCTCTTCCTGTTCGGCAACTATGAAGGATTCCGGCAAGCGCTGGACATGAGCAGTCTGAGCGTGGTCCCCGATCTTCTGGCACGGACCGGCTCATTGCCGAATGCTGGCACCGGCGTATATGCGCCCGTCAGCCTGCTGAACGCAGCGATGCTGCCGTACATGTCCTTTTGGCCGCAGCAGGATGTCGGCCCTGGTGCGGAGTTGATGGTGCCGTCGACAACTACTCCCGCAACTCTCGTTCCGAGTGGCACGGCGTACTCGCACAACCATCCCAATTCGCACATCCAGGAAGATTTCGGAACCCTGCGAATGGACTACAACATTGGCAATCGGGACACGCTTACCGGAGCTTACACGATCGACGATGGAAACAGCCTCATTCCCATGGCCGATCCGCTGTTCGCGTCCTACACGCCTCTGCGCATGCAAGTCATCAGCCTGAGCGAAACGCATATTTTTTCTCCGTCGATCCTCAACACGGCCACGCTCGGATTTTCGCGCGCCTCTTTTGCGTTGGGGTCGGTTCCCCTCGCCGTGTTCCCCGCCAGCCTCTCGTTCGTTACGGGCATGGGGCCCGGCGGAATCGTCGTGGGCGGCGGCGCGACGACCACGGCGAATGGGTCCATTACATCGGCTGGTTCAAACAATGCGGCGGGCGCCGCCAACCACAGGAATCTGTTCACATACGAAGACAGCCTGCGAATGATCCATGGGATTCATCAGATCAGCGTCGGCGTATCGCTCCAGCGGCTTCGCGACAACGAGGACACTGCGTCACGGCAACTTGGCCAGGCTACCTTCACGAGTTTGACGACTTTCCTGCAAGGGACGGTCAGCAATTTTCAGGTAGTTCCCCAACACACGGAACTGGGCTGGCGAAGTCTCTTCGGCGCATGGTACGTGGACGACACCATCCGTCTGCGGCGCAATCTCACGCTGGAAGCCGGCATACGCCACGAATTCACCACCGGCTGGAACGAAGCCAACGGAAGGGCCGCTAACTATGTTTTCAATTCGGCAGGAGTGCTCGTTACAGCCCCAATCGTGGGCAACTCGGTGTACACGCAGAACAACGCGACGCGCCTGTTCAGCCCGCGCGTGGCCCTTGCGTGGGACGTCTTCGGAAACGGAAAGACCGCTATCCGCGCCGGATACGGCATGTACTACTCGTTGATCGATGATCTCGCTTTTCTGCAGAATTCGTTGCCACCCTATAACGGCGCCGCAACCTATGCGGGATCGTTATTCTCCTTTGCCCCGATCACTCCTGGGCCGCCGCCGGCGAACACAATCTATGCGCCTCAGGGAATCCAGGCGGATGCGAAAACGCCCACCGTACAGGAATGGAATTTGACCGTCGAGCAGCAGATCGGTCACAACACCGCGCTGCGCGTCGCCTATGTCGGGTCATTCGGCGTGCATGAATTGCTGAGCATCGACCCAAATACGATCCCCGCGCAGACTTGCACGCTAGCGGCAGGTTGCCCCTCGGGTGGCACTGGCACCCTGAGTGGCTTAGCCCCGCAAGGCGCCCTGTACGTCCCGGGACCTGGGACAGCCCGCCCGAACCCTCTGCTCTCGGCTGGATTTTTCTGGCTCACCGAAGGCAACAGCAGCTACAACGCTCTGCAGGTGGACGTGACTCACCGCATGAGCAAAGGGCTGGAGTTTCGCGGCAACTATACATGGTCGAAAAATATGGATATCAATTCCGCGCTGACCGGCGCGCAATCCAACAATCAGGCGCAAATGGTCCTCAATCGCAACAATCTGCGCGCGGACTGGGGCCCTTCCGCGTTAAATCCCGCCAGCCAGGCCAGCCTCTCAGCCAACTACGAACTTCCCTTCGGCCACGGCCAGCGCTGGCTGAACGATGTCTCCCGAAGGGAAAGCAAATTCGTTACCGGCTGGCAGTTGAACGGCATCGGAACATTTCTGTCCGGCTTCCCTTTCACTCCACTCATTGGCTCGAATCGCTCGGGCGACGGAGACATACGGAATCCGGACCGGCCTTCCCTCAACCCCGCCTTCACCGGCTCAATTGTGACGGGAAATCCAAACCAATGGTATAACCCGAGCGCCTTCATTTTGCCGACACCGGGAACCTATGGAAATTTGGGGAGAGGCACGCTGACCGGGCCGGGACTCGCGGATGTGGACATGTCGCTGTTCAAAAGCACCGGCATCACGGACAAAACTACGCTGCAATTTCGTGCGGAGTTCTTCAATCTTCTTAATCGGTCGAACTACGGCCCGCCCAACGCAACCACTTTCTCGAAAGGCTCGGTCAGTCCTTCCGCCGGGCTGATCACCACGACGGCTACTTTTCCGAGGCAAGTTCAACTTGGATTGAAACTGATTTTTTAGATTTTAGAACGTGTTGCGTAAACTGGCGGAAAAACCCCGCCTCTGAAGAGGCGGGCTACAGCAATCCGCCGGCGGCATCGCCAATGCTGTAGCCCGGGTCTTCAGACCCGGGGATTTCTTACGGCGTTCGAGAATCCCGCTCTCGAAGCGACCGCCTCGCGGAATCTCCCAATGAATTCCGGATTGGACTCCGCGACAGCTTCCAGTGTCCATGAAACGATTATATTTTCGTGGCGGGAAGAATGATCGAAGGCTCGGTGAGCGCGGGCACCACTTCCGGAATCTCGATGCGGATGCACGTTCCCTTGCCTTCGCGACTTGAAATATCCATACGGAAATCCGCGCCATAGAGCACGCGCAGGCGCTCGTGGACATTGCTGATGCCGATTCCCTCGTCAAACACCTGCGGCATGCGTTCCTTGGGAATTCCGACGCCGTTGTCCTCAATCGAAACAATGAGCCGGCCGTCCAGCAACTCGGTGCGGATCGCCAGTTCGCCGCCGCCAAGCTTTCCCGCAAGGCCATGCTTCAGCGCATTTTCGACAATCGGCTGCAGGAGCATGCTGGGCACAAAGGCGTCCAGCGTGTCCGCGTTGATCTGCTTATGAAACACAAGATTGTCGCGGCCGAACCGCGCGACTTCGATATCCAGATAGTCGTCGATGAACTCGAGTTCCTCGTGCAGCGGCACAAACGTCTCGTGCTTGCGCAACAGCCGCCGCAGGATATTGCTCAGCTTGATGACCACGCCTCGCGCCATATCCGGGTCATAGCGGATCAGCGACGAAACGGTATTGAGCGTATTGAACAGGAAATGCGGATTGATTTGCGCGGTCAGCGCGTCCATGCGCGCCTTGAGCAGCAATTGCTGGTGCTGCTCGAGATTCATCTCGATGCGCGTGTTGTTCCAGATCTTCATCGGCACGGCAACGGCCATGACCGTGGACAGCAGGACCAGCGCCAGCCCCCAGCTCTTCCCCGCATTCAGAAAAAAAAGCCATTGCGGCTTGGTGGCGTACCCGAGAGCCTGGCGCGACAACTCCAGAACAACGCACGCCGCGAGCGGCAGCATTTCCCAGGTCACTTTTTTCCCGCGGAACACGCGCACGAGCCAGCGCGGCGTGCTCAGAAACGTGTACGGACCAAGCCTCCAAACTTCCTCCGTGTTCGGCAGCGCCAGGCGAATCAATCCGCCCACGAGCCCCGCCGATGCGGCAACGGGCATCGAGAGCCACTCATGATGCATGAACGCCGGCAGGCTGATGATCGATCCGCCGAGAGGCCCCACCACGCGCCCGCCAAGCAACCCGAGCAGGAACGATCCTTCGAGCATCAGGTCGGCGGCGCGATACGGTTGCCCCACAATGCGCAGCATCACGCCAAACGCCAGCGGCGGCGTGACAAACAGCATCAGCTTTACTTTTTGGTCCGAATCGCGAAGTTCGGTGAAGAGCACCTTGCGGAACGTGGCCGAGCGCGCCAGCCAGGCGCAGATCGACGACGCCGCGCCAACGTGGAGCAGAAGCGTGAGCAGTAAATCTCCGCCAAAACTGAGCGTATTCATGCGAACGGTTCCAACACGGCTACGTTAGCCAATCACCGTGCCGATGTAAAGCGCCGCTTGCGCCACTTGCGCGGATAAATCAGTCTGCCGCCTGATATAATACGAAGTCTTTATGCCACGAAAAACCCGACCATCCGCGCGCGCCTCGCGCAAAAAGAAAAATAGCGACATCCGGATTATCGCCCGCGCCAAGTTGCCCACGAAATTCGGCCCGTTTGAAATTCTTGGCATCGAGGGAAAAAACGAGCGCGAAAGTGCGGTGGCGCTTGTCCGCGGATCGATTCGCGGCAAAACGCCGCTCGTGCGCATCCATTCGCAATGCCTGACCGGCGACGTTCTTTCCTCCCAGCGCTGCGATTGCCGCGCCCAACTCGAGCTTTCCCTGCGCCGCATCTCGGGAGTGCCTTCCGGCATCCTGCTGTACCTGCCGCAGGAGGGACGCGGCATCGGCCTCATGAACAAGCTACGCGCCTACGAATTGCAGGATCAGGGCATGGATACGGTCGAGGCCAATGAGGAGCTTGGTTTTGCGGCCGATACGCGGGATTACGGATTTTCCGCGGAGGCTCTCCAGCTGCTGGGCGTAAAGCGCGTGCGGCTGCTTTCCAATAATCCGGATAAGGTTCAGCAGCTTGAGGCTGCGGGCATTCGCGTTGTGGAGCGCGTGCCGTGCCGCCCGCGCACGTCTCGCGTTTCTCGCGCATACATGGAAACCAAAAGAACGAAGCTGGGCCACCTTCTGGATCACGTGTAGTAGCGCGGGCTTTAGCCTGCGGGGTTTCTTCCTAGCAAACCCGAAACCGCGCAGGCTAAAGCCCGCGCCTCTCCACTACGGCGCAGTGTTGTAATACACCGCGCTGCTGAGAGCGCCCGGCACGCCGATCGTCCCCGAAAAAGTTTGTCCTCCGAGAAGCAGGAAACGCGGCCCGTTCGTCGTTGGAGCAAGAAGAGGGCTGGTGAATCCGGCGGCATTGTACACATTAGCGCCCGGCACAGCGGCTCCGGTCAATCCGCTCCACCCGTTCAAAGCGGAGCTCGTCATGTTAGCTGCGTTGATCGAGGCCGTTTCCATTTCGCCAGATCCCACCGCGCCAGAGTAAACACCTTCCGCGGCGATGACCTGCCCGAATGCATTATAGACAACGCCCTTGGCGCGGTCATGAATCGTCAGGTTCGAGTTCAACTGCCAGACGCCAACCGCGCCGCGCACGGCGCTCGCGAAAAAAACGTTCATATCGCCAACCCCTTGCGCGTTCAGCGTACCGGAATTATTCGGATCGCCGTTGATGTAGTAGATTACGCCGCCAGAAACGAACATTGTTCCAAAAGCCCGTGCCGTTAGCAGCGTGTTGGTGGCGGTGGCCCAGGTTCCGATCGTCCCATCGGAATTCACCGGCGCGGAGTACACCGCGCTTGTAGGAATATTGTTGTTCCCGAACAGTCCGCCCGCCACATACAGATAGCCGTTGTGCACGGTCGCCGACTCGCCCACCAGCGCCTGAGGCAGATTGCTGGTCAGAGTTGTCCAGGTTCCGACAACTCCCGTGGTGGCATTTACGCTGGCCATGTAAATCGTATTCGTTCCTCCAGGCGTGTCCGCCGAGTGAACCTGTCCTCCGATAACGTAGATATAGCGTTGGCCAGAAGCTACCAGCGAATTGGAATCGTCGGCTTCGGCCATGGCATGATGCGCGAGAGTGGACGGGAGCGGACTTGTGGCGATGGTGGTCCACGTGGTATTCGTCGCGCTGCCCACCGTGCCATCCGGATTCAAATTGTTTGACCACACGGTAGTCGTATTGGCGTTGGACGTAATATCGTAACCACCGGTAACGATGGCAAACGCGGTGGTGCTGCTCGTGCCGGGCACGCCCACGGCGCGCAATCCGCTCAACGCCTTGGGGAGCGCCATGGTCGTTCCCCAGGTCATTCCGCTGGGATTGAAGCTGACGGTCGCGACGAGGTTTAGTGTTACGGCGGTGCTGGTTCCGCCGGAAGTCGTAACGGTTACGGATACAGTTCCGGGAAGCGTGAAATTCGTAGTGACATTTCCCATGGGCACCAGCGCCACAATGCCCGTAGCAGACCACGAAGACGCAGCCGGAACCACATCCATCGAAACACTTCCCTGCGTAAAGGTGACTTTTCCGGGTGCCGCTTGAAAGCCCGTACCGTTGATCTCGATCGGCAGGCCGACGGAGCTGGTCGGCGTAGTCGCACTGTTAATGTTTTGGATGCTGGGAAATGACACAATCGAGTTCGTACTTCTGCATCCAGACAAGAAAATTCCCATGCCCACCGCCACAACCATGCCAAAAGCCGCCATCCACTTTTGTTGAGCCATCGTTTTCATCTCCCGTAATTCCCCGTCGGTAAAATCGTCGTCTCACCGGGCATTGGAGCATTCCACAAAACCGCCACGTATTTCGCAAATGCCTGGCGTCGGAATTTCAGCGTTCCTGAACGCGCCTGACACCACGCGACCAAATAAAAATTGACCCAGCGATCCAAATGAAACGAATTTCCCCACAACAGTACTCTGGCAGCAACGATATGTCACCTATACAGAAGGACAATTTTTTGCAGCATCCTCCCTAAATTAGGATGCAGACAAGGGTTGGCCCGCATTTCTCACAAGCGTAACTTGGATCCCTGGATTTTTCGATGAATGACTTCACATTTTGCCAGCTTCGCGATTGTAGGGGCACGGCATTGCCGTGCCCCTACAACGAACCTATGAACCAACGCATCAGGAATCCTTGCTGGTAAGGTGCCACCCGTTGCAATGCAGGCACCTATAAATTCTCAGTTGAGTTGGGTGTGTTTCCTTGTCCGACATCCGGTGTGCCGCCGTACTTTTCGCTTCGCGTTCGCTGGTATAAATGCGCTTGCCGGACACCGGGCAGGTTCGAGGCAATTCCTTCTTTACCTCATCCTCTTCCCACCTGCGGTCGGTATGCCGGTACTTTGTCATCGCCAAATTATAATTTGCAGTGTCCACTTTTGAATGCAGCAGAACGAACTAATATTTTCATGGCCTTCCCTGCATCGATTCGGAAGAACTGAGGATGCGCGATACGATTTCACCTTTCCTGCACGGCTATTCACTCGCGAAGAATACATAGTTCTCTACAACCTGAGCAGCCGCGCCGGGTTTTCGCAAAGAATCAGCTGGCATTCCTTTTGTGTAATGTTTGGAATCGCTTCTACATATTCCACTGGCTTCATAATAGCCATGAGCTGCGGAAAATCCGTGCCACACACTACCCGGTCTGCACCCACAAGATCAATGAGCATCCGGGAAAGTCCCGGGTCGTGCATGATGAGGTCATAGTGAAATCGGCGCCGGTAATCGCTCGCTCGCGGGAGCTTTACGTTCTTGAAGGCATCATTGCGCCCGCGCGGCGAATACGCGGCGGTACCCATCGCACTATCGATTCGAGGAGTGACGAACGGGAAAAAACCGCCCGAGTGAGGGAGATATACGTCCAGTTTCGGAAATTCGTCCATCACTCCGCCCAAGACGAGTGCGGTGGCCGCGATGGTGGCCTCGAACGGGTTCCCCAGCACGTTCATCATCGAATAGTCCTTCTCGACAAGCCGCTCGGAGACGGGATCGAGGTTGTGCAGAAAGATGGGAAGATTCAGCGCCTCGATGCGCTCATAGACGGGCCAGAATGATTTGTCATCGAGGTTCTTGCCGAGAATGTTTTCCGTAATGTTAACGGCCTTCATGCCCGGCAACTTCCGGCCGCGCTCCAGCTCCTGCAGTGACGCGCTCACGTCCTGCATGGGCAGAGTGATTGCAGCGGTGAATCGCTTCGGGTACTTCACGCACAATGCGGAGCTTGCATCATTGATGCTCTGGGCGAGTTTCATGCCGAAATCGGGCGGCGCCCACAGGACGTGCGGGTTCGTCTGGGTGAGGGTACTCATGTCGACGTGGCGATCATCCATGTCCTTCAGGACGATATTGAAGTCCGTCATTTGGCGGCGAAATACGGCGCGCGGAGCATACGGATGATCGCCCGGAACGATGCACTCGAGTTCGCCGTTTTCGTTGCGTTTAATGTTCTTGACACCGTTCGCCGCCCCTTCTTTTTCGATCAGGTCGACAAACTCAGGTGGATACCAATGAATGTGCGCATCAATCACCGGCTTGCTGTAGTGGTACTTCGGTTGCGATGCAATCTCTTGTGCGGCGTCAGCTTTGGGATGAATCAGGGATGACGCACCGACTGCAGCGATTCCTGTCAGAAAAGCACGTCTTTCGATAGTCATATCATCTCCGATCAGGCTATTCGTAGTACTCCGGCGCGTGTGTCTGTTTCTTGCTCTGCTCGATCTCGTGATTGATCCAGAGTTGGGCGTGGTAGAAGGAAATCAGGTCGGCCATGCGTTGCATGGACAGAAGGGTTTGGAACTTCTGCTCGGTTGGCATGGTGTTGAAATAGGGAATTCTGCGGTTGTCCCAATTCGTCTGGAGATGAACAGCATCTCCGCTCAACAGAATCCATCCTGTCTTTCGAAGGTGCACAAGCAGAGATTCGTGCCCTGGCGTGTGCCCCGGAGTAAAAACGATCATTACGCTGCCGTCGCCAAACACGTCGAGATCTTCGTCAATTATTTTGACTGGATGGTCTTTTGCAAACCTCGGGGTCGGGTCCCCGGGAGGAACCGTTAGCGCCTCAGCAGGCAACGTCGCCGCGCCTGATTTGGCGGTGCCGAAGAAAAAGTCATATTCGGCCCTCTGAATCATGACGGTCGTGCGAGGGAAAAGTTCAACATTGCCGATGTGGTCCGGGTGGGTGTGGGAAATGCCGATGTAACGGATATCGTCCGGCGTCACTTTAATTTCTCTGAGTTGCGACATCAGAGTTTTAGAGCGAGTCCAGAGAATGTCCACCGCCGGATTGTTCGTCGGAAGCCACCCGTCTGACAAGGAGGCAACGTGGTCGGAGATCCCCGTATCCCACAGAAAATAGCCCTGAGCATGATGGATCAAATAGCAGCTCACGGAAATGTCGATCGGTTTCCCGATGTTAAAGCCGGGTGTCCAGCGGCGCGACTCGTCTGGCGCATGGCCTTTACCACAATCAAGGACGTAGAGCCTGTCGACGCCTTCTGGATTTGATTGTGCCCGGCCGGAACCACCCCATACCAGGACGCATAGCGCCACCAATACGGTGCTGCATCGTTTCATGAAATCCCTCCGCGGTGGAAAATCAAACTATCGAAATATCTCCCGGCTGCGATCATGGAGTCACGCTATTTCGAGCTGTTCCACATTTTGCAGTTGTTGCCGCGCATCCCACCCGGCTATCACTCCAAATATCGTGAGCACCGGGCGGACCTTAAACTAGCCGCGAACTCCTCCGGGACAACTGGTATTCACACCCTTGCAATCGTTCGCGATATGTTCCGGCAAACCGGGTCCAGCGACCTCTACCCTGAATCCGTCCGGGTCCGTGAATGTCCAGGCCAATTTTGAATCCGGCTTTGGATCGAGTCCGCGGCGCTTCAGTTCCGCTTCCACTTTCCCGGAATCGTAGTTTTCAATGACGAATGCAAAATGGGTACAGTACGGTTTATCGTCAGGGTGTGTGGTTTTGCGCAGATACAACGTATTCTGACCGAATCTGAGGAAAGTTTCAGGGTTGTCGGTCATCTTGTTGTAAATCATTTTCATTCCCAGCATTTCTCGGTAAAACTCAGATTCTTTCGAAAGCTGGGGTCCAGGAACGTTCAAGACGACGTGGCTGAAATAGAGCGCTTGGAATCCTGAGCCGCTCGGTTTTAGCGCTGCACTGATGTTCTTCATTCCTTCCGCAGATGCTTGCTTGCATTCGTCTGACCCGGCAACATCACATGGCTTGGCTGCCCCGGGAAACATCGCCTTGTCCTTTTCGACCACGATATTCAGCATGTATCCTGCCGGATCATTGCAAATCCACCCCACCTCTCCATCCGGCCGGATTTCCGTCAAATGGTAACGCTCCATTTCCGCTTTGATCGGAGCCTTGTACTTCATGAAGTTCGGGATTCCATAAGCGATGTGGCCTACATCCGGCTTATCCGTTGGCTTGCCAAGAGGCCGGATGTAGAGACCGTTTGGAGCCGCAGGATTGCCAAATTCGAGCGCGCATTGTTTGCCGTTGTCCCACACCAGCCGCATCCCAAACAGGTCTACATAAAAGTCGCGGCTCTTGGCGTAGTCGTTTACGGCACAGGACAAATGGTTGATATTCGTCGGGGATGGAAAAAGTCTGTCACCACGTGCGCTTCCTTGAGCAGTGAGGTGGGCGCCGGTGCGTAGAGAAGGCGGCAAGATGGCGGCCAAAGCGCTGAACCCTAGACCCTGAATAATCTGGCGGCGGTCCATCCTTCCGGCCACTACATTGTGCCGGATGGCAGTTTTTGTACTCATAAGTCCTCCTGGCATCCTGAAACCGAGTGGCTTTACCCAGGTGCTAAACAGCTCGTGGATGCTAACAGTGGTGTTTGAAGGCCGGCCCGGGAATGCACCAGAAAATGGCGCACGGCCATTCACAGGCGATCAGCTTACCAAATTACGAGAAGCCGCCAAAGAGGATTTGATGACGTACTTACTTCTCCGCTAGACCGGACTTCGCGGCTCAGATGTCGTGCGTCTCACACGCGCTGAGATCGACTGGCAATCGGCAAGAAATAACGCGGCAGATATGCTTGCCCGTAGAGCAAGCCCCTACGACGTGGCGAAGCTTTTGAGCGATATTGTTGCGACCGTCGAGAAACACTACGCGCCATTCGTGAAGGAACTGCGAAATCGCGCTAGGCGCGTCATGGAAAACAGCAAAGCAGTTAATGGCGGGCAAGCCTGTAAGCCGGATTCTGTACAGCGCGCTCGCGTTGCCGCGTGCGCTCTGTGGCGATCATTCCTCTAGGTCCAGGTTCGCACCTGGACTCCAGCAGCCTACCCGAGGGTCCTAACGAGCTGGGCGAGCTCTCCCCTCCTATTTGGCCTTGCACCACGCGGGGTTTGCCGTGCCGTCCCGATTGCTCGGGACGCGGTGGGCTCTTACCCCACCGTTTCACCCTTACCAATGGCTGCCACCTTCCGCAACCCGCTTGCGCGGGCCGCTTTCAGGCCGTCCGAAGGTTTTCCTCCGGATGACCACCGAGGCGCATTGCACTGGCGGTTTATTTTCTGTGGCACTGTCCGTAGCCGAAACCTCGCCTCGCTTGCGCGAACTGCACGAAGAGCCAGCCCCCTGGCGTTACCAGGCGCGTTGCCCGACGGTGTCCGGACTTTCCTCCCGGCCTGCCTTCTTGCGAAGGCCGGCCCAGCGATCACCCGGCTTGCCCGCCATGCCTAGTATATCATCTGCCAGCGCAACATGAGTTTCGTGATCCAGTGGGACAGGCTTCAGCCTGTTTGGTTTTGATTTCTCGCAAGTTAAATTCAAAAGAACACAGGCTGAAGCCTGTGCTACTGGTGGCCGCTCGAAGTCTTTTTTGAGCGGCTCTTTCCCTTGGCCTTTGTGGATGACTTCTGAGCTGGGGCCTCGTCCGGCTCGACTTTTCGTCGCCCAGCCAGCAGGTCGTCGAATTCGTCTTCGTTCAGGATGGTGACGCCGAGCGTGTGGGCCTTATCGTATTTCGAGCCGGGATCGGCGCCGACCACAACGTAGCTGGTCAGTTTGCTGACGGAGTTCGTCGCCTTTCCCCCGTGGCGCACTACTTCCGCGCCGGCTTCATCGCGCGAGCGCCGCGCGAGCGCGCCTGTAAAAACGAACGTCTTTCCCGCCAGGAGCGTGTCGACGGGCGCCGCGCGTTTCTCCGTCATCTTCAGGCCTTCGTTTTTCAGGCGCTCGATCAATTTTCGGTTCGCGGATTCGGAGAAAAAATCGGTGATGCTTTGCGCGACCTTGGGGCCGACCTCGGTGACTTCCTCCATCTCTTCCACACTCGCCTCAGCGAGTTTCGGGAGCGAAGCGAAATGTTCGGCGAGGAGTTGTCCGGTGCGCTCGCCGACAAACCTCATGCCCAGCGCATAGATCAGCCGCGCCAGGCTGTTACTCTTGCTCGCGGCAATTTCATCGAGAAGATTTTGCGCCGATTTTTCCGCCATGCGATCGAGCGCGGCCACATCTTCCAGTTTCAATTCATACAAATCCGCGAAATCCTTCACCAGCCCCTTATCCACAAGCTGGTCGACAACTTTTTCGCCGAGGCCGTCGATGTTCATCGCGCGGCGCCCCGCGAAGTGCAGCAGCGATTCCTTGCGTTTGGCCGGGCAACTCGCGTTGACGCAGCGGTAGGCGACCTCTTCCGGGTCCTTGTGAATATGGCTGTGGCATTCGGGGCATCGCTCGGGCACGGCAACCGCGCGGCGCGGCTTCCCTTCCTTGATGACCTGAATCACGTGCGGAATCACTTCCCCGGCGCGCTCTACGATCACCGTATCGCCAATGTGCAGCCCCAGCCGCGCAATTTCGTCCATATTGTGAAGCGTCGATCGGCTGACGAGTACGCCGCCGACCTGCACGGGCTCGAGCACCGCGACCGGCGTGAGCGTTCCCGTGCGGCCCACTTGAAAGAGGACGTCGTTCACAACCGTAGTTTCCTGCCGCGCCGGATACTTGTAGGCGACAGCCCAGCGCGGAGCCCTGGCCGTGAACCCCAATTCCTGTTGCAGTGCGATTTCGTCGACCTTGATCACGATGCCGTCAATTTCGTACGACAACTTCTCGCGTTTGCCTTCCCAGACATCGATGAATTTCTTCACGCCGTCGAGTGAATGGCACACACGCCAGTCGGGAGAAACCTTGAAGTGCAGTTTATGCAGCGCCTCGAGCGATTCCGAATGGCGCCGCGTGGGCATTTTCCCGCCCGACAGCAAATAGTATCCGTAGAAATCGAGCCGCCGGGACCGCGTGATTTCCGGATCGAGCACGCGCACGGCGCCCGCCGCGGCGCTGCGCGGATTCGAGAAGCGCTTTCCGCCTTCCTCTTCTTGCTTCTCATTTAAGGCTTCAAAGGCGCGCAACGGCATGATGATTTCCCCGCGCACTTCAAAATCCCCGGGCAAATACAATTTCTTCAGTTCCGCGGCATCCACGCGCAGCGGGATCGAGCGGATCGTACGCACGTTCGCCGTGACTTCCTCGCCCGTCGTGCCGTCGCCGCGCGTGACGCCGCGCGCCAGCATTCCTCCCTCGTACACAAGGGAAATGCTCAGGCCGTCGAATTTGTGCTCCGTGACGTAATCCACCTGGTCGCGTCCGGAAAGTTCGCGCACGCGCCTGTCGAAATCCTCCAGTTCTTCGGTAGAATAGGTATTGTCGAGGCTCAACATCGCGGGAGTGTGCCGGCGCGTCTCGAATCCCTTGCGGGCAGCGCCGCCAACGCGCTGCGTCGGCGAATCCGGCGTGATCAGTTCCGGGTGTTTCGTCTCGAGCCGCTTGAGTTCCTCCATCATCCGGTCGAACTTGACGTCGGAGATTTCGGGATCGTCCTTCACGAAGTAAAGATATTCGTGACGGCGCAGTTCTTCGCGGAACTTCTCGATCTGTTTGGCTGTCGTCGCGCTCTTCGCCATGCGGCCTCGGAGAATCGAAAGGAACGGGCGTTCAGTATACAATGCGCGCCCCAGCCTCGAAACTGTCTCGAAACAGGGTGTGCGTTTGCCGCCCCGGTCACGGTATTTTAATTGTCTCTTTGAACGAAATGGAGTGAGCCGGAATGCCTTCGGAAATTCGCGATGCGGTGTTGATCGTCAATCCCGTAGCGGGCGGTGGCCGCCGCATGAAGCAATTGGACGAAGCACGCCGTATTTTCCGCAGCTTGGGTATCGAAACGGAGATTCAGAACACGGCGGCTGCCGGAGACGCGACGGTCATCGCACGCCGTGCCGTCGCCGAATCGCGGCAACTTGTGATCGCATGTGGCGGGGATGGCACGATAAACGAAGTCGTGAACGGACTAGCGTGCAGCCACGTGCCGCTCGCCGTGCTGCCTGCCGGGACTGCGAATGTCCTCGCGAAGGAGTTACAGCTGCCCTGGAACTTGCCGCGCGCCGCCGCGCGCATTGCCCAAGCGAAATATCGCCGCGTCGCGCTCGGCCTCGCCATCCCTGAACAATCGAGCGGCGAGCCGCGCTATTTCCTGAGCCTTGCGGGCGCGGGGGCGGACGGCGCGCTGGTTGCCGCCGTGCGCCCGGAAATCAAACTCAAGGCAGGCATTCTGGCCTACTGGCAGGAAGGCTTTCGCCAGCTCACGCGCTACGATTTCCCGCTATTTCGCGCGACCATGGCCGGCAACGCGATTGAAATTGACGCTTCGCTCGTCGTTGTGGGACGCACGAAGCATTACGGCGGCCCGTTCAAGATCACGACCGAAGCCGGCCTTCTGCAGCCGGAATTCGAGCTTGCGTTCGTGACCACGCGCAGCGCGTGGCGCTACATCTCTTATCTGCCGTTGCTGTGGACCGGAAAACTGCGTGGCACACGCCACGTGCAATTCTTCAAGACGAACTCGCTGCGCTGCGAATCGAATAGCGCATCCCAAGTCCAGATTCAAGTGGATGGAGAGCCTGCCGGGTGTCTTCCGGCCGAGTTCCGAATTGTTCCCGACGCTCTCACCCTAGCCATCCCCGATCCGTTGTAGTATTCCTCCTCTACCGTGGCGTAGGCTTCAGCCTGCGCTGTTTAAGTGTCGCCGGGGTTCGCGCCCTGAAATCCATCGTGGCAATTTTTTGCGCGCGGGATTGATGTCGCTTTGCGCCGCGGGCTGTGCCCTACTTTACGGCGCAGGCTGAAGCCTACGCCACCAAAGGAAAACGATGGAACCTGTAACTCATGCGCTGACGTCCATCGCTCTCGGGCGCGCCGGACTAAATAAAATTACACGCGCCGCGACTCCCATGCTGCTGGTCTCCGGCCTGATTGCGGATGTCGACTGGGTCACGCGGCTCGGCGGAGCGGCCATATTCTTGCGCGGCCATCGGACGGCGACGCATTCGCTCGCCGGCACCGTGGCGATCATCGCTGCGGTCGCGGCGGCGACCTGGTTCGCCGGGCGCAAATATCCGAAGTTCGCAGTAGGATTTTTCCCCGCGCTCGCGATTTGCGCGATTGGCGCGGGAACGCATTTGCTGCTCGACATGCTGAACGGCTACGGAATCAAACTGCTCTGGCCTTTCACCGCGAAGTGGTACGCGTGGGATCTGGCGGACTCGGTGGACTTGTGGATTCTTTTCTTCCTGCTCGCCGGATTGCTTATTCCGGAATTATTTCATCTGGTGCTCGAAGAGATTGGATCGAAGCCCCGGCGGCAGGGCCGTCAGCGAGGCGCGATCGCGGGTCTCGCGTTCGTCGCCCTGTTTATCGCGGGCCGCGCCTTCGCGCACCAGCGTGCGATTGCGCTGCTCGATGCGCGCGAGTATCGCGGGCAAGCCCCTCTCGTGGTGGCGGCATTTCCGAGGCCGCTCAACCCGCTTCTCTGGTCGGGAGTCGTCGAGACGGATAACGCGGTCGTCAACGTGGAAGTTCCTTTCGTGCCCGGTCGCACGTTCGATCCCGACTTGGCGGACGTGCATTTCAAGCCGGAGCCGTCCCTGACGCTGAAAAACGCGGTCGGCAGCGTCACGGCCACCGAGTTTTTGAATTTTGCGCGATTTCCGCTCGCCAGCGTCCAGCCCTCGGGCGACGGTTTTCAGGTACGCCTGCGCGACATGCGTTTTGCATCCGAACCAGACGGGCGGCGCGGAATCATCGCCGTGATTGACCTGAATGCGCAAAGCCTCGTAACAGGAGAACATCTTGAATAAGGAGTGGCACAGGCTTCGCCTGCGTTCTTTTGATTTTCGTCGGCCACAAATTAAAACCACACAAGCTGAAGCCTGTGCTACTGAAAAGCAACGTCCATTCAGCTTGCCCTTTGCGGACGAAACGCGATGCGCGACAAAAGATAGAGGCACAGGACGACGCCCAGCGTAATTCCCGCCACATCCAGCTTGTGAGTCAGCAGAAACTCGCTCGCCCGATCGCCGTAACGAATCGCCAGAAAACCTTCGCCAAAGAAACGAATCGAGCGCGCCGCCAGCAGGCCCAACACAAATGTGCCCACGGGCATTTCCAGGGCGCCCGCGGCAATCACAAATATCTTGAACGGGACGGGAGGCGGCAAGAGCGCCGTCACCAGAATACTGAGAAAACCGTTCCGGTTGATCCAGGCGTGGATGTGCTGCGCGCGAGGTCCGGCGTGCTTGTGAAACATCGCCTCCCCGCCCTTCCGCGCAAGGTAGTAAAGGAGCAGGCAGCCTCCGACCGAGCCGAGCGTGGTCATCGCCGCGTAATACGGCATCCGCGCCGGATTGCGGACGGAAAGATCGATCAGCATTAAATCGTTGATGATCGGAAACGTCAGGACGGACGAATCGAGAAACGCGATCAGGAAAAGGCCAAACCCTCCCGCTGAGGCAACAATCGCCTGCAACCAGAGAGGTAGATGAAATTTCGGTGTCGGTGTGTCCATAACGATCGAAAAAGAAAAATTGTACCAGAGTCGTTCCACCGGCAAGCCCGCCGGCTGCAAATTAGCGGCAATATGATTCCTGCTTGACACGATCTCGGCGCTTTTGGATTATGGCCCTTCGCAATCATTTCCAGTTAATTCATTCCTCAAGCTAAAGAGCGACATGAGGAATTAGGGTGAAAGACATTGAGCCGATTCAAAAAAACGCATCCAGGAAAAACCTTCGCCATGCCAGATGGCGAAGGGTACGCCGTCAAGAAACGCAAACCCGTCCCGCATGAGTTCGTTCTTGATGCAATCTCTTCGGTATCTCCCTGGACGCGCCCGATGTTCGGCTGCGTCGCGGTCTATGTGCAGGAAAAAATTGTTCTGATCTTGCGCGACAAGCAAGATAACACCACGGATAACGGGGTGTGGCTCGCCACGACGAGCGAGCATCATGAGAGTTTGCGCCGTGAATTCCCCAATATGCGGTCCATTCAAGTTCTCGGAAGCGGTGTGACGGGCTGGCAAGTCCTTCCCGCCGATGAAGGGGATTTCGAGGGAGCGGCCCTGCGCGCCTGCGAGCTGGTCGTGGCCGGTGACCCTCGAATCGGCAAGGTCCCGGGAACAAAGCGGTCTGCGCGAACGGGATCCGGGAAAAAAGAAAAGGCCTTGAAGCGGGCGAAGAAAACAAAGAGGACAGCAGGAAAGCGATCAAGACAGTAAGGCGCCGCACCCCGCCGGTTGGGATGTCCGCAATATGCATCCCCTTGAACCGGCTAGTCATCCGTCGTATGCTGCCATGATTGAGTGATCTCAAAGGAGAATACGGAAATGAAACGACTGATCTGCCTTGCAGCGATTTGTTTGATTGCGCCCATGATGGCCCAGGCGCAGGATGCGGCGGCAAACCCGCTTACCGCCACCGTTCGCAAGGTGTTCGACGACTACTCGAAAAATCTGGTTGCGACCGCCGAAATCATGCCGGCGGACAAGTATAACTTCCGCCCGACGCCCGAAAATATGACGTTCGGGAAAACGATTTCCCACATTGCCGAAGTGAACGACAAGGTATGCGCCATGCTCTTCACACCTGCAACTCCCGCGCCCGAGCTGGCGGCCGAGACCGATTCCAAAGAAAAATTGGTCTCCGGCCTCAAGGCCTCCATGGACTATTGCGCGGCGGCATTCTCGAAAATGACGGATGCGAATCTGTCCGAGATGGTTCCATTCTTCGGCGGCAGGAAGATCACGCGTCTGGGAGCGGCCCTGGCCGTGACCAACGATTTCGTGGATCACTACGCCGGGCTCTCCATGCACATGCGCATGAACGGTCAGCTCCCGCCCACCGCACAGAAAAAGATGTAACGCACGCCTCTAAGTAATCCAGTAGCGCGGGCTTCAGCCTCCGGGGTTTAGTCTGGGCAAGCACCAAACCCCGCAGGCTGAAGCCCGCGCTACATTTTTATAAAGAGCAAGACATCTGAATTTTGGCTGGCGATCCAACCGTTACATTTTGTATCGTCCGAGGTCTTCGTCGGACAGGCCCTCGAGCCATTTGCGAAGTTCTTCACTGGTGGATCTTTCGGAGATGGCGCTGGAAACCTTCGAGCTTTTCAGAACATCATCTTCCACAAAAATGGGGCAATCGACGCGCAGGGCCAGGGCGAGGGCGTCGCTCGGGCGCGAATCGATCGAAAACATTTCGCCGTTGCGCTCGACCCAAATCAACGCATAAAACGTGTCGTCCTTCAGATCGTTAACCACAACCTTTTGCACGCGCACATCAAGACCCAGGAACACATTGCGCAGCAGGTCGTGCGTCATCGGGCGCGGCGTCTGCACCTTTTCGATTTCGAGAGCGATGGCGTTGGCTTCGTAAATCCCCACCCAGATTGGCAGGACGGCGGTTCCCTGCACATCCTTGAGCACAACAATAGGCATGTTCGTGACGGGGTCCATCATCAGTCCGCGGATTTTCATTTCCACTTCCATGCTGGCCTCCTCGGACGCCTATTTAGACGACATGCTCACCAACCAGGCTATTCGGAGCCGAGCGCGTGACGCGCACTTGCACGTATTGTCCCAAAAGACCCGGTTGCGGCGAAGTAAAATTTAGGATGCGGTTGCTGGAACTGTGTCCCGCCCACTGTCCGGCACGCCGCGACGCGCCGTCCACCAGCACTTCAAACGTCTCGCCAACGAGCGCCTCATTGCGCACAATCTGGATTTCGCGCTGGCGATCCAGTACGCGCGCGAGTCGCCGCCCTTTTTCTTCCTCGGGAATGGCGTCGGGCATATGTTGCGCCGACGTGTTAGGCCGCGGCGAATACTGAAAGGCGTACACGCCGTCATATTGCGCGACGTCGAGCAAGGAAAGCGTTTCCTCCACGTCCTCGTCCGTTTCGCCCGGGAATCCCACAATAATGTCCGACGTCACGCTGATCGGCCGGCGCGCCTCGCGGATCATGGCGATCTTTTCGAGATATTCCTCGCGCGTGTAGGTGCGCAGCATGGAACGCAAAACGCGCGTCGATCCCGACTGCACGGGAAGGTGAATGTGATCGCACAGCCCCGGCACCGCATCGATGGCCTCGACGATGTCGCGCCCGAAATCGCGCGGATGCGAAGTCGTGAAGCGCACGCGACGAATTCCCGGAACCGCCGCCACTTCCACGAGAAGCTCCGCGAACGACATGCGCCTCGGCGACGAATCCCGGTACGAATTCACGGTCTGCCCGAGGAGCTGAATCTCCGAGTAGCCCGCGTCGGCCAGCCGGCGCGTCTCTTCCAGGACCGATGCGCTCGATCGGCTGCGCTCCGGCCCGCGCGTGAAGGGCACGACGCAATAGGAGCACGCCTTATCGCAGCCTTCGATAATCGTCAGGTACGCTCGAAAGGGATTGTCGCGCCGCGTAATTTCCGTTTCAAACGTTGCGTCGGTATCCTTGTCCAGGCCCATGACGCGGCGATTGCCCCTTTCCAGCTCCTCGATCAGATCGGGCAGCTTGCTGTAGCTCGCCGACCCACATACCAGCCGAACCCAGGGCGAGCGCTCAAAAATATCCTCGCCTTCCTGCTGCGCGAGACAGCCCAGCACGCCGATAATTTTCTCATCGCCGGGATATTTCTGGTAGGCGCCGAGCCGCGAGTAGATTTTCTGCGCGGCCTTTTCGCGGATGCTGCACGTGTTATAGAGGACCAGCCTTGCCGCGTCGATCGTTTCCACTTGCCGGTATCCGCGGCCGAGAAGGACTCCGGCAACTTTCTCCGAATCGTGGGCGTTCATCTGGCAGCCGAAGGTTTCGAGATAAAACGTATTGTCGCCGCTCGCGGAGCCGCAAGACACACTTTCACGAGCATTCATCCCGGCATTCAAGCCGGTCAAAGCATCGAGATGTACATCCACGCGTTCCGTCATGCGGTTGGAAGCCCATCATACCACAGGGCATTTGAGCGGCCCGGAATCGCTTCGCGCAGTCGACTTCCCGCCGTCCCGGAGCCTTGCGAGAAAATCGGCACCGCACCTTGCGAAATAATCCCATCCGAGCTGATTCTTGCCGATTACATCGCACTGCGATATGTGGTACTTGTCGGACACACGGAAGCACTTTTGCATCCGTAATCGTTTGACCGCATTTTGGGCGTGTGCTAGCTTGCCCATGGAGCTATTATTGACCGGCATTCTGAGGGGGAAACCATTCCGCCATCCGCATTTTTACTTTTCACCGGCGAACTCGGCACACTGATCGAGCAAACAGGCTGGGTTGCCCGCGTCGTTCTCGCCATGCTTCTGTTCTTTTCCCTTTTTTCCTGGGCGCTCATTTTTCAAAAATTGCGGCTGTTTGGGCGCATCAACCAGCAGACCTCCCTTTTCCTGCGCATCTTCCGCGCGAACCGGACTCTTCCCGACCCGAAGCAGATGGGCGGCGGCGGTTCTCCGATGGAAGTGGTGTACAGCGCCGGCTATCGCGAGATGGAAAGCCAGGTTCGCGCCGGAGACCCGCACGCAAAACTCACAAGCCTCAATGCGGTGACCGTGAGCATGCAACTGGCTGCCGGTGAGGAAGTCCGCAAAGTTGAAAAATACATGCCGTGGCTCGCAACGACCGGGTCGGTCACGCCCTTCATCGGCCTCTTCGGCACCGTGTGGGGCGTCATGGACGCGTTCACGGGATTGGGCGCTGCCGGGTCCGCAAGCCTTCGCGCGGTCGCGCCCGGCATCGCCGAAGCCCTGATTACAACCGCCGCGGGACTCTTCACCGCCGTTCCCGCCGTAATCGCGTACAACCATTTCTTGCACGATATCCGGGATCTTGGCTTGCGGCTGGACAGCTTTGCGCTGGAAGTCACGTCGCTCGTCGAAAAATTGTATCCGGGACAGCGCGGGTAAAGCGTTCCTGTAGTTTAGGTATGGGAGAAATACAGTAAGACGAATTCTTTAACACAGAGCACGCAGAGAAAAGATGAGAATCCTTTTCCAGAATGAATTGAATTTCCCGTCTCTGTGAACTCTGTGTTCTCTGTGTTAAAAGCCTTTAGGGTTTGACTGGAAGAAAACGAAGATGCCTCAACTATCTCGCCAAACCGGGACTTCCCTTTCGGACATCAACATTGTCCCTTTCGTGGACGTCATGCTCGTGCTCCTCGTGATATTCATGATTACGGCGCCGATTCTGCAATCCGGCATCCAAGTGGACGTGCCAAAGACCAAAATCGTCAAGGAAATTTCCGAATCGCGCGTGGTCGTTTCGATCGATCGCGCGCAGCGCATTTATATTGGCGACGACGCCGTCAATATCCACGAACTGGGCAACAAAGTCCACGCGCAATTGCATAATTCGCAGGGAGATGCCATCTATCTGCGGTGCGATAAGACGGTACCGTTCGGCGCCTTCGCCCTGGTAGTGGACACATTGCGCCAATCCGGCATCCAAAATATCAGCGTCGTAACCGAGCCGCTGGACGAAGCTCCCCGCTGAGACTTATGCCATATCTCCCTCACCATCCCGGCGCCGAAAGCCTAAAGAAACCGTTCTTCTGGTCTGTCATGTTTCATGTACTCCTGTTCAGCTCGCTCGTGGTGTCCACAATTTATTCGCACCGCGGTGACACGTGGGGAAGCACGGGAGGCGACGGCTCGGTTTCCGTCGGACTCGTCGCGAAACTTCCCGGGGTCACGCTGCCCCGCCCCGATGCCGTAACCACGAGCCGCGTGGTGGACACGAGCAAGGGGCTGTACAAAGCCGAGCCGCAGCCCAAACCCGAGCCAGTCGCGGCCGACGAAAAAAAGATTCCCGTATTCGCAAAGGAAAAGGCTCCCCATTACATCACGCAGCCGTCCAAGGTTTTTGAGGATAAAACTACTCCGCCACCGAATGCCGTTCCCTACGGGCAGGGCGGGGCTCCGTCGCTCCCCTACTCGTCCTTCGCGATGAATGGCCCGACGCAGGGCGGCATGGGGTTCAGCGGCCCCGGCAGCGGCGATTTCTCGGGAAAGTTTCCTTCTTATGTGGATGCCGTGCGAAACCGGATCAGCAGCAATTGGTTGCAGTCCACGGTGGACCCGGCGGTGCGCTGGGCGCCGAGGGCGAGTTTTTCGTTTCAGGTCTTGCGGGACGGCACGGTCGCAAATGTTCAGATGACGCAATCGAGCGGCAATCGTTCGGTCGATAATTCCGCCTTGCGTGCGATATTAAGTTCGAGCCCCATGTCGACGCTGCCGTCGAATTATTCGGGGAACAGCGTGACCGTCGAGTTCTGGTTCGACTTCCGCCGCTAGAAGGAAACGTGGAAACGAGTGGAGACAATGGAATGATTGGCAATTCATACAGCAGCCGAAAAATAAACACCATGATCCAGCGCTCGAGCAAACTCTCGGCAAAAATACGTTCCTTCTTTTATCTGTGTCTATCCGTGTCCATCTGTGGTTCCATCCTTTTCTTTGGCGCCGCTCCGGCCTCCGCGCAGGATTGGTTCAAAACCGGCACGGGGCTGGGCGTTTCCAAGGCGCGCGTCGGCGTGGCGGATTTCGCGTCCAAGGAAGCTCCCTCCCAGCCGCTGGCCACGCTATTTGGCGAAGTGGTGCGCACGGACCTCGACTTCAGCGGCATTCTCGAAATGGTGAGCAAGAGCTACAACCCGTTGCAGACGCCCGGCACTCCCGCCGAAGTCGACTTCAAGGCCTGGGCCGCCGCGCCCGCTTCGGCGCAACTTCTCGCCTTCGGCAATTTCTCCATGACCGGCAATTTCGTCGAGATACAGGCCTGGCTGAACGATGTGCGCGACGCTTCCCTGCCGTCGGTGATCGGAAAAATATATCGCGGCGAAGCCACTCCCGCGCAGGTCCGCATCTTCGCGCACCAATTCGCGGATGAGATCATCGGAAAACTTTCCGGGGGCCTGCCGGGAATCGCGAGCACCCAGATCGCCTTCGTCAGCAATCGCAGCGGCAACAAGGAAATCTGGGCGATGGATTACGACGGCGAAAATCAGCATCAGTTGACGCAGATCCATACCATTTCGCTGACGCCGCGCTGGTCGCCTGATGCCTCGCGCATCGCATTTACCTGCTACGCGCAACCCGGCAGCAGCAGCGTCCTGACCGCGCAGATTTGCGTTTATTCAACGCTGACCAGCCACCTGATTTCCTGGCCGCGCTTTCGAGGCACGAATTCGTCTCCCTCCTGGTCGCCCGATGGATCGCGAATCATGTTCATGTCCAGCATGTTGGGAAATCCGGAACTGTTTATCACGGAGGCTTCGGGTCAGAGGCCGAAGCGCCTTACTTTTTCCACTGGAGCGAACACATCGCCGTCCTGGAATCCGAAGACCGGCCAGCAGGTCGCCTTCGTCAGCGACCGGGGCGGCATCCCGCAGCTGTACACCATGAATTCGGATGGATCGAACCAGGCCAAGGTCGACCTGCCCGACATGGGCTATGTCATCGATCCGGCGTGGTCTCCTAACGGCCAGTTGCTGGCGTTTAGTTGGCGCCGTCCGAGCGGAAACTATGATATCTATGTCATGGAAATCGTTACCCGGCAACTGGTGGAACTGACGCGAGACGTCGGCCGCAACGAACGGCCAAGCTGGGCCCCCGACGGGCGTCACCTCGTGTTCGAATCCACGCGAACAGGAACGCGGCAAATTTGGTCCATGCTTGCTGACGGAACCGATGCCCGCCAGCTGACCAAGCAGGGACAAAATGAATCTCCCAACTGGTCGCCCAAATGACGCACTCCCAGGTGAACCGGTGGACGGGTGAATTCCATGCGCTGTCATTCCAGGCCAAACGAGAAATCTTTCTTTTCTTCACAATCGGGAAGAGAGAGTTATCTCGGCACTCAGCCTGTCCTGGAACGGCAACTTCTGGATTTGTTTCGCAGGCTATAAATGCGGTGGATTCAGATCGACTGCTCTCGTAAATTATCAAAGGAGGAAGAAGAAAGATGCGAACACGTAAGCACGCCAGGATATTGTTTGGTGCATTACTCGCGATCCTTGCCGTGAGCGCGGCTTGCAAAAAGCCCGCGCCTCAAGCGCCACCACCACCCCCACCGCCGCCCGCGGCGCCGCCGGCCAAGCCGACGGTAAATCTGCAGGCTTCATCCAATTCGATTCAGCGTGGAGAGTCGGTTACCCTGAACTGGTCCTCGACCAATGCGACCAGCCTGAGCCTGTCGCCCGAAATCGGCGCCGTCACCGCCGAAGGCAATCAGCGTGTCACGCCTCAGGATTCGGTCACGTATACGTTGACCGCCACTGGGCCGGGTGGTTCGGCGGACGCCAGCGTGCAGATCGCCGTCAAAGTTCCTCCTCCGGTCGTAAAAGCTCCTGAGTCGACACTGCAGGAGCTATTCGACAAGGCAGTGAAGGACGCTTTCTACGACTACAACAAAGCCGATGTGCGCGCCGACGCCCGCGACGCTCTCACGCAGACCGCTCAGTTCTTGAGCGCGCATCCCGCCGTCAAGGTCGTCGTTGAAGGCCATTGCGACGAACGCGGTTCCACCGAGTACAATCTTGCTCTGGGGGACCGGCGCGCCTCGGCCGCTAAACAATTCCTGACTTCGCTGGGAATTACGGCCGACCGCATGGAAACCGTCAGCTACGGCAAGGAACGCCCGTTCTGCACTGCTTCCACCGAGGATTGCTGGCAGCAGAACCGCAGGGCGCATATCATCCTGGCCAAGTAACCGGACAACCTCCGGGGCTTGCCTATCGATGGTTGTTGCCGGCGAGCCCCGGAGAATTTTTAGGCCCGAGTTGGATGGAAAAAGTTTGATGGAGAATGTTTAATCGACAATGTTTAATCGACAATGTTGGATGGAGAATCTTTGACGAAGAATGTACACACCCCTCTCGGAGGAGGAACACCCTTGCGTATTCGATGGATTCTATTTTTCGGCGCCGCAATGCTTGCTGGAGCGCTTGGCGGCACATGGTTTGGACCCGCGCCGGCTGGGGCCGTGGCGCGCGAGATTATTGAGCTTCAGTCGGGCGTGACGGAACTGATTCAGGGCCAGCAGAGCCTGCAAACGCAAATGACGCAAAATGCCGCCGTGCAGCGCACGCTGATCGAGCAGTCGTTGGACGCCGTGACCAAGCTTAATACCTCCATGTCCGCCGTGCAGAAGACCACGCAGGACTTCTCGGCGGCTTCCGGTGCGCGCCTCGATACAATGGGAACGCAGGTGCAAGGCGTCTCGGACAACATCGCCGACTTGCAAGCGCGCCTCGGCAAGCTCGACCAAAAAATGACCGACGTTCAGAACACACTGCAAAGCGTGGATTCGAAACTGGCCGCGCCCGCGCCATCCGCATCGGCTCCTCCCGCGGCAATGAGCGGACCTGGAGGTGCAATGCCCCCATCCGCGCCCGGCGCCGCCTTGCCTGCGGCAAGCGCCAATCCTCCGGCCTCGGCCGACGTGCTCTATTCCAACGGGCTGCGGGACATCAACGGCAAGCATTACGATCTCGCCACGCAGGAGTTTCAGGACTATCTGAGGTTTTACAAGGATACGGATCTGGCGTCCAACGCGCAGTTCTATCTCGGCGAAATCGCCTACATGCAGGGCGAGTACCAGGCCGCGCTCGACGCCTACAACAAAGTAACGGAAAACTATCCGAAGAGTTTCAAGATAGCCTCCGCCCGGATGCGAAAAGGCTATTGCTTTGCCGAACTCGGGCAAAAGGCCTCGGCCATTCGCGAACTGCGCGCCGTCGTGCGTCTGTATCCTGGCACGGACGAGGCCAAGCGGGCCGCCGCCAAATTGAAAGAACTGGGCGCCAGCGCGGGATAATGGGCCGTGAATCGTGACTCGTAATTCGTGAAACTCAATTCGTGAAAACGCTTTCCCATTCCATCTTTCGTGGCAGTTTCTCCAGCTTTTCTCTGTGCCCTCTGTGTTCTCTCCGTGTCCTCTCTGTTAAGTCTTTCCGGAAAAGCTTTTAACACAGAGAACACAGAGTTCAAGGAGAGTCCGGTGCCGCCTCTGCGGATTGCTGTAGCCCGCCTCTTCAGAGGCGGGGGTTTTCGCGGCGTCACGAAAAATGCGCATTCGTCATATTCTGCCACTCTTTGAAATCCGCAGACTGTAATTTGCACACTGCCCCTCGCCGTGTTATCTTCCACTGACAAATTGGAGACTAAACCATGTCCGTCAACAAAGTAATCTTAGTGGGGCGCTTGGGCAAGGATCCGGAGACTCGCTACACGAGCGGCGGCCAGGCCGTGTGCCACTTCACGCTCGCCACCGACGAAACCTACAAAGACAAGAGCGGCGAGCGCCAAAAGCACACCGAGTGGCACAGGATCACCGTATGGGGCAAGCAAGCCGAAATCGCCCAGCAATACCTGAAAAAAGGTTCGCAAATCTATGTAGAAGGCAGCATTCGATCCAGCGAATATACAGACAAAGAAGGACAAAAGAAAACCAGCTTCGAAATAAATGCTTCCAACTTCCGCATGCTTGGCTCAAAGTCGGACTCCGCTGGCTCTAGCTACCGCAGCAATTCCGCAACTGCCGGCTCGTCTGGCTTTGACAGCGGCGCTTCCGCGCCAGCGGAGCATGATCAGTCCGGCCCCGAAGTCACGGACGAAGATATTCCGTTCTGAAGTAGCGCAGGCTTCAGCCTGCGTTCTTTTGACCTTCACCGCGCCACAGATCAAAACCACACAGGCTGAAGCCTGTGCCACGCAAACCTACTCATATCGCAACGCTTCGATCGGGTCGAGCTGCGCGGCTTTGTGCGCGGGGTAGTAACCGAAGAAAATTCCAACCGCGGCGGAAAAAATCACCGCCGCAATGATCGCCTTGCCGGAAATAAGCGTGGGCCACGACAGCAAATTACTGATCAGCGCCGAACCGAGAAGCCCAAATATGATTCCTATAAACCCGCCCATCATGCTGAGCGTAAAAGCTTCCACCAGGAATTGCATCCGTACGTCGTCTTCGGTGGCCCCCACGGCCATGCGAACGCCAATCTCCCTCGTACGCTCCGTGACGGACACCAGCATGATGTTCATGATTCCGATGCCGCCGACCAGAAGCGAGACCGACGCAATTCCGCCAAGCAAATACGTCATTGTCGACTGCGTTTGATTCTGCAGGTCGGCGATGTCCGCTTGCGTGCGAATCAGGAAATCGGCGTCGTCGCCGGCGCGGATGCGGTGCCGCTCGCGCAGCAGGCTGGTGATCGGCGTGACCGCCGCCACCGAGGCTTCCTGCGACACGGCCGACGCGGCAATGAACTGAAGCCACGTAATTCCGGAAATTTTACGCTGCACGGTGGTGTAGGGTGCGAAAATCACGTCGTCCTGATCCTGTCCCGTCACGTTCTGCCCTTTCGATTCGAGCACGCCATCCACGCGGAACGGGAGGTTTCCGATGCGAATCTCTTGCCCAATCGGGTTTTGATCCACGAATAGAATTTTTTCGACCGTCGTGCCAAGCACGCAGACGTTCGCCGCGATGTCTACTTCCTCATCGCTGAAGGCCGACCCCTGTTGCACGGGCCACGTTCGAATATCGAAATAATTTGGCGTGGTGCCGGTGATGCTCGTGTTCCAGTTCTGGTTCCCATACACGACTTGCTGGCGGCTGGAGAGCGCCGGCGCGGCCTGCGCGATGAGTGGGACTTCCTTCAAGATGGCGTTCATATCGTCCACCGTGAGAGTTTTCACACCGCCGTATCCCTGCCGCACGCCGCCCGCGCGGTTGCTTCCCGCCGCGATGAAGACAGCGTTGGTTCCCATGGCCTGAATGCCCTGCTGTACTATGTATTGCGCGCCCTGTCCGATGCTCACGACAGCGATCACGGCGCCCACGCCGATAATGATGCCGAGCATCGTCAGTGCCGAGCGCATCTTGTTGCGCGCCAGAGCCCGCAAAGCCAGCCGAAATGTATTCATGAAGTCCATGTGCGATTCAGGTGGCCGCAAAAATTAAGCGGTCGCATCGTCTTTTGCCAGCCGTTGGGTCTCCTCTTCCGCATCCTCGGCGGCTTGCTGCTCCGCTGTGGGAAGCGATTTCAGCACTTCGTGCGCTACCTGACGGTCCTCTACCAGGCTATCCCGCTTCAACTTGCCGTCGCGAAACAGCAGCGTGCGCTTGGCGAATAGCGCGATGTCCGGCTCGTGCGTCACGAGGACGATCGTCAGGCCCTGCTCGTTGTTCAGCGTCTGGAGAATGTCCATGATTTCGACCGATGTCCGGCTGTCGAGGTTTCCTGTCGGCTCGTCGGCCAGCAAGATCGATGGTCGGTTCACCAGGCCGCGAGCAATGGCCACGCGCTGCTGCTGTCCGCCGGAAAGTTGCGACGGGTGATGCCCCGCGCGATCGGCAAGGCCCACACGGGTGAGCGCCTCCATGGCGCGCCTGGTACGCTCCTCGGGACTTACTCCGGCGTAGACCGTGGGCAGCTCCACATTTTCCAGGGCCGAAGTCCGCGACAGAAGATTAAATTGCTGGAACACAAATCCAAGTTTCCGGTTCCGAATCCGCGCCAGCTCCGTTTTCGTCATTCCCGAAACGTCGACGCCATCCAGAAAATAGCGCCCCTTGGTCGGGCGGTCCAGACATCCCAAAATATTCATGACCGTCGATTTGCCCGAGCCCGAAGGCCCCATGACCGCCACAAACTCCCCTGCACGAACCTCGACAGAAACTCCGCGAAGCGCCTGAACTTGAATTTCCCCCAGATCGTAGGTCTTAAATACATTTTCGAGACGAATGACGGGTTTGCCGCCCGCTGCGGCTTCTTTTGGTTCGGATGCGATTGTAATTTGGTCGGCCATCGGAAAATCGTGTACGTCCGCCAGAGTGTGGCGTGGGCTTTAGCCCGAGCCAATTCATCTTTGCAATTAAAACCGCCGCGGCACGCCGGAAGTGGCATTGGCGGGCCCGCCCACGGGGCTGCGCGCCGGCGATTGCGAAGCCGACGACTTGTTCGTGGATTGGCCAATGACCAGATCGTCTCCTGAATTCACGTTGCCGCTGACAAGCTCCGTGAACGTAAAATCCGTGACCCCCAGCGTGACCTGCACGGGCTGCAGCGATTTATTGGGAAGCAGCTTCCAAATGATCACGGAATCTTGCCGTTTGCCGCCTCCGCCGGAGCCGGAGCGCCCGCCGCCTCCCGGCCCGCCTTGTCCACTCTGTCCGCCTGGCGTTTGTCCTGCGGCGGAAGCGCTAGTCGCCGCAGCGTTGCTCGCTCCGCCCGCAACCGCGCCATCTCCAGGCGGGGCTGCAACTCGTCCGGCGGCTGTCGCTCGTGCAGTGTCCGTTACGCCGTATTTTGCGTAGAGGGCCGTGCGCTCGCTGTCCGACAAATCCGGTTTGAACCGTAATGCCCCGTTAGGAATTTTGACAACATTCTTCGCTTCCGCGACCGGTATGGATACGTACGCCGTCATTCCCGGAAAAAGCTTCAAGTCCAGGTTGTCGAATGCAATCATCGTGTTGTAGGTGACGACGTTTTGAATCGTCATGGCGTTCATGCGCACCTGCGACACGGTTCCGGTAAACGTTTCGCGCGGAAACGAATCCACGCGAAAGGTCGCCTGCTTCCCTACCTTGATGCGGCCCACGTCGGCCTCATCGGTATTCGAATAGACGAGCATGTGTTTCAAATCCTGCCCGATGCTAAAGAGGTTGGGCGCTTGCAGGCTGGCCGCCACCGGTTGCCCCACGTTCACGGTGCGGTTGACGACCGTTCCGTCGATGGGCGCTTTAATCGTGCAATAGCTCAGTTGCAATTGGGCGGAATCCACGGCGGCTTTTTGGATGAGGACCTGCGCCTTGGCTTGGTCACGCTGGGCGACCGTCGCCGCCAATTGCGACTCGGATTGCTTCTCCTGGGCGATGGTGGCGTTCTCTGCCGCGACGGCGACGTCATAGTTGGCCTGCGCGTCGTCATTCTGTTGCGCGGACAGCACGCCCTGCTCGGCCAGCAACTTGGTGCGTTTCAGCTGCGTGCTCATATCGACCGTTGTCGCATGGGCCTTGGCAATATTGGCTTTCATCGTCGACACATTGGCTGTGGATGTACCGATCTGCGCCTCCAGATTTGCCACGTTCGCCACTGCATTCTGCTGCGATGCCTGCGCCTGAGCCAGCGCCACCTGAAACGGGACGGGATCGATCTGCGCGAGGAGGTCGCCCTTCTTCACTTGCGAATTAAAATCAACGCTGACGGAAACCACATTCCCGGAAACCACCGAACCCACCGGAACCGTGTTGACCGGATTGATCGTCCCCGTGGCCTGCACGACCTGCGAGATGTCGCCGTGTTCCACCTTGGCGGTGAAATACTGCGCGGTCGAACGCTCTCCAACAGAAACATAGCCCGCCAGTAGAAGCAATACCACCGGCGGCGCAACCAACATCGCCCGGTGCATCATGGACCGCTGCCAGAGATTTTTGAGGATTTCCAGAACCCGTGCCATCTCCCACACTCTTTCCGGAACATGAAACCCAACGCACCGAATCTAGTCGCGGATTCCCGCAGCCTGCCGCTTAAGCCGATCCTCGTCCATCTGGCGCAACAATTCTTCAAACTTCGGCCGCTGCTCCGGAGTTAAAAGCTGGCGAATCCGCTCCCGTCCTTCCTGCCGTACCTTTTCATATTCGGGATCGAGTTTTTGGTGTAACGCCGCGTAGCGCGCGCGCATGTCATTCAGGATTGTCTGGATTTGGTTTTGCTGGTCGGAATTCAGATCCAGGTTGCGCGTAAACTTCGCCATCGTACGGGCGGGATTGCGGGCCAGCATCGGCTGAGTGCGCGCGGCAAGAACACGCGTGGTCAGATAGGTGCCAACGCCGCCCAGCGCTATCCCCAGGACGAAGAGGACCAATACGAGCAGGACTGCCTTGCGGCTTCCTTCTTGGTTAGCGTCCATTGTCCCTCTCAGCCAGCGACTGCAGCACCTCTTCGTTGCTCACCGGATCTCGCGGAGGTTGCGGAAAATCAACGGCGCTCAACTCCGTGCGAACCGATCCCAGCGAGACGCCTCGCTGCGGAGCAAATTCCACCAAGTAGGCCGAGAGCGCGAGTAAAACGACCGCCGCGGTCAAGGACAAACGCGAAGCCAGAAACTCCAGCGGAGTCCAGAACGCCGCGGGCGACTTCGCTCGAATCTCTTCCCGTTGAATCCTGGCCATGACATTCGCCAGAAACGCCTGCCCCGGCTCTCCGGCCGGATCCCAGGCTTCGCGCAGCAGTTCGCCGGCAAACCGCAAATCCGCGAGAGCCGAGCGGCAGTGCTCGCAGCGGGTCATGTGATCGTCCAGTTCGGTGTCCGAAACGCCATCGAGGCAGTCCTCAAATCGCGATTCGAGCTTTCGGCATTGCGCGGGAATATTTGATTTGTTAAACACGGGTTTCACTCCTTCGCCGTCTGCTAATACCTTCCCATGGAAGTCGGCCGCTTTTGCATCCGCTTCCGGTGCATTTCCACGAGCCGGGCGCGCGCCCGAAATAGCCGCACTTTCACGGTATTGACGTTCAACTCCAGGAGGGTCCCGATTTCCTCCACCGAAAACCCTTCCACTTCCTTCATCACCAGCATGGCCTGATCCTTCTCATCCAGTTCACCAAGCAGCCGCTCCACCAGTTGCCGCTGCTCCACCCGCCTCCCGGTATCTTCCCGGTGCGAAGCCCCGCCGTATCCATGCTCGGGGATGGATTCCATCTTTCGCACCTGGTCTTCGCTGAGATCCGCTTCGTACACGAGGCGCCGCACTTTCTTCTTTCTCAGATAATCCCAGCATTCGTTGACCGCGATCTTGTACAGCCACGTGCCAAACGCCGACCGCAAATCGAAACGCCGAATCGAAAAGTAAGCCTTCGCCAGAGCCTGCTGCGCTACGTCCTCCACGTCCAGGCTGCCCCGCAGGATGCCGCCCACGACGGCCAGCACGCGGCGCTGGTGAATCCCCACCAATTCCTCGTACGCGCCCGCATCGCCCGCCTGCGCCCGGCGGACCAGCGCTTTTTCTTTCTCCGCCGGCGTCAGAGCCTCTTTCCCGGCTGCCGCCTGCGCCCCGCGGAGAATCCCTGTATTTGTGACGTTTGCCATCGCTTCCCGGTTACCGAATTTTCCGTCCTTATTTTCCATTTGCAGGCATTATGACTCTATGCAACAATAGCGACATGATTATAGGAGATAGACTTCGCGCTTTGCGCGAGGAAAAACAGCTTTCCCAAGGGGATATCGAAAAGCGCACCGGACTGCTCCGCTGCTATATCTCGCGCGTTGAAAATGGCCATACCGTTCCGGCCATCGAAACGCTCGAGAAAATGGCGCGCGCTTTGGAAGTCCCTCTTTATCAACTCTTCTATGACGGAGAAGAACCACCCGAGCTTCCCAACCTTCCGAAGCGCAAAAGCGCCGACGATATCGTCTGGGGCAGCGCCGGGAAAGAGGCTCGCCTTCTGAACAAGTTTCGCAGACTGATGGGTCGCATTGAAAACGGTGACCGCCAGCTCCTGCTTTACATGGCTCAGAAGATGTCCTCCCGCTAAATCCGGTGAATTTCTATACCCTTCGGATCGGCGTTCTCTGACATACAGGCTTGCAGGCCCGGTGGCTGCTTTGGGTGCTCTATCCACAACCAAAGCAAGCCATCCGGGCCTCAGCCACACTCTACCCCGCAAGCACTGTTTCATTTCGGAACACATCGCCTCTGCTCGGCTCCCCTATTCCCACTCGATCGTGCTCGGCGGTTTCGAGCTGATGTCGTACACCACGCGGTTAATGCCGCTCACTTCATTCACGATTCGGGTCGATATCCGCTCAAGAACTTCCGACGGCAGCCGCGCCCAATCGGCCGTCATGGCATCTTCCGATTCCACGACCCGCACGGCAATCGTGAACCCGTAGCTTCGCTCATCGCCCATCACGCCCACGCTTCGAACCGGGAGCAACACGGCAAACGCCTGCCAAATTTTCTCATAGAGGCCGGCGCGGCGAATTTCCTCGACTACGATCGCATCCGCATCCCGAAGCGGCGCGAGGCGTTCTTCCGTTACTTCGCCCAGAAGCCGAACGGCGAGGCCTGGCCCTGGAAACGGGTGCTTGGTGAGCATTTCTTCCGGAAGCCCCAGTTCGCGCCCGATGCTTCGCACTTCGTCCTTAAACAACTCGCGCAAAGGCTCGATCAGCGCAAACGGCAGATCCGCAGGCAGGCCTCCCACATTATGGTGCGTCTTGATCGTTTGCGACGGGCCGCGCACGGCCACCGATTCGATCACATCCGGATAGAGCGTTCCCTGAACCAGGAATCCGGCGCGGTCCGGGCCGGTTGCCAACTGGCGGGCCTGCTCGTCAAACACGGCAATGAACTCCCCGCCGATTCTCTTGCGCTTGTCCTCGGGATCCACGACTCCTTTTAGGCGCGCAAGAAATCGTTCCGACGCGTCCACGCCGATCACCTGCAAGCCCATGCGGTCCCGCAGCAATTCGAGCGTCTCGCTAAACTCGTTCTTCCGCAAGAGGCCGTTGTTCACAAAAATATTCGTGAGGCGGTCGCCCATCGCGCGGTGAACCAATACGGCGGCCACCGCCGAATCCACTCCCCCGCTCAAGGCGCAGATTGCGCGGCTATTGCCCACTTGCTTGCGGATCGACTCCACCGTTTCCGCAATGAACGCCGCGCCGCTCCACAGCGGCTTCGCGTGGCAAATATTGAACACAAAATTGCGGAGAATCTCCGAGCCGCAATCGGTGTGGCGCACTTCGGGATGGAATTGGACGGCGTACAGTTTTCGCGCCGGATCTTCGGCGGCGGACACGGCATTGCCCGTTTCTCCCGTCACATGAAAACCTGGCGGCAGCGCGCGCACATGATCGCCGTGGCTGTTCCAGATGCGCAGCGTCTTCGGCAGGCCCTCGAACAAGAGCGAACCGTCTTTCACGACCAGCTCGGTGCGGCCATACTCCCTGCGATCGGCGCGTTCGACGCGGCCCCCAAGAATGTGCGTCATCCACTGCAGCCCGTAGCAAATTCCCAGGACCGGCAGCCCCATGGACAAAATGCCGGGGTCGCATGGCGGCGCCCCCGCGTCGTACACGGAATTCGGTCCGCCGGAGAGAACAATCCCGGTCGGCTCAAATTTGCGAATCTGCTCGATCTTCGCCGTGCACGGCAGGATCGCGCTGAACACTTGTTGCTCGCGGATTCTCCGGGCAATCAACTGCGTATACTGCCCGCCAAAATCCAGTACCACAATGCCGCCGCGCTCGCTCATTCGTTCCTCATGGTTAGGCCAAACCTTATTTCCCCAGGCATTCGATAGCGCATGTTTTGAATCTCAAATTTCAAATCTCAAATCTCAAATTTCCTCAAGCCACACGGCGCGCAGGCTGTCCCGCGCGAAACGCCTCCAGATTCGCCAGCGTCATTTCCAAAATCCGCACAAGGGCCTCCTGGCTATTGAACGCATTGTGCGGCGTGAATACCACATCGTCGCGCGCGAGCAGCACGCGATTGCGCACCGCCATCCGCAGACGTTCCACATCGATCGGCTGGTGCAGCAACTGCTTTTCTTCCTTAATCAGTTCCTCGCCCTCGAGCACATCGAGTCCCGCGCCGCCCAGCTTGCCGCTCTCCAGCGCATCCACCAGCGCGTCCGTATCGATCAGCCCGCCGCGCGCCGTATTTACGATCACGGCGCCGGCTTTCATCGCGGCAAACTGCTCGCGCCCAAGCAAATGATGAGTCTTCTCCGTCAGCGGCGTATGCAGCGTCACGATATCGCTCTCGGCCAGCAGCCGGTCCATCGTCGCATATTCGAAACCCAGCAGATCGGCCAGGAATGGCTCCCGCGAAACGTCAAAGGCGAGCACTTTCATGCCGAACCCGCGCGCGATTCGAATCACATGCAGCCCGATGTGCCCCGCTCCGATCACGCCAATCGTCTTGCCCTGCAGATCGAACCCGGTCAGCTCCGCCAGGTCCACGTGGCCGCTGCGAATCTGGAGGACCGACTGGTGCACCTTCCGCGACAGCATCAGCAGCAGGGCAATCGTGTGTTCGGCGACGGTATTCTCCCCGTAGGAGGGCACGTTCGAAACCGCAATGCCGCGGCTCCGGCAAGCCTCCACGTCGATGTGATCGAACCCAGTCGAGCGCGTCGCGATGAATTTCAGTTTCGGCAGCGCGTCCAGCGCTTCGCGCGTCACACGCGAATAAATGAACACGGAAATCGCGTCCAGTTCCGGGAAGCGGGCATCGGAAGGCGGAAGCACGCCGGGTTCAAAAACAATCTCGTCCGACGGCAGCCTCTCCGCCAGATAAGCCCGCTCCCAATCCTTCACCTCAAAAAACGCGACACGCATGGCTTCAGCCCACCACGATGTTGACCAGTTTATCCGGCACCACAATGATCTTTTTCACGCTCTGGCCATCCAGCAGTTGCGCGACTTTCGCATCGGAGAGAGCGCGCTTTTTAAGCTGTTCCCGGTCGAGACCCGCCTCGACCGAAATCTTGCACTTCACGCGTCCGTTCAACTGCACGACGATCTCGACCTGGTCTTCCGCTGCAAGCTCGGGAACGAATTTCGGCCACGCGGCATGAGCCAGCGTGTCCCGGGAGTGGCCCAAAATTTCCCACAACTCCTCGGCCAGATGCGGCACCATGGGATTGAGCATCAGCGTCAGGAGTTCGAACACTTCCTTCGCGATTTCCGGGCGCACGCCCTCTTCCAGCGGTTCCTGCGCGTGAATCTCGTTGACGAGTTCCATCAGCAGGGCCGTGGCGCTATTAAAATGCCAGCGCGTATCGAAATCGTGCGTCACGCGGCGCAACACCTGATGCGCCTTGCGCAGCAATATTTTTTCCTTGGCCGTGGCCGAATCGAGCGAAGCCGCCGCTCCGCTTCCCACGCGAACCGCGTTCAGCCGCTCGGCGTGCCTGGCTACGAGCCGGTAAACGCGCTGCAGGAAACGCGAGCATCCTTCAATCGCCTGTTCGCTCCACTCCAAATCTTTCTCGGGAGGCGCGGCGAACAGCGTGTAAAGCCGCCCCGTGTCGCACCCATACTTGTCCGCCATGTCCTCGGCCCCAACGACATTGCCTTTTGACTTGGACATGGCCGTGCCGCCCTTGAGCACCAGGCCCTGCGTAAACAGGCGCTTCACCGGCTCATCGTGACTCACAAGGCCCAGGTCGCGCATCACCTTGCAGAAAAAACGCGTATACAGCAAATGCAGAATCGCATGAACGATCCCGCCGATATATTGATCGACCGGCAGCCAGTACCGCGCCAGGTCCGGATCGAACGGCGCCTTGCCGTTGTGCGGATCGGCATAGCGGTAGAAATACCAGGACGAATCGATGAACGTGTCCATCGTGTCCGTTTCACGCCGCGCCGCGCCGCCGCATTTCGGGCATTTTGCATTCACGAATTCCGGCACGCTCGCCAGCGGAGATTCGCCCAGCCCGGAAAATTTCGCCATCGGGGGAAGCACCACGGGCAAATCCTCGTCCGGAACCGGCACCATGCCGCACGTCTCGCAGTACAGCACGGGGATCGGCGTGCCCCAGTAGCGCTGCCGCGAAATCCCCCAATCCTTCAGCCGAAAAACAATTTCGCCTTTGCCAAATCCGCGCGCCTCAGCGTCCGATACCATGATTTCAATGGCTTTTTCGGAGGAGAATCCGGTATAGGGACCCGAATTCACGGACCGGCCATAGTCGGTAAATGCCGCGTTGAGCGTCTCCGGCGTCAGTGCTTTTCCTTCGTTCGGTTGCACCACAATCGGTATCGCCAGGCCGTACTTGGTCGCAAACTCGAAGTCGCGCTCGTCGTGCGCCGGAACGCACATCACCGCGCCCGTGCCGTATTCCATCAGCACGAAATTTCCCACCCAGATCGGAATTTTGTTTTGGTTGAATGGGTTCACGGCGTGGAAATCGGTTTTAAATCCAAATTTCTCCGCTGTCGCAATGTCCGCAGCGCGAGCGGTTTGCTGACGCATTTTCGCTAGTGTTTCCAGCCTCGCCATCCTTTCCGGGATGGCCGTCTTTACGTCGATGCCAGCAACGAACTTGTCGATGAATGGGTGGGTTGGTGCAAGGATAATCGCAGACGCGCCATAGATCGTGTCAACTCTCGTAGTGAATACTTCAATGGACTCGCCCCGGAGTTCCTTCACAGCAAAACGCACGCGCGTGCCGCGCGACTTCCCAATCCAGTTGCGCTGCATGGTCAGAACGCGCTCGGGCCAGCCGCCTTCGAGCTGGCCAAGCCCGTCGAGCAACTCATCGGCGTATTGCGTGATGCGCAGGAACCACTGCTCGATCACTTTCGCGTCGACTGGCGTATCTTCGTGCCGCCAGCAGCACCCGTTCACCACCTGCTCGTTCGCCAGCACCGTCGCGCATTTCGGGCACCAGTTCACGCGGCTGCGCTTGCGGTAGGCGATTCCCTTTTCCAGCATGCGCAGGAAAAACCACTGGTTCCACTTGTAATATTCCGGTTCGCACGTGGAAATCTCGCGCCGCCAGTCGTAGCTGAATCCAAACCGGTGGCAGACGCGCTTGAAGGACTCGATATTCAGATTGGTCCACTCGCGCGGGTGGATGCCCCGCTGAATGGCCGCGTTTTCCGCCGGCAAGCCGAATGCGTCCCATCCCATCGGGTGAATCACATGAAAACCCTGCATGCGCCGGAAACGCGCGGTCACGTCGCCGATCGTGTAGTTGCGCATGTGCCCCATGTGCAGCGTTCCCGAGGGATACGGCAACATTTCGAGCACGTAATATTTCGGCTTCGAGGTATCGGCATCCGCCTCGAATGCGTGGTCTTCGTTCCACCGCGCCTGCCATTTTTTCTCAATAATCTGTGGATCGTATTCCGTCACGGTTTCCGCTCCGCCTCTAATTGTAGCCCGCCTCTTCAGAGGCGGGGGTTTTTGCCGGCGCTACGAAAGTCCCCGCCTCTGAAGAGGCGGGCTACAGCAGATCCGTCAGCATTTCAGCCCAGCAAAATTATTTTCTTCCCTTACTCTTCCGCGCTTTTGCTTTTGCGCCTTTTAAACTCTGTTTCTTACTCTGTGCCCTCTGTGTTCTCTGTGTTCTCTGTGTTAATGCTTTTTCTTTTTTCTTTGCCTTCGTCATCGAGAATCCGTCTTCCGCCTTGGGCGCCTGCCGCACGCTCACGCCCACCAGATCCCACAACGCTCGCACGTTGCGCCGGTCGTCCCCCGGCTCGTCGATCGGAGTCTCCAGGATAAACGCGCGCCCCGGCAATCCCTGCAAACCGGGACCGAGGCGAGCATGATTCAGAATCCGGCCAAATGCCGCAAGCCCAATTTTTCCGTGCCCAATATTTTCGTGCCGATCGACGCGCGACCCCAGCGGCGTTTTCGAATCGTTCACATGCAGCACATGCACGCGGCTCAGCCCCACGCTTCGGTCCACGGCGGCAAGCGTCGCCTCAAGACCCTCTTCGGTCGTGATATCGTACCCGGCCTCGAACGTGTGCGCCGTGTCCAGGCACACGCCCATCGGCAAATCGCCGGTCTGATCCAAAATCGCCTTGATCTCTTCAAACCGCGCGCCCACCGCCGTGCCCATCCCGGATGTGTTTTCGATAAGGATTCGCAGCGAACCCAGCTTCATGCCCTTCGCCGCATGGCGCAGGCCTTCGGCGATTTCCGTGATGGCCTGGTCCTTGTCCGACCCGAGGCCGGAGCCGGGATGCGCTACGAGAAAATCCGCGCCCAGCGATACCGCGCGAACCAGCTCGTCGTGAAACGCCTGGATTGACCGCGTACGCATCACGCGCTCGGGCGACGCAAGATTGATCAGGTAATTGTCGTGAATCACGAGCGGCCCGAGAGCCAGCTCCGCGCGGCGCGCCCGAAACCTCGCCGCATCCGCCTCCGCAATGCGAGCGCTTCCGCCCGGCCACATCCTCGGGCTTGCGGAAAAAATCTGGAGCGCGTTCGCGCCAAGCTTCGCGGCCGAATCGAGTGCCCCCGCGATATCACCCGCGATCGAAGTGTGAATTCCAATGCGAAAGCTGCCATCCTGCCACGCCGGCGGCTGGGGGATCGGTACAGGCTCGGGGCGATATTCGTCGCTGGCGTCGTAGGCGGGTTCCGTGCGGATCAATGGGTCAGCCATTCCCTCGGTAAACCTTCGTGTCCGTCATGCGCCTTCAGGTGCCGGCAAGTGCCATCAAGTGACGATAAGCTGTTCATTCTAACGGATGACCGCTCCAGCGGCAACGATATCCGCCGGATGATCGCGGGCCAAACTTCGGACTCAGGAATTATTTTGGAAGTTATCGGCGAGCGTGGCATATTCTCTACACGTTTCGCCCGCATGAAAACATTCGGGCCGCCACAAAACAACTTGAGATTGTCTTTTTCGAAGAGGAATGGCATGGCCAAACTCGACTCGCTGATTGAGGATCTCGTCGCCGCCAATCGCATCCTGGCGAACGAAGGTATCGTGGACGCTTTTGGCCACATCAGCGCGCGCCACCCGGATGATGATGGCCGCTTCCTGCTATCGCGGGCAATATCACCCGAATTGGTGGAACCCGGCGATATCATGGAGTTCACGCTCGACGGCGCGCACACCGACTCGGTTCCCGGAAAACCGTACCTCGAACGGTTCATTCACGCCGCGCTCTATCAAACCCGGCCGGAGATTCAGAGCGTCGTCCACAGCCATAGCCGTGGCCCCATCCCTTTTGGTTTGACGGGCGAAAAACTCCGCCCCGTGGTGCATAGCTGCGCGACCTTAGGGGCCGAGGTCCCGGTGTGGGACGCGCAAACCAGCTTCGGCGACACGGACTTGCTGGTTTCGAACATGTCCATGGGGCTTGATCTGGCCCGCGCCGTCGGCGACGGCAATTGCATCCTGATGCGCGGACACGGTTCCACGGTCGTTGGAAAATCAATCCGTGAGGCCGTTTATACGGCGGTGTATTTGGACGTCAATGCCGATCTGCAAATGAAGGCCAGTTCCCTGGGCAAAGCCACCTTTCTTTCGGCGGGCGAAATTGAAAAGATCAACCTGCGTCTGAGCCAGTCCAGACCGGGAGAGGGTTTTAATCGATCGTGGGAGTATTGGTGCCGGCGCGCAGGCATCCACTCCAAGCCCGGCGAATCACTGTAGCCCGCCTCTTCAGAGGCGGGGATTTTCGCCGGGTGATGCAACGCGTAGAAAACGAGTGGTTGTGTGGCCCGCGTCGTCAGCACCAAAAGGAAACGAAACGATGGAAAACCCCCCGACAATCAACATCACACGGCTGGTCGACGAACAGAGGATCAGTCTCTTTGGCCTGGGTATCATCCTGCTCTCGTTCCTGGTGATGTTTTCCGATGGCTATGCGCTCGCCTCTGCGGCCTACGCGGCGCCGTCCATCGTGCGGCAGTGGCACTTGAACCGCGCGGTGATGGGGCCCGTGTTCAGCGCCAGCCTCTTCGGCATGTTGTTCGGAGCGCCGGTGTTTGGCTATCTCGGGGATCGTTTTGGACGCAAGGGAGCCATCATTCTGGGCTGCGTGCTGTACGGACTTTCGTCGCTGGCCATCGTCGAATCGCACACGCTGCATCAACTGATCGCGCTCCGGTTTATTTCCGGCATTGGCCTCGGCGGTTTGCCGCCCAACACCATCGCTCTCAACGCCGAGTTCGCACCCAAGCGCGCGCGGGCCACCATGATCGTCTTCATGTTCATGGGCATCACGGTCGGCGGCATTCTGCCCGGCGCCGTCACCGCGTACCTGCCGCAGTACGGCTGGCAGGGACTGTTCTTCATCGGAGGCGCATTCCCACTCGCCGTCGCGCTGGCCGCGTTTTTCTTGCTGCCCGAATCCATCAAGTTTCTGGTGTTGCGCAATGCCCGCGACAAGGTCGCGCAGCTGGCGCGGAAGTTGAGTCCCGGCATTTCGATTGCCCCGGACACTACATTCCTGATTGACGAAAAGCCCAGAAGCGGGTTCTCCATCCGACTGATTTTTGCCGAGGGGCGCGCCTGGATGACGCCACTGCTCTGGATCGTCTTCTTTTCGAACCTCATGGCCAATTTTTTCCTGAATAGCTGGATGCCCACACTATTTCAAGACTCGGGCTTGTCGGCCCGGCAAACTGCGCTGACCATGACCATGTTCTATTTCGGCGGCATCGCGGGCGGTATCACCATCAGCCGGCTGCTCGATAAGAGCGGTCTCGCGGCCATTGGCCTGTCGTTCCTCGTCGGCTGTCCCATCGTCGCGGCCATTGGCACGCCGGGGCTTTCGCATCGCTTGCTGATCGTCACCGTTTTCTTCGCCGGATTTTGCATCCTGGGCAATCAGCTCGGCCTGAACGCCGTGTCGGGCTTGCTGTATCCGACGGCGATTCGCTCCAACGGCGTGGGCTGGGCGAACGCCATCGGCCGGTTCGGAGCGATTGCCGGTCCCATGATCGGCGGCTGGCTCATCGGACGTCATTTGCCGCTGCAACGCCTCTTCCTCGTCCCGGTTGTCCCCATGGCCCTCGGCGCAGTGGCCAGTTTCGCGCTGATGCGCGTTTGCTTCGCGCGGTTTGGCGGGCGGCATCTGGAAGCGGAAGGGCGCTCCGTTCCCGAGACACGTTCGAAAATACCGATGGCTGACCCGATTTCGCGTTGATTGCAGCGATCCCCCTGTCCAGTAGCACAGGCTTCAGAGCCTGTGTGGCAATTCACTAAT
>PLUM01000044.1 GCA_003165465.1 Acidobacteriota bacterium
TTCCGCAGCCTGTGAAGCCGTGCCCCACAATGATTGCTCAATATCAGAGACAGGGGCAATCTGCCCCACATTGAAACAACATTCCCGATAATTATTCCCAACTCGGAACGAGCTCAACGACACCACCCCGGAACCTTCGCTTCCACAAATTTCCTAAAAACATCAAAACTTGGAACGAAAACTTCAGCAACACACTGAAAGCATGAGATTTGCGCAAATTCTCTTCCGTTCGGATTAGGAAAATATCTTTCCACATGGAGCCCATTTTCCTCGATGCACCGCAGTGGCACACCACGTGCAATCCACAGAGCCATGGAACGAAGCACGAACATTCGCGAACGTCGCTTTACCATTCGCACGCTGACTCAGTGGCGTTCGTTATTGCTGCTCGTCGCGTCAATCCTGGGCTGTGGCGGACTAGGCAGTTCAGGCCCGTCGCAGCCCCCTCCACCAAGTATCCGCGTGGCGGTCGCGCCCGCCGCCACTTCGGTACCGCTTGGCGCAGCGCAGACATTCACGGCAACGGTCACGAGCACGTCGGGAAGCGTGTCGAACACGGCCGTGAGCTGGAGCGTGAATGGAGTTTCCGGCGGAAATGCGACAGTCGGAACGATCGACACCGGCGGCGTCTACACGGCGCCGGCGATTGTTCCGGCTGCGGGTTCCGTGTCCGTACAGGCCACGAGCATGGAAGACAGTTCCAGGAGTTCGACCGCCATCGTGACGATCACGAGCGCATTTTCCCTGGTTATTACGGGCCCATCGTCCGTCAACGCGGGCAGTTCGGCCACCTACACGGCGACACTTACGCCGGCTGCGAACTCGAATCCCAGCCGCACGATTTCCTGGAGCGTTTCGGGGACCGGCTGCACGGGCTCAGCGTGCGGAACAATTTCATCAAGCTCATCAAATGCGTCGGGCGGCGTGTACACCGCGCCTTCGCTCGCGCCGTCCCCCGCGATCGTGAACATCGTTGCGACGCCGCAAGCCGATCCGTCGAAAGCCGTCTCGATTTCCGTTTCCATTGTTCCGGTGTTTGGCGTTTCCGTATCGCCTACGGCGGCGACCGTGGCGCTCGGCGGCACGGTGGCATTGCAAGCCACCGTGACCGGCGCGCACGACTCGACCGTCACGTGGTCGGTGAACGGAGCGGTGGGCGGCAACGCAACAGCCGGAACAATTCTAAATTCGCAGACCAGTCCCAACAGCACCACATACACAGCTCCGCAAACCCTTCCGGAGGGCGGCTCGGTCACGGTGAGCGCGAGCAGCAATGCCAATCCAAGCGTTTCCGCAAGCGCGACAATCACATTCACGGCCGCGATCGGCGTGACGGTTTCGCCTTCGAGCGCGACGCTCGCCGTGAACCACCGGCAAACATTTACCGCGCTGGTCAACAACACTTCCAACCAAAACGTGACGTGGCAGATCAACGGAATATCGGGCGGAAATTCATCCACCGGCGAGATTTGCGTGACCGGCTCCAGCCCGTGCCAGTCGATTTCCGCGAGCAACGGCGGGAGCGTCGATTACCTTGCGCCCGCGGGAGTTCCATCTTCCAATCCGGTCGAGATCACGGCCACGAGCCAGGTTTCGAGCACGCGGAGTGCATCGGCCAGCGTTACAATCCTGCCGCACGTTATCGTTGGCGTTTTGCCCGGAAGCGCGGGGATACCCAGCGGAGGGCAGCAGCGCTTTTCCGCGACGGTTACCGGAACGACCAATCAACAGGTCACCTGGTCGATCACGGGCACGGCGTGCACAACTGCCGGGGCGTGCGGCGTCATCGATTCCACGGGCTTGTACACGGCGCCGCCGGCCGCGCCCTCGCCCGACACCATCGGCATTGTCGCCACGAGCGCGGATGACACAAGCCAATCGGGCGCTGCCACCGTGACGATCACCAGCGGCCTCAGCATTTTTTCTCTCGCGCCGACCAGCGCGTATGCGGGCTCGGCGGGCGGCTTTACGCTGCTGGTTTCGGGAAGCAATTTCATAACGTCCAGTCCAGGCCCCGGTTCCACGATCCTGGTGGCGGGCACTTCCCGAGTCACGAATTGCACATCGAACACGCAGTGCACCACGTCGCTCGCCTCGACCGACCTGCAATCCGCCGGAAACATTTCGGTGCAGATACAAAATCCCAACGGATCGCTGTCCAACACGCAAACGTTTGTCGTGCTGGCCACAGGCTCGGGAACGGCCACGATCCCTCTGACGCCCAGCGCGCCAACGAGCGCGGGCAATAACATCGTCGTGGTGGAACTGAGCACCAATGGCGGATCGGGCGCTGCGGGAAATGTAAGTTTGAATATCGCCGCAATCGGGCCCTACACCGTGGCGACAGGGTCCTGCGTGCTCGGCGGAAATCCCGTGATCGTTCAGCGGCCCGCCACGGGAGCGGGAACCGCAGACCTGTGCGTATTTTCCGTGAGCGGCCTCGATCCATCGTTCATCTACGCGATCAGCGGACCGCCCACGCCGGACATCGCCGTCGTCAATCGCGCGCCGCTCGGCCTGGGAATCTTGCACCTGACGCTGCAAGTGCCCTCTACCGCCGAGCCGGGCCCGCGAACCCTGTTCGTTACAAATCCGGAAAGCGATATGGCCGCCGGGACCGGCGCCATCGAGGTGCGTTAATGAGAAATAGAATGCGAATTATTTTTTCTCTCCTGCCCGCGCTCCTGTTTTTGCCAGCAGTTCGCGCAACCACGCTTGCGCGGATCAGCCTCGACCGGCTGGCCGCGGAATCGGATGCCGTGGCGCGCGTGCGCTGCGCGGGCGGCGAATCGCGCTGGGAAAACGGCTCGATCTGGACACTGACGACGTTCGATGTCCTGGAAACCCTGAAGGGAAATTTGCCCGGAACAATTACGGTTCGTCTCCCGGGCGGGCGCTCGGGGCATCTGACCGCCACGGTGGACGGCACGCCCAAATTCAATTCCGGCGCCGAGGCCGTGCTGTTTCTGGAACGTTCGCCCGCGGGCGGATTCACAGTGGCGGGATGGGTCGAGGGAACGTTCCGCATTTCGCGCGATCCGCAAAGCGGCGCCGAAACCGTCACACAGGATTCAAGCGCCTTTGCCGTGTTCGACACACAGGCTCGCGCGTTTCGCACCGAAGGCGTACGCCGAATGCCGATCGAGGAATTCCGCGCGCGAATCGCTTCGGCCATTGCGCGCTCCGGAGAGAAAAACCAATGATCGCAAATCGCCGCAGTTCATTTTGCTATTCAATCCGCCACGCGATGTCCGTTATCGTCGCTTGCCTCTTCCTGTTGCAGGTCACCGCCGCGTACACCGGAGCCTACGATCTGGGAACGACGGTGGCGGACATGCGTCAGGCCGCCGCGCAGTCGGGCGGGACGTCCTGCCCGCAACTCACGCGCTTCAACATTTCCACGCCCGGCTCGATCAATCGCCAGTGGAGCACGTCGCTCGGCACCAGCCCCCCCCACGATTCTCACGGCGGACCAGACCGCCTCGGGAAAACTCACCGAAATCGAAGCCGTCATTCAACAATCGCTAGCGGTGTGGACGGGCGTCTCGGGCACATTGCTCGTGCCGGCAACGCTCGGCACGCTGCAGCGCACATCGACGACGTCGGCATGCTCGTCATCCGACGGGATCAATTCCATTTGCTTCAATCAGAACGATCCGGGATTCACCCTCGGTGTTCTGGCGTTCACACGCGTCATTTCGGCGGACACTGTGGGCGAGCAGCTTTCCTCGACCACCACGCCTTCCACGTTCGTCGGCCAGATTTTGGATGCGGATGTTTTGCTGCTGCCCGGCAACGCCAACACGACCTTCGCGACACCCGCGGCGCTCCCCTCAAATCCGAACTCCTACGATCTCGAATCGATCCTGACGCACGAACTCGGCCACACGTTCGGCTTCAATCATTCCGGCGTGTGGAACGCGATGATGTTTCTCTACGCTCCGCCGCCGGGACAAATGACGGGCACGAGGCCCACGACGGCGACGCCCGATGCGCCGCTTGCGGACGACGATCGCACGGGCCTGCGAATTCTTTATCCCAACGCAAGCGACTCCGTGCATATCGGCACGATCGGCGGGCGCGTTCTGCCCGCGAATCCGCTTGCCCTGCCCGCGTCTCCCGCCGGAGTCACCGGCATCTTCCCCTCGCAAGTCGTCGCGCTGGACAACGCCACCGGCGCGGTGATCGCCGCCACGCTGGCCGGATGGAGTTGCAGAGGCCAGGGCCCGGCGCAATTTGACGGTTCGTTTTCCTTGCAGCGATTGATGGTTGGGACTTCACAGAGTTACCGGATTTACGCGGAGCCGCTCGACGGTCCGGTCGTCCTGGGAAGCGTGATTTATAATATGACGTCTCTGTGTAGGAATGCGTCAACCGATCCCGGCTGGCCCGCGCCATACGCATGCACGGTTCCGGCGCCGGCCGCGCCGTTTTCCGCGCGTCTTAAACCGGGATCGTGAAGGTGCGGGCCGCTTGATTAAACTCGACTTTTTTCCCAAGAAACATAACTCGATCCATTGCTGGGTGGGAGATATACCAGTGGCACAGGCTTCAGCCTGTGTTCTTTTGACTTTCGCCTGTCACAAATTAAAATCACACAGGCTGAAGAGCCTGTGTGGCAACTCGATTCCGAAAGAGCCAGCGGCTAAAGCCGCATTGATTTCGCGGACTTTACGGCACGGCTGAAGCCGTGCCCTACAAAGATTTGGCCGTTGCCACACATGCTGAAGCCTGTGCCACTGAAACCCTTGAATGCAAATGATTGTATTGCTTGAGAGAAAAGCCAATCAATCCACGACGGCATGGCCTCCGCCGCCGGGATCGTTCCGCCTCAAAAGGAAAGAGAGGAAGAACATGATGGCCGATCCCACGGCAAGCACCAGGAACGTGTCAATGTAGGCAGCGCTGCCCGCCTGCGCTTGCACCGTGCGGTAAATCCGGGCAGAGGCGACCATCTGCGCTCTGTGCTGCTCCAGCCCCGACTGGACGAGGCGTTGCGAAAGATTTCCGACCGCTCTCTGAAAACGCAGATTTCCTGGCCCGGTGTGGCCGACGAGAATCTGCTGGTGGAATTGCGAACGCCGCGCAATCAGCGTGGTCACGAGCGAGGTGCCGACGCTGCTCCCGATATTGCGCATGAAGTTGACCATCCCGGAGACCGCATTATTTTTTTCCGGCGGAACCCCGATGTACGCCGCGAGCGTGATCGGTACGAATAGAAAACCCATTCCAAACACCTGATCGACGCGCAGCCACAGCGCGGTATTAAAACTCATCGTCAGGTCAATCTGCCTGGTGGAGTAATACATGGCGGACGCGAGGCAAATCCAGCCGAAGGCGATCAGATGTCGGGCCTGAATTTTCGTCGTCAGCGTGCCCATGATGGGCATTTCAATCAGCAGGCAAATTCCTCCCGCGGAAATTGCGAGACCCGCGACCTGGGCCGTGTATCCCATGAACGTCTGGAGAAACAGCGGCATCAGAACCAGGCTACTGAACAGCACGATGCCCAGAGTGAACATCATCAGGTTGGCGCTGGCGAAGTTGAAAATCTTGAACAGGCGCACGTCGATGATCGGCGCTTTTTGAAACCATTCCCAGATCACCAGCGCGACGAGGCAGACGGCGGCCGTCACGGCCAGCGTTGTAATGAAGTGCGATCCGAACCAATCGTCTTCCTGCCCCTTGTCGAGCATCACCTGCAAGGCCCCAATGCCCAGCGTCAGCAGGGCGATGCCGATGTAGTCCAGCTTGACGCCGGCGGCCTTGATGCGCGCCATATACGGCGGGTCCTCGACGAAGCGGTAGACCAGCAACAAGGTGATCAGGCCTACCGGCAGATTGATGATGAAAATCCACCGCCAGGAATAGTTGAACGTGATCCAACCGCCAAGCGTTGGACCGATGGTCGGCGCCATAACCGCCGTGATGCCATAGAGCGCAAAAGCCAGGCCTCGCTGCCGGGGCAGAAATGTGTCCGCGAGAATGGCCTGCGCCATGGGCTGCAAGCCGCCGCCACCGAGTCCTTGCAGCACGCGAAAGAAAAGCAAGAGGCCCAGGCTCGGAGCGATCCCGCACAGCAAGGAACTGACTGTAAAGATGAAAAGGCAAATCGTGAAAAAACGTTTGCGCCCGATGGCGCCCGCGAGCCATCCGCTGATCGGCAGGACAATCGCGTTTGAGACCAGATAGGAGGTCAGCACCCAGGTGCTTTGGTCGTTGCTCGCCGCCAGATTTCCGGCCATGTAGGGCAGGGCCACGTTGGCGATGCTCGTGTCGAGGATCTCCATGAACGCGGCCATGGCCACGACCACGGCCACCAGCCAGGGATTAAAGCTGGGCCGCCAAATATCCTGATCTGCTGTGAGGGATGCGCCGCTACTCATCGGATGATTACATCGGGCACAACGTTCATGCCCGGCCGAAGCTGGTGATCCTGATTTTCTCCCGCATCCAGAACAATTTTCACGGGAATGCGCTGAACAATTTTTACGTAGTTGCCCGTCGCATTTTCCGGCGGAAACAAACTGAACAGCGGGCCCGTGGCTCCGGCAATGCTGTCCACATGTCCCCGGAACGTCCGCCCGCTCGAATCGGCGTGAATTTCACATCGCTGCCCGGCTTTCATCCGCCGGATTTGCGTCTCCTTGAAATTCGCGGTGATCCAGACTTCGTCCAGGGGAACCACGGTGAGCAATTGCTGGCCTGGCTGAATGTTCATGCCCACGACCACCGTTTTGGTCACTTGGCCGCTGATGGGCGCCGCGATTTGCGTGTATTGCAGGTTCAACTCGGCCTGTTCGAGGACGGCGCGTTTCTGCTGTACATCGGCGATGGCGGCGCGCGCGCGGGCGCGCGTCGAAGACACCTGCTGGGGACCAGTTTCCGCGGACTGGTGGCTCGCTTCGGATTCTCCGAGGCGGCTTCGCGCCTGCTGCACGGCTTGTTCCGCCGCGGCCTCATTGTTGCGCGCGGCCACGACCGTGGCCGTGCTGGCTCTCGCCGTGGACATCGCCTGATCGTAAACCTGCTCGGACACTTCCTGTTTGCCCATCAGCATTTTGTAGCGGCGCACGTCGTCTTGCGCCCTCTCGTCGTCCGCCTGAGCCGCTTCCAACTGGGCGTGAGCGGCGGCGAGCTGCTTTTCAGCGGCAACGATTCCCGCGCCGGCATTTTCCACGCCCGATGCGGTGAACTTCAACTGGCTCGATGCGTTCACGGAAGTAATCGGAACATTGATGTTCATCGATTGCGCGGTGGCTTCCGCGCTGGCAAGATTGGCCTTCGCCTCCTCGACCGCAATCTCATAATTTTTCGGATCGATCTCGACCAGCACCGCGCCCTTTTGCACGTACTGGTTATCGCCCACATTCACCTTGATCACGTAGCCGGAAACGCGCGCGCTGACCGGATACAGGTGAGCGTCCACCTGGGCATCGTCCGTGGATTCGTAGCCGCCCAAATAGCGGTACAAAAACAGGCTGCCCACGAGGACAACGACCGCAATCGCGGCAATGAAAATATTCCTGCGGCTGTTCGAGCGCGCGTCATCCGCAAGCACCGGCTCCGCCGCGGATTCGCCGCTCGCCTTATCCGCCAAACCACGTGAGTTCACTTCAGCCATGATTCATTTTCCTTTAGGCATTGCTTGACGCCATCATTGGCGGCGCTTCGTTCACGCGCCAGTGCAATTTTAGCTTAAATCGGAGTTGCGGATACCACAGACGTGCCGTTCCGGGCGCTCGATTGCCGCCATCATCCGCCGCGAGCTTCCGAAAAAATTCTCCCACGCAGTTCCCGCGTTTTTAGCCATCCGAAAACATACAACCGGGCGTGGAAGAATGCAAACGAGTGTCAAAGCGGATCATGACTCCTTTTCAGAAGGCCCCTCTACGTCGATGGTTGGGTTTAAGTAGCGCCGGCGTCTCGCCGGCTCCGTGCCAATTTCCAAGTCCAGAAAACAGCCGGCAAGATGCCGGCGCTACCAAAGCAATTCGCGGCAAACTGAATCGGATGATTTGACTTACCCGAAACGGTCCTGAGCGTTGAACTGAGTCACAATCGCAAAATCAATTGTGGCCTTGAAGGAAGATCGTCTTGGGGAAAGAACTTGGTAGCCCGGACGGGGGTCGAACCCGTAATCTTCGCCTTGAAAGGGCGACGAGTTAACCATTACTCTACCGGGCCACAAGGAAGCACGCGAGGAGAACCTTGCGTTCTAGAATTCTAGCACACTCGGCTGTGTCGCGAAGAAGGTTCGGAAAGCGGCCATGGGCCAGTTTGCGATAATCTCGATTATCAGGACTTGGAGAATCCGTCCCTTTGGCACCGTACCGAACCGCTACTTTTTTGGCCCAGAAGTTGGTTACCGATAAGCGCATTCCGAAGCCTGTTTTTGCAAAGAGAGTGATAACCTGCATTTATGCCACCTAGCGAATTCCTCCAGTCTGCGCGGCTGAGAACTATAGTCTTTTTTTCCTTCATTCTCTCAGGAGCCTTCATGAGCGCAATGACGGTCATGGGATGGGGCTTCCTGTATCTTTGCTGTAGCATTCTATGGTTAATTTTTGGTTTCGTCTGGTTGGTTCGACCGTCATTCGCAGCAAGGCTAAGTATTTTCCCTGTACTAGGAATTGCTGTGTTAATGGCTCCGCTCTTCCTGCCGCCCTACAGAAAGCACGTAGAACCAAGCCCCATTTTCTGGTTTTATGGACTGCAAGCAGTTTTCGCTGCTCTTGCCCTGACGCTAGTCGTGACCACAATTCGGAAGACCTCAGTGCGCAACGCCACGCCGATAATAATTTCCTTCAGCCTCGTGCTCACCGCGTTCGTCGTAGAGAAGGCCGGTGTAAACAAGACGGAGGTACGTACTTATTCGATGAATTGGACAGCTGACGGGACAGCACCTTGGGGGCATGAGGATTTTGACAAGAAAGATGGTCCGCCTGTTGTTCTTTATCGAAGATATGGTCAAGGGTACTGCTATGATGTTTTTCATTCCGCTGAACTAAGACGTAGATTGATCGAATCAAATAAGTCCCAAGTGCAAGTGGAGTACGGTGTGACCAGTGATTTTGGTCGGGAGCGCGGCTACACCATACGGTCAGTGGATGGCCTTGTTTTCACCGATGGAGAGGACCACCAAGTTCGACTCGGACAAGGCGCTGGCGGGTACGTCTCGAACGGATTCGGGTCAGGCTCGTGCGAGCACAAGATTGAACACAACTCCGATAATAGCGCCCGATAAGTCCTCTTATCGGAGACCGGCCCACTAGATGGAAAGCATTGCAGAGTTGAGAATTTACAGTTCAGAGTTTAGAGGCGAGGATTAAAAGCTAAAACCCACAAGTGCCCATTTGGCGAACGGTTTTCACCAGTCACCGGTCACAAGTCACCAGTCACGCCTTCCTCTCGTTATGCTCCTCGATCCACGCCATCTGGATCGCTTCCAGTTTGGCTTCGTTCGAGTGCTTGGGATCGCCGACGAATCCGTCCAGGCCGATCACCCATTTGTGCAGGTCTGTGTAGCGCACATTGAGCGGATCGGCGTCTGGATATTTTTCCGCCAGTTGAATCCCGATTTCTTCCGCGTTGTCCCAATCGAATGTGGCGGGCATACGTATGATTCCCTCTTTCCATGCGCCTGGCCGATGCCGGGGCTGTGTTGTAGATCGCCTCTCTTGCACTGAGTGGACACCAAGTGTTAGAGGCGAGGCCTTGCTGTCGCGATTCCAGAAAGTGCTGCGCGATTTCGGAAAATCCCCGCCTCTGAAGAGGCGGGCTACAGCAAACCGCAACCTGCGCGGATGCCGACCTGCGTTCTAGTGGTCCGCTTCCTTCGCGAAATTCTTATTCCACTCCGGAATTTCGACCACCAGGTCTCGTGTTCCATCGGGCACGCACTGGCATCCGAGGCGCGACTTTACTTCCAGCCCCGGCGCATCGTCGAGCTGATCGAGTTCGGCATCCGTTGGTTCGTTGCACGACTCCATTCCTTCGTGAACGATCACGTGGCAGGTGGAGCAGGCGCACACGCCTCCGCAGGCGTGGTCCAGCCCCATGTGAAATCCCGTGGCGATATCCAGGATGCTTCCCGGCAGGCCCTCGCGGGCGTACGGAACGTTTTCGGGGTCCACCTCGATCGTTTTGCCCTCGCGGACAAACGTCACCTTGAACTTTTTCGCCGCGGGCGTGTATTTCGTTTTTTCGATGTAGGGATTGCTGCCGCCCATTGCTTTCTCCTTCTCAACCGCTCACTTCTGTGTGGCACAGACTTCAGAGCCCGTGTGGCAACTCGATTTCGAAACGGTCAGCGGCTAAAGCCGCATTGTTTTTGCACACTTTACGGCACGGCTGAAGCCGTGCCCTACAAAGATTTGGCAGTTGCCACACAGGCTTCAGCCTGTGTCCCTCGTATTTCGGGAAACCCCACAGGCTGAAGCCTGTGCCACTAAACGTCGCCGACTTTCTTGCCTTCCAGGGCCGCGCCCAGCGCACGGTTCATCATGCGCTCGGCCATCGGCGTGGACGCCTGATTCAGCACATCGCCGAATGCGCGGATGCTCTTGTAATCCGTGCCCGCGAGCGATTCGCGCAACGAGGCAATCGCGCCGTCAATCGCGCGCCGCTCTTCTTCCGGCAACTCGCCCGGGGCTTCGGCCAGTTCGCGCGCCAGGGCTTTCTCCGTAAGATGGAGCACGCTTTCGGCTTCGTTGCGCGCCTCGATCAACTGGCGCTCGGAAAAATCCTGCTCGGCGAATTCGATCGACTCCTCGAGCATTCGTTCGACTTCGGCATCGTCCAACCCGTAAGTCGGCTGGACTTCGATCGAGTGCTCGGTGCCGGCGCGCAGATCGCTCGCGGACACTTGCAGGATGCCGCTCGCATCGATCAGGAATTTTACCTCAATACGCGCGAGACCCGCGGGCCCCGGCGGAACTTTTAATTGGAATCGCGCGAGCGACCGGCAATCCTTGGCCAGTTCGCGCTCGCCCTGCAGGACGTGAATGTCGATCCCGGTCTGATTTTCGACGCCGGTCGTAAACAGTTCCTGCGCGCTCGCGGGCACCGTGGAATTTCGCGGAATAATTTTCGCCACCACGCCGCCCATCGTTTCGATGCCGAGCGAGAGAGGCGTGACGTCGAGCAGCAGCATGTCATTCACGCCGCCTTCGAGGATGTCCGCCTGCACCGCCGCGCCGAGCGCGACGACTTCGTCAGGATTGAGTTCGGCGTGCGGGCGGCGGCCAAAGAATTCCTCGACCGTTTGGCGCACGAGCGGCACGCGCGTCGAGCCGCCAACCAGGACGACTTCCTCGATCTCCGCGGGAGTGAGCTTCGCGTCGGCCAGCGCCTGTCGAACGGGCGCCATGGTACGGTCCACAATCGGGCGAATCCACCGCTCGTATTCCGAGAGCGTGATTTCGCGGAAATAGACGCGGCCATCTGGCAGCGGAAATTTAATTTCCGTCTTCGCCGCATCCGAAAGTTCGTGCTTGGCGGCGATCAGGGCCTTGCGCAATTCCTGCGTCACTTCGGGATACGCGGCGAGGTCCACTCCCAGCGCGCGAATTTCCTCGCGCGCCACGGCCTGCAATGTGTTGTCGATATCGTCGCCGCCCAGATGCGTATCGCCGTTGGTCGAAAGCACCTGGTAGATGTCGCCGTCGCTCGTCGAAATGAGTTTCAGAATCGAAATGTCAAATGTGCCGCCGCCGAAATCGTAGANNCCGGCGTCGCGCGTGGCCTGGCGCTGCGCGTCGTTAAAATAAGCGGGCACGGTGATCACGGCTCGCTCGACCGAATCCTGAAAATGATTTTCGGCCCAGCTTTTCAGCTCGCGCAGAATGAACGCGGAAATTTCCGGCGGAGTGAACACGCGGTCGCCGAGCCGCACGCGAATCACGTTTTTGCCGGACGGATCGATGCGAAACGGAAACATTTTTAATTCGTCCTGAACGTCGGCGGGCCCGCGGCCCATCAGGCGCTTCACGGAATAAATCGTGCGCTCGGACTGCGTCAGCAAGCGACGCTGCGCCGCCTGCCCGACGACGATCGAGCCGTCCGCATCCACGCTCACGACCGAGGGGCATAGCGGCGTGCCATATGGGCCGGAAATACACTTCGGCCGGCCTTCGCGCTTATCCTGATACGCGATCAGACTGTAGGTCGTGCCGAGATCGATGCCGACGGTGCGAGACATTGTCTAGGTGTTGCTCCTTGCTGTTGAGAAATGTGACTGGTGACCGGTGATAAGTGACTGGTGAAAACCAAGACCGGTGCGACGCGCGGTTTTTCACCAGTCACCAATCACTAGTCACCAGTCACTAGTCACCAGTCACTAATTCCTTGCGCACTCCATTCACCAAATTCCTGATATACGAGCGGCGATTCAGGACTCCGTTCAGCCGCTCCATGATTTTTTTTCTTGCCGCCTCGTCCGCTCTGGAACCTAGCGCGGCGTCCCATTCCGCCGAGACGCACTCCAGTTCCTGATCGACTTCGGCGAGCAACGATTCAAATTTGTGCTGCGCCGCTTCCAGATTTGCGCGCAATTCCGTCATTTGAGCCGCGTTTTCGCCCGAGGCTCGCGCTTCGCGCAACTCGTCCAGCGATTCGTTCAGCTCAAACACTTCCGCGAGCAATTCGGGCGGCGCCTGCTGCTTCTTTTCGCCCTCGTTGCGCATTCCGTCCAGGCCGAGCAGGTATTCGACGCGCGCAATCGGATCGCGCAGCGTGCGGTACGCGTCGTTCAACTGCGAGGAGCGGTCCAGCGAAAGTTGCCGCTCGTCCTCCGTGGCGCGCACGAAATGATCGGGATGCAGCTTCCAGGAAAGCGAATGAAAACGCTGTTCGAGAGCGGCCGAATCGAGCGTCAATTTGCGCGGCAGGCCAAAGAAAGCGAAGTAATCCGCGCCGCGCGGCAGCGGCTGTATCTTTCCGCAGGCCGGGCAAAAATGCGCGCCTCCGGTTGCCGCACTGCAGTTTCGGCAATTTTCGGATGTCGTTTCGGTTGTGGATGGCGCATTCATAAATCGATGATTTCGCTCCGAATCCATGGCACAGGCTTCCGCCTGTGGGGTTCCGCCCTTGCATGAACCAAAGAACACAGGCGGAAGCCTGTGCTACTAGAATCCCCCGGGGCAAAAAAAATGGCTGGCGGGTCCCGTCCCGGCCAACCACGCGTTTCACTCCATGTCCGAAGAGAAAGCGCCTAGTACGTCCCCTGAGAGAGAACCTGTTTTTATACCGTAAACGAACTGCCGCAACCGCAACTGCGCGTTGCCTGCGGATTCTGAAACACGAAGCCGCGCCGCATCAGGTCTTCCTGATAGTCCAGCGTGGTGTCATTCAGATAGAGGAAGCTCTTCGGGTCCACGAACAGCCGCGCGCCATTTTCCTCGATGACTTTGTCGCGATCGCGCGCCTGAGTCTCCAGGCGCATCGCGTACGTCAGCCCCGAGCAGCCGCCGCCCTGCACGCCCACACGCAGCCCGCCGGTTTCCGCCGCCACGCCTTCCTTGACGAGCAGCTCCTGAATTTTCGTTGCCGCTTTTTCCGTAACATGAATCATGATTCGTCCCAGTACAACCTTTTTCAAATGCGCTCCGCCCGCCCGGCTACCGCTGGTTCGGGATGGAGCCCGCGTCCGGCCGATTAGTCGCCGGCTGTCGTCGCGGCTTCCGCCGGAATTTCCTTCTTCTTTTTCCAGTCGGCGATGGCCGCCTTGATGGCGTCCTCGGCAAGCACCGAGCAGTGAATCTTCACGGGCGGCAGGCTCAACTCGCGCACGATGTCCGTGTTCGAGATGGCCAGCGCTTCCGCGATCGTCTTGCCCTTGACCCATTCGGTCGCGAGCGAAGAACTGGCAATCGCCGAGCCGCAGCCGAAGGTCTTGAACTTCGCCTCTTCGATCACCTGCGTATCGGGATTGATCTTCATCTGCAGCCGCATGACGTCGCCGCATTCGGGCGCGCCAACCAGGCCCGTGCCCACGTTCGGATCGTTCTTGGGCAGGGTGCCCACATTGCGCGGATGTTCGTAGTGATCGACTACCTTATCGGAATAAGCCATTTCACACTCCCTTCGAAATTTTAACGAATAATTTGACGACTGATTTTGTTCCTAATGTCCGGCCGAAGCTCCCCAATTCATTTTGCTGAGATCGATGCCTTCCTTGGCCATTTCATAGAGCGGCGACAGCTCGCGAAGCCGCTGCACGACTTCAATCACGCGGTTGGTAACGTAATCCACTTCTTCCGGCGTGTTGAAGCGGCCGAGTCCGAAGCGGATCGAGGTGTGCGCCAGGTCTTCGCCCACGCCCAGAGCCTTGAGCACGTAGCTGGGTTCCAGCGTGGCCGAGGTGCAGGCCGAGCCGCTCGAAACCGCGACATCGTTGATACCCATGAGCAGCGATTCGCCTTCGACGAACGCGAAGCTGATGTTGATGTTGTGCGGCAGGCGATGCTCCATTGAGCCGTTGATGTAGACCTCGTCGAGCTTCGCGAAGACGGCGTCCTTCAGGCGGTCGCGCAACCCGCTCAGGCGGACGCTTTCCGTGGCCATTTCGTTCTGGCAAAGCTCGGCCGCCTTGCCGAATCCGACGATGCCCGGCACGTTCAGCGTGCCCGAACGCATGCCGCGCTCATGGCCGCCGCCGTCGATCTGCGCGGAGAGTTGCACGCGCGGGTTGCGCCGACGCACGTAGAGCGCGCCGCAGCCCTTGGGCCCGTACAGCTTGTGCGCGGTCAACGAAATCATGTCCAGGTTGTCACGTTGCACGTCGACCGGAATTTTCCCCGCCGCCTGCACGCCGTCGCTGTGGAACAAGATGCCCTTTTCCTTGGCGATCTTGCCGATTTCCTGGATCGGCTGAACCACGCCGATTTCGTTGTTCGCATACATAATGGTAATCAGAATCGTCTTCGCCGTGATGGCCCGCCGCAGATCGTCGAGATCGATGCGCCCATCCTTGGCAACCGGCAGGTAGGTCACCTCGAAGCCGTACTTCTCCAGGCGTTTGCAGGTATCAAGAATGGCTTTGTGCTCGGTTACCTGCGTGATGATGTGATTGCCCTTCTCGCGGTACATTTCGGCGACGCCCTTGATTGCGAGGTTGTCGCTTTCGGTTGCACCCGAGGTAAAAATAATCTCCTTCGCAGTCGCGCCAATCAGCTTGGCGATCCGCTCGCGCGAAAGCTCGACCGCTTCTTCCGCCGCCCATCCGAACGGGTGATTGCGGCTGGCCGCGTTGCCGAACTTCTCCATGAAATAAGGAAGCATCTCTTCCAGAACACGCGGATCCATCGGGGTGGTCGCGTGATTATCCATATATATAGGCAGCTTGATTCCGTCGGGAGTCGTGCGCTGTCCGTGTTCCTGATTGCTGGGGGTCGCCGTCTTCACATCGCCACTCATGATTCCATTTCTCCTGCGGCTGCCCCTAAAGGGGCATTTATTTTCACCGCTTACGGCATCGCTAAAGCGATGCGCTGATACTCACCTGCGTCCTGACACTAACCTGCTCGATGTCCTGGTACCTGCCGCTCTATAAAATCGTCACCAGGTCGGCCGGCTTCGGTTTTTTGATTTCGATCGTTTCCGGCTCTTCTTTCATCTGCGAGATTTTGATGTTCTTCAAAACCTGCTCGATGCTTTCATTCACCTT
>PLUM01000062.1 GCA_003165465.1 Acidobacteriota bacterium
CTTCGCGGGATCATCTTCCTTTTTCGGGAGCCAACCTTCCTCCGAAAATTGATTTGTTGCCGTAAGACTTAAACCATTCCGCGATTATTCCTTTAGCTCAACGATAGTGATTGCGTTGCCGCCGTGATCCTCGGCTTCGGCGCGAATCGCTTCGACCAGCGGATGTGTTTTCAGGAATTCGGCGAGGCCCCGACGCAAGGCTCCCGTGCCGTGGCCATGAATCAGGCGAACCTGCGACGAGCCCGAGAGAGTCGCCTGATCGAGAAATTTGTCGACGCGGCGCGTGGCTTCCTCCACGGTGCAGCCGATGAGGTTGATTTCCTGGCTCGAAGGCTCGGTGGCGGGCTGCATGCGCACGGTGACGCCTTTCGGAAGATAACGCTTCGCGGGCGCTTCCTCGCCGGAGAGCGACAGGATGTCGGCGAGCGCGACTTTCATTCGCAGCGGACCGGCTTCGACCTCGGCGGTGGTTTCGTCGCGGCGGCGCAGAGTTACGGGCGTGGGCAGGCCGCGCACGCGAATGCGCACGCCGGGAACGAGTTCGCTGTGCGCCACGGGCTTTACGGCGTGAGATGCGGCGATTCCCAGGTCCGCCTGCGAATCGGCCAGAAGCGCCACGGTCGCGGCATCGGCTTCCTCGCGAGCGTCGCCGCGCGCTTTCACCAGCTTGCGGTGCGTTTGCTTTTCGAGTTGCGCGCGCAGTTCGCGTTCCTTCACGGCCTCGATGGCGCGCGCGGCTTCCTTTTCGTGTTTTTCAATCGTCTGGGCGAACTGGTGCTCAAGCTCTTTCAGCCGGGTGCGCTGCCGCTCGGTCCACTCCGTCTGCAAATACTTTTTTTCCTCGGCGAATTCCTGCGCGGCGCGCGCGGCCTCTCGCTTTAGCTTGTCGAGTTCGTCGCGGCTGCGATGCAGGTAGGCGATCAGCGCGGCGGCTTCGTGCGCTTCGGGCGAAAGCTGCGCGCGCGCGCGGTCGATCACCTGCGCGGGCAGGCCGAGGCGGCGCGCGATGTCGATGCCGCTCGATCCGCCGGGCACGCCGACCATCAGGCGGTAGGTCGGACGCAAATTCACTTCGTCGAATTCGACGGCGGCATTCAGCACGCCCGTGGTGGTCGAGGCGTACGTTTTCAGGCGGTCGTGGTGCGTGGTGGCAAGCGTCAGGCAGCCTCGATCGCGGAATTCATCGAGCAGCGCGACGGCCAGCGCCGCGCCTTCTTCCGGGGCCGTGCCCGTGCCAAGTTCGTCGACCAGCACGAGCGAGTGGGGCGTCGCGTCTTCGAGCATGGCGCGCACGTTGAGCATGTGCGCGGAAAACGTGGAGAGGTCGGCGGCAATCGATTGTTCGTCGCCGATATCGACGAGCACGCGATCGACGAGCGGCAGGCGCGCCGTCCCGGCCGCGACCGGAATGCCGGCCTGCGCGGAGAGCACGGCGAGGCCGACGGTTTTCAGAGCGACCGTTTTGCCGCCCGTATTCGGGCCACTGATGACGAGCACGGTTTTGTTTCCGCCGAGCGCGAGCGTCATGGGCACGACCGTGCGGCCGTGCGCGCGCAGCGTGTCGGCGAGCACGGGATGGCGCGCGTCTCGTAGATCGAGCGTGGGCGCATCGCGCAAAGAAATGTCCGAACTTGTTGCCGAAAGGGAAGCGCCATCCGTGAATTGCGGCAGCGTGCAATCGAATTCGCGGGCAAAACGCGCGCGCGCGAACACCGAGTCGAGTTCGGCGATGGTTTCCATCGCGAACCGCAGTGGCCCTAAATGTCCGCGCAGGCGCTGGCTTAGCTCGTCGAGGATGCGCGTGATTTCCGCGGCCTCGTCCTCGGCCAGTTGCACGAGCTTATTGTTGTGCTCGATGGTTTCAAACGGCTCGACGAAAACCGTTTGTCCGGTGGCGCTGGCGGCGTGCACAACGCCCTGCACCTGGCGGCGTTCGGCCGCGCGCACAGGGATGACGAATCGGTCGTTGCGCAGCGTGACGTAACTTTCTCCGGCATCGCCGCCACGGGCGCGCAGCATCCGGTCGAGCGTTTTCTGAATCGTGTCGCGCGTTCGTCCCATGCTGCCGCGAATGCGCTTGAGTTCGGGTGAGGCGTCGTCCGCGATTTCTCCGTTGGGCAGCACCGCGCGGCGGATGGCCACGGCGAGCGGGCGCAGATCCGCGACGGAAGCTGCGCGCGCGGAGAGCAGCGGAAATTGCCGGGGGACGGGGCCGGAATCCGGGCGCGCGCTTTCGCGAAAATAGTTGCGCAGCATGGCGGCCGTATCCGCGAGCGATGCCGCATCGAGCAGCATGGGTGGCGTGAGCACGGCACCGGGCGCTTCGAGTTCCGCCAGCCAGCGTTCGGGATCGGCCAGCGAGCCGAAGCCCATTTCGCCGCCGTCAATCAGGTACGCGACGGCTTCGGCAATCAGGGCGAAGGCGGCGTCGAGCGCGGCGCGATCGTGCGAAAACGAAAGCGCGTCAACCGCGCGGCGACCCGGCGCGCACGTCGTCTGGCGGCGCAAGAGATCGCGCAGCCGGTCAAATTCAAGTACGTCTTCCGCGGTCCGCGACATATGTTCCTAGGTTTCCTTCCCAATCGACTTCGGGGCGTCTAATACTGGAACGTGTTGCATAACCGGACAGAAAGTCCCCGCCTCTGAAGAGGCGGGCTACAGCAACTTGCCATGGCTTCCTCAACATCCTTCACTTCTTCTACTTCCTTTATTTCCGTTTCTCGTCCTGTCCTAATTCTTCGACCATGGCGACGCAAATCGCGTCGATGACTTTGTTTGCGTCCTGCGCGTGGAGATTGTTGTTGTTTCCAAGAATCGAAAAAATAAGTTGCTCGCCGCGAACGGTGGTCGCGTATCCGGAAAGCGTGTTGCCGTGCCCGATGGTTCCCGTTTTTGCGAAGATGCGCGCCGACGCGGGCGTGTTTTTCATGCGATCCAGGAGCGTGCCGTCCTGGCCGGCCACGGGGAGCGTGGATCGATACAGATCGCCCCAGGGCTGCGTTGCGGCATAACGCAACAGTTGCACGATGGCGCGCGGCGTGACCAGGTCCTTGCGCGACAGGCCCGATCCGTCGCTGAGCGCAACGTCGCCATCGGCGATGCCCGCGGTTCTGAAAAAATAGGACGCGAATTTCAAGGCATCCTCGTAATTTCGAGTGCCCATTTTTTCGTGCGCGGCCAGCAGCAGGAGAAGCTCCGCGTGAACGTTTTCGCTGTTCTTGTTCGTCAGGCGAATCTCGTCCGAGAGCGGAACGGAAGTGTGCTCGGCAAGGATTGCCTGCGGCGCGGCGGCGTCCAGCGCGGGGTCGTCGGCGTGGCGCGCGCGCGAATGGCCGTCGATCTGAACGCCGCGCGCTTCGAGCAACCGCGCCAGCAGGGCGGCGGCGTACTCGGCGGGTTGCTCGATGGCAATCGTGAGCCGGCGCGTCGGCGCGTCGACGGGCATCGTGCCGCTCAGGCGAATCAGGCGCGAGCCGGGATCGCGCGCCACGGCCAGTTTTTCCTCGCTGCCGCGCGCGGTGGTGAGAACCGAATTCCTGATAACATAAAAATCGCCCGCGATTCCCGCATCATGCCGGGCGGGATCGCCTTCGCGCGCGCCCGGACGCAAATTCAGGATAAAGGTATTGTCGTTGACCGAGATGGCCGAGACCGCAGCCCCGTAGGACCACAGCATATCGTCGATGATCCAGCCGCTCGGAAACGGCTCGTGCTGGAACATGGAATCGTCGGCGACCACATCGCCGGTAATTTCCTTCACTCCGCGCGCCACAACGGCTTCGGCGAACTCAGCGAGAACTTTTTCGGGCGGCCCTTCGTGCTCCTCTTTTCTGTCGAACGGAAATTTCCGGTTGGAGAGATTCGGGTCTCCGCGCCCAAGCAGGACGAGATCGCCGTTCAGCACGCCGTTCGCGTCGAGCGCGCCAACCGACGCGACGGTGGTTCGCACGCGGTAATCCGGGCCGAGCGTGGCGAGCGCGAGGGCCGTGCTGAATAATTTCGCATTGGACGCCGGCATGAAATACTCGCCGGCGTTGCGCGAATACAAAACTTCTCCCGTCGTAGCGTCCGTGATCAACACGCCCCACAAACCCTTGTCAGCCCCGGCGGAAGCCATCGCTTCCTCGGCGCGCTGCCGGAAACGCTCGACATCCGCGCGCGCCGCGAGGCTGCCGTTCTCCAAACCGCCTTGCGCACTCGCCGACCGCAAATGCCGCGCTTGTGCCGCGGTATACGCCGCTCCCCAGCGGATAACCATGCAAAAAAAAACGCATCCAACGAGGAGTGCGTGCAATTTCCGGTTCCATGCCATCGTGCCGCCCCCGTGTGGAATTTGCGAAGAAACATCAATTATAGTCCACACGGTTGCGGGAACTCGAAGCGAATGTGAATTTTCGGTTGGAGATCGCGATTTGCCGGTTCGCGGATTTTTCGGATCGAGGCCATCCGTGCATTGCATGAAGGTGCGAGAAACTTTATGATGGCAGTGGCCCCCAGCCTGCTTCAAGCCCTGTTCCACTTTTCAAGGAGGAATGAATTCATGAGAAAGCTGCTTTCGATCGGATTTGTTTTTGCGCTTGTGGCCGCACCCGTGGTTTCCGCGCGGGCGGATAACGACAAGGAAACGGACCGCATGGAAAATGCCGGCACCGTGATGGAAGAAATTCTGAATATTCCAGACAATATTCCGCAAGATTTGCTCGACAAAGCGGAATGCGTCGTCGTGTTTCCGTCGGTGCTGAAACTTGCGATCGGGCTTGGCGGAAGCTATGGCCGCGGCGTGATGACCTGCCGGTCCGGCGAACATTTCACAGGGCCGTGGGGCGCGCCCTCGATGATGGCGCTGGAGGGCGGAAGCATTGGGTTTCAACTGGGCGGGCAGGCGACCGATTTTGTTTTGCTGATCATGAACCCGCGCGGCGCCAAGGCTCTTCTGAGCAGCAAGGTGAAACTCGGCGCGGACATGGCGGCCGCCGCCGGACCAAAAGGACGGGACGCTGCTGCCGACACGGATGTCACGATGCGCGCTGAAATTCTCACGTACTCGCGGTCTCGGGGTCTGTTCGCGGGAGTCTCGCTCGAAGGTTCCACTTTGAGGCCCGACAACCGAGCCAATAAGAAACTGTACGGCAGGGAAGTGAGCGCCACGGATATTATTCGCAAGGGTGCGGTGGCCGTGCCGCCGTCCGGGCAGAAGCTCGTGGCTCTGCTCAACAAGAAGTCGCCCAAAAATCATTCGGACCCCCAATCGCTAAAGTAATTTCACTTTCGCCGAATTGCCGCATTCGTGCCGGATGTGGCAATTCGGCGGGAGTCTCTTGCAGGGAAGCTCCACACGCAACGCTGCCGTTCATGCCATAAAGAACCGCACGGGAATCAAAAATTGACAGGAGCGCATCGCGAGCCTTCGCGATGCAACCACGAGTGGCCGACAAAAAAATCTGTCCCATCTGCGATAAGCGGCGCGCCGAGCGCTATTGTCCAGCCAAGGGCGAAAAAATCTGCGCCATCGATTGCGGAACCGAGCGCGAAACGACCATCGACTGCCCGAGCGATTGCGCCCATCTGCTCACCGCGCACCGTTGGGAGCAGGACCATCCGAAACCCATGCCCGACGCGGAAATTCCTTTTGCGGATGTGAGTTTTCCCGCGGATTTGATTCACACGCGGCAAGCCGTGCTGGCGGGCATCGGATACACCGTGGGCATTTACGCCGTGAGTCAGCGTTTACTGACCGATTCGGACGTGTTCCTCGCCGTTCATGCCTTGGCCGAGACGCGCCGCACGCTTCTGTCCGGCATCTATTTCGAAAAGCCGCCGGAGAATCTCGCGGCGGCGGGTCTTTACGCCGCCCTGGCGAAGTTCATCGAGGATGAAAAACAGCGCGAGGCCGAACATCCGGAGTCGCCCGCTTTGAAGGGCACGGAAATTTTCCATTTGCTGGTGTTCTTTCTCCGCTTTGGCCGGCTGCGTTCCAACGGACGCCCGCGCACGCGTGCGTTCCTTGAATTTCTGCGGTCTCAGTTCCCGGCGGAAGCGGGCGTTGCCAGGGAAGAGCCGCGAATCATCCTGCCTTAGCTGGTATTTCTCAAAAGAACTTCACAATCCCCGCATGCCAGATTTTGTTTCCTGCATTAAAAATGCGGAACGGAGGGTTCTTAGTAGCACAGGCTTCAGCCTGTGTGGGTTTGATTTGCGGCAAGCGAAAGTCAAAAGAACACAGGCTGAAGCCTGTGCTACTCAAACCCATCATCCTCGGAACCTCAATACGACACAATAAACTGATTTTGGAAAGTAAATGATTTCATTGTTTGTGAGAAATGCGGCCTAGACCAACGGACAGTTGACGCTTGCGACCCGGTCACAACAGCCGGCATATACCGCGGAATTGGAGGACTATACTTAGATTGGGTAGGTGCGGAACTTGGCTAAGATTGGTATTTTGATTATCGAAAACGACGAGGCAAGCCAGGCGGCAATCCGCCAGGTGCTGGACTCGGAAGGCTGGCGGGTCCGGACTGTGCCGGCCGTCGGCCAGGCCCTTGCGGAACTCTCCACCGGTGCATGGTCCCTGGTGATCGCGAATATCGCGATGATTGGGTTGACCAGCCCGATTTATATGACGCTCCGGGAATTGGCGCTGTCGCCCGCGATGGAGGAAGGCGTTGTCCGCGCGCGTGTGCTCTTCGTGGTTCCCGAAGTCGCGGCGGCGGAAGCGCGTCCGATTTTTGAACGGGAGCGGCTGCCATACGTTGTGAAGCCATTCCATTTTCACGATCTGCTCGAAAAAGTGAGCGACCTGCTGATGGAATCCTCGGTGCTGAAGAACCCGATTCGCCGCGTGCGCCGTGATGTCCGCGAGATCGAGCGCAAGAAAAAGGAGGAGCGCGAGGAACGCGAATCCGGCAATGCCCATGCCGAACGCGACACCGGCATGTTCGCCAGTCGCGATTCGTATGTCATGACCGAGGAAGAGATTGCGGAATACGAATTGACGGAAAAAAAAGAACGCGAACTGAAAAAGAAGAAAGAGCATCTCCCCAACCATTTCTAATTTGCATTCCTCGCAAGTCTTCGATGGATATGTTTGGTGGCACAGGCTGCAGAGCCTGTGTGGTTTTGATTTTTGGTAAGCGAAAGTCAAAAGAACACAGGCTGCCCTTCACCGATGTTCAGGATAAAAAGCCTGTGCAACTGAAAATCGTCCATTCCGTCCCCATGCAATTACAAACCGGCCTCGTCCGGTTGCGGCGTCCAGAGACGCACGGCGCTTTGGTCCCGCGTGGCGGCCAGCAGTTCGGCCACGGTTGCGCGCGAAACCGGATGGCGAAGTTCAGGGGCAATTTCGGCGAGGGGAACGAGCACGAAACGTCGCTCCCCGAGGCGCGGATGCGGAATCTCCATTCCGTCCGCGTGAATTACGGTTGCGTCGTGGAAGAGAATATCGAGGTCCACGATCCGGGGACCGCGCGGGACCAGCTTCCGGCTTCCAAGCTTGCGTTCGATCGCCTGCAATTCGTCAAGCAATTCGCGCGGCGCGAGCGAAGTTTCCGCTTCGACCGCGCAGTTCAGAAACCAGGGTTGTGTTAGGAAATCGACCGGCTCGGTCTCGTAAATCGACGAGCGGCGCAAAACGCGGACGCCGATTTCCGACAGAGCTTCGATGGCGCGTTCCAGATTCGCGGCCCGATCGCCAAGATTCGAGCCCAGGGAAAGATAGATGAGATTGCCGTTCGCCATGCCTAAGAATGAAACCACGGATGCACGCGGATGAACACGGATAAATTCATGGATGAAGCCGGTGGCGCAGGCTTCACAGGCTGCGGAAGAAGTCTCGGCTTTTATCCGTGTGAATCCGCGGGCATCCGCGGTTCCACGTCAAAATAGGCCGGGCTGGCGGCGCGGCTGTTCGAGGCCGAAGTGTTTGTAGGCGAGGGCCGTGGCCACGCGTCCGCGCTGTGTGCGATCGAGCAGGCCGAGTTGCATCAAGTACGGCTCGTAAATTTCCTCGATCGCGTCCTCTTCCTCGCTGATGGACGCCGCGAGCGTGCTGAGGCCCACGGGGCCGCCGGCATATTTTTGCAGAATTGTGAGCATGAGGGTGCGATCGACCTCGTCGAGGCCATGCTCATCCACGCCCAGCATCTGGAGCGATTCCTTGGCCACTGCGAGCGTGATGTGTCCCTGCGCGCGCACTTGGGCGAAGTCGCGCGCGCGGCGCAGCAGCCGGTTGGCGACGCGCGGCGTGCCCCGGCTGCGGCGCGCCATTTCGTAGGCGCCATCGTCGTCCACCGCGATGCCCAGGATGGATGCGGATCGGCGAACAATGATGACCAGCTCTTCCGGAGTGTAAAACTCCAGCCGGTGCACGATGCCGAAGCGCGACCGGAGCGGCGCGGTCACGAGGCCCGCGCGCGTGGTCGCGCCGATCAGCGTGAAGCGATTCAGAATGAAGGGATGAATTCTCGCGCCCGCGCCCTGCCCAATCACGAGATCGATGCGATAGTCTTCCATCGCGGGGTACAGGACTTCCTCGATGGCGGGCACCAGGCGGTGAATTTCATCGAGGAAAAATACTTCGCGCGATTCCATCGAAGTGAGAATCGCGGTCAGGTCGCCCTTGCGTTCGAGCAGCGGCCCGGAGCTGGTCTTGATCGTCACGCCCAGTTCGCTGGCGATGATCTGCGCCAGCGTCGTCTTGCCCAGGCCGGGCGGGCCGTAGAGTAGTACGTGATCGAGCGCCTCGCCTCGGCTGCGCGCCGCCTGAATGGCGATCTCGATATTCTCCTTCACGCGCGTCTGACCAATGTAATCGGCGAAGCGCTGCGGGCGGACGCTCACGTCAATGCGCGCGTCTTCATCCAGCGCCGCGCCGGTGATAATGCGCGGCGTGGGCTGCTCCGCTCGCGGCTCACGTTCTCTGCCGGAACTCATTCGTCGTATGCCTCGTGGTTCACAATCAGCAATCGTTTTATGCGGTTACGCTTGCCGGGCCTGTCGAGCCTACCGGGCGGCCCTTGCGCCGGTTTGCGCGGGCGCGGTCAATTGCTGCAGTGCGCCGCGCAACAGAATCTCAAACGTTTCGTTCGCGCCGCTGGTTCCCGCGCGCTCGACGGCCTGCTCGGCGGCGTGCTGGTCGTAGCCAAGATTGAGCAGCGCGGAGACCACATCGCCCGCAGTGCCCGTCGTCGCGGCCGGCTTGCGCGCATCTTCGGGCATTTCCATCGCGGCGAGCTTGTCGCGCAGTTCGACGATCATGCGCTCGGCTGTCTTGCGTCCGACGCCGGGAATGCGCGTCAGCCTTACGAGATCGCCCGAGCGGACGGCGGGCACCAGATCATCCACGCTCATGCCGGAAAGAATTTTTAGCGCCAGCACCGGGCCCACGCCGGAAGCGGAGATCAGCAGCTCGAACAAATGTTTTTCGCGCGCGCTCAGGAATCCGTAGAGGGAGATCGCGTCCTCGCGCACCTGCGTGTGAATCAGCAGCGTGACGTTGGAATGAAGGTCGCCCAGCGCGTAGAACGTCGAAAGCGGAATGTGCACGAGGTAGCCGACGCCGCCTACATCGACCAGCACCTGGTTGGGCCGTTTATCGCCGAGCGTTCCGCGGAGCTGAGCAATCATCCTGTGTCTACCCGCCCGAGATTATGGCGGCGCACCGCCGGGGTGTCAACGCAAGTGCGAAATGGATTTGTTGCGAAGCGTCGGCTCTCGGCAGGAGGTTTTAAGTGGTATAGGCTTCAGCCTGTGTGGTTTTGATTTGTGGCCATGTAAAAGCAAAAACACACAGGCTGAAGCCTGTGCCACTTATTTGTGACGCGGGATTATTTTTCGTGCAGATCGATGGAATCAATCACGCCGATGACGGCGGAGTCGATGGGAGAGTTGGGGCGGCCGACGGCGGTCATGGCGGAAAAACCTTCGGTGGTGAGCAAAACGCGCTCGCCGATGCCCGCGCCCACGGCGTCGAGCGCGAGGACGGGATCGCCGCGGTCCGTGCCGTCAAGATTGAGCGGCTGAACGACGAGAATCTTCCGCCCTTCGTGCGAGGGCACTTTCTGCGTGGCAACCACATCGCCGATGACGGAGCCGATCATCATGCGGAGAAGTGTAGGGGTGAACGCCACAACTTGAAAGAATAAAATTTATATGTGGAGTTTGAGTGGGAAGTGTTTTTAGTAGCACAGGCTTCCGCCTGTGTGGTTTTCGTCGTGGCTAATTTCCCGGAACATTCACGGAATCGACGATGCCGACGATGGTGGCTTCGGTGGGCACTTCGACGGGGAGAAAAGGGAAGCCGGCTTCCTTGCCGCGGCACCAGTAGATCGTTTCGCCCGTTCCCGCGCCGACCGCATCCAGCGCGACGATTGGGCGGCCGTTGTCGTGGCCCTTGCCGTCGAGCGGCTGGACGATGAGGAGTTTTTGGCCGAGGAGCGCGGGGTCCTTCATCGTGCAGACCACGTTACCGATAATGCGCCCGAGCAGCATGTTATTTTTTTCGCGCGGCGGCGAGTTCTGCTTCGTGCAGCGCATCGAGCATCACTTCATCGACGATGCCGACGATCGCGGCGTCCACCGGGCGGTCCTTGCATTCGGAGGCGTTGCGCGCGGAGCTGCCGGTGACGACCAGGACGGTTTCGCGAAATCCGGAGTCCACTGTATCGACGGCGATCATGTACCCGGATTCATCGTCGCCCTGCGGAGAAATGGGTTTCACGATGAGAAGCTTCTTGCCCTCGAGGCGCGCATCCTTGCGCGTCGCAACCACGGTGCCGACAATGCGGGCGAGAATCATGGGGCCGGCAACAACCTCTCATTCGGAAATTACGCGAGACGATTCACACAGAAACAGTGGCGCTGAAAACACATGAAACAAGAAAATAACACGACAACGGGGCGCGCAACGGCACGCCTCCATGCGGCGCGCGGCAACGGGGCGCGCGATGCGGTCCCGCGCTCCTAGACCGTTTTCCCGATCGGAAGCACGTCCTCGAGCGACTGATGAGGACGCGGGATGACGTGCACGGCCACCAGCTCGCCCACGCGCCGCGCGGCGGCCGCGCCGGCGTCCGTCGCAGCCTTCACCGCAGCAACGTCTCCGCGTACCATGGCCGTCACGTAGCCCGAACCGATTTTTTCCCAGCCAACGAGCGTGACCTTGGCTGCCTTGACCATCGCGTCCGAGGCCTCAATCATCGCGACCAGTCCGCGGGTCTCGATCATGCCGAGTGCTTCGCCCATGCTTTTTCCTCCGTGTCCGGCCACCGGAAAATTGTGGCCGGCGCGACTGCTGAAAAATTCGATGTCCTAAAATGTGGCCCGAAATTCGATACTCCAAAATTCAATCGCGCTTCACGCGCTTATCGTTGCGCGCGGTCCTTGCGCACCGCTTCTTCGATCAACGCTTCGAGCTCGTCGCGCGTCACTGAAATGCGTTCCGGCCGGTCGCCGCCATTCTCCGTTGCGCCTTCAACATTGTCGCTCGTGATAGGACAGCCGGGAATCACGCTGGACACGGTCGTCGTGCCGTAACGGGCGCGCGCCACGAGCAATTTTTCCACATCGCGGCCAGAAAGCAAGACTTGTTTGCCCAGCATCTCCGTCATGAGCGAGACCTGCGCGAAATGCTCGACCGTTTCCATGCGGAAAAAAGCCGTGAGCAAATCGGCCCCACAGGTCACCACGCCGTGATTGGCGAGGAGAATCGCGTCGTAATGCTGCACCATCGGCTCGAGCGCGTCGGAAAGTTCCCGCGTGCCGGGCGTGCCGTATTGCGCCACCGGAATGCAGCCCAGCGCGATAATCAATTCGCTGAGCAGCGCTTTGTTGAGCGCAATCCCCGCGGCGGCGAACGCGGTGGCGGTCGGCGGGTGCGCGTGGCACACCGAATGAACGTCGGGCCGGCGATTATAAATCAAAAGATGCATCGCCAGCTCCGAGGAAGCCTCGCGGCGTCCGGCAAGCTTGCGGCCCTGGAGATCGGTAATCACCAGATCGTCCGGCGTCATCATGCCCTTGCTGATGCCCGTCGGAGAAGTGAGAATGCGGCGCGAATCGAGACGAATGGACATATTTCCGTCGGTCGCAACCACAAACGAGCGGGCGTGAATCCATTGGCCCACCGTGCAGATGTCGCGGCGGTGTTCGTCCTCGGACTTTATGGTTCCCGGAGAAATGGAATCGGCATTCATCGGTTAGGGATGGCTATTGATAACGTCATAAGTTTTGGTGCCACCCGCACGGGACCCAGTTTCGAGAAGCCCGCGCACGTGCCGCGATATAGTACATCGGTTAGGCGTAAATTCCACGTTCCTTCAGCGCAAATGCGACCCGATTGATTGCCAGCATGTAGGCGGCGACGCGATTGTTCACCTGATTAGCCTCCGCGTACCGCACCACTTCCTCAAAACTGTGTTCGAGCACATCCCTCAGCCGGTCGTTTACTTCCTTTTCGCTCCAGAAATATCCCTGGCGGTCCTGCACCCACTCGAAATAACTCACCGTCACGCCGCCGGCGTTGGCCAGGATGTCAGGAATCACGAAAATTCCCTTGCTGTCCACGATTTCGTCGGCCATCGCCGTGCAGGGCCCGTTCGCGCCTTCGCACAGGATGCGTGCCTGCAAGCGGTGTGCGTTTTCGGAAGTGATCTGATTTTCCACCGCCGCGGGGATGACGACTTCGGCGGGCTGGAAAAGGATTTCGCCCGCGCTCATCTTGGCGCCCCCGTCCGGAAAATCCGAAAGCGGCTGGTGCTGCACATTCACCCAATCCAGCAATTTCGGAATGTCGAAGCCGCCTTCGTTGTACAGCGCGCCATGAACGTCGGCGACGCCCACGATTTTGTAGCCGGCCTCGTGCAGGAGTTTCGCGGCCATCGAGCCGACGTTGCCGAAACCCTGCACGATGACGCGCGTGTTCACGCGCAGCATGCGGAATCGGGCCAGCGCGCGGTCGCAGTTGATGAGCACGCCGCGCCCCGTAGCTTCGTGGCGGCCGCGCGATCCGCCGAGGTCGATGGGCTTTCCGGTCACGACGGCGGTGGTCGTGTGCCGCACGTGCATCGAATACGTGTCCATGATCCAGGCCATGGTCTGCTCGTTCGTTCCCAGATCGGGCGCAGGCACGTCGCGCTCGGGGCCGAACCATTCGATGAGTTCCGCCGTGTAACGCCGCGTGATGCGCTCCAGTTCGCCGTTCGACAGTTTGGCGGGATCGCAAATCACGCCGCCTTTCGCGCCGCCAAAGGGAATGTTGACGACCGCGCACTTCCAGGTCATCCAGCTGGCCAGCGCACGCACTTCGTCCAGCGTTACATTCGGGGCAAATCGAATGCCGCCCTTGCCCGGTCCGCGAACGATGGAATGATGCACACGATAGCCGATGAACACTTCGAGGTGTCCGCTGTCGAGGATTACCGGAATGTAAACCGTGATTTCCTTATTCGGATATTTCAGGAAACGGTAGAGGCCTTCTTCGAGGTTCAGTTTTCGCGCGGCCGCTTCAAAGCGCGCGTCGGCGGATTCGTAAACGTTGAATTCGTTGTGCATCGCTAGCGTGGCCATTGGATACGCTCCCTAGCAACCAGGCAGGTCGCATGCGCAAAACGCAAGACGACCCCCACGCAAGAACGCCGGCCCCGCCGCGAAACGTGTGAAGCGATGGAACCGGTCGCGGCCAGTATACGAATCAAACCGCGTGCGGCGCAAGGAAAGGAATGGGAAATCGCATGCGAGGGACGAGGTTCATCGGGAGGGAGGGCGGCGCTCGACAAACTCCTCGACCAGCAGTTGCGAAAGGCGCGCCGCATTGTGCCGCACGAAGCCGTGCTCATCGAGCACGCCGTCGAGCAGGCAGCGCACGCCCAGGCGTTGCAGGTCGGCAATATCCACGCGCACGGGTTCGGCGCCGCTCTTCCGGTAACGCCGCGCCACTTCGGGAGAGATGAGCTGGTTGTTGGCCACCACCCAGTCGATGAGCTTGCGCCGCGTGTGCCGCTCGATCACGCGCACATGCTCGGCCAGCGAATACCCGCTGGTCTCTCCCGGCTGCGTCATGAGATTCGCGATCAGAACTCGCGTCGCGGAGGACCGCTCAATGGCTTCGGCAACGCCCGAGACCAGAAGATTCGGAAGTATGCTCGTATAGAGAGAGCCGGGGCCGATCAGAATCAGGTCCGCTTGCTGGATCGCCGCGAGGACTTCCGGAAGCGGCTGGACATGGCGGGGAATCAGGCTGAGACGGCGAATTTTGTTTCCGCTTTTCGAAATGCGCGTTTCTCCCAGGACCACTTTTCCATTCGTCATCACCGCTTTGAGCGAAACATTTTCCAGCGTGGTCGGAAAGATTCGTCCGCGGATCGCCAGAACCTCTCCGCTCACGCGTACGGCCTCGGCAAAATCACCCGTCACGTGGCTGAGCGCCGTGAGGAACAGATTTCCGAAGCTGTGTCCGCGCAGGCCGCGCCCCGCATGGAACCGGTATTGAAACAGGCGGCCAAGCAGAGCCTCATCCTGCGAAAGCGCCACCATGCAATTGCGGATGTCGCCCGGAGGGAGCACGCGGTATTCGCGGCGCAGGCGGCCCGAGCTTCCTCCGTCATCGGTAACCGTGACGATGGCCGCCAGATCGCCGATCGGGTGGCGCTCCGACTCCTGCCGCCGCCGCGCGACGTAATGTTTCAGTCCGCGCAAGAGCGTCGAAAGCCCGGTGCCACCGCCGATCGCGACCACGCGCACTCCGCCGGAGATTCCGGTGCGTTGTCGGGTTCTTTTTTTCATCGGGATCGCATCGCAATCTGGCGAGTCCGCGGCAAAATCGATTTCAGACGCCGGAGGCTTCGCGCTCGGGATACAGCAATTCCGTGAAGCGGGGATCTTCCTGCAGAAACGCGAAATCTTCGTCGTTGCGGGCGTGATAGCGATTTTCGGGCCGCAACTGAATCGCGATTTTCAAATTGTCCATGGCCGACTGGGCTTCTCCGGTCAGGCAATCGAGCGCCGCCATCGCGTAGAAAACGTAATCGGCCTTCGGCGCCAGCTTGCGCGCGCGCAGCAGGTGTTCGCGCGCTTCGTCCCAGCGTCCCAGATTCATCATGGCCACGCCCGCCTGGTAATGATCTTCCGGCGTGCGCAGAGACGGCGCGGGCTGCTTCGCCAATCGTTGTTCGACGACGCGCAGGTGAACCTGCGCGCGATCCGCCAGCTCCCTGCTCGGGCCGGCTTGAACCTTTTCCAGAAGCTCTTTCGCCTTCAGAAATTTTTGTTGGTGGAATTGCTGAACGGCCTGCTCGTAGACCTTCAATTGCTGTTCGAATTGAGGGTCAACCATCTGGCGAACCGCTTCCGCATGGGCCGCGACTTTGTCAGTTCCTTTACTTTTCAATAACTTAGCGCTTTTGGGAGGGGCGCTGGCCCCACGCTTCTTGCGCTTTGTCGTCTTTCCGGCTCGTGGCATTTCGCGGAGTCTAACAGACGGTGCCTCTAGCGTCAACGCAGGCGCAAAGCGGGCCTTCCGGCTCGTGGTTTCGTTTGAGGGCGAGATTGTTCTGGTGGCGCCGGCGAGACGACGGCGCCACCAAACCCCCGGCTACATGGCCGAGGCCAGACGCGCGATCGCGGTTTCAAAGGAAACTTTTCCGTTGAGGTAGGGCAGCCAGTACAGGTCCAGCAGCCCGCGAAAGTGTTCCCACGACCCGGAATAAAGGCCGAAGCGCGCCGCGTAGGGCAGGTAGGCCGGGGAGCCGTTGGTCTGCTCGTAGGCTTGCGTCATGCTGCCGTATTCCAAATCGCGGCGCACCATTTCGCCGGTGGTGTAGAACAGCAGCACATGCCAAAGGTCGCGCGGTATGGGCTTGTCGCGATCGCGGAAATTGCGGGCAATGGCTTCGGTCACGGCGCCGGCCAGCGCATGCGAAGCCTCGTGAAACAACACTTCAAAGCCGTATACGCCGCGATTGCGTGGATCGTGGCTGGCGATCGTGACGTGCATGGGATCGAGCGACGTGTACGCCCCGAAAGGGCCGCCGTACCACACGACGTCCACGCGCAGCTTCTGGGATGGCCAGGGGCGCTGGTACACGTCCGCGAGCTGGCCGGAAAGCTCGACGCCCATCTTCTGGATCATGGGGCCAACTTGCGCGATCCACTCCCGGTTTGCGCGATCCTGCTCCGCCCACCAGTGCGTGCGATAGACGGGCGCGGCGCGTTCCAGGGCCTCGACCAGGTCTTGCCGCAAGCCGGATTTGCACAGGGGGGTGGATTTCCCTTCGAGGTCGGGGCATGTCTCCATCGTCGAAAGCTGGTTGTTGATGATCTCCATGTCGCCATTCAGCAGCAAGTCGCGGTTCGCCAAATCCTTTGAATAGAATGCGACGGCATCCTGCCAGGCGCGTATTTCAGCAGACGGAAAGCCGATCAGCGACGCGGGAAGCTCGTCCGGCTGGGCTGCGCCCCTGCCCGCTTCGGTGGACGACGAATTGTTCTTGAGCAGGCGCGCCTGAAGATAGAGAAAGTGATGCAGGTTTACCCAAAAACCGCTGTGCATTTCAAAGACGGGCAGCGGCGATTCCGCGCTGGACGATTGCATTGCCGGGTGTTGCGCCTGGGGCGAAGCCGCCCAGCCCGTCGCAGCCAGCAGCAACAGCGGCACGGTCATAACGATCTGCAAGAGCGCGTGGTGGCGGGGAGACGGCATGGCTGACCGAGCCATGTTATAGCCAAAGCGCCCTTCATGCCAGAACGCCGTTGTGGCCCGCCTCCTCGACCGAGTGGGGATGCACAACCCGTACTTTAGAGGCGGGGGTTTTTCTCCAGGCGATGCCACACGCTCTAGCGAAATAACTGGTGCAATAACGCCGCGCTTTCTTTTTCCGAAAGGATTTGCTTGCGGACCAGCAGATTAATCAGTTCGTTCAAGACCAGTCGAATGTTTGAAGAAGATAAATCCTGCTGGGGGACGGCTTCCGGCTCCTTTGCGGGTGCCTCGGGCATGGGGGGCTGACCGCCGCTCAAATCGGCGATCCAGGAGAGCAATACGTTTTGATATTCCTTCTTGATTTGGGTGAACTTAACCCCCATTCCCATCGATATGTGCGAGTAGCAGACGGTGCCGGTCGCTTCGAATTCACGCGATCCATGCTTGATGCGAATTCGTACCGAGGAGCCTGACAGTAGCGGAGACAGCGTATCGACATAACAGCCGCCAAGGCTCAGATCGGAGCATCGGCCCACGATTCGCGTTTGCGAACGAACATCGTATAACTCGGCGGTTGCCATAAAGGGATATCGAATCTGTATCCGGCGTTCGGGATCGAAGTTGTTTTGTGATGTATCAGTCAAAGGAGCGGGGAGCACGATTGACTTTTCGGATTGATCGGACATTTTACTTTCGTCGTCGCGGAGAGCGCTTCGGCGCCTTCAGCTGGCTGATAGGAAGGATTCCACGCAAACTCCCGCGCGGATATCGGAGGGGTACCTCCATTTTGGTTCCAAAATGGATTGTCTGGCAAGAAGAAATTCTAATAAATGTGTCGTAAGCGCACGAGGGTCAGGAGGGGCCGATGCGCGGATCGGCGAAGGTTGCGACTGCTCCTTGCTTGTCGGCACCGCGCAGGGTTCCGGACGAGTCCAGGTAGAACGACCGGCGACCCGTCTTGCCGTATTCCTTGGGTGAGGATGCGAGGGAGAAGGTTTCCGCGTTGTTCGCCTCGTCTCCCGTCAGGCTGCTGGCCGCGGGTGTGATGCCATACCGGATCGTGTAGCCGTCTTTGCTTCCGGCGGCCAGATCGGCACCGAGCAGGTCGGCCGCTTCGGGTGAAGCGCCAGCGGTCGGCGCGGGGCCCAGCACGGCCAGCGTATCGGGCAATTTTCCGTACCCGCCGCGGTAGGTATTTAGCGCATCGGCCACCGAACGCAAATCGGCGATTGCGGCGTCTTCACGCGCATTCAAATCGGCCTCTTCCCATTGCTTCGCCATCGCCGGAACGTCAAGCAGGATCAGTCCCACCGAAAGCACTTTCCAGGTTCTGCCTTCGCGGACGAGTCCAAAGGTAATGGCGCGCGCATCCTCTCCGGGGATCGGGATTTCCATCGGAATGAAGGCCAGATTTTCACGCGCGCGCGTCGGGCCGAGGTGCAGGACCGTCGTGAAGCTGGGGCTTTCGCAGCGCACGATTTTCTGGCCTTTGGCGTCGGTCGAGAGCAGCGGCCTTCCCGGCTCTTCGAGCAGCACAAAGCGTTTCATCATGGCCGTACGCTGAGGGCCGGGAAGCGCCCGGAAAGCGATGGCGTTATCCGCCGTGAGCGAATTCGCGAAGGTGGAATCGTCCTGGCGGCAGGCGGCCGAAAGCGCATCGGTCAGCGCCGTTTCCGGGCTTTGCGGAGCTTGAACTTGGGTTTGCGAGGGCTGCTGCGCGTACGCGCGCAGCCCGCAAAGCGCGGCGGCTGCCGCGAGCGCAATAACTGTAGCCCGCCTCTTCAGAGACGGGGTCTTTTCCGGGGCCGAGCGGCAAACTTCAGTGAAACGCCAATCCATCGAGTGGCGGCCAATCGAAAAAAACATCCGGCTCCCATCCCGCCGTTCTTCTCTCATGCCGTTCACGATTTCGCCCCGCGCAAAATTTCGGCAAGATTCGCCGTGAATTTGGATCGCGGCATCACGTCCGCGCATCCCGCCGCACGCGCGCGTTCCGCCAGATCCGTCTGCACATGGGATAGGAACGCGATCACGCGCCGAGGGTTGCCCGGCCCGTTGGGCGCGCCGTTCGCCGAACAAAGACGCTCGACCGCATCGAGCGCTCCCTGGCGCGCGTTCAAATCCACCAGGATGAGTGCCGCCGGATTCGCCGCCGCCGTCTTCAAAAGCTGCTCGCCCGTCGCCGCGATTTCCAGCGCGATGCCCGTCTGTTTGGCCGTCTCGCTTACCTTGGCCAGGAAAAATATGTCGTCGATCAATGCAATTGCGTCAGCCATGAATTTTCATCCTCGCAAAATGTCGCCATTCGGATGTACCACGCGCGCCGCTGCAACACAAGCCGCATCCGCCGCCGCGCGAATCGTGAGAATTGCCCAGCCGTCTCCGGTTTTCGCCGCATTCCTCTGTGTCCTCTGTGTTAAAGCCTTGCTGTCTTTAAGCCGGGAAAAGACTTAACACAGAGAACACAGAGGAATGCGGAGAAAACCGGAGAAATTGAGGGGAATGAGACGCTTTGTTTGAGGTTTCGCCGCGCGGTGTTGAGAAATGGTGAGGTCCTGACTTTTGCCTTTACACCCTGGTGCGGTCCTCGTATCCTTGAATTCTATGTGGAATGTGAAAAATCGGTTTCCGGCCAAGCTCATGGAATCGCTGCCCGGCGCGGGATTTGCCGTGAGCAGCACGGGGGGCGTGATGCGCGCCGAAAAGTATGGCTGCGCCGCGGAATTCCGCCGGACTCCCGACGATCACTACACGATGACCATTCTCCCCACCATCCTGCTGAACGGCCTGTTCGCCCGCCTGTGGGACGCGGGCTATCAAAAATTCCTGCTGACCGACGACGGCCATAAATTTCCCGCGCGCGCCGAGCAACTCGTCAACATGCGCAAATTCAACGAAGAACTGAGAACCGCCCTCGGCATCCCCACCTACTACAACGAAGCCCTCGGCTCGACCTCGTTAGTCTCCGTCTACGACCGCGTTTCCGGCCGCCCCGGCGATGTGCCCGACAAGACCGTCGGCGTCAAGCCTACGTCGGGACACTAGAAGCCGCCGCATCGTGTTCCAAAAATTACTCGGCTAAACGGCGTCGCGCAACTGTCTGCGGAATTGCGCGGGATCGACGCGGTATTTTCCAACTTTTCGCGCGCCGAGAAAAATTACCGGGACGTCGTAATCGTAGCGGGCGCGCAGGCCGGGGTCTTCGTCGATGTTGATTTCCGTCAGTGTCGCGCCAAACTCTTTCAGCTGGGGAACGATCTGCGCCTTGGCTTCCTCGCACAACTGGCAGCCGGGGCGCGAGTAGATGGTGACGTCGCGCGGGGCGGCGAGTTGCAGGCGGCCGTCCTCGGTGCGCGCGTACGTATCCGGCGCGTCCGTTGCGCGCAACCAGCCGCGCTCGGCGAGTTGCGCGGCGGCGGCCTTCACGATTGCGGGGTCTCCCAAATCCGCGAGGGAACGCGCGCGCGCGCCGGGCGCATCGAAGGCGGCAAGAATTTTTCGCTCCAAGGCATTCATCACGGGAACCATTTGTAACTCATTTCCATCCCCAGCGAAAGCATCTCCTCCCGGCACGATTTCTCTGTGCCCCTCTGTGTTCCTCTGTGTTCTCTGTGTTAAGCCTTNNAAGGCTTAACACAGAGAACACAGAGAAAAGAGGAGATAACCGTGGGGATGTCCAAGTCCGCCTGGGTACTGGCTGCCCCCATTATTTTGCCATTCGCGACGATGTGGGACGCCGCCCGGGCTGTGCTATATTCAAGTGTCCCCCTGCGAACGCGAATATGGGCAAACTGCGCATCTCCATCGTGGAATTTCTGAACACCGCGCCACTGGTCTGGGGCTTTACGGACGGTCCTCTGGCGGGCAAGTACGATCTTTCGTTTGCCGTGCCGTCGCAGTGCGCGGAAGACCTGCGCGCCGGGCGCGCCGACGTGGGCATCATTCCCGCCATCGAATACCAGCGCATGGACGATGTGGTCGCGCTGCCGGGCATGGCGATTGCCTCGAAGAACGAAGTGCGCAGCCTTCTGGCCGTTTCAAAGGTGCCGATCGAGATGGCGAAAAGTTTCGCGCTGGACACCAATTCGCGCAGCACCGTGGGCCTCGCGCGGATTCTCAGCCAGCGCCACTGGAATATCGCTCCCGAATTCATCGATATGCCGCCCGATCCGGAAAAAATGCTGGCTCGCGCCGACGCGGCGCTCGTGATCGGCGATCCGGCGCTGCGCCTGCGGCTCAAGGTGGATGCGCTGGAAGCGAAAACGCCGTCGGGCGAGGATTGCTGTTGCTGCGGCAGCGAGGACGAGCAGCCGGTCAAGGGCGTCGAAACCTTGTTTGTGTACGACATGGTGCAGCAGTGGCGCGAAATGACGGGGCTTCCCTCCGTGCTGGCGATCTGGGTGGCGCGGCGCGGCGCACTTACTCCGGAAATGGTGGCGGATTTTCAGGCGTCGCGCGAATATGGTCTGGCGCACATCGGCGAAATCGCCGAGGGCGCCGCGCTGAAGCTGGAGCTTCCGCCACGCGAACTCGAGCGCTACCTCGTCGAGAACATTGATTTTTCGCTCGACGAGGAGAATCTTGCGGGCCTGCGGCGATATTATGAGGAGTGCGAACGGGCCGGACTGATTCCGCGCGCGCGGGAGCTGGAGTTTGTGGGCGCAGCAAACGCCGCCAAATAAAAATCAGCGCAACTCGCGTGATGTTTGCGTGCGTGGTGGAATGGTTGTTTTGTAGCTCGCCTCTTCAGAGGCGAGGGTTTGTTGCCGCGCTCGCGGGAAACCCCCGCCTCTGAAGAGGTGGGCTACAATGGTCCCGGAGCACAGCTTGAGAATGAAACGAAAATAGAACATGGGGAATTGAGGACGGAATCGCGATGGGAATCTCACAACAAGAAGCGCTCGACCTGTTTCGCTCGGACGACCTCGTGGGCATCGGCATGGCGGCGATGGAAGTGCGCCGCCGGAAAACCGATCCGCGCATCGTGACTTATCAGATCGACCGCAACATCAACTACACCAATTTCTGCACGGAATACTGCTCGTTCTGCGCGTTTTACCGGCCGATGGGATCGAAGGAAGGCTACCTACTTTCGTTCGAGACGATCTACGAGAAGATCGAGGAAATGCTCGCGCTTGGCGGTACGGGCGTCCTTCTGCAGGGCGGCCTGAACCCGGACCTGCGCATCGACTATTACGAAAATCTTCTGCGCGCGCTCAAAGCGCGTTTTCCGCAAGTGCACCTGCACTGCTTCTCCGCGCCGGAAATTGGATGCATCGCGGAAGTGTCCGGCCTGAGCGTGCGCGAGACGATTGCGCGCCTGATGGCCGCGGGGCTGGACTCGATCCCCGGCGCCGGCGCGGAAATTCTGGACGATGAAATTCGCGCGCGCATTTCGCGCCTCAAGTGCACGTCCGACGAATGGGAGGACATGCACCGCGTCGCGCACTCGCTCGGCATGCGCACCACGGCCACGATGATGTTCGGCTGCGGCGAGGAGTACCGCCATCGCGTCAACCATTTCGAGCGCCTGCGCCGCATTCAGGAGGACACCGGCGGCTTCACCGCGTTCATCCCGTGGATGTTCGCGCCGGACAATACGCCGCTCGGAAAGAAAGTTCAGCAGGCCACTTCGGTCGATTACCTGAAGACGCTGGCCATCAGCCGCCTGTACCTGGACAACATCGACCACATCCAGTCCAGCTGGCTCACGCCGGGGATCAAGGTCTGCCAGGTGGGATTGCAATTCGGCGCGGACGACGTCGGCAGCATCCTGATCGAGGAAAACGTGGTGTTCGCCGCCGGAGTGCGCAACCGTACGAACGAAGGCGAGCTTCGCCGCATCATTCAGGACGCGGGCTATAGGCCCGCCCAGCGCGACACGCTGTATCGCTCCTACGTGTTAAAGCACGCGTCGTAAGCGGCGTCTGAGAGCCGCTCTCAGTAGCACAGGCTTCAGCCTGTGTGGTTTTGATTTGTGGCAGGCTAAAGTCAAAAGAGCACAGGCTGAAGCCTGTGCTACTGACCATTCCAGGACATTCACGGGAAGAGAAAATTATTCGCGGGGCGTTCTGATAATCGTAATTTCCAGCTCTTCATTCTCACCGTAGCCGAGCGGCTCGTCCGGGACCAGGACGCCGTCGCGGAAGCGCGCGCGAATTTTGCGTCCGGTCAATCGAGCTGCGGACGGCGCGGTTGGGGGAGCCGTGCGGACTTCGGCGCGCGCCGGCGCCGCAATTTTTTCCGGCGCTGCGGGCGCGGAGCCGTAGGCCGGCTTTACGCCGCTGGTGCTGTCGAGCGCGACGTTCGCAAGCTCGTCCGCATCGCGATTTTGCTCGCGCGGCACATACTGAATGGTGAAGGATTCGAGGCCCGCGGCCTGCTTTTTCGCGCGCTCGTGCAGCGGGCGCAGGTCCGGATGCTTCACTTTGTAGATGCCCTTGATCTGGTTCACGATCAGTTGCGAGTCGCTGTACACGCGCAGGCGGCGTATGCCGCTGGCCGCCGCGTAATCGAGCGCCGCGATCAGCGCGTAATATTCGGCGACGTTGTTCGTGGTGCGGCCAATATATTTTCCGAGGGACTCGTGCGCCGTGCCGTCGGGCCGCCGCACCACCACGCCGTAGGCCGCCGGCCCGGGATTGCCGCGCGCCGCGCCATCGATATTCGCCGTGTACGCGCCCTCGATCCGCGCCGAGGGCGCTTCCGGCTCGTCGAATAATTTTCCGGATGTTTTGTGCGTGGGTTTGATCATCGTGTTCGATGCAGCACGATTAATTTTCGCGGGCGGGAGCGGGTGGAGCATCGCCGGCGGAGGCTGCGGCGGAAGCGGATGAATTTTCCGGCGCGGCCGAGTGATTGGCGTAATACAGAATCCGCGTGCACGTCTCGCAATGGAAAAATCCTTCGTTGCTTTCGCGCTGCAATTGCTGGATCACGTGCGGACGGATGTGCACGCCGCACTGCCCGCAGCCTTCGCCGCGAATTTCCGCCAGCGCGATACCCCCGTGCCGCTTGGCGATGCGCTCGTAGTGGTCGACCAAATCCTCGGGCACGGCGGACATCGCGGCGGCGCGCACTGCTTCGGCGGCGGCCAGCTCTTTTTGCGCGGCGTTGTACTCGGCCTGAATCGCCTGGCGTTCCTTGTTGACGGCCGCCTCGATTTCCTTCAGCGCGGCTTCGGACGCCTTCACCTGCCGGTCGTACTCCTCGCCGGAAACCATGCGCTCGAGCAGGCGGTCTTCGGCCTTGGCGATTTCGTTTTCGGCGTTCTGGATTTCGTGCAGGAGGGCTTTGTAGGCTTCGTTGCTCTTGACCTCGCCGGTCTGATTCCGGTATTTCTTCGCGCGTTCTTTCCACTGATCGACGTCCATCTCGTACGTCTTGCGCTCTTTCAGGCCCGTGAGGAGCGCTTCCTTGGCCGCGGCGACTTGGTGCCGCGCGGCCGTAACGCGCGCTTCGACTTCGGCCAAGCGCTTCGGAAACTGGGAGATCCGCTCGCGAATTCCGATCAGGCGGAAATCCACGGCCTGCAATTCAATGAGTGGTTTGAGGTGGGGGTGCATCCGCTCGTTATTTTAGCACAGCTGGCACTCCCCGCCCGGATTTGAAATTTATGCGGCTTCGCGGTTTTCCTTCGCGATTTTTCGCGCTAGACTCGTGCGATTCATTTCACACGGGCTTGATGCGGAGCCCGCGCCGGAAATCCTCAGGAGGATACCGAAATGCCGGATGTACACATTGCATGGCTCGCGGGGCGCACGATCGATCAAAAGCGCAAGGTTGTCGAGAGAATCACGAAAGTGCTGATGGAGGAAGCGGGCGCCAAGGCCGAATCGACGCACATCGTGTTCATGGATATTCCACACACGGATTTTGCCTCGGGCGGAATGCTCGTCTCGGATAAGAATAAGAAGACGTAGCGGGGTTTTTTAGTAGCACAGGCTTCAAGCCTGTGTGGTTTTGAATTTTGTGCGCGTTAAAGTCAAAAGAACACAGGCTGAAGCCTGTGCTACTAGTTGGACTCGTGAATTTCCATGGACTGATCGATGGTGTAGGTCGGGAAGCGCGGCGGGGTAACGCCCGCGGGATTCGATACGGGCGGCGCGGTGTAGGCGGCGGTAACGGTAAAGGAGTTCCCCGAAGGCTCGGCGGTGTACGTGTAGCCGTCGCGGCTGGTGTGCGTGATGTTCATCGCGCCGCTGGTCGTGAGCGTGGACAGGTCGGCGTAGGAGCCGTTCTGCGTGAAGTACATGCGCTCGGCTTGCGCGATTGCCACGAGGTCGTTTTTCACTCCGGTTATGCTGATGTTCTGCGTGACCACCATGCCTGGACCGGGCGCGGCTTGTTTCAACATGTACATGTATATGCCAAGGCCGATGGCCGCGGTGATCAACAGGCCGACAACTCCCAATCCCTTCATGGCGGACGTTCCTCACTTTCTCATGGAAATTATACGCTGGTGGCGGCTTCGTGAACGGAGGAGAAGAACGCGTGTGCATTTCCGGGCACTCCCCCCTGTGCGATTGAAGATTTCCCGATCCAAAGTTGCGGATGGGCTGGCACAGGGAGCCGATTCCCGGCGGGCGTGCATGACACAAAAGTGAGGAAACTAGCTTGAGTCGCTTCACCCTCTAAAGACGCTCCGATTCGGCGCTCTTTGCGGGCGTTTTAAATATTTATAAAATTGTTGACACCGTTTGCGCCGTGTGTTATTTCGTCAACTAGTGGAATTGACGTTCGGAGCGTTAAGACGGTTTTGAACGCTTGCTTCGCTAACGGACAAAAGCAATTTCAGGCTTTGACTTTTTGAGTTTACCCAGCAACACCCCACCCCGGGAGGTGATGACCGCAAGGTTGTTGCCTCCCTTTTAATTTTTGACCACACCCGTTGGATCTGCCATCGCGGGGAGTGCCATCCTCAAAAGCAATTCGAAAATGCTCTTTTATTTCGTGTCCAAATTTCGGGGGGACCAATCGTCAGGAGGGAAGCTGATGCGCCAGAAATCGGGGCTGGGCGTCTTGAATTCGATCGCTATATTGAATCTCCCGCCCTCCGCGGGTGAGACCAGCTTGACCACGCATTCGGTTGATTCACCGGTACGCACGTTTTTCAGAGTGACGGCTTGGCCTTGACTCACGCCAGCTTTCAGTTCCATAAGGGCGCCATGCGCGTTTACCACGACCGTGCGAGTCTCTTCACTGAAGGTCTTGTTGCCGGCCAGTTTTCCCTCAACGTTTACACGAATCTGAAGATAGAGCCGCTGGCTCCGTCTTCGACTCGTCGTGGCGTCCATGATTCCCATGCTTTTATAATCCTATGTCCTGCTTCTGACGTAAATTCCGGTTCCAATTGGTTTCAGAGTGGGACATTCAAATTGTGCCTTGAAATCTCCTCTCTTTTCAATCAAATGTTCCTTCCTGTAACCAGCTTGTAACAGGGGGGGCGATCAAGAAACTGGTTGTTTCCCCTTCCTCGTTTCGCTTTTCCAGGAACCTGCTCGGCGTGCCGGTTTGGCGGTAGCGAGTTGCTGTAGCCCGCCTCCCCGACCGGGTCGGGATGCACAACGAAGTGTAATGTTTTTGGCTGATTCAACAACGTGAAGAACGATGCGCGGTGAGAGAGCGGTGAGAGAATGGAACGGTCCGATCCAGGCTCTTATTCAAGCGCAAACTTGCGCCACTGAGGGCAAGCCGCAAATTCCAGCGGGCGGATTGGGAGGGTGAAGAGATCGGAATGGCGAAGGGAAACGATCAGGTGCCTTTTTTGAGTTCCGCGAGAACCAGCTTGGCCACTTCGCGCAGAGTCTCAAACACGCCCTGTCCGGTAATGGCGACTCCTTCGAGTACGGGTTCGCCTTTCACCTGCAATTGCTTGGTGAGTTCGCTGATGGGGAGAACCCCGGGCAGGTCGCGTTTATTGAGCTGCAAAACATAGGGAATCGTATTGAAGTCGAGCTTGTGTTCCTTAAGGTGCTCGCGGAGGTTGTCCAGCGTTTCGAGGTTCGCGTCGAGCCGCTCTTCCTGCGAATCGGCGACGAACACAATGCCATCGGCGCCCTTCAGGATCAGCTTGCGGCTGGATTCATAGAACACCTGCCCGGGCACGGTGTAGAGGTGGATCCTGGTTTTGAACCCGCGCACGGTGCCCAGGTCAATCGGCAAAAAATCGAAAAATAGCGTGCGGTCGGTTTCCGTCGCGAGGGAAATCATCTTGCCCTTTTGAGCGGCTGCCGTTTGGTCATAGATCCACTGCAAGTTGGCTGTCTTACCGCCCAGACCAGGGCCGTAGTAGACCAACTTACAGTTAATTTCGCGAGCAGGAAAATTTATAAATGGCACAGTTGTCCGGATTTACCGGGTCTTTCTTTATAACACACGCGGGAAGGCAGGCCAATCTTCAAACCAATGGTTGTTGCTCACCAGACACCAGGCGCTTTCCGGCAGCCGGCGCCCTAATTTCGCAATAATTCCATTCGATAGAGTCTTATGCGAAATTATTTCCTTGCCTTCCGCGCCGGAGTTTGCCCGATCCAACCCGGCTAAGCCCTTTGGCATCTCCATGAAAAGACTTAAGAATTTTTTAATCCGGCGGTCTATTGGTAAAATATCACAGCTGAAATGAAAACTGTTGGTCTATACTTTCCGCGTTCAATCCCGTACACAGGAGAAAACCGAATATGAAGAGTTTTGTGATCGGAATGCTCGTAGGAGTGCTGTTGTTCTCTGGCGGCATTTATTATTATTTTGCTTCCGGCATGGCTCCCGCGGCAGCCGGAGATCCTCCGATGTTCATGGAGCGGAAGATGGCGAGCCGATCGCTTGGCGCTCACATCGACAAGGCGAATGTCCCCGCTCCTCCGATTCAGCCCAGCGAGGATAATTATGTGGCCGCGGCCAAGACCTATAAGAACCAGTGCGCCGGGTGCCATGGCTTGCCTGACCAGCCCGCTCCCGCCATTTCGGACAAGATGTTCCCCGACGCGACTCTGCTGTTCAAGGACAAGGGCGTATCGGACGATCCGCCGCAGGAGAGCTACTGGAAAATACAGAACGGTATCCGGCTGACCGGAATGCCGGCCTTCAAAAGCATATTGAACGACACGCAAGTGTGGCAATTGGCCCTGCTGGTTGCGAACATGGATAAGATTCCGGCCTCCGCAAAAGCAGTGCTGGCTCCGGAACCTGGTCCGGCCGCCGCGGCTCTCGCCGCACCGCTGGCAGCACCGAAGGCTCCCGCCGCAAAGAAGTAATTCGATGGCTCCGGGGGGGGGAAGCGCAAAATCCGCGCTTCCCCCCGCTTCTCTCCACCAAGCCTGGCACGCGTCGCGCTCGTCATTGCTCCGATGGATATCCACCTTAAAAACCCGCCCGGGCGCGATATCGGCGCAAATGTTTTTCACGAATCACAAATCACGAGTCAGATTTACGATTCACAAGTCACGTTCCCCCCCGGACACACCAATGACACACCAAAAGCGCCCGACATCCCGTTCCCGCGGAATGTCAGGCGCTTTTAGGTAAAACTTTACGCCAGCTGTTGTTTTCCTTCGCGTGTCCCTCCTTATCCTTTCAGCGTTTTTCCCGAGCCAATTGGGGCGTTAACCACCCACCGGCCATGGGGCTCCAGGAACTCAAGTCCGACGTCGAACCCTTCGTGGTTCGGGCGACAGTAGGCCACGCGCGCCAGGGCGTGAAAATTACCCGGCAACGATGCGATTTTCAGCGTTTCGTTGGCCCGCCATCGGTAAATACTCGAAACCCTCGCGCCTCGCGAGCTGACGTCCTGCGTGAACGTCGTCTCCACGTCGGAGGAGAATCGGTGTCCGGAAATATGGACTGCCACCATCATCGGAATTCTTTTTTCGTAGCGTTCGCTACCAAATGTTTGCTGCATTTCTTCCCTCAGTAATTCCGCGGGCCTCGCGTGGAGTCCGCGCACGTTCTCTTTACAAACAGGCGGCGATACGGGTCAGCGCCTGAATGCCATCGGGCCGGCGTTTCATTCCATACAGCGCCCGATCCGCTGCATTGAACAGTTCGTCCATCGTTTGCCCATCCCGCGGAAAAACAGATGAGCCCACGCTGACCGTAACCTGCGGAACTTCTCCGTCCGTTGCCAGGCGTTCACAAATGCGCCGGCTCACGGCCGCCGCCGCTTCCTCGCCCGCTTCCGTCAACACCACGGCAAATTCATCGCCGCCATAACGCGCCGCGGTGTCCGTGGCACGGGAATGAATGCGGATAACGCTGGCCAGCCGGCAAATGGCCCGGCTGCCCGCCAGATGCCCATGCTGGTCGTTGATCGCCTTCAGGCCATCCATATCCAGCAGCAAAAGGGCAAACGAGCGGCCGGTGCGGCGCGAGCGCTGGATTTCGGATTCCACGGCTCCGATCAGCGTGCGGTAGTTCGAAAGGCCGGTCAGCGAGTCTGTAACCGCAAGGCGGCGAACCTGATCGAAGAGTCGCGCGTTGTCCAGCAGAGCGCCGCCCAAAACGATGGCGTAGCTGCCCACTTTCAGGAATTGGGCCACGGTAAACGGGGCATCGAGCAGCCTCTCGGATTGCGTTGCCACAAGATGGCAAGCCACGTTCATCCACAGGGCCGCGCAAAGGATGCGGTCGATCAGGGAAACATGAATCCGCGCTCTGCGTCCAAATCCAATTGCCGCAATGGCAAAAATCACCGCCGGCAGGAGATCGCCGGGCCTGGCAAACAGGTCTTTCGGGTGCATGATGAGATTCAGGGGCGACCCGAAGTAGGCAGCGCTGGTCAGATAGGCCACAGCCACCACAACAACGAGAGCGCCGACGATTTCCCGCGTCGGTTCGCGCGAGTTTGGCACGCGGCGCTCCACAACGAGCGCGGTAATCAGCACCAGCCCGAGCAGTGTCCGGCTCACCAGCCACTCCATGGGCACACTCATCTGCAGGGAAGAGTTCGACGCCAGAATTTCGTAGAAATGGATTGTTCCGGCCGTTTCGATCACGCCGGAAAGCACAAATCCAAAGGCAAGAGTCAGCGTCAGGCGGTCATGCGTTCCGCGGAATTGCACCAATGCATTCGCCGCATACGTGAAGCAAAGCAGGCTGCCAACAATCTGGAGATAGGAATAGAGAATGGGGTCGGAGGAATACGGAAGCTGGCGCAGCCATGCGGCGGCAGCCACAAGGGCGACCATGCCGGTACCTGTGAGATACCAGCGAAGACGCCAACTCCACCCCCGAATTGAATACAGCACACTCACCGCTCCCCCAGTTGAGCAGATCCATGAGCCCAATTTCTTACTTCGACACAAAGGGATGCAAGTTAAGAGCCTTTTGCCTAAGGATATTTTCAGGCCTGTAGGATAGTGACAAAAAATGACTTACACGATTGAGATTCTGTGAAGAAATTAAAGGCGGGTTGCCCGTGTCATGAGGGTGGATAGAAATGTAACAAGTGCTGTAACAGAATTCCCACGGTGGCACACTCGCGGCCCGTTTGACACACAGGGTGTACCCCGCTCAGAAACGATAATGGGATCTTAATAACATCAATTGCTGGAGTCAGCTTAACAAGATGCAGCCCCCAAGGCCCTTTGTCATTCCGAGCGAGGCGGGGANNTCCCCGCCTCGCTCGGAATGACAAACATAGAGAGTTTTTCCGCGAACTGTTACGCCTTCGGCGGAAGGTCTCGGGCTTGCTGCTTGTCTTTAAACTCCGCATTGTGAGCGCCATCGCAAAAAGGCTTACTTTTGGAATGGCCGCAGCGGCACAGCGAGATCACAGTGCGACCGCCGAGGCCGTATGCCTTGCCCTGCATGTCGGCGATCTCGAATTCCCCTTCGACGCGCAACGGACCGTCGTCTCGAACAATGATCTTTGTAATTGCCATTTGTGCTCCTGCTTTCTTGGCTTGCCGCTGTACCCAGGCACTTCGGAAAAAGTGAAGTCCGGATTTTCGTGCAAGCCCGCTGAGATTCGAACGCTGTGTTACTGGGCGAAACCCCCCCGCCTCTGAAGAGGCGGGCTACAGTACCTGCCGCCGCCTCGCAATTGCCGTAGCCCGGATTCCCGGCCAAGTCGGGATGCACAACCCGCGCTTTAGACACGTGGCATTATTGCCGCAATTTACTTTAGTATTTGGGCATCTTCGGATCGACTTCATCCGCCCACGCCAGAACTCCGCCCTTCAGGTTCCAGAGCTTCTTAAAGCCGACCGTCTTCAGGAAATGGATGGCGTCGGCCGAGCGCTTTCCGCTGCGGCAGTGCACGACCATCTCGACGGAACTATCCAGCTCGCTTACGCGGCGCGTGAGTTCGCCGAGCGGGATCAATTTCCCGTTCAGGTTGCAAATCTGATATTCGTGCGGCTCGCGCACATCCAGGATGAACAGCTTGTCGCCGCGATCCTGCCGGGCCTTTAATTCCGTCGCCGTAATTTCCGCAATACCGTCCGTCATGGCAGGGGTCTCCTCGCCTCGAATTCCGCAGAATTCCTCGTAGTCAATCAACTTTGTAAGTGTCCGGTGGTCGCCGCAAAGCGGGCACTCCGGATTTTTCTTCAACTTCAATTCACGAAAGCGCATGGCCAGGGCGTCAAAGAGCAGGAGCCGCCCAACCAGAGGTTCTCCCGTGCCCAGGATGAGCTTGATGGTTTCCATCGCCTGGATCGAGCCGATGATGCCGGGCAGCACGCCCAGCACGCCACCCTCGGCGCACGAAGGCACGAGGCCCGGCGGAGGCGGCTCGGGATACAAGCAGCGGTAGCACGGCCCGCCCGGATATCCGAAGACCGTCGCCTGCCCTTCAAACCGGAAGATGGAACCGTACACATTCGGTTTGCCGAGCAGCACGCACGCATCGTTGACCAGAAAGCGCGTCGGGAAATTGTCCGTGCCATCCACGATGATGTCGTAGTCGCGGAATAAATCGAGGGCATTGTCGCTGGTCAGCCGCGTTTCGTATGACACGATCTCAATCGCCGGATTGAGCGCGGAGAGCCGCGCCTTGGCGGATTCGGACTTGGACTTGCCCACGTCGGCGGTGGTGAACGTCACCTGGCGCTGGAGATTCGAGGAATCGACCACGTCGAAATCCACGAGCCCCAGATGGCCCACGCCCGCGGCGGCCAGATACAGGCCGAGCGGTGCGCCCAGCCCGCCGGTGCCGATGGTCAGCACGCGGGCGCGCTTGAGTTTGAGCTGCCCATCCATGCCCACTTCCGGCATGATCAGATGGCGGCTGTAGCGCTGAATCTCTTCCTTGGAAAGCTTCACTTCCTGGTGTTGCGATGTGTCGGTCGGAATTGCCACGGACGTTCTCCTCTAAATTCTTTCGCATATTTTGCGAAGATGCTTCAACTATCGGCGGGAACCGCCGGCGATGGAGGGCACGATGCTGACCGTATCGCCATCCTTGGTTCGCGTGTTTTCCTTGTCCAGAAAACGGATATCCTCGTCGTTCAGATACACGTTCACGAAGCTGCGAATTTTTCCGTCGTCGGTATAGAGATGCTTCCGCAACTCGGCAAAGTTCCCCGTCAGGCTGCCGAGGGCCTCGCCCACCGTGTTGGCGTTACATTCGATGCTGGCCTGCTTTCCGGTAAATTGGCGAAGCGGCGTCGGAATCAAAACCTTTACGGCCATACGGTCGTTTCCCCTTTAATAGACTTGGGCAAGTGCTTCCCCGTTTACGTTGAACGCGCCATGTGACGCGCGTGCCCTCTAAACCAGATCACTGTATCGGATGCGCGACGTGCCACTTTAGGTTCAAGTGAATGCTCAGCCATTTACGGCAAAACTAAACTACTGTCATTCCGAGCGAAGCGAGGAATCTCTCTTTCCTTGACTCGCAATCGAAGAGTGATTCCTCGCTTCGCTCGGAATGACAGAATAGAGTATTTTCCCGCGCCCTGTCAGCCCTGTTTCCCCTGGCCGGCGGCGCGATCCGCCACAACCTCTTCCAGCTGAAATTTCGAGCGGTCATCCTCCAGCAGCCAGGACGTCAAATCCTTCGGGACGCCGCCATCCACGCTGACGATCACATAGCTGTACCACGGCCAGGCATGCTCGCGGTCAAATTCGCTCGGCCGCGCGGGATGATCCGGATGAGAATGATACCACCCCAGGAGATCGAGGCCACGTTCGGCGGCGGCGCGCTCGGCCGCGCGAAAATCTTCCGGCGTAATCGAAAAGCGGTTGCGCGGCGAATCGTCGCGCCGGTTGATCAGCGGAAACAGCGCACGCACTTCGCGCCCCGCTCCGTCGCCATCGGTTCCGAGCATCGCGCCGCAGCATTCGTGCGGATAATCCTTTGCGCCGTGATCGCGGATTTCCTGTTCCAGATGTTTCGCCAGAAGCAGCATCGATCGGTTCTCTCTCCATCTCTGTAGCTCGCCTCTTCAGAGGCGAGGGGGTTCCCTTAAGGCCTGTGTATGAACTAAAACTTGAACAGGGCAGCGGCTAAAGCCGCATTGATTCCGCGCACTTTCGGCACGGCTGAAGCCGTGCCCTACAAAGATTTCGCCACTGCGGCGCGGGCGATTACGCCGCCCGAGCGCTTAGGCCGCGTGGAAAACCCCGCGTCTGACGTGCGGGTTGTGCGTCCCGACCGAGTCGGTATGCACAACTCGACTCGGTCGGGGACGCGGGCTACAGCAATGCGCGCGGTTACACTTCGTCCCAGAAACGCTCGCTCAGATATTTCGTTCCCGAATCCGGGAAGATCGTCACGATCACGGCGCGCTCGTCCGGCTTGAGGGACGCGGCCACCTGAAAACATCCTTCGAGAGCGGCGGCGGAGCTCGGGCTTAGCAGCAATCCCTCTTCGAGCGCGGTCCGCTTGACCAGGCGATAGGCCTCTTCCGTACCCACCGTGAGGTTGGCATCGGCGAGCGACGCGTCGTAAATTCCCGGCACAATGGCCGTTGCCATGTGCTTCCAGCCTTCCAGCCCGTGAAACGGCGCGTCCGGCTGCAGGCTGATGCAGCGAATTGCGGGATTCAATTCCTTGAGGCGGCGCGTCGTGCCCACAAACGTTCCGCTCGTGCCGAGGCCGGCGACGAAATGCGTGATGCGTCCGGAAGTCTGCTCCCAAATTTCGTTTGCCGTGGTCTTGTAGTGGGCGCGCCAATTCGAGGCGTTGCCGTACTGATCGGGATAAAAATATTTGCCGGGCTCGGCGGCGACGATTTCACGAGCGCGCACAATCGCGCCGTCGGAGCCTTCGTCGCCCGGCGTGATCACCAGTTCCGCGCCAAACGCTTTGAGAATCTTTTTGCGTTCCTCGCTTGCGCTGGACGGCAGGCAGAGCTTCACACCGTAGCCCAGCGCCGCCGCAATCATGGCGTAGGCAATTCCGGTATTGCCGCTCGTCGCGTCCAGAATCGTCTGCCCCGGCTTCAATTGCCCGGAGCGCTCCGCCTCGCGAATCATTTCCAGCGCCGGGCGGTCCTTTACCGAGCCGCCCGGATTCAGCCATTCCGCCTTGCCCAGGAATTCCACGTTCGGATAGTTCGGGCCGATGCGATCGAGCCGCAAGAGCGGCGTGTTTCCAATGCACTCGAGCACGCTTTTACCGATGCTTCCGGCGGGCGCGGGCGTTTCCGTCCAAAGGGGCTTTTTTGCCGTATTCATATTTTGCGATATTCGCCAGGGCCTGGCCCGCATATGGATGCCGGACCGGCTCAAGTGTATTCGGATAATTTAACATAAACATGGCGGCTTCCGGCACACGCCGACGAGAAGAACGCATGGGAGGCGGTGACCGTCTTGAACTCGCAGGGCAAATCAGGCGGCATCTTTACAATGGGAATTTTGGCCATGCATCCTGCCGCCAGCTTCTTGACTTCCACCGCTCCAGAGGGTTTACTTACGGGAATTCGTTCAGCGGACGTTGCGGGCGAAAAATAACATATTTTCGATCCCCTAATGGCGGGCCACCTGTGCGTGCCCCATTTTTCGGGGAACATGGAATGGAGCGAAGCACATGCGAGATCGCAGGAATTTTCTGAAGGTTGCCGCGGGCGCGACCACCGGCATGTTGCTCGCGGGACGCTCGTTCGCCGGGATTCCGCTTCAGGGCGGGCCGGCTGCGGCTCCCGGAAAACGCCGGGAAGTGTTCCTTGGCGGGCGGCGCGTGAAAGTCGTCGACGTGCATGCGCATTGCCAGATCCCGGAAGTGTGGGATCTCGTCAAGGACACCAAGCTGGCTTCGATCATCAGCGCGCCGCCGCGCGGGCAAATGGTCATGGGGCCGGAGCGCATCCAGTGGCTCGACGAGCACGGCATCGACGTTCAACTTCTGACCATCAATCCTTACTGGTACTACGGCGCGGACCGCGACCTTGCCAGCAAGATTGTCCGGCTGGAAGACGAAAAGCTCGCGGAATGGTGCGCCCTCCATCCGGACCGATACGTGGCGATGTCGGCCGTATCGCTGCAATTTCCGGACCTCGCGGCGGAGCAGCTCGAATATGCGGTCAAGAAACTCAAGCTGCGCGGCGCGTCCATCGGAGGGCACGTCGATGGCGAACCGCTGTCGTCGCCCCGCTTTGATCCCTTCTGGGCCAAGGTGCAGGAGCTTGACGTGATGGTCTTCATGCACCCGCAGAGCGCCGAGAATGTGGTGAAGAAGGGCGGACTCGACGGACGCGGAGACTTGCCCAACATCATCGGAAACCCGCTGGAAACCACCGTGTTCCTCACGCACATGATTTTCGACGGCACGCTGGATCGTTTTCCCGGCATGAAAATCTGCGCGGCGCATGGAGGCGGTTATCTCGCGTCGTATCTGGGACGCACCGAAGTCGCCTGCCAGGTGCGCCCGAAATCCGATTGCCTGAACAAGAAGCACCCCAGCGAATACATGAAGAACCAGATTCTGGTCGACAGCATCGTTCTCACCGAAGAAGGCCTGCGGCATCTGGTGGCGGAAGTGGGCTACGGGCAGGTGGTGTTCGGCACCGATGAGCCGTTTAACTGGCAATCGAATGTGGACCTGATTCTGAATTCGCCGTCGCTGAACGACACACAGAAGGAAGCCATTCTGGGCGGTACGCTAGTCAAAATGCTGCGTCTCTGAACGGTGAAAGAAAAGCCACCGGTCTGAAGACCCGGGCTACAGCACTAGCAAGGCGTCAAGTTGTTGCTGTAGCCCGCCTCTTCAGAGGCGGGGGTTTTCTGTTAGCTTATGCAACTTGTTCCATAAAAATGAACGGCCGCAATGCGATAAATACTTCTTAACAGGAGAGCTTCATGGCGAAAGCATATTGGATCTGTTTCTACCGCTCGATCTCGAACCCGGACGCGATTGCCGAATACTCGAAATTGGCTGGGCCTGCAATCCTAAGCGGCGGCGGACGTTTTCTTGGCCGCGGAATGCCCGCAAAGACCTACGAAGCGGGAAAGAACATGCGCACCGTGGTCATCGAGTTCGACAGCCTGCAGCAGGCCATGTCCACGTTCGAGAGCGAAGCGTACCAATCGGCATGCCGCACCATGCATGGCGCGGCCGAGCGGGACATCCGAATTATCGAAGGCGCCAGCTAGCTCGCATTTCCCGCATGAAACACAGGTTGTAGGCTGCGGAAAAAATCTCTGCTTTGTCATTCCGAGCGAAGCGAGGAATCTCTCTTCGATCTACGCCCAGGAAAAGAAAGAGAGATTCCTCGCTTCGCTCGGAATGACAAGAGGATGGAGCGCTTTTTCAGCACCCTGTAAAGCCGCGCCACACCACCATCCCACCTCGCCGCACAGGGTCACGATTCCTTTTCCGCGCGGCGGAGAATATCTTCCCGCCCTGTGTTAAAATGCGCGCGAGGGGAGAACTCACGCGATGAAATTCGGTGTGGTCGTGTTTCCGGGCTCGAACTGCGACCATGACGCGTATCATGCCCTCGGCCACGTCCTCCACCAGCCCGTCGAATTCCTGTGGCATCAATCCGAAAACGTGAATGGCGTTGACGCGATTCTTCTGCCCGGCGGATTTTCCTACGGCGATTACCTGCGCACGGGCGCGATTGCGCGGTTTTCTCCCGTGATGCGCGCGGTGGAAAAGTTCGCGCGCGACGGCGGCCTCGTCCTCGGCATCTGCAACGGTTTTCAGATTCTGTGCGAAGCGGGGTTGCTTCCCGGAGTGCTCCAGCGCAATGCCGGAATGCGCTTCGTGTGCAAGCAGGTCTACATTCGCGTGGAGACCACGGACACGCCATTTACCGCCGCGGCCAGGCCCGGCCAGGTGCTGCAAATTCCCATCGCGCACGGCGACGGAAATTATTTCTGCGGTGCAGCGACGCTCGCTGAACTCGAGCGCAGCAAACAAATCGTGTTTCGATATACGACGCCGGATGGACGCGAGGACGCGGCGGCGAATCCAAACGGCTCGCTTGCGAATATCGCGGGCATCTGCAATCGCGAGCGCAACGTGATGGGCCTCATGCCGCATCCGGAGCGCGCTGTGGAAGCGGCGCTCGGCTCGGCCGACGGCCTGGTGATATTTCGCTCGCTGATCGAGTCGCTGATCAGGCAAACATCCGTTTCAGCGTAGTGAGATGAATGTTGCACTGGTAGGGGCACGGCATGCCGTGCCCCTACGAATTTGATCCGCAGGCTTCAGACGACAACATGTTAGACACCGAAATTAAAGTCACACTGGAACTGGCGGCCGAGCACGGCCTCACCGCCGAGGAATACGCGCGCATCCAGAAGATACTTGGGCGCGATCCAAGGTTCACCGAGCTGGGTATTTTCAGCGTGATGTGGAGCGAGCA
>PLUM01000043.1 GCA_003165465.1 Acidobacteriota bacterium
TAAGAAAAAGAAAAACCGACTTGACACTAACCGGCCTTCTCATGGAAGGGCTTGGTCCGAGACCGGGTGACTTTGCCGTGGCAGCGGCGAAAGCTCCCGCTTGGTCAAGCGAATTTGATTGTAGGGGGCAACGTTGACCTGAATCGAACTCGTGCGAAGTCTAGTTTATTGAACTTCGAAAATTTGCAGCGCCAACTTCACATCCGGCTTTCCCTTGCCTGAATCGGCAACATAAAGCCGCTTGAGTTCGGGTACAAAAATGGATGACTTGGCGCGGTATGCGGTGGGCACCTCGGCGATGTGCTCATAATGATCTGCATCGCGCTGTTCAAAAACAGAAGCTGTATCGCTCCCGGTTATGTAAATTCGCTTACGCGCGAAGTCAATAGACATGTCGCTGTTCACGCCTACACAAGGGAGAGAAGCCACGACTTTTCCGGTGTCTGTATTGAAAACAATAAACTGTGGCGGCTTGCGAGTGGCGGTAAATAGGCGGTGATTGGTTTCGTCCAAAGCTATCGCGTGGCCGACATGCGCGTCGGGCAGTGGCCACTTGGCAACGATCCGGCGCGTGTCTAGATCAATTACTCCGACCTCATCTGAACCCGTGAGATTTACATACAGTTTCTTGCCCGCGCCGTCGATAACCATCCCTTCGTTGGAATCTCCTGGAAGTCCGGGGACCTCACCGACTATCTTAAAAGACTTGGTGTCAATGATACTGAGTGCGTGCATTTTCGCGTCTGGTCCGCCGCCGTTCTCCACATAAAGGTATTTGTTCACAGGGTTGTAGGCGCTGTGGTCCACGCCTTTTCCCAGCTTAAGAGTGTTAATGATTTTGTATTCCTTACAATCCACTAACGCAAGGTCATCGGTGTCGCCGTTCGTGACGATAAGGCGGTCTGACTCGGATAGATAAACCATTGTGAGGGGATGCCCAAAGCCTTCAATGCTGTGAATTCGCTTCCCCGTCCGCAGGTCAAACACCTCGACTGTTTTCTGGTCCTCTGCCGCGAGAAATAGACGGTCGCCCTTGAGGTCAAGCCCAAAATGATCAAAGTCTCCAGTGAAGCCTGGCATTGGGATCGTCGCAACCAACTTCAATGGAAGCTTTTCCTGCGCATTTGTCTTCACCGCGAAGACTACCAATCCCGTGAAAAAGATCGCAGATATTATTCGTCCCAATTTTTTCCTCCTCAGAATCTCCACCAGGAATTATCCCCCATCGGACTTTACTGTTCGAGGTCGTCCGGAAAAGGTGTTGCAGTGACTGCTTGGTACCCCGCGGCTAGCGGCTGCCGCAACCAGAAACGTGGCGGTGGATAGAGCTAGGGCATTGCGTATGAGGAACTTTTCATAGGCGAGAGATATAGCACGGGTCGCGCCGCCGAGACAAGTCCCCATAAACGGGACTTGGGATGACCCACCGGACCCCACAACTCTGCACGTACGGCCACACACCGTCGCCATCATCTTTCTTCCCCATATCGAGAATGCGAATCCTTCAGGTGCCCCCAGCTCGCGGTGTCACGGGATTCATACGTCCTTTTTCGAGCGTGAAGGAGTTTCCACTCCCACCCTGAATGTTTTGTACAAGTGTGCATATTCGAACAGCGCCCACCGGTGCGACGCTGGATACTACCCTTACTGCGTACAATTTCCTGCGGCGGCAGGGTTCTGCGCCGAGCAACACAACAAAGGAGAATCAAAATGAAGACATTTCCGCTTATAGGTACGCTCTCGCTGGTGCTACTTATTGCTGGGTGTAACAACTACCCGGCGGCGCCGGTGCAAGGACCAGCCGGACCGCAAGGACAAGCTGGCCAGACCGGAGATTCGGGCCAGACAGGAGACAGGGGCCGCACGGGATACACTGGAGACACGGGGCAACCAGGCCAGACCGGAGATATGGGCCAGACCGGAGATAGGGGCCGCACAGGATACACAGGAGACACGGGGCAACAAGGCCAGACCGGAGACAGAGGTCGGACGGGACACACCGGAGACGCGGGCCAGACGGGACGGACCGGCGACTCGGGCCAAACGGGACGCACCGGCGACCAGGGTGTACAAGGTCAGGCCGCGCCATGTCCAGCAGGAGAGCATCGCTATACGGACCACGATTCTGGAAGAACGAGTTGTGTCAGGGATTAAAACAGGACTGAGCTCTTCATTTTGATCGAGATGAAACGTTCGATCTAGGATTTTCGTCTTGATTTTCGAAGAAGTTGGCGCTGTGTGCCAGCATGCTTTATTTCGAGGGCGGGTGGCCCAGCCTCCCGCTTTTCGATCCCGTCGCTATGCACACCGGATTGTCAATCGCATCCAGGAAATCAGCCATGAGTCGCAACTGAGCAAATCCCCACTTTGTATTTATTCTAGAGGTAAATATCTGGTGGGATAGGCATATTCAGCTAATGCTGTGGCGCTCAGGGAGTGCAGATTCGAAGTTCCACCTGGAACAACTTAGTATGAATGACGCTGGTGTCCCCATCAATCGCAAAATTTCTTGGCAATTGTGAGAATCGTTGCTAGCCATTTGTTTCCCGATAGCGTTGCGCAAGCAAATGCCAGACGACCCGTAGACTATGGATCTCGGCACTACTGCCACTTCCTGATAAACGGGGGTAATCGGAATGTAGGAATCACGGCGGATGGACTCCACATTCCGCGTGCTGACCGAGGCGTGGTCCCTTTTCCGCGCCCGTATCCGCTATCCCATCAAGCACAGGGTGCATCCCGTGCCTCCGCCGGTAGCATGACTATTAAGCCCTCGGGCCATGTTAGAATCCAGTCTCTTCCACTAGATGTTGGAAAATACAATTTGTTTGAATGAAGGAGCAACCCTGTGAACTATTATGGTGGCAAGGAATTAGCCGAAAGTTTTCGCACTGTCCGCAAGAACACCCTGGCCATCGCCGAGGACATTCCCGAGGATAAGTACAGTTTCCGTCCCATGCCCGACTCGCGCAGCGTGGCCGAGCTTTTGTCGCACATCGCGGTGAGCAACACCTTTCAAAAGAAGGCCCACGCCGAGGATCGCCTGACGACTCTCGCGGGATTCGATTTTCCCTCGCTGATGAAGCGACTCACGGCCGAAGAAAAAAAGCCGCGCACCAAGGCTCAGATCATTGAATTATTGAAGAGCAACGGCGAGGAGTGGGCCAAGTGGATGGAAGGGCTCAATGAGAAATTCCTGGCCGAGACCGTAGCGATGCCGCCCGGAGCGACGCCGGCCGCACGCACGCGCTTCGATATGATCCTCTCGGTGAAAGAGCATGAAATGCACCACCGGGGACAATTGATGCTGATCGAGCGCATCCTCGGCATCGTGCCGCACCTCACGCGCCGCATGATCGAGCACATGAACGCCGCCACGAAGAAGTAGTGCAGCGTTTTCCCGTCAAGATCGCAGTGTGTTGCAGAGCAAAAAAGGGCTCGCCGAAGAGATTCGGCGAGCCCTTTCTGTTTTAATTCGGAACAGATTTCTCCCGTTTTTTCGCGATGATTTAGTGGCACAGGCTTCAGCCTGTGTTCTTTTAACTTTAGTTTGCCGCAAATCAAAACCACACAGGCTGAAGCCTGTGCTACTAAAAAAGTCTCTTACCTATTTGAATTGCTATTTGTAAATCCGCGGATCAGCTGGTTTTTCCGGCGTATTGCAATTTCACGCGCGCGCTTTTTTCGGCCACCGATTTGGCGAGCTCTTCCTTGTATGTGATGAGGCGCTTGGAAACTTCGGGGTCGGACGTGGCCAGAATTTCCGCCGCGAAAATCGCCGCGTTCACCGCGCCGGGCTTGTCGATGGCCATGGCCGCTACGGGCACGCCCGCGGGCATTTGCACGCTGGACAGCAGGGAATCGATGCCGGAGAGCACGGTGGTCGCCATGGGCACGGCAACCACGGGCAGCGTGGTGACCGCCGCAACCACGCCCGCCAGATGCGCCGCGCCGCCCGCCGCGACGATCACCACTTTCAGGCCGCGCGAAAGCGCCGTCGTTGCGTATTCGTGCGTGCGCGCCGGAGACCTGTGCGCCGAGGTCACTTCAATTTCGAACGCGATATCGAATTTCTCCAGCATTTTCGCCGTCTCGCTCATCACCGGCAAATCGGTGTCCGACCCCATGACGATTCCGACGAGAGGTTTCCTGGTTTTCTTCGCTTCACTGGACATGAATGCTCCTTGCGTTCCCGCTGAATGTGATCTTGATGTGATGTTGTTCAACAACCATGCGTCACGGCGGAAAAAGTCCAGCCGTTACGATGCGGTGCGCCCTTGGTCTTCGATCTCAACCAGGTCGCCCCGGCGTATGCGGCCCGCCTCGATCACCTGGCACATCACGCCGCGCCTGCCCTGAATCTGATCCTGCAGCCCCGGGCGAATTTCGTTCATCAGATGGCATGTCGGGCACGGCTCGGAGACCTCGAGCAACGCTTCGCCAATGCGCAGCCTCTGCCCGAGGGCTAAGGTCGAGACAACAATGCCGTACGTCGTGATATTTTCCTTGGCTTGGCCCGGTGCAATGCCAAACTCCTCGAGCGTCTCCCCGGCCATCACCAGCACCTGACGCAGGCTGCCGGCCTGCCCGTGAATGCAGTCCTTCAATCCCTTGTTCTCCATCGCCAGCGCTTCTTCGAATTCGCGCATCGGTTTGCCGTGCGCCAGACATTGAAAGATGTGCAGGACTTCAGCCATGAGGCACCTCGGCTTTCGCGCACGTTTGCAGATTTCCCTTGGCACCGATATCGGTGCGGTATTGCGCGCCGTCAAAATGAATTTTGCCCACGGCTTCGTAGGCCTTGTGAATCGCCTGCTCCAGCGAATCGGCCACGGCCGTTACGCCCAGCACGCGACCGCCACTCGTTACGATGGAATCGCCATCGCGCTTCGTCCCCGCATGAAATATGGCTACATTCGGTAGCGCCGCAGCCTCCGCTAGTCCCGTAATTACTTTGCCCGTCTCAAATGTGCCTGGGTATCCGCCTGACACCATCACAATGCTAACGCTCGCGCCCGCCTTCCATGCGGGCTTGATCCGGTCCAGCTTGCGCGATGCCACCGCGTCAAACGCCACCGCCAAGTCAAAATCCATGCGCATCATGATGGGCTGCGTTTCCGGGTCGCCCAGCCGGCAATTATACTCGAGCACCGTGGGGCCGCTTGCGGTCAGCATCAGCCCAAAATACAGAAAGCCGGTGTAGGGAATTCCTTCCTCGGAAAGTCCGGCAATTGTTGGAGACACGATGTCCTTGACGATCACCGATTCGAATCGCGGCGTAATCATTCCGTCCATCGTGTACGCGCCCATCCCTCCGGTATTTGGGCCGCGGTCGCCATCGAACGCGCGCTTATGGTCGCGCGTCGGCGCCATGGGTATGAAAGATCGCCCATCCGTCAGCACGATGAACGAAAGTTCATCGCCCTTGAGCGCATGTTCGAGCAACAAACGCGAGCCGCCGGGACCAAGTTCGTGCTTCTGCATGATGCGGCGAATGAACGCCTCGGCCTCCGGACGACTCTCCGCCACGAGGACGCCCTTGCCCGCGCACAATCCATCGGCCTTGATCACCACCGGCCAATCCACCGCGTCCAGCGCGCGTATGGCTTCGATCGGCGAATCGAAATCGCCATAGAGCGTCGGCGTGGGGATGCCGTAGCGGCCCATGAACTCCTTGGCGTAAATTTTGCTGCCTTCGAGGCGCGCGTCTCGCCGCGAAGGCCCCACCAGCCTCATGCCGCGCAATTCAAATTTGTTGCGAAGCCCGGCAACCAGCGGCGCTTCCGGCCCCACCACGGTAAGGTCCGGCTTGAGCCGCTCAGCCAGGGACACCAACCCCTCCACGTCGTCGGCGCTTACGGGCACACATTCGGCATACTCCGCGATCCCGCCATTGCCCGGCGCGCACCATATCTTCTCGACTTCGGGCGATTGACGCAGCCGCCAGACCATTGCGTGCTCGCGTCCCCCACTCCCAATCACCAATATTTTCACAGTAAGCTCACGATAGTCGGAGCCATCGGTAGCTGTCAACCTCGAAGCGAACGGGCAGTGGCACAGGCTTCAGCCTGCGTTGTGTTGATTTGCGCAAATCAAAACCACACAGGCTGAAGCCTGTGCCACCGAAAAAAGAAAAGGGCCGCCGAAGCGGCCCTCTCTTTGTTGTAGTAGTTGTATACAGCCCGTGCGGTGGTGCGAAATCGTTCGCTTTAGTTCACCTTCGCGCTGGCTGCGACCGCGGCTGCAATGGCCTTAGGTGCGCTCAAGTAGCCCGAAATTTTCTTGTCGGTTACCTGGTTGACGACCAGTTCCATCGTCTGGCGCGATCCGCCCATGTAGAAGTAGATGGGTTCGTTGACGGACTTGTTCTTCTTTTCCAGGCGCATGTCATCCACGTACATGGCGATGCTGAATTGGTGCTTCTTGCCGCTGGCGCTGCGCAGCTCGATCTGCGTCTGGCCCACATGTTCTTTTCGCCCCTTGCCAGTCAGCGTGAATTCGAAATAATCGCGCTCGCCCGATCGCTTGAGTTGTTCGAGTTCTTCGTGGTTGCGGGCAATCAGCTCGCCGTGCTCGCCGCGCAGCTGTTGCAGGTTGCCTTTGGTGGCGTCGAGGTCGCTCTTCACGCCGTTCACATCCGTGCCGATCGTGTTCACGTCATCCGCGTTGGCTTTAGTCGCCAGCGTGGATTCCACGTCGCTGATCTTCTTAGTGTAATCGGCGTGGTTCTCCTTGACTTGGTTGCGGGCGGCGGCCAGTTGGCTCTCGGTGAGCTTCAGCTTGTTGCCCACCAGATTCACTTCTCCCTGCAACTGGGCGTTGGTGTTCTCCGCCTGGTCGACGCGCTGGTTGATTCCTTCCTGGCTCACTTGAAAGGTCTTGTTCTGTGTCGCCATCGTCTGCATGGCCTGCTCGGCAGTGCGTGCGTGGTTGCCGGCATTCCATGCCAAGCCCAGACCGGCCAGAGAGAGAACCGCCAGCCCAACCACGGCGATCCCCATCCATCGTGGTGAACTTTGTGTGGTGCCTTCGTAATTCTCTTGTTCGCTCATAAAATTTGATCTCCTTTGCGATTTCCCTCGCGCAATGGGAAGGTGCATGTCACGCACCAAAGCGGCTGCGGGTGAGCAATACGCTCGTATCTTTCAGTAAATAAGAAGTTTAGTGAATTACGAGATGCGATACACGGCACGGATATAAGAAGCGTTAACGTGTAACTTTTACCAAGGAATGGAAGGAGGATTAGCCAAGTCTTTGATTTAAGGAGATTTAATTGCACACACAACCGTCTCAGAATTTATACGGGAATTTATACGGAGCGGCGAGTAAAAAATTAAGCGACGCGCGGCTGGCGGACAGAAACCTGGTCGACTTTGCGGTCGAAATAAACTTCCAACGTGAGGACGGCGGCGTCAAACACAGTGCGGCAATTCTGGCACCTGCTTAAATGATGCTGGGTTTCGCTCGCGACTTCCGGCGCCAGACGGCCTTCCAAATACTCGCAGATTAGACGGATTGTAGCCCTACAGGTCATACTCGCAACCTTCCCCGGTACCAAACACAATGGATTTATGCACGCCATAAGCCAAACGGCGCATCCATTGTAGGGATGTCTAACTCCTATGTAATGAGAAGATTAGATGGACGCTGGAAAATTATGCCGCGTTTGCGGTGTGCAACACAATAGGCATTTTTTCCATTTGGCGAAACTTTATTACCTCTGCGCGAATTTACGTTGGCGGCAGGGCAATCTCGCGGCGAGTTGCCCGCGAAGCCCGCGCCATCCGTAACCTGTGGTAGGAAAGTGGGTTACCTGGTAACGGTCATGCTACGCAGCACCGCGATCCGCTCGGCCAGCGGCGGATGCGTACTGAACAGGCCCGAAAGCATCTGACCGGCGCTGAGTGGCGCCACGATGAACAGGGAAGCGGTGGCCGGGGAAACGTCCATCGGAATTCGCTTGTTGTACTCGCCCAGCTTTTCGAGCGCGCTGATCAATCCGTAAGTGTGTCCGACCATTTGCACGCCAGAAGCGTCGGCGGAAAATTCGCGCTGCCTGGATATCCCGAGTTGGATCAGCAACGCGGCAATCGGCGCAACGATCAGCATCAGGAGCGCCCCCAGACCGCCACCGCCTCGCTCGTTGTCGCGCGAGCCGCCGAAGCCGCCAAAGATCATCGCCCAGCGGCCCATGGTCGCGATCCACGTGATGGCCCCGGCCAGCGTGGCGGCGATCGAGGTGATCAGAATATCGTAGTTGCGGACGTGCGAAAGCTCGTGCGCGATGACGCCTTCGAGTTCGTCGTCATTCATCAATTCCATGAGGCCCGCCGTGACCGCGACCGAGGCGTGCGACGGATTGCGCCCGGTGGCGAACGCGTTCGGCGCGGGCTGCGGAATCCTGTACAGTTTCGGCATCGGCAGATTCGCCTTGGCCACCAGCCGCTCCATCACTTCGTACAGGCGCGGAAGCTCCTCGCGCGACACTGGCTGCGCGCCGCTCGACATAATCGCAACCTTGTCGGAGAAAAAATACGCGAAGCCGTTCATCCCCACGGCCATCAGCAGGCCAATGGTCATTCCGTTCTGCCCGGCAATCGCTCCGCCGCCCACCACCAGCAGCATGGTCAGCGCGGTCAGCAAGAATAGAGTCTTTATCGCTCGCATGAGTTCACCCGAATAAAAAAGCCGTCAATTCAGTCTAAAAGTTTCCACCGGATGCGTCAACTTGGTGCGCGCCAAGCGTCGAGCCCAGGGCAAATCAATCGCAAATCATTAATGACAAATCGATAATGACAAACCATTGGCGACAAATCATTTTCCGAAAAAACTTCCGCATGACGACGGTTTTCGTAGTGCCGGCATCTTGCCGGCTCTTTTCATCTTTCGAGGGCTGAAAAACTGCCGGCGAGACGCCGGCGCTACGAAAACATTACCGACGCCGTCCGGATTTCGCGGCGGAGGTGGACGCAGCTTCGGCTGTTCCGGGCTCCGCCTTCTGTTCGGCGCGCTCGAAGCGCATCGAGTCCGTCTCCGGATCGATATCGACGCGCACCAGATCGCCGGGCAAAACTCCGCCGTCGAGGATGCGCATCGCCAGAGGATCCTGAACGAGCCGCTGGACGGTGCGGCGCAGCGGCCGCGCTCCATAGGCCGGATCGTAACCGTCGCGGACGAGCCTCTCGCGCGCGGCGGGCGTCAGCTCGATGCGCAGCTTTCGTTCGGCGAGCAGGCGCATCACCTTACTCAACTCCAGGTCGACAATCTTGTTGAGCTGCTCCTTGCCCAGAGGATTGAACAGCACGATGTCGTCAATCCGGTTGATGAACTCCGGCCGGAAGGCTTGCCGCAGTGCTTCCATCGCCTCTTTGCGGGCGCGCTCCGGATCGCTTCCCGCGAGATCGAACAGCGCGGACGAGCCGACGTTCGAGGTCATCACCAGAACGGCGTTGCGGAAATCGACGGTGCGGCCCTTGCCATCGGTCAGGCGGCCGTCCTCGAGAATTTGCAACAGTATATTGAAAACCTCAGGGTGCGCCTTTTCGATTTCGTCGAACAGGATCACGGAATACGGATGGCGGCGCGCCTGCTCCGTGAGCTGCCCGCCCTCTTCATAGCCGACATAGCCCGGCGGCGCGCCGATCATGCGCGAGACGGAATGCTTTTCCATGTATTCGGACATGTCGAGGCGGATCATGGATTTTTCGTCGTCAAACAAAAATTCGGCGAGCGCGCGAGCGAGTTCCGTTTTCCCGACGCCCGTGGGCCCGAGAAAAATAAACGAGCCGATGGGCCGGTTGGGATCGGAGAGTCCTGCGCGATTGCGGCGTATGGAATTCGCCACGCGTTCGAGCGCCGAGTCCTGCCCAATCACGCGCTGGCGCAGCCGCGATTCCATCGTGACGAGTTTCTGCGCTTCGCCTTCCAGCAATCGCCCGACCGGAATCCCGGTCCACTTGCTCACCAGCTTGGCAATGTCCTCTTCGCCGACTTCTTCCTTCAACATGCCGCCGTTCTTTTGCACGTCCTCGAAATTTGTCTGCGCGGCGGCCAGTTCCCGCTCGGCGGTCGCGAGCTTGCCGTAGCGGATTTCGGCGACCTTCGCGAGGTCTCCGCTGCGTTCCAGGCGCAACTCCTCGGCCTTAAGCTGTTCGATCTGTCCCTTCACTCCGCGAATTTTGGCGATGGCCGTTTTCTCCACCTGCCACCGTGCCTTGCGCGCGCTCGATTCCTCGCGCAGCCCGCCCAGCTCCGTTTCCAGTATCTTCAGCCGCTCCTTGGAATGCGCGTCGGATTCGCGCAAGAGCGCCTGCCGCTCGATTTCCAGCTGCATGATGCGCCGCTCGATTTCGTCGATCTCGACCGGCAGCGAATCGAGCTGCATGCGCAGGCTCGCGGCGGATTCGTCGATCAAGTCGATGGCCTTGTCCGGAAGAAAACGGTCGGTAATGTAGCGATGCGAAAGCGTGGCCGCGGCCAGAATCGCGGCGTCCTTGATGCGCACGCCATGGTGCAGTTCGTAGCGCTCCTTCAAGCCGCGCAAAATCGCGATGGTGTCTTCGACCGAAGGTTCGGCAACCAGCACGGGCTGGAAGCGGCGTTCGAGCGCNNTCGATGTACTTGCGATATTCGTTCAGTGTGGTCGCGCCGATTGCGCGCAGTTCGCCGCGCGCGAGCGCCGGCTTCAGCATGTTGGAAGCGTCCATCGCGCCTTCCGCCGCGCCCGCTCCCACCAGCGTGTGCAATTCGTCGATGAACAGAATGATCCGCCCTTCGGATTCGGTGATCTCCTTCAGCACCGCCTTCAAGCGGTCCTCGAATTCGCCGCGATACTTCGCGCCCGCCACGAGCGCGGCCAGGTCCAGGGCGATCACGCGCTTCGGACGCAGCACTTCGGGCACATCGCCTGCGACGATGCGCTGCGCGAGGCCCTCGACCACGGCGGTTTTTCCCACGCCGGGCTCGCCGATCAGTACCGGATTATTTTTTGTGCGGCGCGCGAGAATCTGCATCACGCGGCGAATTTCATCGTCGCGCCCGATCACCGGATCGAGTTTTCCCCGGCGCGCGAGTTCAATCAGGTCGCGCCCATATTGCTCCAGCGCGCGGAATGTCGTTTCCGGATTTTGCGATGTCACGCGGTGGCTGCCGCGCACCGAGGTCAGCGCCTGGAGAATCGCTTCACGCGTGGCTCCGTGTTTCGCCAGAAGCTCGGCGGCCTCATCCTTGCGAATCGTGGCGATGGCCATGAGAATGTGCTCGGTGGAAACGTATTCGTCCTTGAATTGCTCGGCTTCGACGAACGCGCCCTCGAGCACTTTGTTTGATGCCGGGCTCATCTGCTGCTGCACCGCTCCCGTCACCTTGTGAATGCGCCCAAGCGAACCTTCAATCTCGCCCGCCAGCGTTTCCGGACGCACGCCCAGCCGCGTGAGCAGCGGAGGAATGACGCCGTCATGTTGCGCGACGAGCGCGCCCAAAAGATGCAGCGGCTCGATCTGCTGATGATCGTGCCGCGCGGCAATGTCCTGTGCCGATTGAATGGCTTCCTGCGCTTTTAATGTGAATTTGTCGAAGCGGACCATGATTGTTCGTACCTCACTTTCGAAAAACGGCGGGGCCGGCTTTTCACCTGGCCCCGCCCCCTTTACATCACTGGACACCATAGACGTCGCGGCGATGCTTCCATCTTGCGCCGGAATGTTACTTGCTGCCGCTGGCGCTGGTGACATTCACCTTCACCTGGCGCGGTTTCGATTCATCGCGCTTCGGCAGGGTGAGGGTCAGCACGCCGTTCTTGTACTCCGCGCCGATCGCTTCCGCGTTCACCGTGTTCGGCAGCGAGAAGCTGCGGCTGAACGAGCCGTAGGTGCGCTCGACGCGCAGGTAATTTTCCTCGGATACGGACTTTTCAAACTTACGCTCCCCCCGGATGGTGAGCAAGTTATTCTCGACGCGCACGTCGATGTCCTTCTCGTTCACATCGGGCAGGTCCGCCTTGACCACCAGTTCGTTGGGGGTCTCGTAGATATCGACTGCCGGCGCCCAAGTCGTCAAAGCCGACTTGTCGCTCGGGGTACGGAACGACTCATTGAAAAGCCGGTTGAAATGATTCTGAAGCGATGAAATACCATGAAACGGTTCGAGACGAGCAAATGTAGCCATGATTTTATGTCCTCCGTGCGTTTGCGCTGTTAATGTTACTGCAAGCAAAGCATAAAATATGCGCGTGTCATTGTCAAGTACTTTGTTTCCTCGCCAAAATTGCCGATAAATTGCTCTATCTATATACATGAACACGACTTATAAAATATCAACAGCCTGCAATTGCACACTCAACCGGAAATGCCTTATAGTCATTGCACCCATCCATGATTCTTTCCAACTTCCAATTCGACCTTCCTCAGGAACTCATCGCCCAGCAGCCTCTGCCGGAGCGCGACGCCTCGCGCATGTTGATCCTGGATCGCGAGACGCACGCATGGGAGGATTCGGTCTTTCGCTCGCTGCCCGACCTGCTTCGCGGCGACGAGCTGATCGTGGTGAACAACGCGCGCGTGATTCCAGCGCGGCTGTTTGGACGCCGCGAGGGTTTGCGTGCAGAAAAGCCGGGACACAATCCCCGCACCGTGCGCGAATTTCTATCGTCCGAGATCGAAGTGCTCCTTACCAAACAGGTCGCGCCGCAGGAGTGGGAAGCCCTGGTGCGCCCAGGAAAAAAGATGCGCGTGGGAGAGCGCGTCGATTTTGGAGACGGAGAATTGATCGCCGAAGTGATTGGGCGCGGCGAGTATGGCTTGCGGCGAATCCGCCTGTCGGCGAAAGGCGACGTCACGCAAGCCATCGAAAAACTAGGCCACGTTCCTCTGCCGCCGTACATCGCGCGCGAGGATGAAACAGCGGACCGCGAGCGTTACCAGACGATTTTTGCAGACCGCCCGGGAGCCGTGGCCGCGCCCACCGCCGGCCTGCATTTTTCTCCCGCGATCCTGGAAAAGCTGCGCCAGCGAAACATCGAAATGGTTTCCATCACGCTGGACGTCGGCCTGGGCACCTTCCAGCCCATCCACGAAGAGGAAATCGAGAAGCACCAAATTCATTCCGAACGCTACGAAATCCCGGAAACCTCGGCCGCCGCGATTTGCAAGGCGCGCCGCGAAGGCCGCCCAATTCTGGCGGTGGGCACGACGGTCGTGCGCGCGCTAGAAGATGCCGCCGACAAATCTGCCGCGCGACACGGCGAAACGTGGAACCCCAGGGAAACTCTAGTCGAGCCCGGCCCCGCAGAAGCCGGCATTTTCATGAAGCCGGGCCACACCTTCCGCGCCGTCAATCAACTGGTCACAAATTTCCATTTGCCGCAATCCACACTCCTGATCCTAGTCAGCGCCTTCGCAGGCCGCGAACTCATCATGCAGGCGTACCACCACGCCGTCGAATCCCGATACCGTTTTTATAGTTACGGCGATTGCATGTGGATTCGGTAGATTTTCCTGGAATCCCAGATTCCGATAACGCCGTTTCTCGGGAGTTGAGAACCTTTTCGATATAGCTTGAACACATCGAGTCCGTTCGCGTCAAGGCTGTACTGCACAACCATGCAGAAGGTCTTCCACGCGCCATACATCCACGCCATCGGAATTCGATAATGCAAGCCATTGACCGTCGTCGCTTATCGAATAGCGGTACCAACTCTTGCCGGACATCGTGCACAGAACCTTGCCTGCCGCATCCACTAAGCTAATTTCCTTGGTCAAATTGATGTAGGTGCCTCCAGAACGGGAGAATGCAACCGCATATGTGAACTCGTCGGTCACGAACTTACCCACCGTCTCCCGCTCGCGGTAAATCACTAGGCCCCTACTTGATGGCACAGCTACAGACCAATTCCCATCCTGCGTGGCACCAGTTCGAATGAGGGGAGGAGTGCCCTCCACAGGAGGGGCCTGAAGTGGATAGCGACCAGTCTCCTGCCAGTTTGATGTGCTGTACCGCGTGAGTTCGCTTCTGTTTACCGTCCATAAGTCGTGACCGTCCTGCGACAACGCTACGCTGTATGCATCCCTTAAGTCCCCGATCTGCATTGGCGATTCTCCAACAATATCAAGCACCTTGCTGCTCTCCTCGTCGGCGAACGCCATCCATTTGCTCTGCCTGTCAAGAACGATCTCATGAATGCCGTACTTATGTTTTCCCGGCGGGATGGTCCACCCTCTGAGTTTCTTGCCGCTGGGAACCTCCAAAAACACCACCTTCCGACCACTTGCAATAATTAGCTGATCTTCAGCCACGTTGAATTGCAAGTGAAGTGGAGCTCCGATTCCGGACTTGAATTCAGAAACTCGCTGCTTAGTCTGAAGATCCCAAAGTTCGATCCTCCCGGAATCCCAACCCATCGCTAGCAATCGGCCCCTCGGGCTCATCGCAATAGTGTCGAGATCGAAATCAGGTGGTGTCTTGGCAATGTAGAAGCTGTTTCCAGGTCCAAGATGGGCAGCAATGAATTGCTTCGAATATTTAATTGTCTCGAACGGCTGAGGGATGCTCTTGGAAGCATGCGTAGCGGGGCCTTGGGTGCGTGTGACTAATGGCAACAATCCAACAGCCACGATGAAAAGGACCATCCGAACTGAGCGCATAAGAGAGACTCCTTCACTGAAAGCAGCACTCGCAGGTGACTCCTGTGATGGGTTGCTCTATACACCATCCGAGTTTCTGTGCCAAGTCCTGTGAAGTTCTATAAAAGGAAAAGTCAA